>NZ_JACHLC010000002.1 GCF_014207845.1 Chryseobacterium shigense
CTTATTTGCGGTTGCAAAAGTAATTATTTATTTATTAATGACCAAATATTTATCAAAGAAAATTTAAAGTTTTTTTTTAACCCTAACCCCTTTTCCTAAATATCCAATCCAACTCCTGCGCTTACTGATTCCTTTCGTTTTCAGTGGGGCAAAGATAGGCTCTTTACCCTACACAAAACAAATTTATTTAACATAAATTTCATGTTTGCGTAATATTTGACTGTAAAGAACTGGTAAGCAGGAAGAAAAATTTTAAACATTTGTTTAAACCTGTTGCCTGTTTTTATTTACCTAAGATATTATGGTTTATTGTGAACATAAATAAGGCTTAAAAAATCTGCATAAGATTTTTCTAACCCGATAATATCGCCGGATTTCAGATTTAAACCACCGGTTCCTGATGTATCTGATTTTACTTTTAAAGAAGAGGCCTGAAAGTACAGATTCTCATTATTTGTTTTGGGCTGAACTTTAATTGTAGAGCCTAAAAGTTTTTTTGTTGATATGGTATACACTTCTCCCGGGATAATATCCAAGGTAATATATGATCTGGGAGTGAGTAAATAGTCTTTTTTATTGATATTGATCTTCTGATCTTTATCCGAGGAAGCAAAAACATATAATTTCCCGTTTTGATCTGCTAATTTTTCTTTGGGAGTATAGTATAGAGCAATCCTATAGTTGGCAGGATTAAGAGGCTGAGGAGTGCCATCTATATTTCCAAAGGGTTTAAATGAAAAGGTATTGGCTCCTATTTCTTTTGCTTTCTTGTATATCAGTGAAAAAACAGCTGCATCATCTTTTGAGAATCCCTGAACTTCAATTTCACCTAAATATTGGGCATCAATTGTTGATTCAGTTTTTTTATACAAGAACTTATCTGTATTGTCGTTTGTTTTTTCAACTTTTGAAAGGTAAACATTCTGTGCATTACACAGGTGAATACAGAATATGGAAACAGCAACTGCCAGATTCTTGATCATATTATTGTTGTGTTAATATTTTAACTGATTCTTCAAGACTGTTTTCCCAATGTTTAGGCTCTATTTTGTACACTTCTTCTATTTTATCCAATGACATGGTGCTTCTTCCCGGCCTTTTTGCGGGAGTCGGGTATTGATCCGTGGTTAAAGGGTTTAACTGCACTGAAGAGCCGGAGAATTCTGCAATTTTTTTTGCAAATTCAAACCAGGTGGTTTCCGGGTAGTTTGAGAAATGAAAGATTCCAAAAGTTTTACCGGGAGTTTCGATAATGTCCATAATAGCTTCTGCCAGGTCATTTGCATTGGTGGGCTGTCCAAACTGATCGGCAACAATTCCCAACTGATCTTTTTGAGAGAAAAGGTTCAGCATTGTTTTCACAAAGTTTTTATTAAACTCTGAATAGAGCCATGAAGTTCTTAAAATAATAGTTTTGGGATTAATTTCCAGGGCAAGCTCTTCCCCTTTTCTTTTTGACGCACCATATACCCCGGTTGGATTGGTGAAATCGTCTTCTGAGTAAGGCAGGTTCGTATCTCCATCAAATACATAATCGGTGGAAACGTGGATCAGAATACATTTATTATCTGCACAGGCCTGGGCAAGATATGCAACACCGTCAGCATTTACTGCAAATGCTTTGTCTTTTTCTTTTTCGGCGAGATCAACTGCTGTGTATGCGGAAGCATTAATACAATAGTCGGGTTTGTTATCATAGAAGAAGCCATTGATCTGATCTTCATTTGTAATATCCAGTGTCTGGGAATCCGTAAATATGAATTCATACGTATTTTCAAAATCAGGTGCTATTTTTCTGATACAGTTACCTAACTGACCATTTCCTCCTATTACTGCTATTTTTTTCATCTGTAATTTTATTATTTTACTATTGATGTATTATTAAGAAATATCCTTTTAGAAATTGGGTTATTTCATTATTTCCGATTAAGAATTTTTTGCGTTCTGAGATCTAAGGAATTTCACTCTGGGCTGGAAATCTTTTTGCTCAATATCTACATAAAATTTCCCAAAGGTTTCTTTTATATCTTCCGGGTGAACTTCAGATTTTCTTGTTTTGAGGTTGAAGTAAATCACGGTAACCCATAATACGGCATGAACTGTTTTTTCGTCCAGGCTTTTCATGAGTATTTCTACTTTGGCTGTTCTGTCCTGCACTTCTATGGTTTTACTGCTGATTATTACCTGGGTATTGTATCTTACTTCTTTTAAATAAGCGATCTCATTCTGAATAGCAATCCACGTACATCCGGTCTTTTTGGTATATTCTTCGTATGTGAATCCGTAAAATGTTTCTACATGGTCTTCTCTGGCGTTGAACATATAATCCAGATATTTCACGTTATTCAAATGTCCTATCGGATCACAATCGCTGAACCTTACTTTTACGGTTGTTGATACTTCTTTTTCCATAGGGCAAAAATAAAAAAACCGCCTTTAAAAGAGACGGTTAATTTATAAAACTTTGTTAATTTATTAGTTGATCCCTAATTCTTTCTTAACAGCAGCTGTAGCATCTGCACCTGATTTGTAAACCAAAGCAGCAGAGTTTGCATCCATGATGAATTCGTATCCGTTAGCTTTAGCTACTTTCTCGATGGCATCATTCAGTTTTTTCTCAATTGGTCCGAAAGCAACATCCTGCTTAGCCTGAAGATCTTTCTGAGCTTTATCCTGCATCTGAGCAATTTCTTCCTGAAGTTTCTGTAATTCTGTTTCTCTAGCTTTGTTCTCGTCAGCCGTTTTCTTAGGAGCTTCTTCAGTATACTGCTTTAACTTAGCCTGTCCAGCATCTGCTTTTTTCTTAATTTCAGCTTGTTTAGCATCTAAGAAAGTTTTTATATCAGTATCTGCTTTTTTCTTTTCAGGCATTGCATTAAGAACTCCCATTAAATCTACAGTAGCTAGTTTCTGAGCTTTCGCCATACTTACCGATACAACCATTACTACCACGGCAAATAATACACTTAATTTTTTCATAATTGGTAAAATAAATAATTTAATTTGTTTTTAGATTTTAATTTTAAGTAAAAGTTAACTTAAACTTTATTTTTTACTGTTTGTCTTTTCTTTTTTATCAGATGCAGAGGATCCTTTCAATAAGATCGTTAATACTTTTTCTGTATAATCATATCTGGGCAAAAGGAAAAGAACATTGTTATCGGATTTATCAAGAACCGTGCCCAATCCGTTTTTCTCGGCCATTGTTTTAACAGCGGTCCAGATCTGATCCTGAAACGGAACAACCAGATTTGTTCTCAGTTTTGTAATCTCACCATTGGCTCCAAAACGTAAGCTTGTGGTAGTTTTGATATTTTTCTCAAGATCCAATACTTCTTTTTCTCTGAGCTTTAGCTGATCTCCTATCAACAATACTTTCTCACTTTCAAATGCAGATTTTTTTCTTTCGTATTCTGACTGCAGGTTTTGAAGTTCTGCCTGCCAGGTATCGATCTGTGAATTTAATCTTGCTTCTGCTTCTTTGTATTGAGGTAGCTTGTCTAAAATATAGCCTGTATCTACTATTCCAACTTTCTGGGCATTCGAAAGGCCGAAAAGCAGGAACAATACAAATGTGAAAATGATTTTAAGGTTTTTCATATTGTGTGAATTATAATGATTGGTTCATCAGGAAGTGTGTTTTCCATCCGGATGGTTCTGTTCCGGAAACTGTTTTATCAAATCCGTAAGCAAAGTCAAATCCGATCAAACCAAAAGCTCCCATGTATACTCTTACTCCAATTCCCACAGATCTTTTCAGCTGGAACGGGTTGTATGTGCTCCAGGAGTTCCATACGTTCCCCCCTTCTGCAAAGGTAAGTGCATAGATCTTAGCTGTCTGGTTCATAGAGATCGGGTATCTTAATTCCAGGGTAAATCTGTTATAGATTGTACCTCCTCCTCTTTGGGTAATATCATCTATTTCTCCTCCGTATGTTGAAGCGTTTTCATATCCTCTCAATGGAATCAATTCACGTCCGTCATATCTACCTCCGAAAAGTCCTGTACCTCCTACATAGAATCTTTCGAATGGCGGAGCTCCCAATTTTTTGTTATATCCGTCCATGAATCCCATTTCTGCGGAAGATCTCAATACAAGTTTTCCTGCAACTTCATTATAAACGTCAGCTTTGAACTTGATTTTGTAGAATTCCATCCACTTGTACTTGTCCACCGGTGACATTGTAGAGTAATCTTTGTTGCTGAACAATGAATATGGTGCGGTAAGTTTCGCGGAAACTTCAATATTTGAACCCATTGTAGGGAAGATAGGGTCAATACCTGCTGAGTTTCTGCTTAAACCTAAATTAAGACTTAAGTTGTTGGCATCTCCATAGTATTCTGTGGTATCTCCGAACTGGAACGGATAGTTACTGAATTTATAATTCTGGTACTGAATTCCTGTATATAGTGAGAAGTAGTCATCCGGCCAGTTTAATAATCTGTTCAAACCAACTGATGCGGAGAAGATATTAAGCTTTTGAGCAGCTCCATAACTATCACTGTATTTTACTCTGGAAGTATTTAAACTTACTGAAAGGGCTGTAGGTCTTGTTCCGAACAACCATGGCTCAGTAAATGAGATTCCATAGTTTTGGAAATACTGTCCTGCCTGCGCCTGGATAGACAAAGTCTGGCCATCTCCCTGTGGAACCGGCTTAAAGTCTTTAAACTTAAGGAAGTTCTTTAAAGAGAAGTTGTTGAAGGTAAGTCCTAAGGTCCCGATAAAGCTGTTACCACCGTAACCTGCCTGTAACTGTACCTGGGAAGAACCTTTTTCAACCAGTTTCCAGTTGATGTCTACAGTATTATCCTGCTGATTCGGCTGAATATCCTGACCAACCTGCTGAGGGTCAAAGAAGGACATCCCTGCTAAATCGAAGTACGTTCTTTTAATTTCTGTCTTTTTGAAAAGCTCTCCCGGTTTTGTTCTCAGGGCTCTCAATACAACGTGGTCATGGGTAGTGGTATTCCCCTGCCATGTTACTTTGTTCCAGGTTGCCTGTTCACCTTCATTAATTCTGATTTCCAGATTTACGGCATCTCCTGACACGGATTTTTCTACCGGTGTTACATTAGAGAAAAGGTAACCGTTATTCATGTAGACAGACTTGATATCTGAATCGTCTTCTTTACCTCCGTCTTCCCCAACTTTTTTGTTGAAACCAACGGCATCGTAAATATCTCCTTTTTTATATCCTAATAATCTCTGTAAATATTCTGTAGAGTAAACGGTATTTCCGGTGAATGTAACATCCCCGATATAGTACTTTTTACCTTCGTTAAGCTTTACATTGATTTCGTAGTTATTTCTCTTGTTTCTCCATACGGAATCTGAAACAATCTTAGCATCTCTATATCCTAAAGAGTTATAGTAGCTCACAAGGCTCTGCTTGTCTTCCTGGTATTTTTCTTCAATGAATTTTGAAGATTTCAGAATTCCGCCGATACCAAATCTCTTTTGTTTGGTTTCTTTGAAGGCTTTTTTTCTAAGCTTTGCATCAGTAACGCTTTGGTTGCCTTCAAATTCGATATGGTCGATTTTTATTCTTTTACCTTTATCGATATTAATGGTCCAGTCTACCATAGACGGATCATTTGCATTCACTTTATCCTGAATGGTGATTTTAGCATCTGCAAAACCTTTTTTCACATAATCCTTAGGAACTTTGGTCTTAAGGCTTGAGATCAGGTTTTGGGTGATTTTTGTTCCAGGTTTTAGATTATTGTCTTTTGTAAGTTTTTCGTTTTTAGATTTACCGATCCCTCTACCTGTGAATTTTACCTCTCCAAGTTCTTTAAGGTCTTCGAGGTAGAATCTCAGAATTACGGTCTGCCCTTCAATACTCTGAACGTACACTTCAACTTCTGAAAAAGACTGGGTATCCCAAAGCTTTTTAACAGCGTTGCTGATCTTCTGTCCCGGAATATCTACAGCTTCTCCTTTGGTTAAGCCTGTAAATCTTAAGATCTGTGCCGGTGTATATTTTTTTACCCCATCTACAACAATGTCTTTAAGAGTGTAAGTTCCTGCTTCATTTTCTGCATGTACAGCATTATTTACTTTGGTGCTGTCCTGAGGAGTTACTTGTCCATAAAAATGTGCCGAAGCAGCAAACATTATGATGGGTAATAGTCTAAACTTCATTTTATCGAGTCTTTCTTTTCTTTAAATTTATTGGGCGTTTATCTGGTCGCCGGTTAAACCGTATCTTCTTTCTTTATTCTGATAATCTACAATACACTGGAAGAAGATATCTTTTGTAAAATCCGGCCACAGGACATTTAAAAACTGTAATTCCGCATAAGCAATCTGCCAAAGGAGGAAGTTGCTTATTCTTATTTCCCCGCTGGTTCTTATCAGCAGGTCTACAGGAGGAAGATCCTTTGTATAAAGGTAATTTTCGAATAATTTTTCATCAATATTCTCAATATCAACTTTTCCTTCTTTCACGTCTGAACTGATGCTTTTTACGGCATTCAATATTTCATTCTGTGAGCCATAGCTTATTGCCAGTACTAAATTGCCTTTTGTGTTTTCTTTTGTAAGCTCTATTACACGTTCAAGCTGTTCTCTTACAAGAAGAGGCAGCTTTTCTAAATTTCCTATAACATGCATTCTGAGTCCTTTGCTGAAAATTTCTTCAGCTTCCAGCAACAGGGTTTCCACCAGCAGATTCATCAGTGTATTAACTTCATCTGCAGGGCGGTTCCAGTTTTCAGAGGAAAATGTATACAGTGTTAAATAGGGTATATCTATCTCATTACATGCATTAATGGCATTTCTTACTGCATCAATGGCGTTTCTGTGACCAAAGGTTCTTTCTTCGCCACGTGTTTTCGCCCATCTTCCATTGCCGTCCATAATAATGGCGACGTGTTTCGGTAAATTCTGAGAATTTATTTTATCTTTAATCAACGACATATTAATTAATCACAATAACACGGAGGTCTTCCGAATGAATAGGTAAGTCCTAAACTAAAAGTATTCATCCAGTCTTTCGACCTTTCATCGCCTATATTTCTTTTATAAAGAAGTTCCTGTTCTCTTTCTTTAGAAACTGCATAATAGTTTCCTGACTGCAGCAGTGATCCACCGGTAGCAGGATCCAAAATATCTCCATTAAAGCTGGATGTAAGATCTTTTGAAAGCAGTCTGCTGTGATCAAGCTGATCCGTCAGTGTATATCTAAATGTAGCTTCTGCAAATATAGCCCAATTATGGTTGAACTTATATTTCAAACCAACTCCAAAAGGAATATGCATCGTTACTTTTTTTCCTAATGTATATTCTGGGGTACTCTTAAAATCCTGTTCATTAAGAGGAGCCTGCGCCACGCCATCTGCATCTCTTCTAAAATCGTTTACAAGATTGGCTTTAGGAGCATCAAACATCAAAGCACCGATACCTCCAAAGATATAAGGGCTTACCATGCTTATCTGTTCATTATTTACGGGGAAAAGATTGTATTCAAAAGTTAAACTTGCTTCGTATACATTATTTTTTCCGTATGAGTTTCTATTTACTCTGTATTCTTCTTTCGCAGCTTTATCGCTAAACTGAATCTGGTTATATCCTAAATCCAATCTAACGGTCTGATGCGGGTTAAAATTAAATCTATATAATAAACCTCCATAAAATGGGAACCCCCAATCTGACATTCTGTCTAAATCCAACGGCTTTTGTAAAATATAATTGGTCCGTCCTATGTCCCCAACTAGGTTACTCATACCCAGACGAACTCCCAATTCATTTCTTTGTGCTTTAACACTTACCATTCCCAGGAAGGCAATAAAGCTAAACAATAATTTTTTATTCATAAAAGAATATGGATTTATGGTTATTTTAAAATTTAATTTTTGCAAATATAAAACATTTTTATATTAATGATATTCTTAATGTATAGTTAAAAATAAACAAAAAAACATAATTTGTTATAAAGTAAACGACAAAGTGCCAAAAATATTCTTTTTTCCTTAGATGACCAAAACTGAAAGTATAAAAAAACCCCCATTTGCTGAGGGTTTAAAACGTTATTTTTTATTAAATATTGTTTGAACCTTATTTCGTATTCTTATTAACAAAGGTTCTTTATAATTTTTGTCTTCATCAAAATAGCCATATCCGTAACCATATCCGTAACCGTAGCCATAACCATACCCTTGTTTTTTATTGTAATCATTATATACAAGTCCTAAATGATCAACTTCTTCGTTATGATATTTCTCTGCGATCATCTTCAGCATATACTTTTCGGTGTATTCATGACGAACCACATAGATATTGGCATCCGAATATTTCATCAGCTCGTAAGAGTCTGCTACCAAACCTACCGGAGGAGAGTCGATGATGATAAAATCGTATTTATCTTTCAGCTCTTCCAGGAATTTGATATTTCTGCTGCTCATAAGGAGCTCTGACGGATTCGGAGGAATTGGTCCGGAAGTAGCCACATCCAGGTTAGGAATCTTGGTTTTATTAATGATTTGATCTATTCCCACTTCTCCTGTCAGGTAATTGGAGATACCATATTTGTTATCAATTTTAAAATCTCCAAAGATCTTCGGTTTTCTAAGGTCCATTCCAAGAAGGATTGTCTTTTTATCACTTAATCCTATTACTGAAGCAAGGTTGATGGAGATATATGTTTTTCCTTCACCCCCAATGGATGATGTAATCAGAATGGTTTTTCCTTTTCCGTCTTCCCTGTTATTCTCCATTAAGAACCTCATGTTTGCTCTTATTCCCCTGAATGCCTCTGATACGGATGATTTAGGCTGTTCCAAAACAGTAAGCATACTCTCGTTGGTATTGTTTCCGATAACCCCAAGAAGAGGAATCTTTGTTGCACCCAGCAGTTCTTTGATATTTCGGATTTTATTATCCAGTAATTCTCCAACCAGGATAAATAATAATGGAATCAACAACAATCCAAACATAATCGCCGATTTGATTGCTTTTACGTTAGGGCCAATCGGAGCCTGCCCCAGGTTTTTAGCAGGGTCAATTACAGTAATATCAGACTGGTTGGTAGCCACTTTCATCTGCGCCTCGTTCTGTCTTCCCAAAAGGCTGTTATAAGTAGCCTCAATCATACTGTATCCTCTTTCTGCATCAAGATATTTTCTTTCTTTTTCAGGATATGAGTTAAGATCTGTATTGGCTTCTGCTACCTGGCGGTCTATATTACCGATCTCATCGTAATATTTTGTATAATAATTTCTAAGAGAACCTGACGAACCTGTTCTTGCCTCATTAATAAGCCTGTCTATTTCTTTCATAGGCTCGGAGTTCGGCTTATAGATGGTTGCCATTTCTCTTCTCTTCATATACAGAGCTTTAAGTTCTGAAACAGTAGCTGTAAAGAAACCATCTTCAAACCCTGCAGCATTTGTACTGATCATTTTATCAAAATTCTGACTCTGAAGTGTATTTTTAATATTATTCAGCGAGTTGATTTTGCTTATAATATCTGCTTTCTTGGCTTCAAGATCTTTTATTTTTTCTAAAGATTTTTCGTCTCTGTCTTTGATGTTATAAAGCTTTTCGGAAGTTTTAAGGTAGTTCAGAACCGCCGCACTTGAGTCGAGCTTTTTACGGATACCATCTATATTGGCCTGCAGATAAAGGTCTGTGTTTTTATTAACAATATTTTTATCCGCCAACCTTTTCTTCTGAAGCTCGGCTACAGATTTATTCAGGAAGTTTACCGTACTGTTAAGATTAAAACCTTTTTTGTTAATAATCATAATGGTAGCAATCTCCTTGTCAAATTGCACTCCTATGGTAGAAACAATCTCATTTACGCTTTGGTTTACAGAGTTAAGACTTACAATAACGTTCTCAATTTTTATTTTGGGAGCTACTGTATTCTTAAGCAGTCTGAACCTAAGGTTCGGAGAATTATACCATTCATTTACTTTTATAATCTTATTGGCAGGTCTGCTATATGCATTAATAGGCTGGAATCCTTCTGTTTCATAGCTGTATAAATTGGTAGACTGCCCTTCATTCGGAAGAACTACTTCATAAGAGTCTCCCCCTTTCGGAATCAGCGTAATAGGATAATTGACCTGCTGCAGGTGCTTTTTGTCGATCTGCAAAAATACCGGTGAATCAGTTTTATCAATATAGGTTGATTTGATTAATCCTTTGGTTGAATAATTAACAAAAAGATCTAATTCTTTTACCAAGAACTCGTTATGAGATCTGGATAACAACATTTTTTTAAGATAAACCCCGTCCTGGTTTCCATTCTGTCCCCAGATAAAGTTGATAGACTGGTTGGGGGTAAAATAACTGGATGTGTTATTGGATATACTGAGGGAAAGATCTGAGGAATAAATATTTTGTGCGTAATACTTGCTGTATACCCATGAAATAATGTAGCCGATAAACAGCATGAATACAAACCAATACCAGTTTTTAAGTATTCTTCTCAGGAAATGTTCAATATCAAATAATGCAAACGATCCATACTTTTCCTTCTGGGATTCGTTTTTCCCTATTTGGGTGCCTTTGTCTGGAATCATGGTTTAAAGGTTTTTAAGAAGCAGATAAATTGATAATGCTGTAGTAATCACCGATACCCCAGTCGTTAATGTCTGTACAGGATCTTTTCCAAATCCGTTCAAGCTCTTACCTCTGGTATTCAGATAGATTTCATCGCCATTCTGCAGATAATAGTATGGGGAGTTCATGAGATCTTCACGGGTAAGGTCTATTTTTGCCACTTTTATTCCTTCCGGCAATTTTCTGTGGATAACAATATTGGTACGGTCAACTGTTCTGTTCAACCCTCCATTAATAGCTAATGCTTCTGTAATGGTCAATGTATTTTTGTGGGCAACTTTTTCTCCGGAAAGTCCTGTAGTTTCTACGTCTCCCAGAATATAATAGGTTATCCCGTCTGTATTCAGTCTTACTTCAGCTTTTCCTTCCTGGAAGTTTTCGTTTACTTTTTCCTGAAGTTCCTGGGTAACATCTTCCAGTGTTCTTCCTTCGGCTTTAACGTACCCTATTCCGAACACGTTGATATCTCCTTTGGAATCCACTTTCAAGCCGTTAAAATAAAAATTCATATTACCGCCGGCTACATTTCCCCCGGCTCCTCCGTTACCGCCTCCGCTTAATGCGGTATTGGCTCCTCCGCCCACTCCACCGGATGTGTTCAGAGAGGAATAAAACTGTGCTGCATCTCCTTTGGGAGTGGTCACAATGTTAAGGTTAAGGATATCATTCTTGGTAATCCTGTACGTAGGGATATTGTAGGGAATAAGTCCTTCTTCATTAATCACGAGACTCTCGCTGGGCTGCAAATACCTTACATCTTTCTTGGTAATGCAGGATGTTATAAAAAAGGGTAGTAGTAAAAATAAATATTTCAAATTCTTCATCATATTTTGGATGTTATTTGCAAAAGTAAAAATTAAATTCTTATTTTCTTATTATTTCGTAAATGATAAATAAGATCCGGCAGGTAGGCTCCTAAAAATCCCATTAAAATAATTATGAACAAAAGAAGGTTTATATTGAGGTGTCTTAAATAATAAGCCACGGTTACAATCATCAGGTAGTAGACGATAATATAGAATGTAGAGCGTCTATGGGTAAGATCAAGCTTCAGAAGTTTGTGATGGATATGGTTTTTATCTGCATCAAAAGGTGATTTCTTATTGCACAGTCTTATAATGATTACATTCAACGTATCCACAATCGGCAGAATAAGGATAGCAACTGCTATGGCCGGTGCAGACTGCAGGTGATACCTTGGTACATTGGGAAGTTCCCTGTCTATAAAAATATCAATAAAATAGATGGAAGTGAATGCCAGAAGAAAACCGAGAAGCATGGATCCCGTATCTCCCATGAATATTTTATTGGTCCTGTAGTTGGATAAATTATAGTACAAAAATGCCAATACAGTTCCTATGATAATTACAGACAAAACCACGAGCGGATAATTATACTCTCCCAGCCTGTAGTAACTTATTCCGAAAAGAGCACTGCAGATTACAGAATATCCTCCGGCCAGGCCGTCTATCCCGTCAATCAGATTAAAAGCATTGATAAGAATAATAAATGTGATAATACTGAACAGCACACTTATGAAATACCCCATTTCATAAATTCCGAATATTCCGAATAAACTTCTGATCCTGATATCGGACCCAATTACAGCCAATGCGGAAACTATAATCTGTGCCACAAGCTTCTTATAAGCTCTCATCACCACAATATCGTCCATTACTCCTATGTACAGAAGGATAATTAATGAGGCAAATAAAAATTTGTAGAGATCAAACAGCTCGTATGCAAATATGGATGCACATATTCCTATCGAATAAAAAATAGCAATACCACCCAGGTTAGGGATTTTTCTGAGATGGGAACTCCTTATTCCCGGCTCATCCATAAGATTCTTTCTTCTTGAGATCTTAATGATGGTGGGAATAGAGAAAAAGGTAATTAAAAAAGAGAACAAGAAGCCTAATCCTATTTTCACGTAAAAAATAGAAACTCCTGATTCGCTTAAGAACAATTCAAAATTCTTCATTTTTTTTTATCAAGTACATCATCAATACTTCTGATAAGGCACATCAAGATACCTCATAAAAAGTTAAACGTTAATGTTTTACATCACGACTGAAACAATTGTACTTATCATTTGTGTTATAACAATTTCTTTATCAGCTTCTTTTGCCCTGCAAAAAACAAGAGATAAAAAATCTTTTTTTTCAACGGCAAAGATAAAAGATAATTTTTACCAAAACGACTATAGTTCAATATATCTTTAATTTTTATTTTTCTTTCCTTCATAAAAATGGTCAGTTCACCGTCCATTTTATAAAATATTTCTGCATTTTTCACAAAGGCCAGATAGGCCAGAAACGAATATACGCCTTCAAATATCTGGAAGTTTTTAAGCTCTTCCCTTTTGTGGGAATATCCGGATTTTTCAAATACAGCTTCTACATCTTTTACTGCTTTCAGAATATCGAGCCCTTTTTCCGTATGGGTTTTTGTAATAGAATCCGTACGCTCCAGATACTGATAATGAAAATTCTGCGTCTGGGCTATGACTTTACATTCCAAAAGCAGTTGCGGTATCAGCTGAATATCTTCAAAATGGACTCCTTTTTTAAATCTTTTATAATCAAAAAGCTCTTTTTTAAACAATTTGTTACAGGCAAAATAACTGAGATCTGAAAAAACAGAAAAATGATCTTCCAGGTCTATTTTTTCAGTCATATTGGGAATCTGTGTCAGTTTTTGCGTTACTTTTCCGTCCTGATCCACTTTCTGAATATTACAGATAACTATTTTTGCCTGATGTTTTTCTGCCAGCTGCAGCATTTCTTCAAACATTGTTTCTGTAACATAATCATCGCTGTCTACAAAACCAATATATTCTCCTGAAGCTCTTTCTATTCCAAAATTCCTGGCATCGCTCAACCCTCCGTTCTCTTTGGTAAAAGCTTTTATTTTCTCAGGAAATTTTGTTGCATATTCTTCAATAACAAGCTGTGAATTGTCTTTACTGCCGTCATTAATCACCAAAATCTCAATATCCTGAAGAGTTTGGGCAACGAGGGAATCCAGGCATTTTGCCAGATAATTTTCTACATTGTATACGGGAACTATAACTGAAATCATTATTTTGTGCTTTCTAAATTAACCATTCCTTTTGCTAAAAATTCGCTGAATTTCTGGTAGCCCAGCTTATTTAAATGCAGGGGATCTGCGTACAGACCTTTATCTTTATCATAATCTGGTGTTACTTCGTCAAAGTTTAAAATGGTTATTTTTTTGTCCAGTCCATCATGCTTTAGTTCTTCCAGCAGGGCATTTCTGTAATCTGGGATTTTAAACTGGTCGCCTCCGTTTAAAACCAGTTCAGCGCTTCGGTTACTGAGGCTGCTGATTACATTTTTACTTTTAAAATTCTCTTCCACTCCAAATTCCGGAAGGGAAACAATAACCGGCCTGATGTTATAATGGAGAAGTGTTTTAATGATCATCAGCATATGATGGGTATAAAATTCAGGTCCCATACAGGTTGCAGCATCATTAACTCCGGCAATTACTATGCAGTAATCGGGTTTTTTTTCAATTACTTTTCTGGAAGAAAACTCTTCGTTATCATCTTTAAACAGGTTCTCGTAAATCTTTTTGGTCTTGGCACCGGGATTCCCTGATGAATAAATCTCCGAATGTATTCCTTTATCCAGAAGTTTTTTCTGTAAAAGTGAATCCAGGTTCTGTCTTACCACCCAGCTATCTCCAATAATACCAATCTGTAGCCCATTCTCGGGTTTCGCAGCGGAAGAAAAATAATTCTCCCTGCCGGCATAGGAATACTTATTCCAGAAATATATGAGGCTAACGACTCCAATTAATAGAACAACACCTAATACTAATTTTTTTTTCATCTTTATGTTTATGTATACTTAAAAAGTCAGCCTGGGATTAAGCGTTCCTCTTTTTGCTTCATCAAAATCTTTTTTAGAGCATGGAATACAGTTTTCTATATTCTCATCTTCTCCAAAATACCACAGATTGCTGAAGGTATCCCGTTTGAAAGCATACTTCTCATCGTCTATCAGCACATAGAACAGTTCATAGTGTCTTTCTTTCGGGTGTGATCTCTGAATATTGATTCCTTCAATCAGGTACCAGATCATCTGGGCAAGCAATTGATGGTTCAGCTGGCTTTCAGAATAAATATTGTAGTTGAAAATCCCTACTGATTTTAAATTTTCACTGAGACCAATTTCCTTCATATAAGCACACAGTTCCCTTCTGTTCAAACCATTAACCTGCGGGTTCATTGAAAATGGCTCGCTGAAACTTTCAACGGCATCACAGTTTAAAGTTACAAGATCTGTTCTTCTGAAAAAAGGTTCTGTTTTTTCCGTTGAGTTCATCATTTCTGCAAGGCGGACAATATCGAATTCCACCTCTTTGATGAGTCTTACAGAATCTGTTTCATTTAAATGTTTCTGATAACCCAAATGATGATAGTTTTTGATGGAAAAGTTCTTGGAACCTAAAATTTTCCCCAGAAAGGTATACTCATTAATGGTTTCACCCTGCTGCAGGGAAATAATATTACTGATCTGGGTGTAGTTAATATTTTTCTTATGAAAATTCAATGCTGAAAATAATGAAAAAGCAAAGTCATTGGAACCTCCGATAATTACCGGAAGCGCTCTTTTGTAATGACATGCCGACAAGACTTCCTGTAAAATATAATGGGTATCCTGAACCGATTTCCCGGAAACCAGATCCCCAAGATCTACTACAGGAATTTCGAAGTCCAGCTGTGAGAGTTTATAGAACTCTTTTCTGACTGCCGTAAAATCCTGCACTTCCGCATCACCGCCTGCCCCTCTGTAATCTGAGACGAAAAGAAGAACAATGCTGTCTTCTTTTATATTTTTAGTGATCCTGCTGCCAATCTGCCAGCTTTCTGTTTTGAAATTTCTTGGCGAAATGATAAAATCTTCAAAATCCATATTGTAATCCGGAGCTTGGAAAGGTTAACTTTTAAATTTCTTTATAGGGCAAACATACAAAAAAAGCCGTTAATACATACTGTTAACGGCTTTGTATAGTTATCTTAATACTATTTCTTTTTGGCTACTGTTTTTTTTGCAGCAGTTGTTTTCTTGGCCGCGGTTTTCTTTGCAGCCGGTTTCTTTTTCTCGGCAAAAGCATTTTTATCCTGGTCTGTGATCCATTTTTTAACCTCATCCAACGATACGGTTTTCAGCTCTTCTGCTTCATACTTTGTATCGTCTTTTTTCTTCGGGATCTTGAACATGGCTTTTCCGAATTTTACAAAAGGGCCCCATCTTCCGTTTTCAATAGAGATTTTCTCTTTTTCCCACTGCTGGATGTAACGGTTGGCTTCTTTTTCCAGCTTGGCATCAATCAGTTCATTGATATCGCTTTGGGAAAGGTTGTCGAAATTATATTTCTTCGGAACATTCACAAAAATATCTTTGTATTTGATGAACGGTCCGAATCTTCCTGTTCCTTTTGTTACCGGATCTCCTTTGTAAGCAGCAATAGGCGCATCAGCTTTTTTCTTTTCGTTGATGATTTCTTCTGCACGTTCCTGCCCTACAGAAAGAGGATCTTCTCCTTTTGGAATACTGATAAATGTTTCGCCCCATTTCACATAAGGACCGAATCTTCCAACTCCTACGGAAACAGGCTGCCCTTCAAATTCACTAAGTTCAAATGGCAGCTTGAAAAGCTCCAGTGCTTCTTCTAAAGAAATGGTTGCAATATTCTGCCCGGTCATTAATGAAGCAAAAATCGGTTTTTCTTCATCTTCTGTTTCACCGATCTGGATCATTGCCCCGAATCTTCCGATTCTTGCATGAACATTTTTACCGGTTTTAGGATCTAATCCAAGAAGCCTGTCGCCGGTAGCACGGTCTGCATTTTCTTCTACATCTTCAATTCTCGGGTGGAATTTTGAATAGAAATTGGTCATCATTTCTTTCCACTTCTGATCTCCGTTGGCAATCTCATCAAAGCTTTCCTCTACTCTTGCGGTAAATCCGTAATCAAGGATTTCTTTGAAATTATCTGTCAGGAAATCATTGACTACTTCACCGATGTCCGTAGGTATAAATTTATTTTTATCGCCCCCGAATTTTTCTTCGAGAACTTCTTTTTTGATCTTATCTTTTGTAAGAGACATTTTAACCACTTCGCGGGTTTGAGGATCAATCTCTCTTTTGTCTACATATTCTCTGTTCTGAATGGTCTGGATTGTCGGTGCATAAGTAGATGGACGGCCAATTCCCAGTTCCTCTAATTTTTTCACCAATCCTGCTTCCGTATATCTTGCGCTTGGTCTTGTGAATTTTTCTGAAGCAACAATCTTTTTGTAGCTTAAAATTTCACCGACGCTTACTTTTGGCAATAGTTTCTCGTTGTTTTCCTCATCATCGTCTTCGGTTTTTACAATACCGTAAGCTTTTAAGAAACCATCAAAAATGATTACTTCTCCCTGTGCTTCAAAATGCTGCGGCAACGATGCGTTTCCAATTTCAATAACTGTTTTCTCAATTTTAGCATTCGCCATCTGGGAGGCCAGCGTTCTTCTGTATATTAATTGGTATAATCTGTTCAACTGGGCATCTCCGATACTTTTCACTCCAAAATCAGTCGGGCGGATCGCTTCGTGAGCTTCCTGTGCAGAAGCAGATTTTGTGGTGTAGTTTCTTGGCGAAGAGTATTCAGCTCCATATTCTGAGATAATCTGTTTTTTTGCTCCTTCAATAGCTTCCTGAGAAAGGTTGACAGAGTCTGTTCTCATATAGGTTATATATCCTTCTTCATACAGTCTTTGGGCAAGACGCATAGTATTGGTTACATTGTATCCTAATCTTGAAGATGCTTCCTGTTGCAGGGTTGAAGTGGTAAATGGCGCAGAAGCGGAACGTGTTCCCGGTTTTGTTTCAACATTCAGAACTTTGAATTCTGTAGTTTTTGCTTTTTCAAGGAATTTTTCTGCGTCTTCTTCTTTTTCGAAGTCTTTTTTAAGCTTGGCTGCAATTTCCTGCTCGGATTTATTTAAGAAAACTCCATCCAGTTTAAAGCTTGCCTTTGGAGTAAATTCACGGATCTCTTTTTCTCTTTCAACAATTAATCTTACAGCTACAGACTGTACTCTTCCTGCAGAAAGACCCGGTTTTACTTTTTTCCATAGAACGGGAGACATTTCAAAACCTACGATTCTGTCTAAAACTCTTCGTGCCTGCTGGGCATTGACAAGATTCTGGTCAATATCTCTGGGATTTTCAATGGCTTTCAGAATGGCATTTTTAGTAATCTCGTGGAAAACAATTCTTTTTCTGTTTTCGGGCTTTAATTTCAATTCATCCGCAAGATGCCATGCGATAGCTTCTCCTTCACGGTCTTCATCGGAAGCCAGCCATACCATTTCGGCTTTCTTTACGGCAGCCTTTAATTCTGTTACCAGCTTCTTTTTGTCAGCCGAAACTTCGTAATCTGGACTGAATGTGGCAAGGTCTATTCCCATTCCTTTTTTGGGAAGGTCACGGATGTGTCCGAAGCTTGATTTCACTTCAAAATCTTTTCCCAGATATTTCTGAATAGTTTTTGCTTTTGCCGGTGACTCTACGATTACTAAATTTTTCGACATTCTAAAAATTTTTTGCAAAAGTAAAGCTTTTTTATTACATCCATTTTGTTAAAACGGTTTAATTTAATATTTAGACGGGTTTAACATGCTTTCCTGAGGGCATTTTTAATCATGAGAAGTCCTTTAGGCAGTATGATTCAGCTTAAATTTCAGCTTTGATATAATAGATGCTATAGAATTTTTCATCAATAATGATAGATGTAAGCATAAAAAAGCAGAATAGGAAATCCTATTCTGCTCTGCTATTACTTTTTTAGGGTTTACTGCTTAATAATTTTTACGATCTCTTCGGAATTATTTATCCTCACTAAATAGACTCCTGAACTGAGCATTGACACATCTGTTTTTCCATTTTCAAATTTTCCTGATCTAACGATCTGCCCGGAAACATTATAGATCTGATAATAGTAACTCATCTTATCAGAAGCGTTGATATACAGAATATCTTTTACCGGATTGGGGAATAAAGAGATTTTGTTTTCATTTACCTTTTCTTTTATTTCGGCACCCGTTAAAACTGCAGCTGTTTTTCCTGAAGCAAGAGCTGTAACCTGCAATCCGGGAATAGGGCCGGCTTCATTTCCCTGAGAATCGTATTTCATTTTTACACATCGGCAGCTAGTTCCGAAATAAGGATCATTATTATCATTAAAGACTATAAACCGGTTAGCTGTGGAAGCTGCATCAAACATAACATTCACCGGCCGTCCTATATAGTTGGATGTCAAAGCACCTGTCCAGGCACCCGGATACTGAAGATTAACGGTATTGAATGTTCCCTGTGAAGACTGATTAGCCAGAACGTTTCTGTATCCGCGTGTACCTGAATCCGGGAAATTCCCTACTGCGTATGATGGACCTATAAACATATAGCCAATAGTGGAAGTTGTAGAGGGATGCCTCACTCTATATCCTGCATAGTCTGTCATTGCATTATAAAAAGCAGCAACATTTTTATCTTTCTTATACCAGGGAGACATACCAAAATCCTGATAGGAGATTGGTGCTACGTTGGTAACATCAGGGATTCTCCAGCCTTCCGGACACGGATCAAAAGGTGATTTCTTTCCTCCTCTGCCCCATCTGTCGGAGGCAAGATTCGGTTCATTGGCAAGCCAGTCTGTTCCATTGGTGTAATTAGGCAGCGCACTGTTATAAGGAGCAAGAGAACCTGGAACCATATACACCAAAGGATTCTTTATGGAATAAGACAGTACTTTGGCTATTTTCTCTGCCGGTCTATCCACATTTTGTACAACTGAAGCCGCATAGGTATTATAAGGAACAATATAATTTCCTGACATATTATTGTATGCTGCAGCCGTCAAGGTAGTATAAGCAACTGTTCCGTTATCTGATGCTGTTCCTAAAAATATATTGAACGAAGCTTTGTTATCTGCATATACAAACGTAGGAATAGGATCTTTTCTTCCCCACTGATAATGCATTCCGGTGGAGGCCCTTATTTTTGCCAATTCCGCAGCAGTGGGAGTAAGAGGGTTAGCGACTACCGGAAAAGCATCCGTCGCGCCAATGTTCCTGTCCATAAATTCGGTTTGAAGCACCACATCTGCCTTGCTTACATAATTTACATAATTCACAGCTTCAGCTGCAGGAAGTTCTGTTGTATAATTAAAGGAACCTAAAGGAGAATCTGTTATCCAGATATGCCAGCTCCAATAAACCGGAGAAGAAATACTTCCGTTATGCAGCGTCACCACAGCATTTCCACTCTGATTCGGATTAATTTCTACTGAAATACTTGAATTACTTAGATTCTGAATTGAAGAGGGAGAAGGGTTAATAACTGATATTCTGTTAATTAAAGCTGTATTTGTAGTCCATAATACATTTGCTTTTAAATGGCTAAAACTGGAAGGATTCAATATTTCCTGATTGTTTAAAAGCTGACTTTGTACAGAAAAAGCCTTACTTACGGGAATTTCCACCGTAAAGAGCTGGGTATTTTTTACAGCCTGATAAGTATTGGGATTATTAATTCCTTCTCTGTATTCTTCCTGAGGAGCAAGATATTCGGAGGGAAAATCATAGTTGTCTACAATATAAAGAGGGTCTTTTATACATCGGCACCCATTGGCTTCAGAAGTACGCATCCCCGCCATCGGCATATAAAAGAATCTACCTTTGATATCGGGATAACCAGGATCAGGGATATCCGGCTGTCCTTTATCAGGGATCATAAAAAGACCTCTGGTCATTACGGCCGGGGAAGCATCAAAATTTCTGGCCATAGTTGCTGTCCATAATGCGACATGATGCTGGTCGGTATATTGCCCCAGGTGAGTCCACCTGATTAATTGCCCTGTTCCCGGAAAAATCCCCATATTATTTCCGCCAACACCAGAGAGATCAAATCCCAGATTTGGATAAATCTTAAATCCCGTCATAAAAGCAGGAACTCCGGCATCCGCAGGCTTTATGATATGATACTTATTGGTCTCGAAAACATTTTTCGCCATATTGGTTCTAACACCGAAAGGAGAAAAATCCAGCCGGATATCATCTATATAAGACTGAGAACCCAGATTGGCAACCAACATGGATGGTATTCTCCACCCATTCGGGCATGGATCATAAGAGGATTTATCTCTGTAAGGTTTTGCGCTGGTATTGTTATTATATCCCGTACTGATGAGCCCCTGAGAGTTATCAGACCAAAGATTAAGCTCCGAAAGCCTGTTATCCGGAAGTGCAGAAGTACGTCCGAACCAGTTAACAGGAAGGTTCAGATTATTATTGTAATATGCCTGGCCGCTGTTATCATCTTTGTTTATATAAATTAAACTCAGAGGATTCTTTACAGAAAGCCTGATATTATTGGTTACCTCAGCACTTGAAAGGGGAACATACTTCGTAAGATTATCAATATTTGCTGCACCTGTAAAATTCTTTGCGCCTCTATGCCGCACCCTTCCTACAGATCCTGAAACCTCATAAAAATCATTCCCTCTCGCAACCAAAGGAGGAATGGGATCTTTCCTGCCCCACTGATAAAGGAGCCCTATACTTCTGTTCCAGTCTGAAGAGGTAATAGAACTGCTTAAAGCTCCAAGATTACGGTCCATCCACCCCCAATCGGAATCCGGAATTTGTTCAATGGTTCCGTCTTCTCTCATTCTTGTCATGTTATCGAAACTTTTATAGGTTGATCCGTTGGAAGGATCATCAGTCACCCATATATGCCAGCTCCAATAGATCTCACCGTTCACTTTCAGTGCAATGACTGCATTTCCCTTTTTAGTTTTGTTGATGGGAACTCTTATTCTTGCACTTTCGCCAGAGCCTAAAACATCCAGTGAATACCTTTCCCCTGATTTAATAAGTCCATGTGAATCTTCCCACAATACATCTGCTGTTACCTTACCGGGAGGAATCCCATCATTCTTAATGTAATTACCATCCCTCCACATAGCATATGCCTTCCTTACCGGAACCAGTAAGCCTTCGCTATTCTGCGCAGGATCAAAAACATAACTATTGGGGGCTTTCGTCCAATCCTGAGCGTCTGATATCCTGCGATTGGAGCTCACCAGCGTATCTCCTGGGGGCACCAATCTTTCCGTATAAACGCCAGGAAGACTTTCTTTTAATTCTCTACTATTCTTGGAATAGGTACAAATCGACACTAAGCAAAAAATTGCCGCTAAATTTTTAACTAAACTTTTCATATCCTTAGACTTATGTACTGCTACATGAAATACAATTTTTGAACCTTTATCAAAAATAATCAATTAATAATTAAAATAAACAATTCATATATCAATTAAATAAAAAATAAATTAACATTAAAAGATTATTAATGATAAAATAATATTTTATTTATAACATGCAAAAATAAATGTTCCGGATAATAAATTTTATGATGGTAATCAAAGTTTACAAAAAGATAAAGAAGGCGGAAATAAAAAAAGACAGCTTCAGAGCTGCCTTTATAAAGATATAATCAATACAGTAAATTCTACGGAAGAATGTGGTTCTTATAAAGTTCAATAGAAAACCTACCTACTTTTATATTAAAGAAAGAAGAGAACACCACAAAATTAAAGACCACAAGGGCCAGGATAAAGGCGTAGATCACTTTTTTCGTACCGTTTGAAACTACATACATAGTATTGGGAATCATCACGTAAGCGAATCCGATAAACGCTCCCACGAGCCTGGATGAGAACACAGGATTATTCCTGAAAATAAAATAAAAACATATCCCGACAACAGCATAAGCCCTGTGATATTCATAATAGGGATAGAGCTCTTTCATTTTGGTATCGAAGGTAAAAAGGAAAAAGGTGATGATGATCATCATTATTTCGGGTACTCCGAAACTACCATTCAGCCTGTCCGAGGTCTCATTTATATATCCGTTCAAGCCATTCGCCAAAATATTGTCTGAGGCCACACTACTCTCCAGGAAACTTCCAAAAGCCCTATACACCTCAAATGGTGAAAGAAATATGGATACGATGATCAAAAGCAGCATTACCGTTTTGCTCAACGGAATGCGCACAAGCCAGTACATTGGGATAAACAGGTAACAAACGGTATGTATACCGGATGCAATAAATATAAAAAAGAGGTAATGCCACAGCTTCCGCTCTTTAATATACCTTATGGCAAAATAAACAATGAATGTCCCCAGATTCTGTCTGATCTGCCCACTCTCTCCAATGAAAAAGAACGGAATAAACATGAACAGGGTAAAGGTAAAAGGATAAAAAGTATTGTCCTCCGTATATTCTATCTTAAAAAAAGTAGCACAAATAGCAATTACCAGAGTAAGAATATAAAAAGGGGCATCAAAAACATTCAGCAATATCTTGTTAATGAGGGTATACAGCCATTCTACCTCCAGCTGGTCAGGGCCTTCCATGTGCAGCATTTTCATGAAAATACTGTAATAGCTCTTTGACTCGGAATAGAAGTAAAGCACTTTATAACTTCCGTAATCCGGCCCTACATTATCACGAAAACCGACTAACAGAATGAGGTAGATCCCTAAAAGCCAGAACCATTTTTTTTCTACTTTTTTTCCAAAAACTTCCTGTACACTAAAGAAAAGCATGTATACAATCGCAACGAGAAAATATGGATGTAATATACTCATGCTAGCTTAATATTTTTTTATCCGATGCAGTACACACCGGAATAATGCAAACCTGTAACAAGACATTACAAACAGCAGAAAAAGAAAGGCTATTACAGACAGCGATCCTTTTTATTTTTTCATCATTTTTTTTCAACATATCTAAAACAGGTTCTTATTTCTTTAATAATAATATTGATTTAAAATATATTTTGAGAGGGAACTTTTGCAAAAGTAGAATATTTTTTCATTCTTCCTAGAATATTTTGTTGATTTTCAGCCAAAACTTATAGCCGAAATGTTTTGAACTAATACTGAAAAAATTAAATTTGCAGACTTGATTTCATAATGCAATGCATCGTTTTTTTATATTTTTATATTATCTGATTTCTAAAAACAGGCTTCTTTCAGTATTTATTGCTTTAGGAATAGCTGTTGTATGCGGATTTTTTGCTTCAAAAATTAATTTTGAAGAGGATATCAACCAGATTATTCCTAAAAATGAAAAATCTGATCTTACCGCAAAAGTTCTCAAACAATTGAATTTTTCGGATAAAATTATTGTAATCATAGAAAACAAATCCAGTGAAGACAATTTTCAGCTCTCTGAAACAGCCGACAGTTTCCTGCAAAAAACAGAACCTCTGAAAAAATATATAAGTTCCGTTCAGGGAAAAGTGAATGACAGTGAGATTTCAGAAACCTTTGATTTCGTAAGCCGGAATCTGCCCCTTTTCCTTGATGAAGATGATTATAAGGAAATTGAAAGGAAACTTCAGAAAGACAGCATAGCCCAACAAGTGGAGAACAATTACGTTTCTCTTGTTTCGCCAACCAGTCTTGTAACCAAGGATTTCATTAAAAAAGATCCGTTGGGAATTACCTATCTGGGGATTAAGAAGTTAAATGCTTTAAACATCAGCAAAGATTTCAAGCTTGAAGATAATTACATCGTTACCAAAGACGGAAAAAACCTTCTGCTTTTCATTGATCCTAAAAATAAAAGCAATGACACAAAGAACAATGAAATTTTCGTCAACCAGCTTAACCAGGTAAAAGACAATATCAATAAACAGTTTAAAGGGAAAACAGAACTCAGCTATTTCGGTTCTCCGGTGATTGCCGTAGCCAATGCACAACAGATCAAAAAAGACATCCAGAATACCGTGATGATCTCTATGACAGTGCTTCTGATCTTATTGATTTATTATTTCAGGAATTTCTTCACCCCTGTTATTGTATTTCTTCCTACCGCATTTTCCGTATTGCTGGCCCTGATGGTTCTTTATTTTATAAAAGACAGGATATCCGCTATTTCCCTAAGTGTAGGAGCAATCCTTATTGGAATTACGATAGATTATGCGCTCCATATCCTTACCCATTACAAGCACAACAACAATATTGAAGAGCTTTATAAAGAGATTACCCAACCTATTGTACTGAGCAGCGCCACAACAGCCGTTTCTTTCCTATGCCTTGTATTCGTGCGTTCTGAAGCCTTGAAAGATCTTGGTATTTTTGCCGCGATTACAGTTATTCTATCTTCCGTTACTGCACTGATTATAGTCCCTCAGCTATACAAACCCAAAGAGAAAGAAGATAAGCACAGCACCAACTTTATTGATAAGATCGGTTCTTATCCTTATGAAAAAAACAAACCCTTGATCATAGGATGTTCCATCATCATTATCGCCTGCCTGTTTGGTTTCAGGCACGTAGGGTTCAATGAAGATATCGGGGATTTGAATTACATTCCAAAAGAGTTAAAAATAAGTGAGACTAAACTTCAGAAACTTTCAGACATTACTTCAAAATCTATTTACACTATCTCTTACGGAAATTCTGAGGAAAAGGCACTGGCAAGCAACTCCCGCCTGAACAAATTCCTTGAAAAAGAAAAACAGGAGAAAAAAATACTGAGCTACAATTCAATCGGGAATATTGTTCTTTCTGAAAAAGATCAGAAACAGAGAATTCAAATCTGGAATACATTCTGGGATGGAAATAAAAAGAACCATACCGTTTCGGAACTGGTGAACAGTGGAAATCAATTTGGTTTCAACAGCAATGCGTTTGATCATTTCAATGAAATTTTAAATAAAAATTACACCACACTAAGCCTTAAAGACTACGAAAAGGTAAAAGCACTGCAGGTCTCCGAATTCCTGAGCAATGAAAACGGATTTTACACCGTCTCCAATGTTGTAAAAGTAGATGAAAAGAAAAGAGACGCCTTCATAAAAGATGTTGAAAAGAATCACAATGCCCTCGCCATTGACCGTCAGCAGATGAATGAAAACTTTTTGGGCCTTCTGAAAAGAGATTTCGGCACGTTAATCAACTACTCTCTTTTGGCGATTGTCCTTACAATCATTGTTTTCTTTAGAAATTTTGAGCTTACTGTTCTTACCATGTTTCCCATTGTACTGACGGGGATAGTTACAGCAGGAATCCTATATTTCTTAGGATTAGAATTAAATATTTTCAGCACGGTAGTCTGCACATTGGTTTTCGGTGTGGGAGATGATTTCAGTATTTTCCTGACAAAAGCCATGCAGAAGGAGCACACAACCGGAAAAAATGAGCTTCCCACTTACAGGACGTCCATTATTTTAGCAGTTTTCACTACCATTTTATCCATTGGATCTTTAATCTTTGCAAAACATCCGGCACTACATTCGCTGGCATTGGTAGCTCTGATCGGGATGTTCTCGGTGATTATCATTACCTCAACGCTTTACCCGTTCTGGTTCAGATTACTGATCACAAACAGGGCAAAGAAAGGACTCTCTCCTATTACTTTCAGACTTCTTTTGAGATGCATCATATCTTTCTTTTATTATGGACTGGGAGGATTTGTTTTTTCCCTGATCGGAAGTATATTTATCAAAAGATCTAAAGGAAAAACATTAAACATCATTAAATTAATTCTAGCTAAGTTTTTAACATCTGTACTCCACATCAGTCCTTTTGTAAGAAAAAGAGTGATAAAAAACCCCGCGGAAGATTTCAGCAAACCGGCAGTGATCATTGCCAATCACACATCATTTCTCGATACACTCGCCATTGCTATGGCTACCCA
The DNA here is from genome assembly GCF_014207845.1 of Chryseobacterium shigense. Classification (NCBI taxonomy): domain Bacteria; kingdom Pseudomonadati; phylum Bacteroidota; class Flavobacteriia; order Flavobacteriales; family Weeksellaceae; genus Chryseobacterium; species Chryseobacterium shigense. The sequence goes on from NZ_JACHLC010000002.1 coordinate 26,372, forward strand.
TAAAATTATATACCTGGTCAACGACTGGGTATATGAATCCCCTGTCTTCGGAAGACTGGTAAAGGCACTGGGTTTCTATCCGGTTTCCCAGGGAATAGAGAATGGAATGGAAAAACTGAAGGAAAAAACAGACCAGGGATATTCATTGGTTGTTTTCCCGGAAGCAGAGCGTTCTTATACCAATGATGTCAAAAGATTCCACAAAGGGGCATTTTATCTTGCAGAAGAGTTCGGATTGGATGTTCTCCCGCTGTATATCCATGGAAATTCCGAAGTATTGCCGAAAGGAGATTTCATTATTTACGATGGAAGTATTACCGTAAAAGTTGGGGAAAGAATCAGTAAAGACGATACCAGTTTCGGGGGGAATTATTCTGAAAGAACAAAGAAAATTAATGCCTACTTTAGAGAGAAGTTTGCAGAACTGAGAACCGAGCTGGAAGATGAGAATTATTTCAGGAATAAATTATTCTTAAGTTACCTCTATAAAGACAACGAAGTGGTAAAAGAAGTCAAAGATGATTTCAGCGCCAACAAATCTGTCTATTTTGAACTGAACAAACACATTCCAAAAAATGCATCCATTCTCCACATGGCAGATGATTTTGGACAAAAAGATATCCTTTTAACTCTTTATCAGGCAGAAAGAAGGATTTTTTCACTGATTAAAAATGATGAAAGAAGAGATACGGCAGCTCAGAACTATCTGGTAAAGAGAAGAAAGCTGTATTATATTAACAGTATTTCGGAAGTCAGTAAAAATATTGATGTGCTTCTGGTTTCAGATAAAAATTTTGATCTCAGTACATTGAAAGCATTTCCTGAGACCATTATATTCCTGAATACTCCCGATCAAGAGCTGAATAATTCAGATTATTCCGAGGCATTCAGTTCACAGGCAATAAAAATATTCAAAAAACAGTAAATAAATATGAAAAGCATATTTTTGTAACCGCTAAAGAATATTAATGAAAAAAAATATACTCATTATTTATTATTCGCAAACCGGCCAGCTGGAGGATATTGTGAAGAATGTGGCCCAACCTTTTGAAGCCAGAAAGGAAGAATATGACGTTACCTATTATAATATCCAGCTGAAGGAAGACTTTCCTTTTCCGTGGCCAGGTGACGTTTTCTTCAATACATTCCCTGAATCTTACCTCCAGATCCCCAAAGAGATCTTTCCGCCTTCCGATGAGATTCTGAACAAAAAGTACGACCTCATCTTATTCGGATATCAGGTATGGTACCTTACTCCGTCTATCCCTATTATTTCTTTCTTAAAAAGCGGTTTTGCAGAAAAAATCATGAAGGATACCAATGTCGTTACCATTTCAGGAACCCGCAACATGTGGATGCTTTCCCAGGAAAAATTAAAAGTATATTTAAAAAATCTCGGGGCAAAACTGGTAGGAAATATTGCTTTGGTAGACAGACACGACAATTATACAAGTGTACTGACGATCTTACGCTGGCTGACTACAGGGCAGAAAGAAAAATCAGGAATGCTCCCTGCCGCCGGAGTTTCAGATGAAGAAATTACCGGCTCTGTAAAATACGGGAACATTATTGAAAAGCATTTCAGCAGCGGAAACCTGTCAGATCTTCAGCCTGATCTGGTGCAGAATGGTGCAGTGGAAATCCGCCCTTTTCTGGTAAGAGTTGAGAAGGTTGGTAACAAGATCTTCACCATATGGTCTAACCTGATTATGAAGAAAAAAGAGAAACGTCCATTGCTGATAAAATTCTTTAAGGTATATTTGATGGCTGCGATATGGATTATTTCACCTGTCGTGTTAGTTTTACACTTACTGACAACCCCTATATTTTGGTCTAAAAGACAAAAACAAAAAACATATTTACAAGGAATTAATTTAAAATAGAATGTACGACGTATTTATAACAAAAGCATCAACATACTTACCTAATAACCCGGTATCAAATGATGAAATGGAGACTTATCTTGGTCTGATCAACGGCGCTCCTTCTAAAGCAAAATCACTGATTTTAAGAAATAACAAGATCACAACAAGATATTATGCTTTGGACAAAGAAGGAAATCCTACCCATACCAATGCACAGCTGACAGCAAAGGCTGTAGAAGGATTATTCGATGAAAATTTCAAAAAGGAAGATATGAAGCTATTGTCTGTAGGAACTACTTCTCCGGACCAGATGCAGCCTTCACACGCTTCTATGGTTCATGGTGAGCTGAATATCGGAAAATCTATTGAAATTAATACCGCTACCGGTCTTTGTAACTCAGGAATGAATGCCCTGAACTACGGATTCCTTTCCGTAAAAGCCGGTGTACAGGAAAATGCTGTTTGTGCAGGTTCGGAAAGAATGTCTGCGTGGATGACGGCAGATAAATTCAACCACGAAGCCGAAAACTTAAAATTGCTGGAAGAAAGACCTATTATTGCCTTCAAAAGAGAATTCCTGAGATGGATGCTTTCTGATGGAGCAGGTTCATTCCTTTTAGAAAATAAACCAAGAGAAAACGGAGTTTCTCTAAAAATAGAATTCATCGATTTCTATTCCTACGCCCACGAAATTGAAGCCTGTATGTATGCGGGATGTGACAAGCTGGAAGACGGAAGCCTTAAATCATGGGCAGATTACCCATCTGATGAATGGCTGAAGCAATCTATTTTTGCTATAAAGCAGGATACCAAAATCCTGGACAAATATATCCTTGTAAAAGGTGCTGAAAGTCTAAGATCATCCTTTGACAAACATAATCTGGATCCTGCAACAATAGATCACGTTCTGGCGCATATTTCTTCAGGCTACTTTAAAGACGGCCTAAAAGAAGAATTCGCTAAAAAAGGAATGGATTTTCCGGCGGAAAAATGGTTCTATAACCTTTCTGACATCGGAAACATCGGAGCTGGTTCTATTTTCGTTGCTCTGGAAGAGTTAATGAATTCAGGCACATTGAAAAAAGGAGAGAAAGTATTATTATGCGTTCCTGAAAGCGGAAGATTTGCATATTCTTGTGCACTGTTAACGGTTTGCTAATGAAACACCAACTGCCTACATCTGATCAGGATTTTGTGGGAAGCCTTATTCCACAGCGTTATCCGTTTGTAATGGTTCATGAGCTTTCGGAATACTCCGAAGAACATCTTGTATCAGGATTTGAAATAAAGGAAGACAATATTTTTATTCAGGACGGGGTTTTTCAGGCTTCAGGTCTTATTGAGCATCAGGCACAAAGCGTTGCTTTACACACGGGATATAAATACTATCTTTTAGGAAAAGAATCTCCTACAGGATACATCGGGGCCATTAAATCTTTTGAGGCGGAATCTCTGCCCAAAACAGGAGACCGGCTGGCATCGGAAGTAACGATCCTCAATGAAGTAATGGGAGTAACCCTGGTAGATATTGTTACAAAACTGAATGGCGTAATCATTGCAAAATCCCAAATGAAAACTGCTGTAAAATAAACTGTAATGGAAATCAAGGAAGATCATATTATCAATATACACAACTTTCTGCCGCACCGCGAACCGATGCTGATGGCAGATTATATCCTGGAACTGACCAAAGAAAAGGTTGTGACTTCCTTTGAGATAAAAGGAGATAATATCTTTGTTCACAACAATGAATTTGCAGAAGCCGGACTGATTGAAAACCTTGCACAGACCTGTTCATCTATCCTCGGACAAAGCTTCTTTGAAAATCCGGAAGCAGATACCAAAGTAATAGGCTTTATTACCAATATCAAAAAAATTGAAATATTTGCCCTTCCTAAAGTTGGAGATAAAATCATTTCAAAAGCGTCATTAATCTCTCTGTACGAAAATATCTGCAATATTTTCTGTGAGACTTTTAATAATGATGAAATACTGATCAGGGCGGAGATTAATCTGTTTATTCAGGAGGTGAAATCTTAGAAATAACTTCAATTTAATAATATAAAACCGTACATTTTTTGTGCGGTTTTTTGTTTTTAAACACGGATGACACGGATTTTCGCAGATGATTGTGTAACATGATAATACAATCAGGTTTTGGCTAAAGCCGGATTGGTTTTTATTATTTTTTTTAACGGGCTAAAGCCCGTATCTATTGATTGCATTTGTGTTTATTTGTGAAAAACATTTGTGGAATTCGTGTTTAATTTCAGGTCTACATTACAATAAAAAAGCGGAACATTTCTGCCCCGCTTAAAAATTGATATTATAAAAGGTTAGTACCCGAAGATTTCTTCAAGGGAGACTTCCTGGAACGTTCCCATTTTATTGATAGATTCCATATCCAGATTCTCTTTTTTACCGATGATGGCTGTATTGTATTTTACCGGCTTAACTTCTGTATCATAGAAGCTTGTAAGCTGGGGTAAAGTCAGTCCCTGGATTTCAGAATAAATATCTTTTCTGATATCATAATCAACACCCAGTTTTTTCAGGGCCAGCTGATTAAAGAAAATATTCGTTCTGTTAATTCTGTTGGAAGCAATCTGCTTCAATGCAGAACCTCTGGAATTTTCAAACTGCGCCGGAATCTGTGGAAGAGAAACCATAAGATCATTCATTGCGTTTACTGCCAAAGGAAGCTTGTTGGCCTGGGTTCCGATGTAGTTTGTGATGTAGTTCGCATGTCCTTTTTCTGTTGCGTTGGCGTAAGAAACATAAGCTGTATAGGCCAGAGACTTACTTTCTCTGATCTCCTGGAATACGATGGAGGAAAGGCCTCTTCCGAAATATTCGTTGAAAACATTGGCTTTTCCGAAGTTACTTAAGTTCACTTCACTTCCTTTGGCTACTTTAGCCATTTCCATCTGTACCATGTCGTAGTTAGTAAAATATACTTTCCCTTCTGCAACAGGCTCAGAATATTCCTTAGCTTTTGCAGGCTGAACAGTGGTTTCCGTGATATATGGCTTAACTGCTTTTTCCAAACCTGACTGTTCCTGTCCGTAAAGCAGCACTTCATATGGAGACTGGTTCAATACTTTGATCTTTTTCATCAGTTCCGTTGCATCAATGTTTTCCAGACGTTCTTTAGAGACAATATCCGTCATTCTTGAATTCTTACCATATTTGGCATAATTAGAAAGGGCGGCCATAATTCTTGTCTTATCTTTTTTGCCGGCAGCTCTTGCTTCCAAGATTGTCTTTACAGTTTTACCGTAGATTTCTTTGTCAGCTTTTACATTGGTTAACCAGTGATTCATCAGCTCGGCACCTTTTTTCATATTGGCTTCAAGACCGCTAAGAGTAATAATTACCTGATCATTTGAAGTTCTGAAGCTGTAAGATATTCCTAATTTATAGAATTCTCCTTTCAATTGCTCAGGAGTATATTTATCCGTTCCAAGATACTCGAAAAGTGTTAGGGCAATCGGAAGTTCCTTATCATTATCTGTTCCGAAAGGGAAAATATAACTGATCTGTGCTACATCATTATATTTATTCTTTACAAAGCTTACCTTTTTGTCTTTAATCCGGGAAGTCTGGATTGCCGCTTTATAGTCTATGAATTCCGGTTTGATCTCCTCTACCTTAGTGCTTAAAATATCTTTAAGGAAAGGTGACTGGGCTTCTCTGTTCAGTTTAATTGGGGTAATTCCCGGATTCTGTACACGTACCAGTTTATCATTCACTCCTTTTTCTTTGTAAACAACCACATAATTATCCTTGAAAAATTCATTGGCAAACTTTACAACATCTGCTTTTGTAATTTTCTCATATTGGTTGATGTCATCCAGCTCATCCTGCCATGTTTTTTCATTGATATAGGTATCATACAATGTAGTTGCCAATCCGTCTGCAGTTTCCCAGGATTTCATACGCTGTACTTTCTTGTCGTTTACAATTGCTTTCAGCATCCAGTCTGGGAACTGGCCCTTTTTCACCAGCTCCAGCTGATCCAGTAACAGTTTTTTAGCATCGTCAAAAGACTGCCCTTCTTTAGGTGTTACAGACATCGAAAATGCACCATAAGTCTTAAAGGCTGATTCGTAAGCTCCTGCACTTAACACTTTTTGCGTCTGGTTCATATTAAGGTCAATAAGTCCCGCATCTCCTCTGTTGCTCAAAATTTCTGCCACCACGTCTGCTAATCTTGCATTCTGGCTCCCATTGGAATCTGATCTCCAGGCAAGGGTCATTCTTGGTGTACTTGGGCTTTTCACTGTTCTTGCAACAATGCTTGTCATCGGTTCTTCGCTCACCATTTTTTTCATCGGCAGTTCCTTATATTTAAAGGAACCGAAATACTGGTCAACAAGCTTGATTGTCTTATCAAAATCTATATCTCCAACCAAAACAACAGCCATATTATTGGGAACATAATATGTATCAAAATATTTACGGATGGCAACCATAGAAGGGCTCTTCAGGTGTTCCGAAGTACCTATCGTTGTCTGCTGCCCGTTGGGATGTTTCGGGAAAAGGGCTTCCATCATGGCGTAATTTACAAGACGCCCGTCATTATCCTGAGCCCTGTTATATTCCTCATAAACAGCTTCCAGCTCGGTATGGAAAAGACGCAATACCAGCTCGGAAAAACGCTCTTTCTCCACTTTCATCCATTTTTCAAGCTCGTTGGACGGGATATTGTTTTTATATACGGTTTCATCAAGCCATGTATGGGCGTTGGTTCCTGTAGCACCCAATGATGAGATAGCCTTGTCATATTCATTGGCGATAGCATATTTTGAAGCTTCCTGTGAAACCTCATCTATCTTTTTATAAAGCAACTTCTTTTTTTCCGGATCTTTTTCCGCTTTATGCTGCTCATAAAGGTCGGAAATCTGCTGAAGAAGTACTTTCTCCTTTGCCCAGTCCTGAGTTCCCAGATGTGAAGTACCCTTGAAAACCATATGCTCAAGGTAGTGAGCAAGCCCTGTATTGTCACTTGGATCATTATTAGACCCTGTTCTTACAGGAATATAAGTCTGAATTCTCGGTGCATCATCATTTTTTGCCAGATAAACCTTCAGTCCGTTTTTCAAGGTATACACTCTTACTCCAGCCTGGTCATTCTTAACGGTTTCATAAGAATATCCCTGACCATCGGTTATCTTTTGGGTCTCAAATTTCTGTGCCATTGCACTCAGCATGCAGAAAAGAGAAACAGAAATAAAAAATTTCTTCATAAGTCTTGTTATTTAATTCAAATTTCCAGAATATAATAAGTCTGTATTTATTATATACTTGTTACAGCAAATTAAAGATTATAATTTTTGGAATCAAAATTTCAGTTTACCTTTTAAAAAGACCTGTTTTCGGCATTATAATTTAATATGATTTACATATAATGTATTTTCACTATTTTAGCCAACTGATTAAAAAGAATCGAAAAGGGGAAGTATTTTTCAACTTAAATTAAAAAAATAATACAGTTTACATGAAAAAACAAGACCTGCCTCAGGACGAAAGCAATCTGAAATCGGCAAACATGACCGAAGTCTTGTATGTGACCGATGAGAATGACAATTATACAACCGCCAACAGCACCGGTTGGGACGCGAAAAAAGCGGCCCTTGATGAATCTATGGAGCTTATCCATGAAAGAATTGAAGAGGCCAGACAGGATGTAGCCAATAATCTGGCAAGTCCGATTGTTTATTTTATGGAACTGAATAAAATGGATTTGCAGGTCCTTGCAGCTTATGTAGGAATGTGGCAGTGGAGGGTAAAAAGACATGCAAAACCAAAAGTATTTAAAACACTAAACGAATCCGTACTGAAAAAATATGCCGATGCATTTGGTATTTCAGTAGATGAGTTAAAGAACTTCGACGGGAAATAATAGAGAAATGAAGCATAAACTTTATGCACAATTTCGTTTCACCAATGAAAAAGATAAAAGCAGCAAATGAAACTTAACTTCGAACACCATCAGACCGCACATTGCGAAAACGGTGTTGCCTCCAATCTGTTACTCAATAAAGGCTTAAAGCTTAGCGAACCTATGATCTTCGGGATCGGTTCCGGACTGTTTTTTGTCTATCTGCCGTTTCTGAAAGTCAATTTCGCACCGGGCTTCAGCTATAGACCGATGCCGGGTGCTATTTTCAGCAAGGCAGCCAAAAGACTGGGAATTAAAATCAAAAGAGAAAAATTTTCTAACCCTAAAGAAGCACAGTCTGCTTTAGAAAGAAACTTAAACCAAAACATTCCTACAGGGCTTCAGGTAGGCGTTTTTAACCTTACCTATTTCCCCGAAGAATATAAATTCCACTTCAATGCCCACAATCTCGTGGTATACGGAAAAGAAGACGGAAAATTCCTGATCAGCGACCCGGTGATGGATTATACCACTACCCTTACAGAAGCTGAGCTGGAAAAAGTGAGATATGCAAAAGGTGCGCTGCCACCGAAAGGACACATGTACTATCCTACCTATATTCCGGAACATGTAAATATTGAAGAAGCCATCAGAAAAGGAATTAAAGACACCTGCAAAAATATGCTGGCTCCCGTTCCGCTTATTGGGGTAAAAGCCATGAGATGGGTTGCCAAAAGCATCCCGAAATGGGCTGAAAAGAAAGGCACTAAAGTCACCAATCACTATCTGGGGCAGCTTATCAGAATGCAGGAAGAAATTGGTACCGGCGGCGGCGGTTTCAGGTTTATTTACGGTGCATTTCTTCAGGAAGCGGCAGTTATTCTTAAAAATGACGAATTGAAAGAACTTTCGAAAGAAATTACAGCTATTGGCGACCTTTGGAGAGACTTTGCCGTGGATATTGCCCGTGTGTACAAAAACAGGAACTCGAAAAGTGATATCTATAACAACCTTTCCAAATCCATGCTTCATATTGCCGATCTGGAAGAAGCTTTTTATAAGAAACTGAGAAAAGCAATCTGATATGGCAGAGAATATGATTGAGATTAAAAATCTTTATAAAAAATACAAAAGTGCCGAAGACTTTTCTGTAAATGACATTTCATTGAATATAGAGAAAAACGAGATCTACGGAATTCTGGGACCAAACGGAGCAGGAAAAACTACTCTGATCTCTATGCTTTCCGGATTGATTAAACCTACTTCAGGGCAATTCAAAATCAATGGTTTATCTCCTCAGAAAGATGGTTTTAAATTAAGACAGATCATTGGAATCGTTCCTCAGGAATACGCATTATATCCTACTTTAACAGCCCGGGAGAACCTGATGTTCTTTGGAAGCCTGTACGGTTTAAGCCACAAAAAATTAAGAAATACCATTGATGAATCCCTGGAAATTATGGGTTTATCAAAGTTTGCAGATAAACAGGTAGAGCAGTTTTCCGGCGGGATGAAACGCCGATGCAACCTTATTGCAGGAACTCTTCACAACCCAAAAGTCTTATTTTTGGACGAACCTACTGTTGGCGTTGATGTTCAGTCTAAAAAAGTCATCATCGATTTCTTACAGGAACTGAATAAAAACGGGACGTGCATCATTTACACTTCCCATCACCTTTCCGAAGCGGAAGAATTCTGTACAAAAATTGCCATTATCGACAGGGGAAAAATCCACGCGGTAGGAACACCGGAAGAGCTGGTGGCACAGATTGCCAATGCTGAAAACCTGGAAGACGTTTTCATTTCATTAACAGGAAAAGAATTAAGAGATGTTGTTGTATAAACTTTGGAGAAGCTTCGTGAAAGAGATCCTTCTTCTGAAGAGGGATATTGGGGGAATAGTAATTATTTTCGTCATGCCGTTACTGTTGATTGTAACCATTACGTTAATCCAGGATTCCACTTTTAAAAACCTTGAAGGCTCAAAAATCCCTATCATTTTTATTGATAACGATAAATCTGAGGTCTCAAAAAACATAAAACAGGAACTGGAAACCAGCAAAACGTTCCAGCTACTGACCAATTATAATGAAAAATCAGCGCAAGATGCCGTATTTTCAGGAGATTACCAAATGGCTATCGTGATTCCTGAAAATTTAACGAAAGATTTAAATTCAAATATAGATTCCAAGGTACAGACAATCGTAAGTTCATTTGGTCTGGAAGGAGATTCTGCAAAAGTTCAGAAAGCAGCTCCAAAAGCGAAGGAAATTCATCTGTACTTTGATCCGGCTACCAATGCAGGATTCAAAAATTCAGTAATGAATTCCGTGAATAAAATGGTTTTTGAGATCGAAAACAAAAAGATCTATAAAGCATTCCAGGACCAACTGGGAACTGAGGAAAATCTTGAAGAGAATAAAAACCTTATCAGCTTCAAAGAAATCACACCCAAAAAAGGAGCTATGGAAGTAATGCCGAATTCCGTTCAGCATAACGTTCCTGCATGGACACTTTTTGCCATATTTTTTATTGTGGTTCCTTTATCTATCAATTTAGTTAAAGAAAAAAGCCAGGGTACCAGCGTAAGAGCAAGAATCAGCCCGACTCCGTATTTTGTTCATATTTTAGGAAAAACATTCACCTACCTTATCATCTGCATTATTCAGTTTTTACTGATGGTGGCTGTGGGAATCTATCTTTTCCCATATATGGACCTTCCTGCATTTGATGTTTCAGGGAAAATGTTCCAGCTTCTTGTCGTGACATTGTTCTCCGGACTGGCAGCTATCGGGTTTGGTGTTTTATTGGGCACTATTGCCGATACCCAGGAACAGTCTGCCCCTTTTGGTGCAACTTCAGTGGTAGTTCTTGCTGCAATCGGAGGAATATGGGTTCCCGTATTTTTAATGCCCGAATTTATGCAGACTGTAGCCAAATTTTCCCCTATGAACTGGGGACTGAATGCCTATTACGATATTATTTTAAGAAACAGCGGAATCGCAGGAATTGCCAAAGAGCTTGCTTTCTTGTTTGCATTCTATATTGCCATGGTATCCATTTCCATTTTTTACGAAAGAAAACAAAATGCAGTCTAAAGAAAACATATTAACCTGTACCGAAGAAGTAAGGGTAAGATTCAATGAAACAGATCCGCTGGGAATTGTCTGGCATGGACATTATATTGTCTATTTTGAAGACGGAAGAGAAGCTTTCGGGAGACAGCACGGCCTTACTTACCTCGATATTCAGAATGCAGGATATGTGACGCCCATCGTTAAAAGCACCTGTGAACATTTTCTTCCTTTAAAATATGGGGAAACCTTCAGAATTGTGACCACTTTTGTGAATTCAGTATCCGCAAAACTGATTTATACTTATGAGCTTTTCAACCAGGATAATCAGCTTGTCTGCAGCGGAGAAACTATTCAGGTATTCTTAGACAGCAGCGGAAACCTATGTCTGTATAATCCTGATTTTTTTCAGGCATGGAAAGATAAAATGGGACTATGATGAAGAAGGAAATTTACATTACAGATTACAACTGCGTCACGCCTTTAGGGTTTGATGTTTCCTCCAACTGGAATAATCTGGTAGAAGGAAAATCGGGTGTAGCACTGCATAAAGTGATTGAAAACCAGGAAGCCTTTTATGCTTCAATTATTGATACTGAAAAACTTAACGAAGAGTTCAAAAATAAATTTGAAAATCCGGATTTTACCAGATTGGAGAAAATGTTTCTTCTAAGCCTGAAACCGCTTGTTGACAAGCATCCGGTTACAGAAGAAACCGCATTTATATTATCCACGACAAAAGGAAACATCAGTTTATTAAAAAACCAGACCAAATTACCGGAAGGTGTTTATCTTTCCAATTTAGCTCAGAAAATTGCTGATTATTTTGGATTTAAAACAAAACCCATCGTAGTCTCCAATGCCTGTGTTTCAGGAGTTATGGCCATTGCCGTTGCCAAAAACATGATCCTTGCAGGAAAATATAAAGATGCTATTGTAATTGCGGGTGATGAAGTTTCCGAGTTTGTTATTTCAGGTTTTAATTCTTTCCAGGCTATCGGAACAGAGCCCTGCAAGCCTTATGATAAAAACAGAAACGGGATCAATATCGGTGAAGCTACGGCTGCAGTATATATTACCTCAGTTCTGAATGAAAACGAAAAATTTAGTTTCAAAATACTTGGAGATTCTGCAGTGAATGATGCCAATCATATTTCCGGACCTTCCAGAACAGGAGACGGACTGTACGCCAGTATCAAAAACGCCGTGACAGAAGCCAATATTTCCACAGAACAGATTGATTTTATTTCTGCCCACGGAACCGCCACACTATATAATGATGAAATGGAAGCTATTGCTTTCAACAGAATGGAACTTCAAAATGCCCCGTTAAACAGCATGAAAGGATATTACGGCCATTGCTTAGGTGCTTCCGGACTTCTGGAAAGCATCATATCTATGGAAAGTGCCCGTCATGGGATTCTTATTCCTTCCAGGAATTTTGAGGAAATGGGAGTTTCACAACATTTGAATATTATTAAAGAAAATCAGCCTGCGAAGATTAAATACATTTTAAAAACAGCGTCAGGCTTTGGAGGATGCAACGCGGCGGTTGTTCTGGAAAAATGTTAACATGAAAACAATGAAAAAAACAGACAGCTGCACCATAGAACACTCAAAAATAACCGTCAATGGAAACCTTATTTTTGAAAGCCAGAGCGAAACTTTTCATGACTTTGCAAAAGAAGCGTATAAAAACTTGGAACTCACCTATCCGAAATTCCACAAGATGGATAACCTGAGTAAGCTGGCTTTCCTGGCTGCAGAAATGATTCTAAAAGATGAAGATCACAGCAGAACAGCGGTGGTTTTCGCCAACAGATCATCAAGCCTTGATACAGATTTTAAATACCAGGAAAGTATCAATTCCCAGGAAAACTATTTCCCGAGTCCTGCTGTATTTGTTTATACCTTACCCAACATATGTGTAGGTGAGATCAGCATTAAACACAACATGCAGACGGAAAATGCCTTTTTTGTGCTGGATGAATTTGATGAAACTTTTTTAAACGACTACGCAGAACAGATCCTGCTGTCCGGAAAAGCAGATAAAGTTCTCTGTGGCTGGACAGAACTTTATCAGGATAATTATAAAGCTTTTGTATATTTGCTAAATAACAAAAAAAACTAACATTAAAGTTTATTATTAAGGATGAAGGATGTTTTTTTATTATTAACGTTTTTATTAAGTTTTACAAGTTTTGCCCAGAAGGTTAAACTTGAGAATTTCCAATTAATAAGTTATGACATTAATTCATCCAATAAAGTTGAATTTAATTCATATTCTACTATAGATAAAAATGGAAAACTTAATGTTTATATTGACGGATATAAAGAAAAAAAATATTATTCATATCAATTATCTGAAACAGAAATTAAATTGATAAACGGTTTAGATAAAGAAAATCTCGAGTCTTTTGTTGCAAAAAAACAATTAGATGCTAATCACGGTTATGCAGGAAGCAGAGATTATATTTCATTTCAAAAAAATGGAAAGAAAAAAGAAATTTGTTTTATTTTACCTTTTATGAATTCTGAATTTTTGAAAATATTAAATTCACTTAAGGATAAGATATATTCACAGCAAAATACTGCTGAAACCCCAAAGTTTCATATCAATTTCGACAAACTAGAAAAAGATATTTTAAAACAAAATCAAATTGACAATTATCTACCACAAAAAACATTACCTCCTCCCCCAATGTCAAGATAATAACTCTTGAATTTTAGAAGAATGAGTAATTATTCTGTGGTAACTATTATTAAAATTATTTATGGAAAACTTAAAAACAGAATTGAAGCACAAAATTATTGAAGTCCTTAACCTTGAAGACGTTTCCGTAGAAGAGATCAAAGATGCAGATCCTTTATTCGGAGGCGGTCTTGGCCTTGATTCTATCGACGCTTTGGAACTTATCGTTCTTCTTGATAAAGACTATGGAATAAAATTAGCCGACCCGAAAAAAGGGAAAGAAATTTTCCAGTCTATTGATACAATGGCTGCATTTATTGAAGCAAACAGAACGAAGTAAATTAATGTACTAATTTAACAGTGTATCAATCTACCAATAATTGCTAGATTGTTACACTGTTACATTATAAAAAAACATGAGTCGAAAAATTGCCATAACAGGAATGGGGATCATTTCTTCCATAGGAAATAATGTGGAAGAAAATCTTATTTCGCTGAAAACCGGGAAACATGGAATTTCAGACATTGAGATGTTTGAAACCCGTCATGCCGGATCTATAAAAACAGGCGAAATAAAACGGTCTAATGAAGAACTTGTACAGAAACTTCAGTTACCTGAAGACAACAACGTTACAAGAACCTCTTTATTAGGTATGGTTGCCGCCAAAGAAGCTGTGGAATCTGCAGGAATTACAGATATTAATGCCTATAAAACCGGACTGATTTCCTCTACCAGCGTAGGTGGAATGGATGTTACGGAAAAATATTTCTACACGTACGAAGACTTTCCTGAAAAGCAAAAATACATCGATGCTCATGATGCTGGCAACTCTTCACTGGCAATTGCTGATTATCTGGGATTAAAAGGCATGGTTTCCACGATCAGTACAGCCTGTTCCTCAGCTGCCAATGCTATTATGATGGGGGCAAAACTCATCAAAAACGGAGTTTTAGACCGTGTAATAGTAGGTGGGACAGATTCACTTTCAAAATTTACTTTGAATGGGTTCAATACACTGATGATCCTTACAGATTCTTACAACACTCCTTTTGACAATGACCGAAAAGGTCTGAATCTGGGAGAAGCCGCAGCTTTTATCGTTCTTGAATCTGATGAAGTGGTGAAAAAAGAAAATAAAAAAGTCCTCGCTTATCTTTCAGGTTACGGCAATGCAAATGATGCCCATCATCAGACCGCATCGTCAGAAAACGGACAAGGAGCTTTTTTAGCTATGCAACAGGCATTTAAAGTTTCCGGATTTGCCAAAGAAGATATTGATTATATTAACGTTCACGGAACGGCAACTCCTAACAACGATTTATCAGAAGGAATTGCCATGATCAGGATCTTTGGTGAAAATCAGGTTCCTGAATTCAGTTCTACCAAAGCTTTTACAGGCCATACTCTGGCAGCGGCGGCAGGAATTGAAGCTGTATTTTCCATTCTGGCTATGCAGCACGGGCTTATTTTTCCAAATCTGAATTTCAAAACGAAAATGCAGGAGTTTGACTTAACTCCCGTTACCGAACTGAAAGAGAAAAACATTAATCATGTACTTTCCAACTCGTTCGGTTTCGGAGGCAATTGTTCTACCTTAATTTTCTCAAAATCATGAGTGCAGTATACATCAACAGTGCATCCTGCATCTCTGTACAGGACACTTTAAAAGAAAATTTTTTCCAGAATCTGGTGGCTGAAAATACCGTTCAGATCTTAAAAGCTATAGAACCGAACTATAAAGAATTCATTCCGCCTGCCATGAGCAGAAGAATGTCTAAAACCGTAAAAATGAGCTCCGTAGCTTCACATTACGCTTTAAAGGAAGCAGGAATCGAACAGCCGGATGCCATTATCGTAGGAACAGGAATGGGATGCTCACAGGATTCTGAAAAATTCCTGAAAAATGTGATCGATAATCATGAAGAGTTTTTAACTCCTACATTCTTTATTCAATCCACCCATAATACCGTTGCAGGGCAGATTGCTTTGGGCCTTCAATGTCATGCATACAATTTTACATACGTCAACACATCTTCCTCACTGGAATTTTCCTTCCTTGACGCCAAGCTGCAGATCAATGACGGGGAAGCTGAAAACGTACTTGCAGGTGCTGCGGATGAGCAGACTGACAGAACTATGGAACTGTACCGTCTTAACCATACCATCAAAAAAGAAGAAAATCTTCCTGCTGATTATTTACATTCTGAAACGGATGGAGTAATCTGGGGTGAAGGGGCTGCTTTTTTTGTTTTAGGAAAGGATAAAACTGAAAATTCTTACGCAAAACTTAACGACATCCAGATTATCAACAGATTGGATATAGAAGAAGTACAATCATTTATAACAGATTTTCTTGCTAAAAATAATCTGACAAATAAAGATATTGATACCGTAATCTTAGGTTTCAGCGGAGATGCAACATCTGATGTTTACCATAAAAAAACAATGAATCTTTTCCCAAACTCCGCTTTACTGTATTACAAACATCTGAGCGGCGAATTCAATACAGCAAGCGGTTTTTCAACTTTTATGGCCTGTAACATCCTGAAAGAACAGCAAATTCCTGAAATCATGATGATTAACTCAGAAAAGAAGTCTGAAATTAAAAATGTTCTTCTTTATAATCATCTGGCGGGAAGTGATCACAGTCTCGTTTTATTGGAGAGGGCTTTGTAAAGGTAAATTTCTCTGTTAAAAAACGACTAAAAAATTCAAGAGATGAAGCATTACCCATTCATTCTATTTTATCTTTTCTGTAATGTGTTTATTTATGCATTTCATGGAGGTTTTTGGGTTTATATAGCTTGCTTTCTTGCTTTTTCTGTGGTTGTGGTCTGGGGTTCTTTTGATATTGGACTTGGATATTTCGTCAACAGCATTACCCATAAAAGAACAAAAATTGATGAAGTTGCCCTTACTTTTGATGACGGGCCTACTGAATTTACACCCAAATTCTTAGATTTACTCAAAGAACATCAGGTAAAAGCCACTTTTTTCTGCATCGGAAAACAGATCGAAAAATATCCTGAAACATTTCAGAGAATTATCGAGGAAGGGCATACTGTTGGGAATCATACCTATTCCCATGCAAACAATACAGGTTTTTTATCTGCTTCAAAAATGACAGAGGAAATTGAGAAATGTGATGAAGTGATGTTAAAAGCCGGCAATCTTAAAACTGATTTATACCGCCCTCCTTTTGGAGTTACCAATCCCAGTATTGCCAAAGCTATCAAGAGAACTGATAAAAAAAGCATCGGCTGGAATGTCCGTTCACTGGATACCATTACAGATGATGAAAAAAAGATCTTTAGAAGAGTTACCAAAGACCTGAAAAAAGGCAGTATTATCCTTCTCCACGACACCTCTGAAAAGACCTATAACGTATTGGTAGATTTATTGCTATTTTTGAAGGATAAAAAATATTCGACGTTTACAGTCGATTCAATTACAAAATCAAAGAAAAATGATTAAAAATATTGCTTTTGGAGCATTTTTACTAGTTTCCGGCTTCTTTTATGCACAAATGACAGCCATGTCAGGAACAGAAGCAAAAGCATTTGTAGCCAAAGTTTCTTCTGAAACCAAAGAGATTAAAACGCTGCAAAGTGATTTTACCCAGACCAAAAAGATGGATTTCCTGGATAAAAATATTGTTACTTACGGCAAAATGTCATTAAAAACTCCAAATATGTTAAGCTGGAAATACACAAAACCTTACCAGTACAGCATTGTTTTTAAGGACAATAAAATTTTCATTAACGATCAGGGAAAAAAATCGTCTGTGGATGCTAAAAGCAAAACCTTTGAGAAGATCAATAAGCTGATTGTAGGAAGTTCGAACGGAAAAATGTTCAGCGATCCTGAATTTTCTGTTTCTTATTACAAAAACGGGAACTTCAATGTGGCGAAATTCATCCCGAAATCTGCCCAGCTGCTGAAATATATCAAACAGATCGAGCTTCATTTTCCAAAGAACCAGTCTACGGTTTCACAGGTAAATATGACGGAAGCTTCCGGTGATACTACTAATATTGTTTTCAAAAATACAAAAATTAATGCTGCGATTGCTGCTTCGGAATTTAGCTTATAGCCTTGTTTTTGTGCTGCTTGTTTCCTGTAAAACTTACAAACTTACAGATGCAAAACCGGTTCAAAGCTCTGAAAAAACAGTTGAAAACCTATATTTTTCTTCCGATGAAGACTATGTTTATAAATGCCAGATGGATATTTATAAAAACCATGTGAGCGGAATCCTGATCATTAAAAAGCTCAATGAGATGACTCACCGGGTGGCCATGACCTCAGATTTCGGAAATAAACTGATTGATTTCGAAATTTCTGAGAATAATTTTAAACTGAATTACGTTCTTCCGGATCTGGATAAAAAGATTGTAATTAATTTTTTAAAGAATGATTTCCAACAGCTTCTTAAAAAGCAGTATCCTGTGAGTGAATCTTTTGAAAATAACAATTCTAAAATTTATCTGTCAAAGATTGATAATAAAGCCTATTATCTTTTCTTCAATAAAGAAAACGGCCTTCTGAAAGAAATCATTTATACAAAAAACGACAAGGAAAAAATCGATTTTACTTTTGAGGCAAAAAAACATATCTTCGCGGATAGCTTAAACCTGCAACACAGGGATTTTAAGATCAATATAAAACTATTTCAAATAACTGAAACCGAACAGAATTAACATGAAAAAACTTCTATTTCTCATCACAGCACTTGTCTCGGGCTTTACTTTCTCACAGGTAACTTTTTCACCGGGAATAAGAGCGGGAGCCAATTTCTCTCACTTTTCAAACAGTGAAGAGTTTAATTATTACTATGACGAAGAGTTTCCCAATGCCGAAAAGCCCTATTTGGATTACAAAACCAAAACAGACTTTTACATCGGTTTTCTGGGAAATATCCGTTTTGCAAAATTTTATGCCCTGCAACCGGAAATTAATTATTCCAGGCAGGGAGCAAAAATAAGTACCAACGTTAACAACTGGGATGGGAAAGAACTTTCTGTATCTTATCTGGGACTGCAGCTTGTGAACAAATTTTATTTCAATCAGTTCAATGTACATGTTGGGCCGACTTTGGAATTTGTGGTGGATAAAAAGAATTTTGATCCTGAAAATGAGATTGATCTTGGAATTACTGCCGGTTTAGGTTACGACATTACTAAAAACTTCGGTATCGAAGCAAGGGTAAAAAAAGGCTTCATCCCTGTGGACAGCTATAACAGAAATCATTCTAATGTTGTTTTCCAGACGGGGATTTACTATACATTTAACATGAAAAAATAGCGATATGCAAACTATTCTTACAGACTTTTATACTTTAGAATCTTATGAAAAGGCAGAAAACGGAAGTTTCACTGCCCATATTCATCTGAATAAAGATCATACTATTTTTAAAGGCCATTTTCCGGGAAATCCGGTAACGCCGGGAGTCTGTATGATGCAGATTGTAAAAGAGCTGACGGAAGAATTCACCGGCTCGAAATTATTCCTGAAAACAGCTTCCAATGTAAAATTCATGGCCATCATTAATCCTTTTGAGACACCTGATCTGAAGCTTCAGCTGGATATTACCGAAAATGAAGAAGATGTTAAAGTAAAGAATACAACATCTTTTGGCGAGACTATTGCATTAAAAATGTCAGTAAGCTATAAAAAATAATTTATGAAACTTTTTCTATCTCTTATAACCGCTTTTATTTTTTTCTTTCAAAGTGATCTCGAAGCTTTAAGAAACAGCTATGCAAAAGCTAACCAGTCTAATGCCAATACAGAAGCCTTCATTAATCTTGCTGAAAAACAATCCGGCTCTGATGCTGTAACCACCGGTTATAAAGCTGCTGCAAAGATCATGGAAGCAAAGATTGCCAAAAGCAACAGAAAAGCACTTGTAAAAAGCGGAGCCACCAACCTTGAAAGCGTTATTAAAAGTAACCCTAATAATATTGAACTTCGCCTGATCAGATTAAGTGTTCAGGAGAATATTCCTAAGATAGTAGGCTACAGAGGCAGTATCAAGGATGATAAAGCATTTCTGATTAATAATTACAGCAAGCAGAACACAGCCCTGAAAAGTTATGTGAAAAAATTTGCAATGCAGTCCAAATCCTTTACAGATACTGAAAGAGCTACTATAAAATAAAACCATGACCCTTCCTGAAGTACAAAATGCAATTTCTGAAAAGAAGATTTGTGTTTTAATACCTACCTATAATAATGAAAAAACTCTGAAAAGAGTGATAGACGGTGTTCTGGACTACACCGACAGCATTATTGCAGTAAATGACGGTTCTACGGATTCTACCCCACAAATATTATCACAATACCCTCAGATAACAGTTATATCCCTGCCGGAAAACAAAGGAAAGGGCAACGGACTTAAAATTGGCTTCAGAAAGGCGAAAGAACTTGGTTATCATTACACTATTACTATTGATTCTGACGGCCAGCATTATCCCGATGACATACCGGTATTCGTGGAAACATTGCTTCAGGAAAAGGAAGATATACTTCTTATAGGGAACCGGAATATGTCACAGGACGGAATTCCAAAAAAAAGCAGCTTCGGAAACAGATTTTCGAACTTCTGGTTCTGGTTTGAAACGGGAATAAAGCTTGAAGATACACAATCCGGATACAGATTATATCCTTTGCTAAGGATTCCTGAGAAATACTTTACCCCAAAATTCGAATTCGAGATCGAAATCATTGTAAGGACAGCCTGGAGACATGTTCCGGTGAAGAATGTCCCGGTAAAAGTTTTGTATGATCCGGCGGAAAGGGTTTCCCATTTCAGGCCTTTCAAAGATTTTACACGGATCAGTATTCTGAATACTATTTTGGTAACGATAACCCTGCTTTACATTATTCCGAGAAACTTCGTGAATAACTTCAAAAAAAAAAGCCTTAAAAGGTTCTTAAAGGAAGATGTTCTGGAAAGTGACGGCAGCAACCGGACAAAAGCTTTTTCAATTGCTCTTGGTGTTTTTATAGGACTTTCTCCCTTTTGGGGATTTCATACTTTACTTGTTATTTCGTTATCAGTTCTTTTTAAGCTAAACAAAGTCCTGGCGTTTATTGCCTCCAATGTAAGCCTTCCACCTTTTATTCCTTTTGTGATTGCCGCTTCCCTGTTTCTAGGTTCGCCTTTTGTACATGGTGACAGTAATATTTTAAGCAGTAATCTCGATTTTGAGCTTATTAAAAACAATCTGCTTCAATACGTAATCGGAAGTGCTATTCTGGCCACTTCAATGTCTGCTCTTTGCGGAATTGCAACATTCCTTTTTTTGAATAAACTGAACCCGGAGAATAATTGAGAAAGAAAGGTAGAAGCAGGAAGATGGAAGTTATAGCAATTAGAAACAGTCATTATAATTCGGTTTTTATTGTTATTTTGAGTCTACTCTACATTTTGCGATATTAAAAACAAAAAGCCTTGAAGCAGAACTTCAAGACTTTCATAGGAAATTGTAATTATTCTAATTTTTATTTTACTTTGATACGATAATTTTCTGACTGTAATCAATATCATTACCACTGATTTTCACCATATAGACACCATTCAACAGGGTATTTACATTCACGGTAGTCTGTTTGTTCAGATTGATTTTTTCTGAAGTCACCAATTTTCCGGTAAAATCATAGATTGAAACGGTAGTAATTCCGGACAGATCCATTCCTGAAGGAGTTTTTATAGTAAACTCTGTTTTAACCGGGTTCGGATAGATAGATATTCCTTTAGAGTCTGATGCTGTTTCGTTTACTCCCAGCACGCCACATTCGGCAGGAATGGTGAAATCCTGAACCTGATCATTCAAATCCGGAGCAGGCTGATTCGCACCGATATACAGGCCGTTAAGCCCTCCTGGAGCAGCATTCACCCCTAATCCTCTTTTAGCAAAAACTCTCCAGATCATACATTTATCTTCTCCTCCTATCCTGGCCTGATCAGCTGCAAGGATAGCATCTCTTCCCTGTACAAAGCTCGGGTTACAAGGCTGAAGTTTAAGAGCATCCATTACAAGCTGTAACACCCTGGCGCTTCCACTGTTAGGATTAGCCAATACATTACTGTTATAACCGTATTTTTCCACATACTTCCAGTTAAGGTCCCAGAGCATTGTTGCCCAAATGAAACCAATACTGTGTACATCAGGTACAGTAATAGCAATTCCGAGTATGCTGCCATTAACTTTCATACCGTTTGTTCTTCCATAGGTATAATTGTTAACTGCAAAATCAGGAGAATATCTGGCAGGGCGTATACCTGCTCCATTTACAGCCTCGCCACCGGTAAAGGTTCCGATTGCTCTGGGAACTGAAGCATTATCTCCAGGCCGGTTGGTAACCATCAGAGCAAAGAAATCGGACCATCCTTCACCCATTTGTTCGTTGGATGTGGAATATGATAAACAGCTGCTTCCCGTACCCGTAAGACGGTTAGAAATTCCATGTCCGTATTCGTGAGATATGATCCCGTTATCCAAACTTGCATCTTTATAAACGGCATCAGTTTTCAAGGTAGCGTTACTTACAACACCATTAGTCAGCTCATTAACCAAAAATTCACCTTCTGATTTCCCTACCATGATTGTAGGAATGGTAATTGTGTTATCTGTTCCTCCCATCCCTACAGGCTGGTCACTTGCCGGGTGATATTGTATTACCCCGATTGCTCCGGCATTTTGAAGATTCTTGGTTTTAACCGCAAAACCACAGGTAGCTGCCGTTACAACTGCTATCTTACCGGTTAAGCTTCCTGCTGCAACCGCTGTACAGGCATCTGCTGGGGTTGAAAGAGCAAGGTTTCCTGTTACAGGCGGATTTCCTATAAGCTGGGGACCGAAATTGGCTGTAGTGGCTACGGGAGTTCTGGAAACATAGCTTGTAGGTGAGTTATAATACAGATATCTCACTCCGTTAGGTACAAAAAGGAACATCTGCATTCTTCCGCTGGTTCCATCAGCACCCGGGTTAAAATTAGCATTGTTAAGCCCGCTTCCGTCTCTGGCTTCTGCGAGTACGGGATCATTTCCGGCACCTCCATTTGTAAAATTGTTGGTCTGGTAGTTTCTCGCGGACTCTGTAAATCCAAATTTATAAAATACATCATGCATCTTGTTTGTTGTATAGAATAAATTGGTTACTGCTGCAGAAGTATAGTTTTGCTGTGACAATGTGATATCCAGCGGGAAATCAAATGCTCTTGCAGCTCCTCCGTCAGGGGAAAACTGAGCGGTATTTGTATTGGCCTCGTCAGTGTAGGCAAAGGCATTATTTCCTCTTGTTATGGTATAATGGTTGGTCCCGTCAGAATGCCATCCTTCCGGAGAAGCAGTTAAATCCCACGGATTGTTAATAAGTGTTCTGCTTCCAAATGTAGGTGCTTCAACGGGAAATGCTAAAACATTGTAAGAAGCATTATCCGGTGCCAGAACAAAATTCTTATTAGGAGTATTACTCTCTGGCTTTACATAGGCAGGAAGTGCAGTAGACTGAGTATTCTGTCCTGCTTCAGGAAGTTCTGTAGGGAGGTGTTCAAAAGCACCATCATGAAAATTACATGACAGCGTTGTATTTTCCTGATACAAAACGGAACCGTCATCTGAGCTGATGATCAGATTCCAAACATTGCTTGTCCCTTTTTCCTCAACATTGAACTGATATCCCAGGATCAGCTCCCCGCCTTTTGCAAAATAAACCAGGTTGGTTTTTAATGGCTCTTCTTTTCCTTCTCTGTCTTTAAAGGTAGGCAAGCCGTTAAATTTCTTTGCGGCTTCTGCCACCAAGGAGCTTTTCATGGTATTCTGCTTCCCTTTTACACGGGATGGGTAGGTTTTAATAAAGGAATCTGCAAAGCTCAATACTTTACCTTCTCTGATCAGCACATTGGCTGAGCTTCCAAAAACCGGAATGCCATTGATGGTCTGCTGTATTCCTACAACATCTCCTTTTAAACTTGCAGAAGGATCAACGTTTACAATGGTAAATGCTTTAAGTTCAGGATTTATTTTTTGAAATGTTTTTTCCGAGTTAACATAGTCTTTGATTACCTGCTCATGCTTTTGGGCAGAAAGTATACTGAAACTAAAGAAAGAACAAAGCAATAAAACCTTAACACTGACTAGAATTTTTTTCATATGTATTACTTTTTATTGATGTGATTGTGGTATTTCATTAGTTAGTAGCAAAAACCACAAAATGTTACATTATTTACAATGAAAATTCAATAATCATCAAATAATAACAATGCAAAAAATCATTTTATATATGAAATTGTTAAATAAGTCAAATTATCTGAAATTTTAATTCTATCCTAGAACAATTGTACAAGGGCTTTTAAGAATCATTTGTCCACAATTCTTTACATCTTCCTACAGAGACAGGATCTAGGTAAAATTATTTAAAAACAATATCCGAAAAGGATAACGGTCCCATAATGACGGTTACAAATATGGCGAGAATAACCAGAACAAGCTGATACTGATAATAGGTTTTTGCTTTATCTTCGTCCTTCGCTTCAAAAGTAAACTTAATGTTATCCGGTTTTCTGATCATTAGCCAAATGAAAGGCAGAATTGCAAGATTTAACAGAATTGGAGCAAAAAGGAACAATTTGCTTCCAAATCCGTCATTTCTCCCGCCATATCCATGAATAGGGATAACATCCGGTATTGAGCTGTATACCGTAAGCAGATAAGCCGTGTAGCCGATGATAATGATAAAAGGAACACAGAACAGTAATTGTATATGTCTGGGGATCATTTTAGCTTCTTTAAAGTTTTTCTGAGGTATTTTTCCACATTCTGCCTGTCCGGAATTGTAGTAATTTCTTTTGTGAGAGCTTTCTCGAATTCAGCTTTTGCTTTTGAAAACTCATTAATGTCAAAATAATACTTCCCGGCCTGATAATATACGAACCAAAAATCAGGATTCATAGACTGGTAATAGGGAATAAAATCATCAGTTAATGCTATATCTTTTTTGTTGTCTATGGCGTCGCTCACTTCCTCGCCTAACATTTTAGAGATTTCATAATTATTGAATTCTTCTGAATCTGCGAAAGGATCTCTGGCAATATTAAGTGCTGTTTTTGATTTTAAACTTTCCTGTGCATTCTTACCGGAAAAGATCTCATTCAGGTCATAGCAGACAAATTCTCCCAGCTGATAAGGATTTGAAGAAACCCAGACCAGTCTTTTTTCAGGTGAAAAAATAACAGCATGATGTGCCAGTAACTGATTGATGGCTTTTTCATTTCCATAGCCTATTTTTTCACCCTTTAAACCTGATTTGTCACGCAAAACGGCAGCCATTTTTTCCGGGTTCAGCTTTTTCTTTTCTTCCAGAAGTTCCTGAAGTTTTTCGTAGCGGTATTCGGAGTGGCTTTCTATGATGTGTTTTTGGTTTCTTTTATCATCTTTATAAGCTTCGGACTGAAAATGATTGGTACAGAAAACCCTGCTGGTATTTTCAACTCTGTACACACCGAAATTTTCAGGAGAAACTTCAATAATCACGGCATTTCTATCATTTGCGCTTCCTACCAGGATGGATTCGGAAACAAAAACTTTCCTTTTTTTCGCAATGGCAATTGCCTCATCAATATTTTTTGCATACTGCAGGATTTCTCTTGTGACAAGAGAAATAGGTGTTTTGGCAGTTAGAGGTATTTTAGATTTTCCTGCATTGATTGTTACGGTGATGCCCTCTTTATTCATTCCTGAAACTACGCCTATCATTCCCGGCCAGCTTACAGACATATAGGGAATTCCGGCTTCCGGTTCTACAAATTCTATCAGTTTATTTTTAGCGAATTCATCTCCTACATAAAAATCGAAGTTTCTTCCGATCAGTAATTGGCCATCTTCCGTGTTTTCATTCCAGACAGCCAGTGAAGTACAGCCTACCATCGCCAGATCCTGCATGGCATGGCCGATGTCGTGAGCCCCGTGAAGATACAGACTGCGAAGGTATTTTGGAGCGATAAAGTTGTATTGATCTGAGGAATATTGTGACAGCCCATATAATTCTGCCTGGTAATCTTCCCTTACGTTCAGGTACATTTTCCTGTTGTACCATTTCAGGAATCCTCGAAGCAGCTTCTGTTTAAATTTAGAGGGAACAATACCTTCCACTTTGGAGAAAAAAATTTCTTCCTGCTTCTGCATCAGGTTTTGAGTTAAGGCTCCGTTGTTATATCCAAGCTGTAAGGGATTTCCTTTGATGTAAAGCTCCCAGAGCTGCTGCTTATTTTTGGTTAAATAATTCCTGTTAAAACTGAATGTGGAATCATTGATCTTATCTACTTTTGGCGTTTCCAGAGCATAGGTACTGATATCCGGGATATGGTGGATCGATTTTGAAATACCACATGAAATAAGACAAAGAACAAGGAAAAATTGAATTCCTGTTAACGGTATTGTAAGCCTTCTACTTTTTTTCATGAGTCATCATTTGTTTCAGGCGTTCATCCACAACTTCTTTTCCGAGAATCTCTGCACAGGTGTTGAATGCTCCGATTGTTACTCCCAGAATTCCATGCATATTAACGGACTGGCCTGTGAGAAACAGGTTATCAATTTTCGTTCGGGGAGAGACCATTGTTTTCAGAGGATTATCTGAATTTTTCATGTAGCCGTACATATTTCCTTCAAAGCTTCCGATATAATCCCTGTAAGATAAGGGTGATGATGTGTAGATACTTTGTATGGAATGTCTGAGATTCGGGATTTTCTGTTCTAAGGCAGTGATCATCTTTTCCGCTTTTTCAAGTTTGAACTGTTCATATTTCAATCCTCTTTCATGTTCTTCAGCAACGGTATTTACTGTTTTCTCCCATGTTTTAACCTCAGCAAAATCCATATAAGAGATTGCTGTAAGGCTTTCTGCATAATCAGGATGACGTTTTGAAGGTGTAGAGGAAAGCATATAGGTTTCCGGCCAGTTGTCTTTGCTGTAACGGAATGCATTCCAGATCATTTCTTCCGATGAATAATGGTAAAGATTATAATTAAAGTTCGGGACCGACTGTGGTTTTAAAACCAGGTAAACACTGAAGCATGATGAAACCGGTTCCCAGCTCAGAACCCTGTTCAGAAATGATTTTCTAAGCCTTTCTTCACCCATCAGCCTGATGAAGGAACGGATTTCTATATTGGAAATAAATTTCTTCGCTGCATATTCTTTTCCGTGCTTTGTTTTCACAGAAGACAATACTCCGGCTTCGTTAAAAATAAACCCGGAAACCTCGGAATGCTTATGTACCTCAGCTCCATATTCGCGAAGTTTTCTGATCAGCAGTTTAGTGATCTGGCTTCCTCCTTTTATACATTTATAAGCACTCTGCATGTAGGAATTTACCGTCAGTGCATGAACGTGAAACGGTATGTTTTCTGAATCTCCACCATATAAGAAATTGGAACCCAGCAGTACTGCCTGCAGTTTCTTATCCTGGGTAACAGATTCTATGAATCTTTTGGTATTAAGGTGAAGGATCTCTTCATTATAATTGTCTTTCCCAATAACCTGGTATCTGGGAAACTGTGCACATACGTACTGGACCTCTTCACAGTAGTTTTCTAAATTTTGCTTTTCGTTCGGGAAATAGGCTGTGAGCTGTTCAATAAAGTTTTCATAGCCCTGTGCATGGGGATATTCAATGTTTTCATCTCCAAAAGAGATTTTGTCATAGCCGTCCTCGTCCATTGGATGAAGTTTCAGCTCATCCATAATTTCAAGATAGGAAAAGAACCTGTTAAGATTTTGCCCTTTTGAAAGTCCGCCCAGATAATGCACGCCGGTATCAAAAATGAGTTTCTCCCTTGAAAAGGTCTGCAGATTTCCGCCGTACTGGTTATTTTTCTCCAGGACACAGACTTTCATGCCTTCTTTGGCCAAGATAAGAGCCGAAACAAGACCTCCCAATCCACTACCGATTACAAGTATGTCGTATTCTTTTTTCAAAGGAAGAAAAGCTGTGTGTTTTTACATTAAAAAATTCAGAGGTCCTAATTTCTGAATTTATTTAAAAAATTGAGTTTATTGATTAGTTTTCAGGGATAAAATTAGAAAAATTAATCAATATCATCCCAAAAATCGAAATAATTGAACCATTGAAGGGGATATTTTTTAATCATGACTTCAAGGTTTTGCACATATGAGTTGAGAAGTCCCTGAGAATCACGGTTTTTAATATTCTGGGCGACTCTTGCATATAAATGGTAATGTAGATTTTTTTCTTTCATCACATATACATATACTACAGGAACCCCAAGGCGGGAAGCAATAAGGAACGGACCGGCAGGAAATTTTGCGCTTTTCCCCAGAAGATCGGCTTCAAGATATTTTGAGCCTTCGAAATAACGGTCTCCGGTAAAACAGATCAGTTCATTGTTTGATAAAGCCTGATTGATCTCGAAAATATGGGACATATCGTCTTTAACATAGATAAATTTGATATTACTCTGCTTTACGGCAACGCTTTCCAGGTATTCTTTAATAACCGTTACTTCCTGGTCTGTGGTTACGAGATTGATCTGGCAATCAAAATCAATATCGGCAAAGAAATGTTCTGCAATTTCGAAATTTCCGATGTGGGCGCTTATGAGGACACCGCCTTTTTTTTCAGCCAGAAGGTTTCTGAGGTTTTCAATGCCATCAAACTCGTAGGTATATTTTTCTCTTAATCCAGCAGAAATAGCTGTTTTATCAATGAGAACCTTTCCGAAAGTAAAATAACTTTTGAATACGGAAGCTTTTGATTTCCAGTATCCGTAATCCAGTCTTTTCTGAAAGTAATAAAAGATATAGCTGTTGCTTTTTTTCAGGAATAAAAAGTAGTAGGAAGCTACAAAATAGAGTACAGCATATGAACTCCGGATCCCGATATTTCTAATACACCAAACAAAGATTTTATAGCCCAGTATGGTTCCTTTAGATTTACCTTTCCACTTGTTCATAAGTACAGTTTACCAATTTATCAATATACCAGTGCAACAATGAATTTAAAATATTGTTACACTGGTACATTATTATATTGTTACATTATTAAAAAATAAAGTTCAATCGATAGTTATGCGTTTTTTTCAGCAATTTTGTTTTCAATGGTTGTATAAAAATCGTCAAATGTGACCATTTTTTTGAAATCTGCCTCCCCTAATTTCACTCCGAAATTGGATTCAATAACGACAACCATATCAATATAATCCAGACTGTCCAGTCCGAGCGTCTTTTTCAGGTTGGCATCATTACTGATCTCATCCCCATCCACTTCAAACTCGTTTACTAAGAAATCATTAACGATGTCAACAATTTTTTCCCTTTCCATGTTTTTAATCAAATTTTTTAACTATTAATGCGGAATTGGTTCCCCCAAATCCGAATGAATTTGACAAAAATACGTCAATTTTTTGATTTTTCGTTTTTGAGACTAAATTTATCTTTTTTGCCTCATCATCAGGGTTTTCCAGATTGATGTTCGGGGCAACGAAATTGTTCTGCATCATCAGAATTGAATATACCACTTCACTTGCTCCCGCCATCCAGCATTCATGACCGGTCATAGACTTGGTAGAACTTACCGGAACTTCACTTCCGAAGATCTCATGAATTGCCTTGGCTTCATTGGCATCCCCGATTGGTGTGGAAGTCGCATGGGCATTGATATAATCGATATCTTCCGCTTTCAGTCCTGACTGTTTTAATGCTCTGTCCATAGCCTGAGCCGGGCCGTCAACATTTGGTGTTGAAATATGACCTCCGTTTGAAGAGAAACCATAACCTACGATTTCGGCAAGGATAGTTGCTCCTCTTTTCTGTGCAGATTCCAGGCTTTCTACGATAAGACTGGCAGCTCCTCCGCTTGGGATAAGTCCGTCTCGTCCGGCATCAAAAGGCCTTGAAGCTTTTGTAGGTTCATCTTCCCTTACAGAGAAAACACCGAGCCCGTCAAAACTTGCCATTGAGTATTTATTGGTTTCCTGGGCTCCTCCGCAGATAATCATATCCTGAAAACCGTTTTTAATCATCATATAAGCCAGTCCCAAAGAGTGGGAACCGCTGGCACAGGCTGCACTGATGGTAAGATTGATTCCTTTCAGCTTGAAGATGGTTGAAAGGTTCATTGTTACCGTAGAGTTCATTGATTTGAAGATCGCACCCGATCCCATCAACGTTGTATCTTTCTTTTCTCTCGCAATGTCGATAGATTCTACGACTGCCTGAGAAACACTGTCGTTTCCGTATAAAATTCCCACTTCATGAGTATCCAGGAAATCCTGATCCAGTCCTGCCTGTTTTAATGCATCTGTAGTGGCAAGGTAGGCATATTCGCTTTCCTCACCCATGCTTATGCGCTGGCGTCTGTTGAGCAGGTTTTTAAGATCCGGCTTCGGTACCACACCGGTAAGGCCTGACCTGAACCCGAATTCTTTTCTTTCCTGTACCAAAGCAATACCGGATTTTCCTTGATATAGGGATTCTTTGACTTCTTCCAAAGAGGTCCCGATGCAAGAATAAATTCCCATTCCGGTAATTACAACCCTATTTTCCATTTGTTTTATTAATTTAACAATGTATCAGTTTAACAATGTAACAATAGTATTGAGACTAAACGAGCATTGTTACACTGGTACATTGATATACTGTTACATTATTAATCGATTTATGAGTAAATTCCTCCGTTAATATTCACCACTTCTCCTGTAATGTACGAAGCTTTTCTGGAGGCTAAAAATGCTACCAGATCTGCAACTTCTTCTGCTTCTCCAAATCTGTTGGCAGGGATCATTGCTTTAAGTTCGTCTTCATTGAAATCCTGGGTCATATCTGTTCTGATGAACCCGGGAGCTACGGCATTTACGGTGATGTTTCTTTTGGCAACTTCCTGAGCCAACGCTTTTGTAGCACCCACCAAAGCTCCTTTTGCTGCAGAATAATTGGTCTGCCCGGCTGTTCCTTTTACCCCGGAAACGGAAACCATATTGATAATTCTTCCATATTTATTACGTAAAAGCTTCTGAATAAAGAAATTGGTAACGTTGAAGAAACCATTAAGACTTGTATTGATTACACTGTTCCAGTCTTCACTCTGCATCCACATGAATAATCCGTCTCTTGTAATACCGGCATTGTTTACGATTACCTCAACCACTGCATCGGGATTTTTATCCTGCCATTCTGTTAAAACAGTTTGACTTTCTTCTGCATTGGCTACATCAAATTTCAGGATCTCTCCTGTAGCGCCAAGTTCTTCTACTTTAGCCAGAGTTTCTTTTGCTGCCACTTCGTTGGAAGCGTAGTTGATGAGTATATGATAATTTTTCTCTTCTGCCAGTTTTATACAGATTGCTCTTCCAATTCCCCTTGAGCCGCCTGTTACAATTGCACATTTCATGTGTTAGTGTTTAATTAGTTTTTTACTTTTAATCCCTTAATGTATAACAGTTGATTACCTAAAGTAATTACATTGTCTTTAAATATTTCTTCACATCCTCCAAATACGGATACATCACCATATCATCAGAGAATGCAGGAACAATCTTTCTTATTTCGTCATACAGTTCTTTGGTAGAAGATGACACTTTATCCTGAAAACCAAGATATTCAATGGCCTGAATAATCGTAATGGCTTCAATTGTCAATACTTCAAATGCGTTTTCTATTACTTTTCTGCAAATCACCGCAGCATTCGTTCCCATGCTCACAATATCCTGATTATCATTATTATTAGGTATACTGTGTACGTACATAGAATTAGACAGCATCTGGCTTTCCGCCGTAGTAGATGTTGCCGTGAACTGAACTCCCTGCATTCCGAAATTGAAGCCTAATTTACCTAAATTTACAAAAGGAGGCAAGATTTCGTTGATCTTTGCATTTAAAAGGTAGTTCAACTGCCTTTCTGCCAACATGGTCAGTTTTGTAACAACAATTTTCAGCTTGTCCATTTCCAGCGAAATATAATCTCCGTGGAAATTTCCACCGTGGTATACATGCTTGTCTTCTACATTGATGATCGGGTTGTCATTGGCTGAATTAATCTCATTTTCAAGAACTTTCTCCGTATACTCTAACGTATCTAAAACAGGTCCCAAGATCTGTGGAACACATCTTAAAGAATAATATTCCTGAACTTTTTCCTTGAATACTTTTTCCTGCTCTTCAAAATGAGTATAAAGATGGTCTTCTCTTTTTCTGATTAGTTTACTGTCAGCCAAATGCGTACGCATTCTTTCCGCTACTTTCTGCTGTCCGTAATGTTTTTTTGTTCCGTTTAAAGCTTCGGAAAGGTGATCATCATAAGCCTGAACAATTTCATTGATTGCACAGGAAAGCCTGATTGAAATATCTGTTAACTGATTCGCTTTGTAGGCATTAACGATTCCTATTCCTGACATAACGGAAGTTCCGTTCATCAACGCAAGTCCTTCACGAATCTCTACTTTGATCGGTTCCAATCCTTCTGCTTCAAAAACTTCTTTTGTTGTTTTTCTCCGTCCTTTGTAGAAAACTTCTCCTTCCCCGATCAGAACTAAAGCAAGGTGGGCAAGCTGTACCAAATCGCCGCTTGCGCCTACTCCTCCGTGTTCAAAAATCAATGGTGTAATATCTCTGTTGATCAACTCTTTAAGTAAATGAACAACGGATTGATGTACTCCTGAATTTCCCAGTGAAAGTGTATTGAGCCTTGCGAGCATACAGGCTTTTACTTCCTGCTCCGGCAAAGGGTTTCCAATTCCTGAAGAATGGCTTCTGATCAGGTTATACTGAAGCTGGTGCGTATCTTCATCGCTGATCTTGAACTGAGCCATCGGCCCAAAACCGGTATTGACACCATATATTACTTTATTTTTCGAAAATTCCTTTAAAAACTGAAAACTTGCTTCTACTCTATCTAAAAGTGATTCGTCCAGTTCAATTTTCCCGTTCTCAATGATAATTTTTTGAAAATCCTTCAGTTCTAAAAAGTCGTTTATTTTCATCAATTAAAAGTAATAGTTGCTAATTTTGTAAAATATTAATTATTTGTCACTAATTTTGCGGCAAAGATAGAATTATTATTAAAATAAAAAATCAAGATGGACAAAGAATTTGTTGATGTTCTTGTAATTGGTGCCGGGCCTTCCGGATGCGTATCTTCTTCATACTTAAAGAAGAACAATGTTAATGTGAAGGTTGTAGAGAAGACAAAATTCCCGAGACTGGTTGTAGGCGAAAGCTTAATTCCCAGGGTAATGGATCATTTTGATGAGGCGGGACTTTTTCCTGCCCTGGATAAAATGGGTTTTGAAAAGAAGCTTGGAGCACGTTTTTTACGGGGAGATGAAGTCTGCATTTTTGATTTCAGTGATAAATTCGGAGAGGGCTGGGACTGGACCTGGCAGGTTCCGAGGGCTGATTTTGATCATACTTTGGCACAGGAAGTCATCAACAAAGGTATTGACCTGGATTTTGAAACAGAAGTTACTGGTATTCAATTCGACGGAACAAATTCTATCACTACAGTAAAAAACAAAGACGGCAAAACCAAGGAAATTCACGCTAAATTCGTGATTGATTCCAGCGGTTACGGAAGAGTGCTTCCCAGACTGCTTGATCTTGAAAAGCCTTCAAAACTGTCTCCGCACTCTGCTATTTTCTCTCATGTAGAAGATATTAACAGAGAGGAAGGCGAAGAAGGAACGCTGATTTCCTTTGATATTATAGAAACTGAGGTATGGCTTTGGGTAATTCCTTTTTCCAACGGAAACACGAGCGTAGGAATTGTAGGTCCTACAGATTATATTGAAAAACTTTCTGAAAACGGTGATACTGCGGAAGCTTTGAGAAAAGCAATTTCTCTTTCTGATTATTATGTGAAACGTTTTGGCAATGTGGATTTTCTTTTTGAACCAAGACATCTGAAAGATTATTCGTGTTCAGTAAAACAATTATTCGGGGACGGATATGCCCTGACAGGAAATGCTTCCGAGTTCCTTGATCCTGTTTTTTCATCAGGAATGGCATTTGCCACGGAAGGCGGAATTACGGCTGCAAAATTAGCTCTAAGACAATTGAACGGTGAAAAAGTTGACTGGCAAACAGAATTCGCAGATTATATCCTTTATGGTGTTGATGTTTTTACAACATATGTGAAGGAATGGTATACAGGAAATCTTCAGGAGTTATTTTTCCATCAACCTGAAAATCCAGATGTAAAGAAGAAGATCTGTGCGGTTTTAGCCGGGTATGTCTGGAATAAGGACAATCCTTTCGTGAAAAAACACGATACTGTTATTAAGAACCTTGCGAATCTTATTAAACTTGAAAAACAACAGGAACAATCATAAAAAAAACCGGTCTGAATTTCAGACCGGTTTTGTTTTATTTAATTACCTTTTTAATTTCTGCTCCAAGTTTTTTACCTGTAACTTCATATGCTCCTGCAATTCTTCCATATTCCCAGGCAAAATCTTTATTCATCTTTTTTCCCTGGATTTTATCGGCCTGCAACCTCATCACTACATTTGAAGGATTATCTGTTTCTACAAAGGTCATATCCGCAGTTAATTTCGCTTCCTGTGAACCGATCATTCCGCCGTACCATCCTGCATAAATCCATTTTGCATCGATGATTAAAGTATATTTCGCTTTGGTATCATTTTTAAAGGTTACCTTTTTTGATTTACTGTTGATTCCTTTAAAGAAATAATTCAAATATTCGGAAGCCTTAAAATTTCCCCATTGAAATTCCCAGTTTTTCCAGACCGCTTCACTTTTTTTAGCTGTAATATCTGCTTTCCTGTTTTCAATATACTGTGCTTCCGTAAAGTTTTTTTCCTGATAAACAGCATTATCGAACTTCAGCTGAACATTTACTTCAGTCTGATCCTTTAAGAAATCAAAATTTCCTGATTCAAAATTGATCTGATTCTGGGCAAAAGTTGTAGTTGCCATTGCTACAAACAGCAGCAATAATAATTTTTTCATAGTTTATACTTTTTCTAAAAATTTGAAGTTTCAAATATATTATAAAAAGTAATCCCAATGAATTATTATTTTTTTTCTTTGTAATGATTTGCTTTTAAAGCCAGCATTTTTGAAGTTTTTGCATAACATTCTGCAATCCTGTCATTGTGGTTGGGAATTCCAATTACGTTATCTCCTGTTGCTCCCACCCCTTCTACAACCAATAACACATTACCGGGATTACTGGTTTCTACAAAAGTCATTCTGGAATCCAGTTTTGCAGGCTCATTGATAACTCCCCCGAACCACCCCTGGGAAATCCATGTAGGCTCTACAATGAGTGTATATTTTGTCTGTTCAATGTTGGTGGCTGCTTTAATATCGATATTTTTATTCCATGAAGCTAAAAATTTATCCGGAAAGCTTGTTTCTTTGGAATACTCCCAGTCCTTTCTCCACTTTTCAGCTTCTTCTTTTCCACCGGACTGTTCAATATCTTCCATTCTGTCTTTAATATACTGTTCCTCACTAATTTTCTTTTTGGCAAAAGTGACTCCATCGAATTTAAAAACTACTTTAATGAATTTCTGGTCTTTCAGGAATTTGTAATCTCCGGAAACAACTCTTACTCTTTGAGCCGTCAAACTTGTAAAAAGGATTACTAAAATCAGAAGAACTATTTTTTTCATACTTATGCTGTGTTTTTTTATCTTAAATCTATAAATGTGATTGGCTTTCTGCTGTTAGGGTTGAAAACGGTTTTGGAAAGAATATCAAAATCTATGATTTCAATCTTAGGGCTTACCCTTAATTTCGCACGGAAATGGTCACGCACCTCATTTACAAAAGTTTCATGTTCCTGTTCTGTGCTCAGTTTGATGATAATTTCATCCAAACCGATTTCATTAGACTGAATAACAATCTGATAGCATGAAATCGTATTAAAATCATTTAAAATATCATTCATCGCAGGCGGATAAAGGGTTGTTCCCTTATATTTAATCATCTGCTGTTTTCTTCCTACAACCGGGCCGAGCCTCATGGTATTTCTTCCGCAGCCACAAGGTTCATAATGTGCTTTTACAACATCGCCTGTTTTAAAACGCAGCAAAGGAATAGCTTCTACTCCTAAAGTGGTGATGGTAAGCTCACCACTTTCTCCTTCTCGGACAGGATTTTCATTATCATCAAGGATTTCTGTAATGATCAGTTCAGGATGATGATGGCCTCCGATCTGGAACTCACATTCTGTGAATGCGGTACTCATTTCCGTGGAAGCATAGGTTGAGAATAATTTAATATCCCATTTCTCTTTGATCTTCTGGGAAAGGATATTATCCGTAAAATCCTGGTTTTTGATGCTTTCTCCAATACAGACTGCTCCGTAAACACTCGAATTTTTATAATCCAGACTATGTTTTTCGGCATAATCTATCATTTTCAAAAGAAAAGACGGAACGGTAATGAGGTATTTAGGCTTGTACCTGAAAATAGAATCCCATTGTAGTTCGGGAATTCCGGGCCCCATTCTTACCACGCTGGCTCCCATCTTTCTTAATCCTAAAAAATACGCCAGGCCCGCCATGAATCTCTTGTCGATTGTGGTAATCATCTGTACTACATCTCCCTTCTGAATACCTGCACAGGCAAAAGAAATGGCTTCGTTATAGGCCAGTCTTTCAAGATCACCGTCAGACAGCCCGAAAGTTACAGGATCACCTAACGTTCCGGAAGTTGTACTGTAGTCTACAATTTTATCCGGTGTTATGCAGAAAAAATCATGATTGTATTGCTGCAGATCGTTCTTTGTGGTTGTAGGGATCTTCTGCAAATCTTCCAGTGTCCGGATATCTGCAGGATTTATATTGTTTTCTTTGAATAATTTCTGATAAAAAGGTGAATGAGTTTCAAGATAAGGCATCAGTTCCTGAAGCTTTTGCTCCTGAAACTTTTTTATTTCCTCAATACCTGATTTTTCGATGGCCGGATAGAATTCCAATGATTTTTATTTTTAAGTAACAAATTTATTTATTTAAAATTAAAAGATTGAATGATTAAAAGATTTAAAAAATTATTAACCGCTATAATTTAACGCTGAAAGGTAAAAATTTGCGTATTTATGTTTCCGGCCGTATTGGTTGTGGTTACTTTTAAGGTATGTAAACCTGAACCTTTTGGACATTTTTCATCGAAAACATAAACAAAATCATCTTTTGTCCGGGCAAAACGAAGCCATTTTCCATCCAGTTCCGCACGGAATGAAACAATGTCGCCAATTTTTGCTGTTCCTTTAAACCTCAGTGAGCTTCCGCCAATAAGTGCGCCTTCTTTCCAACCTGCAGAAACAGAAGGCTGACTTTGATCCAACAGTAAAACTGCAGTTCCGAGCCTGTTAAATTCAGCTTCTACCCGGTCACCGTTCCATTTTCCTTTAACAACATCTTTATCACTTCCATAATCGAACAGCACAACTACTTTTCTTTTTTCTTCGTCCGACAATTTTCTGTTGGGTTTTATTTTCAGAGTATAATTATCATGAACAGGTATGTACGGATTCTGTATAACAATGGTATTTGACACTGCATCTGGATTGTTTTTTTCGTACATATTAAAATTCACGGCATCATATAATGCATTTTTGCTGAGACTGATTTCTGCATTTTCGGCAGTAATGGTTTTTCCTTCACCCGGCATTACAGTTTTATCCGTTGAAGAAATTTTATCTGAACTTTTATTTAAGCGGATTTTTGTGACCAGTCTGCCTGTATTTCCATTAACATCTTTCAGAACAATTTCAATGTTATGAATATTTTCATCCCGAAGTTTGATGATTCCATTTAAATCAGAAAGACTATAGTTCTTCAGTGTCATTCCCGGCAATTCCGATAAATGCTGAATACTCATCTTATCTCTTACAAATTTGGCATAATCTATACAGCCATTGATATAACGGGTATCATCATAACTTACTTTATCTATAGAAAAACTATAGATCAGCTTGTCGTCCATTAATAATTCTGCATGATAAATTCCAAGATTAAATCCTTGGTTTGCTTTATCCACAGCTTTCACGGCAAGGCTTATTTCCGGTGAACTCACCTGAATAACATCGGTTGTATAATTACTTCCGCTCTTTTTCACAGTGATTCCATTAGCTCCGGGCTCGTAAGTACTGAAACGCCTGTCGTACCAATAAAGTCCACTGACCGTTGGCACAATACCATCCGGAATCTTAAAGCCAAACAGTAAAGGATTAATGCATTCTTCTGTTTTCGTATCCCTGATCTCAAAATGCAGGTGCGGACCTGCCGAACCTCCTGTATTTCCGCTCAAAGCAATAGTTTGTCCTTTGGTTACAGGAAACTGCCCGGGAGAGAATGTGATATCCTGCTCCCATTTTTCATCTTTGTATTGTCTTTCTTTTACATATTCATCCAGTTGAGGAAAGTATTTATTGAGATGTGCGTATACCGTTGTATAGCCATTCGGATGGGTAATATAAATGGCATTTCCAAAACCATAACGCTCTACTTTTATCCTGCTTACATAACCGTCTGCAGCGGCAACAACCGTTAAATTCTCCTGGCTGTTGGTTCGCAGATCAAGCCCCATATGAAAATGATTGGAGCGGACGGCTCCAAAGTTGGCGGCCAGCTGCATGGGGATATTCAGCGGATTACGGAAATAGTTTTGCGGATAGTCAGTTTGAGCCTGAGTGATGATATTATTAATAAAACAAATAATAAGCATCAGTTTAGGAAGAATTTTCATCAGCATTTGGGTTTTAGGGTCTATTTAAATATACAAAATTTCGGCCAATAAACGGCTGCTGCCATAACCTGCTTTTAGAATCACTTTTATTTTTATACGCCAAGTTTTGTCGTTTCCAGCATTGATATTTGCTCTGTAAAGATTCAGATGAAAGAGTGATTCCTTTTTACCCGAATCTACATACCAACAATCAAAACATGAAAATATTATTAATGAAAAAATTTAACGATGAATTTTAAAGACCCCTTAAAAAGGATGGACGACTTTGATAAGATAAGTCGCGAAATATGGGCAGATATGAAAGGAGAGAAGGTCGCCACCAATTCTATAGAACCTTTTTTCACAAACCTATGGGTGGATGAGGGAAAGCTTTTCAGATTACTTGCTTCTTCCACAGATTTCAATACCTATCTGTTTGATGCAAAGAAAAACTTTATAGACTATTTGCAAGAAGTAGAAAAAGTAAACCTGGAAGAAATACCTCCTGCGAAAATTGACAACGTAAGAGTGAAGACCAAAATGATTGAGAAATTGGTCATCCAGGAACCTAAAATAGATCCAAAACAATTTCAAAACTCTTTTTTGGAGCGTATTGATCAAAAGGTATGGGTTAATGTAAGTCCCGGCTATATTGATCCTAAAAGTTACACTCATCACACGGAAATAGGAATCAGGGAGAGAAAAATTGACTGTACCATCAATATTCCCTATCGCAAATATAACAGGGAAGCCACACGAACTGTCATAAATGAGGTAGAAACCACCATAAACTATTCTTCAAAATCTCCTGATGCTATAAAAATTAATCTTAGTGATGTGGAAGATTATATGGATGTTATCACCTATCTTTTCCCTTATCACCGGGAGATGGCACAGGTAGGCCTGATTGCTCATTTTGAAGAAGCAGGAAGCGGGCTTACCTCAATTGATGATCTGATGTTCTTCTATAACCAGCTTCCTAATTTTGCCCTGACAGGTGTGGACTACAAAGGAAAAGCAAAGAAGCTTTCGGATCAGATGTTATGGGATCATTTTTTACAGTTCTTAAATTTTGATTCCCAATTGATTCGTGATGTAGACTCAATAGGAAAAGCTGCTGCCCTGGCAGTAGAACCTTTCAGAGACAAAAGCCGGTATGCGATCCGCATTCTCACAGCTATTTCCGGAGAATTCGTTTATAAAAAGATTAAAAATGATCCCAAACTCATTCTTCACATTTATCATTCTTTAGATGGGGAGAGCGTGTACATGGGAAAAGGTATTATTTCAGATACCAATCAGGTTGCCTATGGTCAAATGTTTGAAAACAAAGAACTTTTTGTCATTTACGTTACGGCTTTCATGCAGGCTCAGCATGCAATGGATGACGCTCATCAACCTCAGCAAAAAGGTTCTCTTTTCGCATTAGGAGTCAGCAGAGATTCTGATACGATAGAAAGACATTGTGAGCTTACAGGATATTTTATGGAAGGAGATCTTGATAATATCGTCACCCTGATTAATACCGTAAAAGTATTTAATCTAAAAACGAAGGAAATTGAAGCTGAAAATGAAATTGAAAACGGAGAATTCAGACCACTGGACATGCTGCATCTCAAAGTGTATGAAAAGGTAAAACTTCGTACGGGTAATATTCAAACTCTTGAAACAGATACTGAGGTTCCTGCATTATTTCTTTATCATATAGCTCAGAAAAAAGCCGCGGAGGATGCGCTAAGATGTCTTCGCGTTGTTGCTGATCTCATAATTATATCAGCCAGTCTTGCGACAATAGAATCCGGAGTCTCGGGATTGCCTTTATATGTAGCTTATGCAGATATCGGGGTTGCCCTTTCAGATTTTTATATAGAAACCCAGCTCAGAGATGAGCTTAAAATGACCACAAAAGGGAGAAAGCTTTTGGAATTATGGGATGATATTTATATGGCTCAGGGTACAGCAAGTGCAATGGCGAGCATGCTCCCTAAGGCAGAAAAGGCACTGGATGCCACAGTAGAAGTATTATACACTTCCAGGTATCCGCGGCAACAGGAAAGCATACAAAAGTTAATTAAAAATACATTATATTCGTTTCCATTAAGAAATTATTCTAAAAATGGATTAACAGTTCTTTTAAAAAACAGCGTTAAAAATATTACCAAGCATTCTTCTGATTTTGAGAAGCTGAAAATGCTTTTTGTAGAGAATGCGGCGAAAGAAATAGGTGTACTTCATAAAGGAAAATTATTTTTTAAAGGAAAGTCTCCTGCAAGGACTGATATTTTTTTAGATTATATCTACAGAAAAGCAGGCGGAAATCTAGCTAAACTTGAAGATGAGTTTAGCAGGTTCGCTGGGATGGCAGAGAATCTTACACCGCACATTAGCCTTACTGTTGAGGAGTTTAAAGCTGGGTTAAAAGTTCTTGAAGAAACCCAAATCACCCCAGAAAATGCAATTGATTATATATATGACGTATTACCATATTTTAACCATCATATAGTTAATAATGAAGTTGTGATGATTTCTGATTCCAATTGCGTCAATGTAGTTCAAAAAGTAATAGAATATTTAGCTACAGGAAAAATCTCATCAGCAATGCATTCCAAAGGCCAAAATGTTGAAATTTTGGAGGAAATATATGGAGGAGAATTTTCTTTGCCTGTTAAAATTGAGGATATTAGAACTATTGATATAGCTGAGGGCGAAATTGGAATAATGTATATTTATAAAAAAGGATATAAATATGGTCATGTTTTTAATGTTATAAAAACAAATAAGAGACTAATGCTTCTTAATGGGCAAAAAGGACTTATGCAAACATTTGAAAAAGCGGAATTTGTAGAATATTTAAAAGTAAAATAATATGTTAACAGACAACAAAATGCTAGAAATAGCTAATAAGTACGTCAGCCAAATAGGTCAAGAAATAAATATTGAGCTTATAGTTTTTAGTGAAATTAAAAAAAGTTATGGAAATGTTTATGGTTATGTCGCCAAAGATTCTACAAAACATCGTTTAGCTGGCAACGGCCCATTTCTTGTAAAAAATGATACGGGTATAGTCATTCAATTTGGAACATCTGACGATGTAGAGTATTATTTAAATGGGTATGAAGATGGTACATGGAAACCTAGCACTCATGGCGTTTGGGATCCTAATCAGAATTAATATTTATAAAAATCCACATGCTAACAGAACAAGAAGTAATAGAAATTGCGAAAAACTATCTAAGTAAGCAAAGCGAAAAAAGTGGATACGACCTCGTTATCCTTGATAATGCTGAAATTAAAAAACCTTACGGAATAATATTCAGATATAATACAAAAAAATTTAATCATACAAGAGATTTCAATGATAAAACTTTAATCGGGAACACCCCATTCTTGGTTGAAAATAAAACTGATAAAATTGTAATATTTGGATCTTCAAATGAACTTGATTATTACATTCAAGAATACGAGGCAGGAAAATGGCCAGATATGCCAAGACTTAGCGATTTTGAATAATTTACGGCCACCCTTCGGGTGGCTTTTTTATAGATAAAACAACTTTAATTTCATGCTCAAAACAGTCATAAAAATTTACTTATTGACTATTCATCATTCACTTTTTCTCACTTCCTTCATTTATATTTCTGAAATTGAACTTTTTAATAGATATTACCTAAATAAAACATATATTATAAACCGACAAAATTCACTAAATTTGCAGACTTAATTAATCAACGATATTGAGATATTTACAATGAGCCAATTTAAAGAATACAAAAACCTCAACCTTATTGACGTAGCCGAGAATGTAGCCGAATTTTGGAAACAGAATAAAACGTTCAGTAAAAGTGTTGAGATTCGTGAGGGTAATCCCGAGTTTGTTTTTTATGAAGGTCCGCCTTCCGCAAACGGTATGCCGGGAATTCACCACGTTATGGCCAGAGCATTAAAGGATATTTTCTGTCGTTATCAAACCCAGAACGGGAAACAGGTTTTCCGTAAAGCGGGTTGGGATACACACGGACTTCCTGTGGAACTGGGCGTAGAAAAAGAATTAGGAATTACGAAAGAAGATATTGGCAAAAAGATTTCAATTGAGGACTATAACAAAGCCTGCCGTGAAGCGGTAATGCGATATACAGACGTATGGAATAGCCTTACGGAAAAAATCGGATACTGGGTAGACCTTGAGGATCCGTATATCACCTATAAGTCAAAATATATGGAGACGGTTTGGTGGCTTTTGAAGCAGTTATACAACAAAGATTTACTCTACAAAGGGTACACCATTCAGCCGTATTCCCCAAAAGCAGGAACAGGGCTTTCTTCTGCGGAATTAAA
Organism: Chryseobacterium shigense; assembly: GCF_014207845.1. NCBI lineage: Bacteria > Pseudomonadati > Bacteroidota > Flavobacteriia > Flavobacteriales > Weeksellaceae > Chryseobacterium > Chryseobacterium shigense. Next base: position 68,943 of record NZ_JACHLC010000002.1, read on the forward strand.
TATGCCGGGAACGTATCACGATGTTTCTGATACTACGATTGTAGCTCAGTTTAAAATAAAGAAAGAATCTTCTGATTTATTTAATGATATTGAAGGTGATGTGAGCATCCTTGCATGGACAACAACTCCATGGACGCTGCCTTCCAACACAGCACTGGCTGTAGGAAGAGATATTGAATATGTTTTGGTTAAAACCTTTAATCAGTATACTTTTGAACTGGTAACAGTTGTTTTGGCAAGAGTTCTTTTAGAAAAGAACTTTGGTAAAAAATATGTTGAAGGAACTCATGAAGACTTCGCTGATTACACATCAGAAAGTAAAACAATTCCTTATCAGGTTCTAAAAGAATTTACAGGAGAAAAACTAGCCGGAACCCAATACGAGCAATTAGTTCCGTGGTTTACGCCAAATGACACTCCTGAAAACGCTTTCAGAGTGATTTTAGGTGATTTTGTAACGACAGAGGACGGAACCGGTATCGTTCACATCGCACCTACTTTTGGTGCAGATGACGCAAGAGTGGCAAAAGAAGCCGGAATTCCGCCAATGCTTGTAAAAGACGAAAATGATAATCTTGTTCCGCTGGTAGATTTACAGGGAAGATTTATCAGGGGAGAAAATGTTCCTGAACTATTCTCAGGAAAATACATCAAAAACGAATATTACGATGACGGAACCGCGCCTGAAAAATCCTGGGATGTAGAGCTGGCCATTTTATTGAAAACAGAAAATAAAGCCTTCAAAGTAGAGAAATACGTCCACAGCTATCCGCACTGCTGGAGAACTGACAAACCGGTATTATATTATCCGCTGGATTCATGGTTTGTAAAAATGACAGCCGTGAAAGACAGGTTGGTAGATTTAAACAAAGAAATCAACTGGAAGCCCAAATCTACGGGAGAAGGACGTTTCGCAAACTGGATTGAAAATGTAAACGACTGGAACCTTTCCCGTTCAAGATATTGGGGAATTCCGTTGCCGATCTGGAGAACCGAAGATCTGAAAGAAGAAAAAATCATTGGTTCCGTAGAAGAACTGTGCAACGAAATTGAAAAATCTATTGAAGCAGGGTTGATGACAGAAAATCCGTTCAAAGATTTCATCATCGGAGATATGACTGAACAGAATTATGCTTCGGTTGATTTACATAAAAATATCGTTGACAAAGTAATTCTGGTTTCAGATTCAGGAAAAGCAATGAAGCGTGAAAGTGACCTCATCGATGTTTGGTTCGACTCAGGTTCCATGCCTTACGCTCAGTTGCACTATCCTTTTGAGAATAAAGAATTAATTGACAATAATAAAGCATTCCCGGCAGATTTCATCGCGGAAGGAGTTGACCAGACCCGTGGTTGGTTCTACACCCTTCATGCGATCGGAACAGCGGTTTTTGATTCGGTTGCTTATAAAAATGTAATGAGCAACGGGCTTGTTTTGGATAAAAACGGTCTGAAAATGTCAAAATCCAAAGGAAATGCAGTAGATCCGTTTGAAACACTTTCTGTTTACGGACCGGATGCAACACGCTGGTACATGATCTCCAATGCCAACCCTTGGGAAAACCTTAAATTCGACATTGAAGGCATTGATGAAGTAAGAAGAAAATTCTTCGGAACACTTTACAACACTTACTCATTCTTTGCTTTATATGCGAATGTTGACGGATTCAATTATTCTGAAAAAGAAGTGGAAAACCGTCCGGAAATCGACAGATGGATCCTTTCTGAACTAAACCTTCTGATTAAAGAAGTAAAAGCATTCTACGAAGATTACGAACCGACAAGAGTAGCCAGAGCCATCAGCACATTTGTGAACGACAACCTGAGCAACTGGTACGTAAGATTATGCAGAAGACGTTTCTGGAAAGGAGATTATTCTGATGATAAAATATCTGCTTACCAGACTTTATATACCTGTCTTGAAACCGTAGCGAAATTATCCGCACCAATTGCTCCGTTCTTTATGGATCAGCTGTATCAGGATTTAAACAAAGTAACAGGAAAAGACCACTATGAATCTGTACATTTAACAGACTTCCCTGTAGCAGATGAAAGTCTGATTGACCAGGATCTTGTGGAGAAAACACATTTAGCCCAGAACATCACAAGTATGGTTTTCTCATTGAGAAAGAAAGAAAATGTAAAAGTTCGTCAGCCATTGCAGAAAGTTTTGGTTCCGGTTCTTGATTCCAAAACAGAAGAGCAGATTTTAGCAGTTGCAGACCTGATCAAACAGGAAGTAAACGTTAAAGAATTACAGTTAATCAATGCAGAAGAAGCATCACATTTAATTGTAAAACAGATCAAACCCAATTTCAAAGCATTAGGCCCTAAATTAGGAAAAGATATGAAAGTGGTTGGAGCAGAAATCGCCAGCCTTGATGCAGAACAGATTACAAAGCTTGAAAAAGAAGGAAAATTAGATATCCAGGGATACGAAATTACGCCTGACGATGTGGAAATCTCTACAAAAGATATCCCGGGATGGACAGTAACTTCCGATGGAAAAACAACTGTGGCATTAGATTTGACATTAACAGAGGGATTAAAATCTGAAGGTATCGCCAGAGAGTTCATCAACAGAATTCAGAACCTGCGAAAAGAGAAGGACTTTGACCTGACAGACAGAATTAAAATCTTCATTGAAGAAAATTCACCTTTCATTGAAGATGTTAAGAAAAATGAGGAATATATTTCTTCAGAGGTCTTGTCAAATAAAATAGAAATTGTATCTTCACTTTCAAATTTTAACGAAATTGAAATAGATGAGGTTAATTTTAAGATAAATGTTGAAAAAAATTAACTTATAGTTAATGTATTTCGAATTCCATTTCATAATTTTATTAAAAAAGAGAAAAGAATATGTCAGACGAAAGAGTTAGATACAGCGATGCTGATTTACAGGAATTTAAAGCAATTATAAAAGAAAAAATAGAAAAAGCAGAGAAAGATCTTCAGCTGATCAGAGAAAGCTTTATCAACGACCAGAATAATGGAACAGATGATACTTCTCCTACCTTTAAAGCATTTGAAGAAGGAGCAGAGACATTGAGCAAAGAGCAGAACTCTATTTTAGCAGGACGTCAGGAAAAATTCGTTCGTGATCTTAAAAACGCTCTGATCAGAATTGAAAATAAGACGTATGGCGTGTGCAGAGTAACAGGAAAGCTTATTCCTAAAGAAAGACTTTTAGCCGTTCCCCATGCTACACTGAGCATTGAAGCGAAAAATATGCAGAAATAAACCGTAAGGTTTGTAAAAATAATATTGGGTTTATATCGTATTTACGGATACTTTATAAACCTAATTTTTAATGTATACCCATGACCGGAGTAGTTATTTTATTGATTATCGTCGCCGCAGTTTTACTGTTTTTCAACAGGGAATGGATCAAAAACAGATTCTTTCCTGATGAACATAAGAACTATACCATCGATGATCAGTTCAATTCCGATAAACGGGACAGGGAAAAAGAAATCGACAGACTTTTGAGTAAGATGGGCAAAAACGGCATCAATGATCTGTCTGCAAAAGACAGAAAAAGACTTGACGAACTGTCCAAAATGTAACCATATAAACAGAAAAGAAAATGGAATCTATCATAGTACATCCTAAGAATCCTATGGAGCTGAGTGCACTGAAAAGTGTTTTAAAGGAAATGAACATTAAATTTGAAAAAGCTCACACCAAAAATACTTTCCATACGGAAAAAGTGGCGAAGAAAATTTACGATAAGAAAAACCCAGAGAAACCTTCTAAACCAAAAGGGCTGTAATGAAAAAGATCTTAGCTATAACATTCCTGGTATTGTTAATTGATCAGGCTTCGAAGATTTATATTAAAACCCATTTCAATCTCGATGACAGCGTTTCTGTTTTCCCGGGGTTTAAACTGACTTTTGTAGAAAATCCGGGAATGGCGTATGGACTTCACTTCGGAGGAATTATCGGGAAATATTTCTTAGTAATTTTAAGAATTTTCCTGATTGGAGGGATGATTTATATGTTCAAGAAATGGCTTAAAGAGGGAGCTTCCAATTATCTTCTGATTCCTATGTCCATCATTTTTGCAGGCGCAATCGGGAACCTTATTGACGGAATGTTTTACGGAATGATTTTCGACAGCGGAATGGTTTACGACCAGAGTATCGACAGATGGATCGGGTACGGCGGAATTTCAAAATTTGCTCCTTTCGGACAGGGATATTCTGCTTTCATGAAAGGCTGTGTAGTAGATATGCTTCACTTTCCTCTCGTAGACTGGTACGTTCCTGACAGCTGGCCTATAATAGGAGGAAAACACATAGAGTTCTTTAAATACATTTTCAATGTCGCGGATTCCGCCATTACGGTAGGAGCTGCTTTATTATTAATATTCAGAAAAAAAGCTTTCCCTAACGGACTTGAGTTTTAAAAAACAGTATTCCGGATGAAAAAAGTAATTAAAAATATTTTTAAAATTTTCCTGCTTCTTCTTGTTGCGGGAATTATTTTTATCGCATGGGCCAACTACAGCATCAGAAAGGAAAGCAGCCCTTTTATTTCGTACAGCATCTCTGACGTCCCGGAAACCAAAGTAGCCTTACTGCTTGGAACCGGTAAAACGCTAAGTAACGGAATGCCTAACGCCTATTTCTACAACAGGATACAGGCTGCTGTAGATTTATATAAAAGCGGAAAGATCAAATATATTATCGTAAGCGGAGACAACAGTACCAAAGATTACAATGAGCCGGAAGATATGCAGCTCACCCTGATGAAATACGGCATTCCAAAGGACAGCATCATCATGGATCATGCCGGATTCAGAACACTGGATTCTGTAGTGAGGGCTAAAGAGATCTTCGGACAGACCAGACTGGTTATTATCTCACAGAAATTCCACAATGAAAGAGCGGTCTTTTTAGCCAAAGAAAACGGGATAGAAGCTTTTGGCTATAATGCCAACGATGTGAATAAATATGCAGGGTTAAAAACAAATCTCAGGGAATATCTTGCCAAAGCAAAAGTATATTGGGATCTGCTTTTCGGGGTGCAGCCCAAGTTTGGAGGGGATAAAATCCTAATTCAATAATAATTAACTTACACTCCTGTATTGGGCAGGTGTAACAGCCGTATGTTTTTTAAAGAAATTCACAAAGTGTGAAGACTCCTTAAAACGAAGTTTAAAAGCTATTTCTTTTATGGATAAATCTGTTTGCTGCAGAAAAGTTTTTGCATTATGGATCAGTTTAGCATCCAGATGTTTTTTTGCAGATCTTCCGGTTTCCGTTTTTAGTTTCGAGCTCAGATAATTAGGATGAACAGCCAGTTTTGATGCAAAATAAGCAATATTATAGTCTGTGTTTTCCGAGCTTTGAGAATCTTCATGAAGCAAAGTGAGAAAGCGGTTGCTTAGAGATTCTGTCTTTTTTACGGCCCCTTCATTATGTTGCTCTTCCTCTAATGAATATTGGTTGTACAGCCGTCTTATTTTCATGAAGAAAGTAAGAATTGCAGACGCCATAATTTCCACAGAATCAATTCTTTCTTCTTTTTGATATTCTTCATATATATAATCAAATATCTTAATCAGCTCTGCCATTTCTTCATCAGAAATAATAATTGGAGTAGATTTCTCAGCCTGAAAGTATTCGAAAACAGAAATAAAATGTTTTAGCTTTAAATATTTTTCAATAAACTGATCAGAGATGATTACGGAATACTCCAGGAAATCAGCATGAAGCATTGTACAGGAAACAATCTGATTGGGCGGCGAAATAAAGATGGCGGGACCTTTTAAATTCTGTTTCCACTTTCCAATTCTCATAATTCCCTCTCCCTTTAAAAGTAATTTAATAGCATACGAATTATGTTTAAATGGCGGAACTTCCAACGAAGGATGCGTCCAAAGTTTATCCATCACGTCTAAATACAGCCCTTCATATCTTGAAGGCGGCATATTCACAGCATTAAAAAAATCATCAAAGGTTTCAAAATAAGGAATATCATTTTCCATGACAAGAATTTTAAGTAAAGTTATCAATAATTAAACAAAAAAAATGGAATATGAACGAGATTACCCCATCCATATTCCTGAAAAAAAACACAAATGATAAACTATTTTGAAATCAATTGCTCTAATCTTTCTAATTTTTCATGTAAAGCAGCAATTTCAAACTGTTGCTTTTTAATGGATGCTTCCTGTTCAAAGCTGTGAAGATATAATTCTTCTATCTTTTCCAGTTGCTGGATGCTTAGCTGCGTTAAATCAAAATCAAACCCACCTTCAGATTTTTGTAATTCTTTAATGGATATCACACCTGGTAAATGATGATTCTTTTTTACAAAATCTCTTACCTCCTCCAGCTTACTAAACTTATACTCCGGATCAATATCAGAAATACCGGTAAAATACTTTTCAAAAACGTAATCCGGATATGTTGCTCCCGTAGTAACAATACTTCCGTTAACTTTCAGTTTCTGGGCTCCGGTAAAGGTTTGCTGTTCGCTATAGCCAATACTCAAAGTATTATTAATATTAAATCTTCCGTCAGTTGCAATTTCAGCTTTGGTAATTGAATTTGTATTAAATTTCAAAGGTGATGAATTACTTGTTCCCACCAGGAGTGAAGTGGCAGATCCCCCTCCGGAAACCTGTGCAGCCGCATTAGAATCTACATAAAGCTGTAAGCTACTAACTCCAGAACTTAAAACAATATTAGCTGTACCAGTAGCAGATTCATGTGTAATCGAAGCTCCACCACCGTTATTGGAAAAATCGGTATTTCCTGTACTTCCCTTAAAGGAAAGTCTATTTCCAGCCATTGTCACTACCCTATTACCTGTTAAAGTTCCATCACTATTATAAATATTTTTAACAGCAACCGGGGTACTGCTTATGCCATTAATAGTGGTCGTAAGAAAATTAGTGGCCGATACATCATTACTTACTGACTTCACAAGATTTACACTCGCACCAGTCACTCCATTTACCGTAGTGGTTAAAGTATTACTGTTTGCAGTAGAAGTATTACTCACTGAATTAACAGCCGGAGCAGAAGCCGAAACTCCATTTATAGTAGAAGTAATTGTATTGGCAGAACTTCCAAGAATATTGGTTGTGTTTGGCTGAAAAGCAATCCATTTTACGGCAGCTGCATCATAATAAAAATACCCGGCCTTTGTAACCTCAATTGTTTTTGTTGTAGTTGGTGAAGCTGCCTGGGTAACAAATACAATGGCTCCATTTTGGTTTGTTCCATATAATGCATCTTTTGATTTCAAACTATTTCCTGTAAGTCTTGGTGCAATAATACCGTCCGGAATAGAAGGCGCTGAACTTGAAACAATATCCAGCGTTGCCTGAGGAAAGCCTGTATTTATTCCTACTTGGGCTCTCGTTAAACTATTAATCAATAGAAAACCTGTAATAATAAAGTAATTTTTCATTTTTAGTGTTATATAAGGGGTTATTAAAAAGTATATGAAATTCCTTATATCGATGAAAATTTGTATCAGATTCAGTCTTACAATCATGTACAATTACAATATTCCTTTTGTATAAGTAAATTTCAGGGTACAAATTTCCAGCAAAAACCAATGATAAGCATTGCAAGAATTAAATCTATTAATGCAAAAATTGAATGTTATTATTTCAGTTAAATCCCCTAAATGATAAAAACATTAAAAATTATTTCAAAAAAATTAAATCTGATTTTCAAACACATTCTGTAATATAATCACTCATTTTCATTATTTTTGCTGCTTAACATATAATTTATAATCATATAAAATGTCAAGAATTCTTACCGGCATTCAAGCCACCGGAACACCCCATCTTGGAAATCTCCTTGGGGCTATCATTCCTGCAATTGAACTTTCCAAGCAGGAAGGAAATGAATCATTTTTATTTATTGCCAATCTTCATTCTCTTACCCAGATTAAAGATGCGCAAGTTTTAAGACAGAATACCTACGAGATTGCTGCGGCTTGGCTTGCTTGTGGGCTGGATACGGAAAAAACATATTTTTACAGACAAAGTGACATCCCTGAAACCTGTGAACTTTCTTGGCATTTATCATGTTTTTTTCCTTACCAGAGATTAACGCTTGCCCATTCCTTTAAGGACAAGGCGGACAGACTTCAGGACGTTAATGCCGGCCTGTTCACCTACCCTATTCTGATGGCTGCAGATATTCTACTGTATGATGCAGAGATTGTTCCTGTAGGAAAAGACCAGCTTCAGCATCTGGAAATAGCACGTGATGTGGCATCAAGATTCAACAGCCAGATGGGAGAAGTTTTTGTACTGCCTCAGTCTGAACTTCAGGAAAACACGAAATATGTTCCGGGAACAGACGGCCAGAAAATGTCTAAATCCAGAGGAAACATCATCAATATCTTCCTTCCTGAAAAGGAACTGAAAAAACAGGTAATGAGCATAGAAACTGATTCCAGATCTCTGGAAGAACCGAAAGACCCTGAAACAGATAAAGTTTTTGCCATCTATGAACTGATTGCCACTCCCGAGCAGACGGAAGAGCTAAGAGCTAAATATCTTGCCGGTAACTTTGGCTACGGCCATGCAAAGGCAGAGCTTTTAAACCTGATCTTAACGCGTTTCGAAAAAGAAAGAGAAATGTTTGCCTATTATATGAACAATCTGGACGAACTGGAGGCCAAACTTCAGGAAGGCGCTGCAAAAACAAGAGTTGTTGCAACAGAAACCATTAAAAAAGTAAGAGCAAGCTTAGGAATTTAAATACCAGATAACATTGCATTATTTTTAGAAAGAATAAAACAATGCATTTCATCTCTGAACTTATAGACAATATCCCAACCGGGATATTGTTTTTTTTATAGTCCTTATGAGACTGCTCCAAACTGATAGAGCTATGGTCCAGGTTCTGCTTGAAAAAGCTATATGTTTTTATAAATATTCTTTGATCTGCAAGAGATGTGTAATTGCCTTTAAACCATCTTCCTGTCTGTTTTCTTTATAAACATCAAAAAAGATCACATCTATTCCATAGTTTTGGGAGCCTGTAACATCCGCAATCCAGTCGTCACCTATCAGGATGCTTTCTTCTTTTCCTGCCTCTGCACGTCCCAGAGAATATTCAAAGATTTTTGGATTGGGCTTTCTTACCCCTACGGAATCTGCACTGGTAATGGTGTTAAAGTATTTATCTATACCTGAAAGTATACATTTTCTCTCTGTCACCTCTTGAAATCCGTTGGAAATAACATGTAATGTATAATGTTTAGATCTGAGATATTCCAGAATATATGCAGCTCCTTCTACCAGTTCATTGTGGTTGAGTATCTTATCCAGGAAATGTTCTTCAAAATATTGTGAAAGTTCTTCATCGTCCACCCCGAAATGTTTGAAAGTATCATAGAAACGATGCTTCCTCAGATATTCTTTACCGATAATACCGTCCCGGATTTTTTCCCAAAGGCTTTCGTTAATTTCATGATAGACAGAATGAAATTCTTCAAAATCTATATTATAATGTAAAGCGATTTCCTGCTTTTCAAAAAGGTCTTTAATGGTAAGGTAAGCATTCTTACGGTGATCCCAGAGCGTATTGTCCAGGTCAAAAAAAATGTGCTGAATTTTCATACAGCACAAAATTACTCAATTTAATTTTTGGAAATCGGAAAACTCTTGCTCTTGGTTTTTACCAGTTCAAGACTTTTTGAATAATTCAGTAAAAAATCAATTGTTTGTTTCTTAGGTTTCAAAGTTTTCACTTTTAAGGAATCATTTTTTTTCATAGGCGAAAAGTATGTTTTCCTTTAAACGTGAATTTTTTAAAAATATTATCCTATCTGGTCAATACAATGTTATTTTCATCCATGATTTTTCTCAGGTTGATTAATGCATAGCGCACCCTGCCCAATGTGGTATTGATACTCATGTTGGTATGATCCGCAATTTCTTTGAAGCTTAAACCATCAAAAAATCTTAATTTAATGACTTCCTGCTGATTCTGTGGCAGAAACTGAAGCATTCTCAGCAAATCCTCCTGAATCTGCATGGTTACAAGGTGATCTTCAATATTTTCCGAAGGCTCTCTGATCAGGTCAAAAATAGAATACTCGTCTGTTTCAAAAGTGGTTTCCGAAACTTTTACGTTTTTCGCTTTCAGTCTGAAATGATCAATAATAAGGTTGTGTGCGATTCTCTTCGCCCAAAGAATGAATTTACCTTCTTCGTTATACCGCCCTTCTTTCAGCATCAGAATGATCTTCATGAATGTATCCTGAAAAACATCATTGGCCAGGTCTTCATCATTAATTTTGTAAAAAATGAATGTAAACAGTTCTCTCTGATGACGATGAATAAGGGCTGATAGGGCTTCTTCGTCTCCTTTCTGGTAAAGGGAAATTAGTAGGCTGTCCGTTTTTGATTTCATAACTCTTCTCAATAATAAAAAATTTGCAGACCAGCAATTCTCCAGATATTCTATCTGGCCCTAGCTGTAAATACAAAACAGTTTTTTAGAGTAAAGTAAAATCAATAGGCAGTACAATTATTATATGGTGTAAATATAATAATTTTTTAATAACTGTTAACCTATTATTAAATTTTTACGGGAAAATTTAATAAAAATCATTTAAACATATCATGAATAAAGACGGTAGGGATATTTAATGTTAAATTAACATTTAATCCTTTCATCTCTTTTCCGTTCAAACGGGCATCTCCGATTGGAAAAGCATAGCCTCCCGTAAGGTCTAAAAGCCCGAAAAGGGTAACTCCTATCTTCGGTGCAATGTATTTATTGGTTCCTTCCGCCCCCATCAAAAAATAATAGGAATGGTAGAAATCTACATTTTTCTCAAAATTAAGAAGTACCTCTGCCTGCAGTTTCGGCATAACGGCAAATTTGGAATTTGCAGATCCCATGAGTGCAGATGCGCCCAGACGGTAAATTACATCATCATTTTTCAGAAAAAGCAGCTTGCCTCCCAATTCCCCAAAACTCTGGTTCTGGTAGGTATACCCTACAGTAACCATTTTGTGCATCGTATACTGCGCCTTTGTCATTGTGCTCAGGAAAAACATACAGAGTACCACAACTGCTGATCTAAAATTCATCATCTCTAATTATTTAAAGTGTAAAATTAAAAAAAACTGCCTTATCCGAAGATAAAGCAGCCTATTTATTATTCTGAAGAGAAATTAGATCCCGAAAGCGGCTTTAATTTCATCTACTTTGTCAAGTTTTTCCCATGTAAAGAACTCTAGTCCTGTAAGGGTAATTTCATTTTTCTGACCTTTATTGAATGTTTTGTCAGCTACATAATGCTCTTTCCCCATATGTCCGTAAGAAGCTGTTTCCTGGTAAATAGGATTTCTCAATTTCAGGTTCTGCTCAATAGCGTAAGGTCTTAAATCGAAGATAGTGGAAACTTTTTTAGCAATTTCACCATCATGAAGATCTACTTTTGCAGTTCCATAAGTATTAATGTATAAACCACAAGGCTCTGCAACACCAATAGCATAAGAAACCTGTACCAAAACTTCATCAGCCACTCCTGCAGCCACTAAGTTTTTAGCAATGTGTCTTGTAGCGTAAGCAGCACTTCTGTCTACTTTTGAAGGATCTTTTCCAGAGAAAGCACCACCACCGTGAGCCCCTTTACCTCCGTAAGTATCTACAATGATTTTTCTTCCTGTAAGACCTGTATCTCCGTGAGGGCCTCCGATCACAAATTTTCCTGTCGGGTTGATGTGATATTTGATCTGATCATTGAACAATGCTTTGATCTCCTCAGTCTGTTGAGCTACCACTCTTGGTACAAGGATATTTTTGATATCTTCACGGATCTTGTTCAGCATTTCTTCTTCAGTTCCGAAGTCATCATGCTGGGTAGACACTACAATAGAATCAATTCTTACCGGCTTATGGTCATCAGAATACTCAATAGTTACCTGGCTTTTCGCATCCGGACGAAGGTAAGCAATCTCTTTTCCTTCTCTTCTCAATACAGAAAGCTCTTTAAGGATAGTGTGGGCAAGGTCCAGAGCAAGCGGCATATAATTAGCCGTCTCGTTGGTTGCATAACCGAACATCATCCCCTGGTCACCGGCACCCTGTGCATTGGCTTTAGCTTCAAAAGATTCGTCGTTTACGGCTCTGTCTACTCCCTGGTTGATATCCGGAGACTGTTCGTGGATAGCTGAAATCACTCCGCAAGAATCCCCGTTGAACATATATTCTCCTTTAGTGTATCCAATTCCGTTGATAACATCTCTTGCGATAGTCTGAACATCAAGATATGCATCAGATTTCACTTCTCCGGCCAGTACAACCTGTCCCGTAGTTACAAGGGTTTCGCAGGCAACTTTAGAGCTTTTATCATATGCTAAAAAGTGATCGATTAATGCATCGGAGATCTGATCGGCAATTTTATCCGGATGTCCTTCTGAAACTGATTCAGATGTAAATAGATAAGACATATTATTCTTTGTTTTTTTAGATTAAAAAATATTTGAAGAAAAATAAGAATAAATTGCCCAGAAAAAGAATACTGTTTTAGCATATTTTTAGAGAGGTTGCAATCAGGTCAAATTTTTCCTCGTTTATAAACGTGCGCAAATTTAAGTACTATTTTTTTAATACTCAAAAATTTTATCCTTTAATTATAAATTTCTTACAATTAATGATTTAAATCACGTTGTTACTTTGCCGGTTTATTGTGGTTTGATGCTCACAAACTCTTTCGGATTGGCATGGTAATTAAGCTTAAGCTCTAAAGATTTTTTAATGGAATGTGATAATTCATCAATAATTTTCTGCTTAAACGTAGGCTTATAATAAATAATACTGATTTCCCTGTACGGGAAAGGTTTTTTGAATCTGAAAACATTCTCTTTCTGTTCATCTGAAAGCTGGCTCAGTGCCAGTTCCGGCAAAATACTGATTCCCCCTACTTTATCCACCATGTGAACCAAAGTCTGGATATTGGAAGCTAAAAAATCTAAATTTTTCGGCTTTAACGTATTTTCTTTTAAATGACAGATATTTTCAAATTGATTTCTAAGACAGTTTCCTTCTTCAAGAAGCCATACCTTTTCTACATTCAATTCTTCCGGAACAACATAAGAGTTCTTTTTATTGGCCTCCGTATTGGAGCTGTAGATCATCAGCTCTTCATTGAAAAGGAAGTCCTGGTAAAACTCATCAGCAGAATCATATGGAGTGGAAATGATTCCCGCATCCAGCTCACCTGCTTTCAAAGCTTTAATAATATTATCAGTTGTCATTTCCTTTACATTCATCTGGATCTTTGGGTTATCTTCCAGAAATTTAAAAATCTCTGTAGGTAAAATGAAAGAAGAAACAGTAGGGATGATTCCCAGGTTGATTGTTCCGCCCAGGATATTGTTCAAAAGATTTGCTTTATTTTTCAGCTCATTGACAGATTCTATAATTACTTTTGCCTGATCAATGATCTGAAGCCCGACATCTGTAGTACGGATCGGGTGTGTTGTTCTGTCGAATACCTTCACATCCAGTTCATCCTCAAATTTTTGTATCATCGCACTTAATGTAGGCTGTGTAATAAAGCATGCCTGAGCCGCTTTACCAAAATGTTTGTACTTATCTACAGCGATAAGATACTCAAGTTGCTGAATGTTCATTTGATTAATATTATCTATTACAAAGATAAAATGTTTTTGCTATTTGTAATCAAAATTTCAAGTAAATTTGATATTTAATACGTCTGCATAAGACAGTTTACAAGGGAAATCAACCATACAAATCATAACTATATGGATTCTAAAAAATTAACGCTGAGTAATGGCGCACCTTATTTTGAACATCAGGACTCACAGACCGTAGGGCCAAGGGGACCTGTTCTTCTGCAGGATTTTATTCTTCAGGAAAACCTTGCGCACTTTGTCAGGGAAAGAATCCCTGAAAGAATTGTACACGCTAAAGGAAGCGGAGCTTACGGAACATTTACCGTAACACATGACATCAGCCAATACACAAAAGCCAAATTATTTTCAAAAGTCGGAAACTCATGCAGGATGTTTGCCCGTTTTTCTACGGTGGGTGGAGAAAAAGGCAGTGCGGATACAGCAAGGGACCCGAGAGGCTTTGCTTTAAAGTTTTACACAGAAGACGGAAATTGGGATCTTGTAGGAAACAATACGCCCGTATTCTTTATTAAGGATGCAAAAAAATTCCCGGATTTTATCCATACTCAGAAGAGAGTTCCTAAAACCAATTTAAAAAGCGCCACAATGATGTGGGATTTCTGGAGCCACAATCCTGAGTCCCTTCACCAGGTTCTTATATTAATGTCCGACAGAGGTACACCTTACGGCTACAGGCACATGCACGGATTCGGATCTCATACATTTGCGATGATCAATGCTCAGAATGAAAGAGTATGGGTAAAGTTTCATTTTAAAACAAAACAGGGAATCAAAAACTTCACCGACGCAGAAGCCGTAAAGATGGCCGGAGAAAACCCGGACTTTGCACAGGAAGATCTTTGCAATGCTATCGAAAATGGAGACTTTCCGAAATGGACCATGTATATCCAGGTAATGACGGAAGAACAGGCAAAAGATTTCAGATGGAATCCTTTTGATGTTACCAAAGTATGGTTCCACGATGACTTCCCTATGATTGAAGTGGGAGAAATGGAACTGAATGAGGTACCGGTCAATTATTTTGCACACGTGGAACAGTCTACCTTTTCACCAAGCAGCCTTGTTAACGGGATAAGCTTTTCTCCGGACAAAATGCTCCAGGGAAGGTTATTTTCTTATTCTGATGCCCACAGATACAGAGTTGGGGTGAATTCTCATCAGCTGGAAGTAAACCGATGCCCTTTCGCAGTTAATAATTACCAGCGAGACGGCTTTATGGCAGATTCAAGTGAATATCAGGACAAACCGAATTATTATCCGAACAGCTTTGATGACATCAAACCGGATTCTTCCTATAAAAATTATGAATATGAACTGGACAGTGCCCATGTTGCAAGTTACAACAGGAACGAAAATGATGATGACCACTATACCCAACCCGGACTTCTGTACACAAAATCTATGACCGCTGAAGACAGAGAACACCTAATCAGTAACATAGTAGGAAGCATGAAAGGAATTACCGGACCGAAAAAAGATGAGATTATCAACCGCCAGCTATGTCATTTTTTCAGGACAAATATTGAGCTTGGCATGAAAGTAGCTTCTCAGCTAAATATCAATATAGATGCAAATATGATGAACCACTCAAAATAGTATTTTGAAGGATTCATCAATTAAAAGGAAAAAAAACTAATATTTTTTCCTTTTTTTTGTAAAAAATTCATAATTTGCAAAAAATAATATTTTATAGTGGAAAAATGAGTTACGAAAATATATTATTAGAGAAGGATGATAAATTAGCTGTTATTACGATAAACAGACCACAAAGCTTAAATGCTTTAAATGCGAAAACGATTCAGGAGATCAGTTCAGCAATGGATGAACTTAACGCTGATGAGTCCTGTAGAGCAATTATTATTACAGGAAGCGGCGAAAAATCATTCGTAGCGGGAGCTGATATAAAAGAATTCAGTGATTTTGGACAGGAAAAAGCCGAAGAACTGGCCAGAAACGGGCATAATACCCTGTTCAACAAAATTGAAAATACATCTAAACCTGTTATTGCAGCCGTTAACGGTTTTGCACTGGGAGGAGGTTTAGAGCTTGCCATGGCATGCCACATCAGATATGCATCAGAGAATGCAAAACTGGGACTTCCGGAAGTAACACTGGGATTAATTCCAGGATATGGAGGAACTCAAAGGCTTCCTAAACTTGTAGGAAAAGGTATTGCCAACGAAATGATCTTCTCTGCCAAAATGATTCCTGCTCAAAGAGCAAAAGAAATCGGATTGGTAAATGAAGTATACCCAATTGAAGAATTATTAACCAAAACAAAAGAATTAGCGAGTATTATAGCCAATAACTCACCAATGGCTATATCAAAGGCAATACAGGCCGTAAACTTGTCTGATACAGATAAAGGTTTTGAATCCGAAATCAAGTATTTCGGGGAGCTTTTTGAGATGCAAGACAAGCAAGAAGGAGTTACAGCTTTTTTAGAGAAAAGAAAGCCTAACTTCTAGATTTTTAATCCAAATTATTTCGAAAAAAACTAATGTTGCGGTATGAATAAGTTTGATAAAGCTTATCTAAAAATGGCTCAGGAGTGGGCAAAACTATCCTACTGTAAGAGAAAACAGGTAGGAGCTCTTATCGTAAAAGATAGGATGATTATTTCAGATGGTTACAACGGAACTCCTTCGGGATTTGAAAACTGCTGTGAAGATGAAGAGGGAAAAACACACTGGTATGTACTTCATGCGGAAGCCAATGCTATATTAAAGCTGGCCGCTTCCACTCAGTCTGCAAAAGGTGCCACGTTATATTTAACGCTGTCACCATGCAAAGAATGCAGTAAATTGATTCTGCAGGCAGGAATTACAAGATTGGTGTATATTAATGAGTATTCAGACGACGATGGAATAGCTTTCCTGAGAAATCATGGTATTGAAATAGAACAAATATCGGACTGTGAACTAAAAAAATAAAGCACAAATATGACTTGGGATGAAAAGATCAAAGATTTTGAAATATTTCTTCGCTTCGAAAGAAATTTTTCAGAAAACACTCTCGATGCCTATATTCGAGACATTAAAAAATTAAAAGATTACGCCGAAGTGGATCTGGAAAACGTCGGTCCGGACTCTATCGGTTATGAAAACTTACAGGAGTATATCTTCAATCTTTCCAAACAGAAGTTTAGCGAAAGATCTCAGGCAAGATGGATTTCTTCCATAAAAGCTTTCTTCAAGTTTCTGCTTGAAGACGAGTATCGGGAAGACAACCCTGCATCCTTGCTTGAAGGCCCAAAACTGGGATTATATCTTCCTGACACCTTAAGTCTGCCTGATATCAATAAGATTATCGCAGCCATTGAGGCAAATTCTGACCTCGGAAAGAGAAATCATTGTATCATTGAAGTTCTTTACGGATGTGGATTACGCGTCTCTGAACTTATTGACCTGAAAATTTCGAACATCAATTTCAAAGAGCAGTACATCAAAGTAAACGGAAAGGGTAATAAAACACGCTTCGTTCCTTTGGCTGATTATACTGCCGAACTTTTGGAAACCTACATTAATGAGGTACGTTCGAAAAACAAGATCAATAAGAAATATGAGGATACGCTGTTCCTTAACAGCCGCGGGACATCTATGTCCAGAGTGATTGTATTTCTGATCATTAAAGAACTTACAGATAAAGCAGGCGTAAGCAAAAAAATATCTCCACACACATTCAGACATTCTTTTGCAACACACCTTTTACAGAATGGTGCAGACCTTCGTTATATCCAGGAAATGCTGGGACATTCCAGTATTACCACTACGGAAATCTATACCCATCTGAAGACAGAAGAACTCAGGGATGTAATTTTGAGTTACCACCCGAGAAATATTAATATCGCTCAATGAAACGAAGTTCCATCTGACCTTTGAAAAAATGATTATAAACAGATGAAATTATTGAAATACTGCCCGAGCTGTGGCAAAGAAACCCTGCACTGGGACGGCGAAAAGAAATGGAGCTGTCCCGAATGCGGTTTCAACCTCTACAATAATGTTGCCGGCGCTGTAGCTGTTGTTATCCGATGTGGTGACGAGATTTACCTTACCAGAAGAAACCGTGATCCCAAAAAAGGAAAACTTGATCTGGCCGGAGGTTTCGTAGATCCAAAGGAAAGCGCAGAGGAAACTTGCAAAAGGGAACTTTTTGAAGAGCTTCAGCTTGATGTGGATATTTCAAAACTAAAATATCTTACCAGTCTTCCGAACGTTTACCAGTATAAGGAAATTGATTATAATACAATTGATCTCTTTTACGAATATAATGTTCCGGAAAAATTCGAGGTGAGCCTTGAGCTTTCTGAAATATCAGAAGCGAAATGGATTCCACTGAATACGCTGGATATTAATGATATTGCATTTGATTCTCAGAAGAGATTTTTTGAGGAATATTTAAAACAGTAACAAACGGTTATTATAAAAAATTTTCTCCCGCAGATTATAATTTGCGGGAGTTATTTTATTTGAATTAATAAGATTTAGATTTCAGCATTTCCTCGAAATACTGGACGAGTAATGTTCTTTCGGCTTCTGTGAGATTAGCCTCTTTGTGATAGACGATGTATCCGGGCATGGGCATCGCTTTGCTTTGAATCGTTTGAACAGACTTGTTCAGCATGCTTTCTTTCAGCTCTTTATTATATGTGCCCCAGACTGAAAAATTGAGGTGCTCCCTACCTTCATTGATATGACTTTTTATTGACCATGAAACAGGTGCAAAATAAGCGTATTTGGGATATACCGTTTCATTGGAATGGCAGTCGTAACAGGCTCCCTTTATCAACCCCTTGATTTTTTCAGGTGTCTTTTTCGCATCAACAAAGTTCACGGCTTTATCTACAGGTTTATTCACTTTGTCCACAGGAATAAACTGGATGAGTGCAAAAACTACAAGTGTCCAGAATAATACTTTCTTTAGCGTTTTCATACCTTTACTTTACCGGTGTCAGTACTGCATTACCGGATTCTGACTTCACTTCTTTATTTATCTCTTTTTGTACAGTTTCTTTCGAAGTTTCTTCTGCAGGAGCAGTATTTACAGGCTTAGGAGCGATTCCCTTAGGATTGTCTAACGTTCTGGTGTCTTTCAGGTCCCAATCTTCTTTGGTTTCCCATAACGGACGTACAATAGCTTTTTTGTAGAATACATAGGAATCTTCAGCAAAGGTTTCAGTTTCAAAATCTGCTTCGTCCCAGAATTTATTTCCGTTGTTGTCTACCAATATCCTTATGATATATTCGTTGGGTTTAAGAATATCGAATTTTACGTTATTTCCTTTGGTATATTTTGAATAAATAACTTTATCTGAACCATCCAAAAGCTGGATCCAGTAATTTGCATCCGGAGCATTCTGAATTGCAAAGGCAAGACTTCCGAACTGGTCTACCTTTTCTACTTCAAAATCAAAACGCTTTGACTGGAAATTTTTAGCATAATAAGATGATACTGTTTCTTTTGGAACCGTAAACTGATATTTTTTCCCGGGTACAAAATCTGAGTGGATCTGAATCTGGTAAGGATCTGTTTCGGAAATGCTGGCTGTAAATTCCTGGGTGGTCAAACTATCACTTTTTAAAGTCCATTTTTCAGGACTGATTTTATCAATGATATAGCCGGATCTTATCTTAAAATCGGAATTCGGGGCAATTAAAGGCCCTCCACTGTCGTTTTCAAGATCCATCGCATTTTTCTTATTGTATTTGTAGAAAACAGAAACGGTATCCTGTTTCACTCCGTTATCATAACTAAATTTAAGATTTTCTGTAGCAGCCTGTCCCACATCATTCTTTACCGCATCAAACCAGATTTTCACCGTATCTGATTTCGGGCGGTGAGTTACTTTAATATCTTTTAATTTATCATTGACGGAAGCTACCTTTACATTTTCCGGATTGCCTTCAAACGTCATGACAATTCCGCCCGGAGCTTCCTTCATTTCAAGATATTTCAAAGGTTTTTTGGAAGGATATAATTTTAGATTTAACCCTGAAATGGATTTCTCAAAATTGATTGTTTCTTTCTGAAAACCAATTTTTTCTTTACCGGGATCATAAACAGAGTTTCCATTCTCATCTTCAAAAGCAATGATTTTATATTTTCCTGTAGTAAGATAATTCAGTTCATAATAGCCGTCATCATCAACCTTTGTAATGTAGTAAGGCTTCTGCTTATAGTTCATGGTATCTTTTACCTGATAGAGGCCTACTACAAATTTATTTTCTCCTTCTTTCTTTTTAATGGCTACCGCATCTGATATGTCCCCACTGATGTAAAGGTCATCCAGCTTATCTCCCGTAGAAAAAGCAAAATTGAAATACCGGAGAATATTGGTTTCGTTATTATCCGCAATTGAGTTCCCAAAATTGAAGTTATAGGTAGTATTGGCCTGAAGGGTATCTTCCCACTGGATCAGCACATATTTATTGGCAATATTGGAAGGAAGAATCCGCTTTATATTTTTGATAGGCGGAGAAATGATCAGGTTTTTATTGATGTCCTTCAAGGTAATATATTCGTCGAAATCCAATCTGAGCTCGTGGATATCCCTTTTAACATTCACTCTTGTTGTGTCAATATTTGAGCTTAAAAATTTCGGAGCTATGGTGTCTTTAGGACCGCCTACAGGAGCCCCGACTCTTGCACAGGAATGTACAAGAAAAGAGATGACGAATAATAGAAGAAGTCTTTTCATATATGTTTAAGCAAAATTAAACATTATTCTCCAAAAACTTCATGTCCGGCATTCAAAGTATCTTTATTATCACTCATTACACTGTGCAGCTTATCTTTCTGAACCGGAAAATCTTCAAACAACCCTGATAAAGCAAGTGCTGTATATACTTTATTTGAGTATTTGTTTCCAATAGCTACAATGGTAACCTTAGATTTCAGCAGATGGGCAAAAACCGAGTTGGTTCCGTGCCACCAGCCGTTATGATAGGTAAGCTTCTCACCGTTATCGAAGACCTTCATCCTGAAACCAAGACCATAGTTATTCATTCCTGCTTTTTCATTACTATACGGTGTGAAAACCATCTGCATCAGATCTGGTTTTAAGAAATCTTTTGAAAACATAGCTTTTGAAAAGTTATACAGATCTCTTGGTGTGGTGTACACATTTTTATCACCATAAATAAGATCCAGCCTGTCGAGAGGGTACAACCTGTTTCCACCGTAATAAAAAGACTGTGCAGCTGTAGGAATATCTTTCTCCTGAAAAATATAAGTATGTTCCATTTTCAGCGGCTTAAATATCATTTCACTCATAGCCTGCGGAAAAGGAGTTTTGGTGATTTTCTCTATCAGTAAGGCTAATAATGCAAAATTGGTATTACAGTACATAAATCCCGTATCGGTCTCTCTTGCCAGATCGGGTTTGTATTTGACGATCATATTCAGAACGTCCTGATTGGTAATGAAAGTTTTTGAAAGTTCTGCCGGAGCAGGCTGTATTTTGGGAATAAAATATTCGTATTTGGGAAGACCGCTTCTCTGGTCAAGTAAGGTCTGTACAGTAACATTCGGGTAAGGGAATCCCGGGAAATATTGGGTAAGGGGATCGGACAGTTTAATCTTTCCTGCTTCCACTAATTTCAGCATTGCCATTGCCGTCAGGGTTTTTGAAACGGAAGCTACATGCAGCGGTGTATTTTTATCAATCGGCATCTGGTTTCCTTCTCTTCCGAAGCCTCTGTAATTCTCGTACAGGATTTCGTCTCCTTTTGCGACAAGTATGCCACCGCTAAGGTCGCCGCCTTCCCAGATTTTTTTATAATACTGATCGATGTATCCTGTTATAGTCCCTTTATCTCCAAGCTGGCTGTCTTCTTTGGTAAAAATATTATCCAGGTCTACATCTCCGTAGTTCGGAAGACCGGTTGTATTTTCAGCCGAAGCCTGTTTGGAATCAGCATTTTTTTTACAGGAAATAAGGGATAAAAAAACAGTTACAATAAGTACAAAATTACGCGTCGTCATGAGTATCAAAAATGAGCAGCAATTTAATAAAACTCAAAATAAATTCTCAATCCGGAGCGTACATTATGAATTATTTAACATAAAAGATAAAAAAGCGGAATTATAAAAAGGAAAAAAACAAAGGAAAGCTGGTAGGACCGTGAAAGCTAATTGCAATTTTTTTTGCATTCTTCATATTTGCGTTTTCAGCCTTCTCTGCTTTCTCAGCGAATTAACAGTATGATGCTATAATTTTATCTACAATTACCTGTGCAAGCTTTTCCTTACTTTGGTGAGTCCATCCCGCAATGTGTGGTGTTACGATTGCCTTGTCAGATTCCAGGAGATATTTCAGGTCCTCATTTTCTGTTTCAAGGTTTTCGAAGGAAGATTTTTCATATTCCAGAACATCAAGACATGCTCCTTTTACTTTTCCGGATTTTAAAGCCTCAACTAAATATTTAGTTTCAATATTTTTCCCTCTTGCTGTATTAACGAAATAAAAGTCTTTTTTCATTTCTGAAATGAACTTTTCATCAACAAGATAATGGGTTTCAGAAGTAAGCGGAATATGGAGGCTTACTATATCCGAGGATGCTTTTAATTCATCTAAACTAACCTGAGAAGCATATTCATCGGACAGTCCGGGAAGAATATCATGAAAGACAACTTTACAACCAAAGCCCGAAAATCTTTTAGCTGTAGCTTTCCCCATGTTTCCATATCCTATAAGTCCTACCGTTTTTCCAAGCAGCTCATCGCCCCTGTTTTCTTCACGAAGCCAGATTCCGTTCTTTACTTCCCGGGAAGCAATGAAAAGGCGGTTCATTAAAATCAACAGCATTCCTACCACATGTTCTGCTACAGAATCCCTGTTCCCTTCCGGAGAATTAATCAGCTGAATTCCTAATTTCTCTGCGACCGGAATATCAATATTTTCCATTCCGGCTCCAACTCTGGCAATGAATTTCAGATTTTTCCCTTTTTCCAGGAAGTTTTTATCCAGGGGGATTCTGCTCCTGATGATAATCCCGTCATAATTTTCAATTTTATTGCAAACCTCATCGTAGGAAGAAGTGAAATCCTCTTCCAGTATAAAGTTTTTAGCTAAAAGCTGTTCTGTGATGAGAGGATGGTTTTTATCCAGAAGGAGAATTTTCATTTTATTTTAAAACACAAATTGCACTAATTATTTTCACGAATAACACTAATGATCATTTTACAACGTCCCATTAATGACTCTTTTTACTCCATTTTTAAATTGGAGAGTATTAAAATTGATCAGCATTCCAAGTTTGCAATTACTTAAACGAAGATATGTCAGAATCTGAGCTAAATGTATATCGTTTAAAGACTCCACGGATTTAATTTCTAAGACAAATTTATTTTCAATCAAGAAATCCAGTCTATATCCTACATTCAATTTTACTTCATCATAAACCAATGGCATTGGCTTCTGCTTTTCTACCAATAGATCATGCTTACTAAGTTCATAGAACATACACTCTTCATAGGCACTTTCCAAAAGTCCGGGACCTAATCTTTTATGAACAAGATATCCTGCTTCATAAATTATTTTTGATATCTCATTTTCTGAAATACCTGATGTTGTCATTTTTTTTCATTTATTTTAGCACAAATCATTTGTGAAAATTTGTGCACATATTTGTGTTGTTTGTGTTTAAGCTTTCTAAAAGGCGCTAACACTTAGCAATTGAATCTATAGAAGCTAATTTACTTTTTATCTTTCTTTGATTCTTTTGTTTCTTCCGGCTCCTGAAATAACTTTTTAAGCTCTACAGATTCCAGAGGCTTCATTCTTCCGGAAAGGATCAATGACAGTTCTTTTCTTCTGAAAGCTGCGGCATGTCTCAGTTTTTCTTCTTCTGTTTGCGGAACCATATCCGGAATAGGAATAGGGCGGTTAAATTCATCCACTGCCACGAAAGTATAAATACCTTCGTTGGTATGAATTTTCTTCTGGTTGATAGGATCGTCCAGCCAAACATCTACATACACTTCCATGGAAGTGGAGAAAGCTCTTGAAACTTTGGATTCCAGAACCACCACTCCGCCTTCAGGGATCGGGTGATTGAAAGAAACATGGTTTACAGATGCCGTTACCACTCTTCTTTCACAGTGTCTTGCTGCAGAAATAGAAGCACAACGGTCCATTTTTGCAAGAAGCTCACCCCCGAAAAGGTTTCTTAAAGAATTGGTTTCATTCGGAAGAACAATATTAGTCATAATGGTCAGGGATTCTGACGCCTTTTTTACTTTTGCCATTGAGTCTTAGTGTTGTTTTGAACTGCCGGAGATGCTTTAACTTCTTTCCCGGCCGGTTTTGCTAATGAATCTTTTTTCAGGGAATCTGAAACAGCTGTTTCGGGACTGTGTACCATTACTTTTATGGTATCTTTTACAATTCTGTGTGTGGAAGTCTGGACGGAAACTGTATCAAAAGATTTCTTTCCGAACAGAAGTTCTTTTTGGGTAAATGCCAAATACAGAATTCCCAACACCGGAATGATAAGGAGGAAAATCCAAAGAATCGATTTTTTAAATTTATAATCTTTTCCTTTGTTTTCTGCAGGGCTGATCTTCTCTCCATTGTTGATATCGGAAAGCCTGATTTCTTCGAGTCCATAAAAATCAGGACGTCCTGATTCTATCCTTTTACCTTTGAAATGGGTTTTATCATCTTCAATATGGATCGCTCCCAGATTCTGAATTTCAAGGAACTGATCTGCCTGAAGTTTTTTCTTCCAGAAATCAGTCTGGATCTTCAGATCGCTTTTGGAAGCCTCCAAAGACATCTGTTTTTCTCCGGCTATAAAAGCTGCCAGCTCATCAGACTGTATTTCATAATCCCCGGCAAAAACAATTTCGCTTGCAGGCGGAAGGATGCTTCCGTTCTCAGAATTAATAATTGCTTTGGAATTTTTAAGCGAAAACACACCGAAGCCCGGAACCGTCACAGTTCCAAATTGTTTCAGATATTCTAAAATGTAAGCTGAAATATTCATTTGCCAGCAAATTTATAATTTTTTCGTGACTTTCTGAAGAGATTTATAGGATATCAAAAAAGACTGCCGGAACAGTCTTTTGACAAATATGTATAAAATTCAACGGATTAAAACCTGTTTGACAAATTATCATCCATATTATTGAATTTTCCAGCTGATCCCGAACATAAAGTTAGTTCCCGCCTGTGAAAAATAATATGGATCGCCTCCGTAAACCGCTCCGTTGTTGACATACTTTTTATTGAATAAATTATTCACCAGTAATTTTAATGCAATATCATTATGAGCTATGGTGAACTGGTATTGTGCATTGAAATCCGTGAGAAAATAATCTTTCAGCTGAAGGTTTTTATCTCCCGTATTATCCAGGTACTGCTTCCCGACATATTGATTCGTTAAAGCAAACATGAAACTTTTAGAAGGATTAAACTTCAGTCCAAGATTGGCAATAATATTCGGGGAGAATGAAATATCGGTATTACCCAGATTCTGTAAGGTTCCGCTATTTTTGATTTTAAAATCAAGGTTCCTGTTCTGGCTAAGGCTGATATTTCCGTTCACTTCCCATTGCTTTGAAAGTTTGGCCAACGCACCCATCTCAATCCCTCTTCGGTAACTTTTCCCTGAATTTGTTCTGATAAATGCTCCAACATTATTCAGCTGTCCGTTCAGCACCAACTGGTTAACGTAATACATATAATACAAATTGGCTGTCAGAGATAAAATCCCAAACTGCTTTTCAATTCCTGCTTCAAAATCGTGCAGTTTTTCAGCTTTTACAGTATTGTCACTCATTAGGTCATCCCTGTTTGGCTCGCGGTGGGCATGGGCATACGAGAAGAAAACTTTTCCGTTTCCTATTTTATAATTCACTCCGGCTTTCGGATTGAAGAAAAGCCAGTTTTTATCAAGATTTCCTCCTTCCCCGTCACCGGCAGTAAGGATTTTTGTATCATAATCAATATTTCTGATCTGAAGATCCCCAAAGAATTCAAAATGATCTCCGGTTCTCCATAAAGCTTTCGCAAAACCTGCCAGCTCAGTTTTTACAGAACGGTTTCTATAGTATTCATAATCATTAATCTCCGGAAAATAAACTCCCGTAACATTCCCAAAGTGTCTTCCATAATACTGGTTTGCCACAACTCCAAAGTTGAGATCAACATTATCCAGCTTTCCATAAAGTGTGGAAACCATTCCATAAAAATCATTATCCAGCCATTTTTTCCTGATAAAATCCGTTATTTCCACCGGAGAGCCGTTTACAACCGGCACCGGCAAATTATAATTGGAATAATGGGTAGCATCCGCATCTGTTTCATCTACTCTTTTATAATTCTCGTAGTATCCTCTTCCTTTGGTATAATGAAGGGTCGTTTCAAGATTCCAGTTATCATTAAATTTCTGTTCCCATAAAAGCTGGTAATGATTCTGCCTGTAATTATCCGTTTCATTGTCATAGAACTTCTCTTCCCCGGTAAACAGATCTGTATACTGCCCTGAGTAATTGAATTTCGGGTTGGTTTCCCAGGTTGGTCTGTCGATCCCGTTCCAGGCTTGATAGGTTTTTTCTTTTCCTCCAAAAGCCATCAGACGGAGTCTTGTTTTTCCTTCCTCAAATAATGCGGTGAAGTTGTAAGAATCCAATTTTGAGGAAGCCCTGTCTATATATCCATCCGAATGAATACGTGTGTATCTTCCCATAACCGAAAGCCTGTTTTTCCAGAACTTTCCGGAACCTGCCTCTGCCGAATATTTATAGGTATTGAATGAACCATAGCTGTCATCCGTCTTGAAGTACATTCTTTCATCAGGGTCTTTGGAAATAACATTAATGCTTGCCCCGAATGCGGAAACCCCGTTGTTAGAGGTCCCAACCCCTCTCTGAATAACAATCTGGGATGCGGAACTCGTAAGATCCGGCACATTTACAAAGAACGTCCCCTGACTTTCGGAATCGTTATAGGGAACGCCATTCATCATGACATTGATTCCTTTTCCTTCCACTCCACGGATTCTGAATCCTGTATATCCAACTCCGTTTCCGGCATCAGAGGTAGAAATAATAGAAGTTTGATTTTTTAAGAGTATCGGAAGATCCTGCCCCAGATTTCTGCTGTCCACATCTTTCTGTACGTTAATGATTTCCTTGGCAACCGGCAGTCTTTTGGTAAAACTGACCGCTTCAATTTCCCTTACTTTCAGGGAATCTTTATTTTGAGCCTGGACAAAGGCTGCAGAGCCTACGGTAAGCCCTAAAAAAAATAATCCTTTCATTCTATAAATTTTTAAAATTTAATGAATAAAAGGGGCAGATTATGATGAGTTATTAGTAATTGGTAATAAGTAATATTTTGAGAATTACTCATTGCTCATTACCTATTGCTCATTTTAATTTCCCTAAACGGCATTATCCGTTCCAGGTTCATTGGGTATAATCTCAGCCTGTTAAAGCACCCCTTTATTTCAGCCGCAAAATTACAAAAAAAATATGAGATACGGGTTGCTGGATCCATGGAACGGATTTCAAGATGAGCATTGTAGAATTTAAACTATTTACAACCGTTAATAAGTCTTATTCCTTGCATCAATATAGTAATAGTTCTTTTCGTCTTTTGTAACCTCAAACATCCTCCCCAGCTTCCACGTGAAGTTTCTTTTGATATTGGAATATTCAAAAGGGACAATCACTTTATTATTCACATCAATTACTCCGAATTTATCATTATGAGAAGCCACGATCATCGGATTTGCAACATCATCACCCTCCATAATGTACAAATACTGATATTGAGGATAAATCTGATATTGCCTGTAATCTGCCGCATTTACAAATTTGGCTTTTTCAATAATTCCGTAAAAACCATTCAAAACATAAGCCTGATATAACTGCTGCTTATAATCATCAAACTTACATTGACCAAGATCTGAATCTTTAAACTGATAAACCCTCTTTCCTTTCTTATCTACACGGTATGAAATCATATCCTTTTCTACCGTAGCATATTCCCTGGTTCCGAATTTCCTTACTTTTTCGTTGGGAGAGTTCAAAAGATTGCAGTCTTCATAAAAAAAGACAGCAATATGGTATTCAGGTTTGATGATAAATTTTCCATTTTGATTAACATATCCAAATTTTCCATCTTCTTTTTTCGGGATCAGAACAGGAAGCTCCTGATGAATTACCACAAGATCCGGGTTCGGTTTAGCCCCTGCGGGTGTCTTTTTCACTACAGGTTTTGCTATATTTTTAATGGGTAATTTCTTCACAGATTTCGCCTGTGAAAAAACGAAAACCGAAATAAATACACATAAAAGATTCAGGATATTTTTCATATTCATCATTTGCCTGCAAAATTACGGCCAAAAATAGAAATTATCAAATTCATATTTATAAAGAATCTAAATAATTTCAGCTATGAAAAATATTAAAAATCCGTAAATTTGGGAACATTTTTAAGTGTTTGATAATCTATATAACGTTTTCAAGATATGATTTTGGATATTTGAGATAATCAAAAAAGGTAAGTGTTCCTGAAAAAGGCTTTACAGCAAACCAATCTCAGGCAAGCCATTTACACTTCCGGAAAATCATATACTTAACTTTTAAGACGGGACATTATCTCACATTTTGAATGAAGCAGATTATGTTGTTACTGCTAAAGTCGTTTTTTACGACAGATTTAAATAATTTTATTGTAATTTAAACACTGTTAAGAGAAATGGCAGGATATAAACAACTGTTTTTAAAGATCTGCGATTTAAAATTGAAAAGACTTCTATTATTATGAATATGTATCAGGATTACATCCAAGAAATTGAAGAAAGAAAAAACCAGGGGCTTCACCCAAAGCCAATTGATGGAGCAGAATTATTAAGCGAAATCATTACACAAATTAAAGATACAGCTAACGAATACAGAGCTGACTCTCTTAAATTTTTTATTTACAACACTTTACCGGGAACAACAAGTGCTGCCGGAGTAAAAGCTAAGTTTTTAAAAGAAATCATTCTTGGAGAATCCACGTTAGAAGAAATATCTCCTGCTTTTGCTTTTGAATTGTTATCTCACATGAAAGGTGGGAAATCAATCGAAGTATTGCTGGATTTAGCTTTAGGTAATGATATTGCCATCGCTAAAGAAGCCGCAAAAGTTCTTAAAACACAGGTTTTCCTTTATGAGGCGGACACTACCCGTCTGAAGGAAGCATACAATAGCGGTAACGAAATCGCAAAAGAAATCCTTGAAAGCTACGCAAAAGCAGAATTTTTCACCAAACTTCCTGAAGTTGCCGAAGAAATCAAGGTGGTTACTTTCATTGCCGGTGAAGGAGATATCTCTACAGATTTACTTTCTCCGGGTAACCAGGCTCACTCACGTTCAGATCGTGAACTGCATGGTAAATGCATGATTACGCCTCAGGCTCAGGAAGAAATCAAAGCTTTACAGGCACAGCATCCTGATGCTAGCATTATGCTGATTGCAGAAAAAGGAACAATGGGTGTTGGTTCTTCCCGTATGTCAGGAGTAAACAACGTAGCCCTTTGGACAGGTAAACAGGCAAGTCCTTATG
This sequence comes from Chryseobacterium shigense, assembly GCF_014207845.1. Taxonomy (NCBI): domain Bacteria; kingdom Pseudomonadati; phylum Bacteroidota; class Flavobacteriia; order Flavobacteriales; family Weeksellaceae; genus Chryseobacterium; species Chryseobacterium shigense. The sequence goes on from NZ_JACHLC010000002.1 coordinate 98,170, forward strand.
TACCATTCGTAAACATTGCTCCGATTGTTGGAGGAACAAACGGTATTTCTCCGATTTTCCTTACTACAGTTGACGTAACCGGTGGTATAGGAATCGACCTTCAAAACTGGGTTAAAAAATATGATGATAAAGGAGAATTAGTAAGAAATGATAAAGGAGAGCCTGTTTTGGAAGAAGCGTATTCTGTAGTCACAGGAACTGTTCTTACCATCAATACAAAGACTAAAAAATTATACAACGGAGATAAAGAACTGAAAGACATTTCAAAATCATTTACTCCTCAAAAATTAGAATTTATCAAAGCAGGGGGTTCTTACGCTATCGTATTTGGTAAAAAAATCCAGACGTTTGCCGCAAAAACTTTAGGAATTACACCTCCAACAGTTTTCGCTCCTTCCAAAGAAATTTCCATTGAAGGACAAGGTCTTACTGCGGTTGAAAAAATCTTCAACAGGAATGCTGTAGGAACTACACCTGGAAAAGTTTTACACGCGGGTTCTGACGTTCGTGTTGAAGTAAATATTGTTGGTTCCCAGGATACAACCGGTTTAATGACCGCTCAGGAATTAGAATCAATGGCAGCAACCGTGATTTCTCCAATCGTAGATGGAGCTTATCAGTCAGGTTGTCACACTGCCTCGGTTTGGGATAAAAAAGCTCAGACGAATATTCCTAAATTAATGAAATTTATGAACGATTTCGGAGTAATCACAGCACGTGATCCGAAAGGTGAATATCATTCCATGACAGATGTTATTCACAAAGTTCTTAATGATATCACAGTTGACGAATGGGCAATCATCATCGGAGGAGATTCTCACACAAGAATGTCCAAAGGAGTTGCTTTCGGAGCTGACTCAGGAACTGTAGCACTGGCTTTGGCAACAGGCGAAGCTTCTATGCCGATTCCTGAATCTGTGAAAGTGACTTTCAAAGGAGATATGAAAAAGCATATGGATTTCCGTGATGTTGTTCATGCAACTCAGGCTCAGATGCTGAAACAATTCGATGGCGAAAATGTCTTCCAGGGTAGAATTATTGAGGTTCACATAGGAACTCTTCCGGCTGACCAGGCATTTACATTCACAGACTGGACTGCAGAAATGAAAGCTAAAGCTTCTATCTGTATTTCTGAAGATGATACTTTGATCGAATCACTGGAGATTGCTAAAAGCAGAATCCAGATCATGATCGACAAAGGAATGGATAACAAAAACAGAGTTCTTCAGGGCTTAATTGACAAAGCAAATAAAAGAATCGAAGAAATCAGAACAGGTGATAAACCTGCCTTAGCTCCTGATGCCAATGCAAAATATTATGCAGAAGTAGTTGTTGACCTTGATGTAATCGTTGAGCCAATGATTGCCGATCCGGATGTAAATAACGAAGACGTTTCCAAGAGATATACTCACGATACCATCAGAGATCTTACTTATTATGGGGGTGAGAAAAAAGTTGACCTTGGCTTCGTAGGATCTTGTATGGTTCACAAAGGAGATTTAAAAATTGTTTCCCAAATGCTTAAAAACCTTGAAAAGCAAAATGGTAAAGTAGAATTTCTCGCACCGTTGGTGGTAGCTGCTCCTACTTATAATATCATTGATGAATTAAAAGCTGAGGGTGACTGGGAGTTTTTAGAAAAATATTCAGGTTTTGAATTCAATGATAATGCACCAAAAGGAGAAGCCCGTACACAATACGAAAATATGATGTATCTTGAGCGTCCAGGGTGTAACCTTTGTATGGGTAATCAGGAAAAAGCTGAAAAAGGAAACACTGTTTTAGCTACTTCTACCCGCCTTTTCCAAGGAAGAGTAGTTGAAGATTCCGAACGTAAAAAAGGAGAGTCTTTATTGGCTTCTACTCCTGTTGTTGTACTTTCTGCCATCATGGGAAGAATTCCTAATATTGATGAGTACAAAGCTGCTGTAGATGGCATTAACCTTACAACGTTCGTCCCTTCTATTAAAGAATTGGTTGCAGTTGGTCATTAATACAACTAAATAATAGTAAAAAGACTATTTTAAAAATAAGTAAAATGGAAGATTTAAAAAAATCTTCCATTTTTTGTTTAGAATCTTTCTATTTAAGACTGGTAAGAATTATTTTAACCTATATTAAGATCAAAAAATTCATTTTTTCCTTAACTTCATAGTCATTAAATATTTTAATCATTCATCATATTTATCCTTTTACATAGAGTGTAGGAATAGATTTTGATGTATTGTATCAGATGAATTTTCCGTTTAAAATTCTGGAAAATCTATTAAAAAGAATAAAAATTAAATTAAGATATGACTTTTGATATTGATATGATCAAAAAAGTGTACGAGCGTTACCCCGAAAGAATTGCTGCGGCAAGACAAATCGTGGGAAAACCTCTTACCCTTTCAGAAAAAATCCTTTATACCCACCTTTGGGAAGGAAATGCTACACAGGCATATGAAAGAGGAAACTCTTATGTAGATTTTGCACCGGACAGAGTAGCCATGCAGGATGCAACTGCACAGATGGCACTTTTACAATTTATGCAGGCGGGAAAAGCTAAGGTAGCCGTTCCTTCAACTGCCCATGCCGATCACCTGATTCAGGCGAGAGTAGGCGCTGAAGCAGATTTACAGGAAGGTATTAACAAAAACTCGGAGGTTTTCAACTTTTTGAGCTCCGTTTGTGATAAATACGGAATCGGTTTCTGGAAACCCGGAGCAGGTATCATTCACCAGGTTGTACTGGAGAATTATGCTTTCCCCGGCGGTATGATGATCGGAACGGACTCTCATACGGTAAATGCAGGTGGTTTAGGAATGGTAGCTATCGGTGTAGGTGGTGCTGATGCGGTAGACGTAATGGCAGGAATGGCCTGGGAGCTTAAAATGCCAAAACTCATCGGGGTAAAGTTAACCGGTAAAATGAACGGATGGACTTCTGCAAAAGACGTTATCCTGAAAGTGGCTGGAATCCTGACCGTAAAAGGAGGAACAGGATGCATCGTGGAATATTTCGGAGAAGGAGCAGAATCTCTTTCAGCAACAGGTAAAGGAACGATCTGTAACATGGGTGCTGAAATCGGGGCTACAACTTCTACTTTCGGATATGATGATTCCATGAGAAGATATTTGGCCGCAACAGGAAGACAGGATGTAGTAGACGCTGCTGATAAAATTGCCGAACACTTAACAGGTGATGCAGAAGTATATGCAAACCCGGAGCAATATTTCGACCAGCTGATCGAAATCAACCTTTCAGAGCTTACTCCACACTTAAACGGACCTTTCACTCCGGATCTGGCAACTCCTGTTGCTGAATTCAGAGCTAAGGCCGAAGCTAACGGATGGCCTCTGGAGGTGGAATGGGCTCTTATCGGTTCCTGTACCAACTCTTCGTATGAAGATTTATCAAGAGCAGCTTCCATTGTAGAAGATGCGGTAGCAAAAGGAGTGAAGCCAAAAGCAATCTTAGGGATCAACCCAGGTTCCGAACAGGTAAAATTCACAGCAGAAAGAGACGGATTCCTGAATTCTTTCAGAAAATTTGAAAATGCAAGAATCTTTACCAATGCATGCGGACCTTGTATCGGACAATGGGACAGAGAAGGCGCTGAAAAAGGAGAGAAAAACTCCATCATCCACTCTTTCAACAGAAACTTTGCCAAAAGAGCTGACGGTAACCCGAATACCCATGCATTTGTAGCTTCACCGGAAATGGTAGCTGCTGTTGCGATCTCCGGAAGATTGGATTTCAATCCGATTACAGATACTTTAACAGCTGAAAACGGTGAGCAGGTAAAACTGGATGAGCCTAAAGGTTCTGAATTACCAGCCAGAGGATTTGCTGTTGATGACAACGGATATCAGGCACCATCTGAAGACGGTTCTTCAGTAGTTGTGAATGTAAGTCCTACTTCGGACAGACTTCAGCTGTTGGAAGAATTTCCTGCATGGGATGGTAAAAACATTACAGGAGCTAAGGTATTGATCAAAGCTTTCGGAAAATGTACAACCGACCACATATCTATGGCAGGACCATGGCTGAAATACAGAGGTCACTTAGATAATATTTCAAACAACATGTTGATTGGAGCTGTTAATGCTTACAACATGGAAACCAATAAGGTTAAAAATGAATTAACCGGTGAATATGGTGAAGTTCCGGCTGTACAGAGAGCTTACAAAGCAGCAGGAGTTCCTACCATTGTTGTGGGAGACCAGAACTATGGTGAAGGTTCTTCAAGAGAGCACGCTGCAATGGAACCAAGACATCTTGGTGTAAAAGCGGTATTGGTGAAATCATTCGCGAGAATCCATGAAACGAACCTTAAAAAACAAGGAATGCTTGGGATCACTTTCGCTAATGAGGCTGATTATGATAAAATCCGGGAGGATGATACGGTTAACTTCTTAGATCTTGACCAATTCGCTCCAGGAAAGCAGCTGACTTTAGAATTCGTTCATGCTGACGGAACTAAAGATATTATTATAGCCAACCATACTTATAACGATCAACAGATTGATTGGTTCAAAGCTGGTTCTGCTCTTAATCTGATTAAAAAGCAACAGAATTAATTGTTAGATTAAATTATTATAGAGAAGCGGCTTCCTTTGGAAGCCGCTTCTCATTTTATTTTAAAACTTAAACTCCACTCTGGCAAAAAGGAAACGCCCTCCTATACCATACTGGGAAACCTGCCTTGAATACACAAACTGGTTATCAGCCGTTAACGAACTGATATTCGGACTTTTGGAAGGCAGTACATTAAATATATTATTACTTCCTATTGTCGCCGAAATATTCTTGCTGAAATCATAACCGACGGAAAGATCTGTCACAAAACGTTCATTCAATACAAAATGTTCTCTGCTTTCGGTAACGCCGTCAAAGTTGGCATCCAGCACATCAGCATCTGTTACTTTTCCAAAGTAGGAATTTCTGAGGGAAACAGTAAGCGCTGCAAGTCTCAGCGTATTGGCAAGGGTAGCTTTTATACGCGGCACAGCTTCCTCAAAATATACTCTGTTAGGTTCTGAAAAATAATTATTGATCTGGCTTACCAGTTTAGGCGAGGCATGAATATCCCCGATTCTTCTCGTCTGGTTAAAGTTAAGGCCCAGATTGTTTTCCAGAGAAATTCCTTCCGAAAGTCTTGAATTCTGGGAAATCGTAATGTCTAACCCCTTTGTCTGAGAATCCACTGCATTGGCAAAGAAATTCGCAGCGCTGGCCCTTGCAAGGTCGAATGCCCCCTGAAGAACCGCCTGATCAGATCCCGGTGCAAAACTTCCTTCCGGACGGTAGAATAAATCAGTAAGCACTACTCTGTCCTTGATTTTTATTAAATAAGCATCCGCTGTAAACACTAAACTTAGAGATGGAATCTTCCACGTAATTCCCGTGCTGTAGGATTGCGAAGTTTCCTGTTTTAATTTTGGTATTCCCAATGCCTGAGCCGCTTCAGAATTGTTCCTGAAAGTTCCCACTTGTGTTGTTTGTCCTTTCTGGATCAGTGTAGAGGTAGAACTGTAATAGATCTGTGCCAGAGAAGGCGCTCTGAATCCTGTGGAAACAGCTCCTCTCCAGTTAAAGTTTTTAGCCAGTTTTACATTGGTTGCCAGTTTATAATTGAAAGTAGAGCCGAAGTCTGAATAATTTTCAAAACGTACAGCTCCTTCCACTAGCCACCAATCAGTTGGCTCAATTTCAACATCTGCATAGGCCGCAACACTGTTTCTGCTTCCGGAAACCGCATTATCAGGACTGAATCCCGGAAACACCTGTGACCCTGCCGGTCTTATATTGTTAAAAAAATCAGTTGGTTTTTCATTATCAGGAGTAGAGGCTGTCACTACGCGACCATAGATATCATAGGAAACATATGAGTTTTCATTTCCTGCATTCACTTTGTAGTTTTCATAACGATACTCCCCTCCAAAAGCTACATTCAGACCGTGAAGTACATCATACTTCTTAGAGAAATCCAGATTCAGTGTATTTTGTAAAAATTCAGACCCTCCAGCATCAAAAGTTCTTGGTGAATTATCACCCAGGGATGCGTTAAATGTATTCACTACCCCAAAATTAAAGGCATTTTTCCCGAACGTATTGCTTAAATCCACATTCCAGCCGTTCCATTTTCCTTTGATTCCTCCGGCTAATGAATAATCATTCACAGTTGCTTCAATTTGCGGAAGATATCCGTTCGGGGTAACAGCATTGATATTTCTTTCTGTATTCGGCAAGCGGTAAAAACCTCCGGCATTTCCTAAACGGTAGCTATATCCTCCAAAAGAATATACTTTCCAGTCTTCATTCACCGGGATTTCAGAGTTGAAAAAAAGCTGTGCCGACTGCAATTTAGACTGCCCTGCTCTCAAGCTGAAATCTTTTCTTTCCAACCCTCTATACTTAAGCTCCTGATCCGTAAAATCCTGTTTTAATAAGCCTTGCAGTGCTATAATACTGTTCGCTCCTGCTATCTGGGTCTTGAAATCCTGTGAAAAATAATCAACCTGCAATGCATATTGCTTCACTGTATTAATGATCTGCTGTGTATTAGAAGTATTGGTAATATTCTTATATAATCCGTCTATATTCACTCCATTTTGTAGTGCCCTGTAATTAATGGCATTATAGGCGTTAAAAATATCTCCCTGACGTACGCCAGCCCTTGAATACGGGTCACGATACTGCACTGATCCCGTTACATTGACGAACCCTTTATCACCGATTTTTGCTCCGTAATTCAGATCTGCAGAAATGGTCTGTCCATCTACTCCACCGGAAAAATTATTGGCTGCCGGTGAAGCATATCCTCCTAAAAACACCTGTCCTGAAAGCCCCAGTCTTCTTTTAAGGCCTAAATTCACGACCCCGGCAATAGCATCGGAACCATACTGGGCAGAAGCTCCGTCTCGCAGCACTTCTATTTTATCTAAGGCAAAAGCAGGGATAGCATTAAGATCTGTTCCTACTGAACCTCTTCCCGGAGTCAGGGTAACATTGATCAGGGACGACTGGTATCTTCTTTTTCCGTTAAGCAAAACCAAAACCTGATCCGGACCAAGTCCCCTGAGAAGAGCAGGATCTACAAAATCGGTTCCGTCATTAACGGTATGTGAGGTAGAGGAAAATGAAGGCACTACATAGTTAAGGGCCTGGCTTATATTATTAACAGGACTTTGTCTCAAAATCTTTGAAATATTGATAATATCTACCGGAACAGGTGTTTCCGTAAGCGATCTCCCCGATCCTCTTGATCCCAGAATCACTACGTCATCAATTTTTTTGGATGATGCAGAATCCGTCTGCCCGAAGTAAAATGCTGAAATAAAAGTTGCTGATGCTATGATTATTTTTTTGTTGAAAGTATGCATGTTTTTTTCTATTTTTTTATTACTAATTGTATGATTTCAGGCAATAATTTTCCTGTAACCTTATGTTTAAGGTTACGGTCAAAAGCCGGAATGGTTGGTATTATTTTTTAAAGATGTCTAGAAACAACAACACATGCGCATATGGAAATGGCATGAAAACAGGTCAGAATAGTAAAATGACACTTCACGATCTGAGAAACTAAAATTTAAATTGGTAATGTGATTTCCCTTGTCTTTAAACATTGATTTTATTTTTTTAAAACAAAAATTTCAAGATGGGAGGAAAAATAGAGAATAAACATTTTTTCCGGGCATACCGGCTTATCTATTTCAGCACCTTGCTTGTTTTTGCAGGTTGCTATCCCATCTATGAGATTCTTGATAATTACAGGGCAAAGATATAAATATTTCGGAAATAAAAAAATAATTGCTAAAAAATTTAACTTTTCGCAAATTCTACCGTAACAATTTCCCTTTTTTTACGTCTAACAGAAATAGTAGTAAAAAAACATTATGAAAAAAACTATATTGACGCTATCCTTGCTGGGGTCATTTTTTGCCTATTCACAGGAAAAGACCAGTACCAATACGGAAAAGGAGAAACAGATTGAAGGTGTTGTCATTACCAAAACTAAAAAAGCCGTTGAACAGAAAGCAGATCGTACGATCTTTGATTTTTCCGAACAGCCACAGCTTAATAACGGTAATGTTCTGGAAGGTATAAAAAAGCTTCCGGGGCTGATCTCCACTGATATTGCCGGAATGATGTATCAGGGAAAAGTGCTGGACGTTTATTTGAACGGAAGACCTTTAAATATTACATCAAATGAATTAAATTCCTTCCTGGAAGGGATGCCTGCCAACTCGGTGGACAGAATAGAAGTGATCACACAGCCCGGCGCAGAATTCCCCGCTACTTCAGGAGGCGCCATCATGAATATCATTACGAATAAAAATGCCAATAAATATTTAACCGCAACTTATTCGGGCAATTACTCATTTACGAATTACGATAAATTCAGAAGCAGAGCCACTAATTCCTTAAATCTGAATGCAAGAAATAAATTATTCGGATGGCAGCTGAACGTAGGCCAGAACTACCGTGAAAGTATGTTAAATGGTGATCAGGATATCCTACTGCATAATAATACAGACAGAATAGCACGCGGTTACTTTGCAAAAGCAGGGGTAACCTTTGATCTTGGACAGGATAGGCTATTGCTGAACTACGATATTTATCACAACAATAATGATAATTATACCCTAAGCAACGGTATAGGAGACAGGACTCCGGATAACAGTCCATTAGGCTATTACCTGAGAGATTATGATTTTACTTCTTCAGATATTGCCCACACCAACACTATAAGACAGGAAGCAGTGGCGACCTACCAGAAACGCTTTGCGGATAAATCTCAGAAACTGGATTTCCAGTTTGGATATACAAAAGCTTATACAAAGTTCGGCCAGGATAATGTGTTCCTTGATAAAACATTCTATGGGCCATTTGAACCCCAGCCAAGAGATATTCTCGGAAATGTACTGAGCAATAATTCCGATATGAGGGTTGCTAACTTTAAAATAGATTATTCTCAACCGATCAAACTTCTGGATGGAGGAAAAGTAAGTTTGGGAGGGTTATATGAAAGACAGGATTATGATACGGAAACCAGAGGCCTTACCAATCTGGAATACCAGAGACAGACAGCTTCCACTTATCTTGAATTTCAGGCAAAGCTGAAAAAATTTGATTTTACTTTAGGAGCAAGAGCAGAAAATTATGACATTTCCGGGATTACAAGAACGATAAAGGATAATGCTGTTCTGGAAAGGGATTTAATACCTTTCAATAAGTTCAAGCTTTTTCCGAATGCCAGTGTACAGTATAGCCTGATTAATCAGGTGTATGTGGCAGCGAACTACAACAAAAAGATTACTCTGCCAAGCATTTCTGCCCTGAACCCGAACAATGTCATATTTGGAAGCCCAAACACCCAGGTAACCGGGAACCCGGATCTCCAGCCTACGATATTTGACAATTATGAATTGAAGGTTTCTGCCTTTGATTACGCTTTCATCGGATACAGTGTAAGTTCTGCGAAGGATCAGGTAGCACAGATCATCATGAAAAACGGTAAGAATCTTTACAATAAGCAGGTGAATATTTCGAATATGAAAATTCACAACTTCAATGTAGGTTTACCTATTCCGTTTATGATTTTCAGCAAACCGATGAGCGAGATCATGAAGTTTAATTTCAATCCTGATAAGATTAATTTCATGTACCTGTATGCTGGTTATCAGAAACATGACATTGATAATCTGAATAATAAAGGATTCTGGATCTTCAATATCATGACACAACTAATCTTACCGAAAGATATAAAGCTGACGGCCAATTACAGTTATCTGACACCGAAAGCCGGATATTTCTACTTTACGGCAGATAAACCGTTTAATAATAACCTGGATATTACGTTGACTAAAAAATTCATGAACAACCGTCTTACACTTTCTGTTTTCGCGAATGATATTTTCAACGGACAGGTAATGCAGGTGTATTCCAATCCGCCGGAAGGACAGCCTGTAATGATCAGAAGTAAGTATGATACGAGGAATTTCGGAATTTCCATCAATTATAAAATTCCAACCAAGAATAAACTGGCTAAGGAGGATGCGAATATCCTGAACCAGACTAAAAAAGAGGATAATGGCGGCGTAATGCAGAGTCCACAGTAATTTTTGTAGTCACAAATTATAAAATGAGGTAGTAAGATAATTTTACTACCTCATTTTCTATAAGAAGTAATTTTATTAACCACAGATTACACAAATCTGCACAGATAATTGCGCATAATTTTAACAACTTCAGATAAAGTATAGTATAAACATTTTTACAAATCCGTGTAATCTGTGGTTAAAATTCTATATACTCTTAATGCAATAAAAATTTCTTTTAGTAAGATCAACACAGTTATAAAGTTTCCTATCTTAATGAGAGTAAGTTTGTATATCAATACCATAATTTAAAAATCTATGGTCTGGAATTTCCAGTTCAAAGTATCAATAAGGATAAGCTGATCCGGCTTTATTGGGAGTTCTGTAATGATTTTTAAAGCCAGCATGGCCATCATGCTGCCTACAATACCCGGAAGCGCTCCCAAAACTCCCAGGCTGTCGCAATCCGGAATATTTTCTTCAAAAGGCAGCTCCGGAAAGATATCCCTGAGGTTTTTACTGCTTTTATAATTAAAAACGGCAACCTGTCCTGAAAAACCCAGTATACTTCCATAAATCAAGGGTTTTCCCAATTTCACACAAGTATCGTTAATTAAATATCTTGCTGTAAAATTATCAGAACAATCGATGATTATATCATATGATGAAATGATTTTTTCTGCGTTAGAAGAATTAATTTTTTCATTTATTGCGGCACATTTTACCTGATGATTAAGTTTTTTCACAAAAAGTTCTGCACTTTTTACTTTTGAGGTTCCAACCGTGTTTTCAGTGTGAATGACCTGGCGGTTCAGGTTGTGAAGCTCTACCTCATCAAAATCCACCACGCCCAAATTTCCGGCTCCGGCTGCTGCAAGGTATTGAATAACGGGACTTCCCAAACCTCCCGCTCCAATCACAAGAACTTTAGACTTGATGATTTTCCGCTGACCATCAAGTCCAATCTCTTCTATGAATATCTGCCGGCTGTATCTTTCGAAAATATCATTACTCATCGCTCATTAATTATTTTGAACCATTAAGATTTTTAAATTCCGCTGTATGCAGAATCCCAGTCTTTCATTACCGGATCATAGCCTGCTTTTCTGATGCTGTTTTTTACTTCTTCCATGCTTCGTTCATCGCTGGTTTCAAACTGTTCCAGAGATTCAACATCCACAGCATAGCCTCCCGGATTTGTTTTTGAGGCAGCACTCATGGTTGTTGCTCCTAAAGAAATGATATGGTTCCTGAATTTTTCATTTTCCCTTGTGGATATTGAAATTTCCAGGTCTTCATTCCAAATTCTGTAGGCACAGATTAATTGCAGGAGATCTTTATCTTCCATGATAAAATTAGGCTCAATAATTCCTTCTGCCGGCCTTAGTCTGGGGAAAGAAACGGAAAACCGACTTTTCCAGAACTGCTTCTGAAGATAATCAATATGAAGTGCATTGAAAAAGCTGTCTACCCGCCAGTCCTCAAGCCCGAGCAACACACCTAACCCAATTTTGTGAATTCCGGCTTTGCCAATTCTGTCCGGTGTATCCAGCCGGAAATGGAAATTTGATTTTTTCCCTTTGGGATGGTATTCTTTATAAACTTCCTGATGATAAGTTTCCTGATACACCAAAACGGAATAAACGCCTTCCTGATGCAACTGCAGATATTCTTCTTCTGATAAAGGCTGTACCTCAATTGAAATGTTGGCAAAATGAGGCTTTAACAGACGGACAGCATTCAGAAAATAGGTAATTCCTACTGTTTTATTAGCTTCTCCGCTTACCAATAAAACGTGGTTGATTCCCATTGATTTTAAGACGGAAGCTTCTATCATGATCTCTGTATCGGAAAGGGTTTTGCGCCTTACATCATTATCAAGGCTGAAACCGCAGTAGGTACAGATATTCTGGCACTCATTGCTGAGATACATGGGTGCATACAGCTGAATGGTTTTTCCAAAACGTTTTTGGGTAAGCTGTCTCGTCATTTTCGCCATCAATTCGAGCTCTGTTGCAGCTGCAGGAGAAAGCAGGTTCAGAAAATCATCCAGAGTTCTATGCTTCTTGTGGAGACTGTTAAGAACATCAGAATGGGTTACTTTTCCGAGTTGAGCTTTTACCTCATCCCAATTATAGTGTTCAAAAATATCTTTAAAGCTGTTCATTACGTTTTACTTTATCATTCAAATAAAAAAGAGGTTAATGGACTTGATGCTTCGGCATGATCTGCTATTGCGCCCAGCCCTGATTCAAAAGCTCTTCTCCCGGCAATCACCCCTTCTTTAAACGCCAGAGCCATATTGACAGGATTTTGCGCTACAGCTATTGCGGTATTCACCAGAACTGCATCTGCTCCCATTTCCATTGCTTTTGCAGCATCCGAAGGCGCTCCTATTCCGGCATCTACTACCACCGGAACATTACTCTGGCTGATAATAATTTCCAGGAAATCCAATGTTCTCAACCCTTTATTAGTCCCGATTGGCGCTCCCAGAGGCATTACTACGGCAGTTCCGGCATCTTCCAGACGTTTGCACAAAACAGGATCTGCATGAATGTAAGGCATCACAATAAATCCGAGTCTGGCTAATTCTTCCGTGGCATAAAGGGTTTCAACAGGATCAGGTAGAAGATATTTGGGATCGGGGTGGATCTCCAGTTTTACCCAGTTTGTTTCCAGAGCTTCTCTTGCGAGCTGTGCTGCCAATACGGCTTCTTTGGCTGTTCTGGCTCCCGAGGTATTAGGTAAAAGATGGACTTTTGCGGGTTTTATAGCTTCCAGCAAACCATCTTCTGAAGATCCGGAATCAATTCTTTTTAAGGCCATGGTCACCATTTCACTTCCTGAAGCGATAATGGAATCGGTCATTTCCGAAAGACTCCCGAATTTTCCCGTTCCTAAAAATAACCTGGACTCGAAAATCCGGTCTGCTATTATTAATTTCTGATTATTCATATCATTGCTTTTTTAAATTCACTGATGACAGCAGGACGGCTGGTGATTTCTCCTGAAACTGCGGCACCATATATTCCGATTTGCTGAAGCAGTTTAATATCCTGAAGTACAATACCTCCTATGGCGTAGATTTTCGGAATGGCGATTGATTTTTCTTTTAAACTTTCAATAATATTCCTGTAGCCTTCAAATCCCAGAATGGGGCTCAATTTTTCTTTTGTTGAAGTAAATCTAAGCGGGCCTAGGCCGATATAATCACAGGGTTCATTTATTCTTTGAAGAACATCTGCAATGGTGTTGGCCGTTCCACCGATTATTTTATTTTTACCTAAAACGTGTCTTGCAATTTCAAGGGACACATCTTTTAAGCCTAAATGAACACCGTCTGCATCAATATTTTTTGCAATATTCACATGGTCATTAATGATACAAACTGCCTGATATTCTGTACAAAGTTTTTTTGAAATTTCACAGAGCTGAAAAAACTCCCTTTCATCGACATTTTTCCAGCGTACCTGTACCCATTTTATTCCATTATCAAGGGCTTTTTGAATATTAAGTTCCTGTTCAGGTTTTGCCAATCCCTGGGATATGTATTGTAATTTTTCCATAATTAAACTGAATGAAAACCCAGTAAAGAAGGGTTACTCTTTAAAAATTTCTCTATGTATAATTTCCCTTTTACGCATGCTGTTTCAAGGTTTTCCCCTTTAGCCAGCCATCCTGTAACAGCTGAAGACAGAACACATCCTGAACCGTGTTTCGGATAATAGGCTGAAGGCTCTCTTATATCCGGCTCCAATAAAATTTCTTTCCCGTTCCAGATCAGGATATCTGTACCTGTTTTATCATTCCTATGCCCTCCTTTGACTAATACAGCAGAAGAATTACCGGACTGATTTAAAAGACCACATTCATGTAAAACATTGTATTCATTATAATTAGGTGTAATAAGGTCAATCTTTTTTAAAACCCCCGTTAAAAGAGGAAGAGTTTTCAGGTCAAAAAAAGAAAACTCCGATGTACTTTTTAATACCGGGTCCCAAATGATTTTTATTTCTGAATTATGTGATCGTATTGTTTCTACAATCTTTTCCAGGAACATAGCATCTTTCACTACTCCTATTTTTAGAGCTTCTATAGAATAATCCTGCATTAAAACATTTATAGATGTCAATATTTCATCTATAGGGCGCCATTCTATACTTAAACACCGGGATTCTGTCTGGACTGTCATCGCTGTACAAACACCCAGCCCCATTACTCCAAGCTGCTCAAATGTTTTTATATCTGCTAAAAGGCCTGCTCCACCCGAGGGATCAAATCCCGCAATACTCATCACAAAAGGACGTCCTGTTTGCATTTTCTGAATGTCTTTAAAGGTTGATCACTTTCCCAAACTGCTCCTAAAAGTGCTGCTCCATCTGCTCCGTTTTCAAATACTTTGCAGATATTGTTTTCATTAACTCCTCCCAAAACAATTAATTTTACGGCTTGGTTATTCCTATATTTAATATTCTCTATTACAGTGGATTCTTTGCCATACCCTTTTTTAGAAATACTGGGAAAAACCGGACTGATAAACGCATATTCCCATTCTTCTCCCAGTACATTATAGGTTTCAATATCGTGAACAGAAGTGGAAATCATATTTCGTCCTTCATAAGACTTATAAATCCCTGCATTCCGGTCAGTTTCCCTGAAATGAAACCGGGAAATACCATGATCCTTCCCCAAATCATAATATCCATGAAGTACCAGCTGAGGATAAAATTTCTCATCAATACGATACAGGAAATTTTTTATTTCTTCCCGGCTTATATTAGGTTTTCTGATGTGGAGCAGATCCAGCCCTTCCCGAAACATTTCGTTAATAATCTCCGTCTCGTTCCGGACTGTTATTTCAGGAGTGATAACAAGGATCATATATAAATTTCTTTTCCTTTTTCAATAAATTCCTGGGATTTGTCCAGCATTCCCTTTTCCGCGGAATCACGGATTTCCTGGGTAATTTTCATGGAACAGAATTTAGGACCGCACATAGAACAGAAATGGGCAATTTTGGCGCCTTCTGCCGGTAAAGTTTCATCGTGATAAGCTCTTGCCGTATCCGGATCTAATGAAAGGTTGAACTGATCTTCCCATCTGAATTCAAACCTGGCTTTGCTTAAGGCATTATCCCTGTATTGTGCTCCCGGGTGCCCTTTCGCAAGATCTGCAGCATGGGCAGCTAATTTGTAAGTAATAACCCCAACTTTTACATCTTCTTTGTTGGGAAGGCCTAAATGTTCTTTAGGAGTTACATAACACAACATGGCACATCCAAACCAGCCAATCATTGCCGCCCCGATTCCTGAAGTGATATGATCGTAACCCGGCGCGATATCCGTTGTTAAAGGTCCTAAAGTGTAAAATGGTGCTTCGTGGCATTCTTCCAGCTGCTTATCCATATTTTCTTTGATCATGTGCATCGGTACATGGCCGGGACCTTCAATCATTACCTGTACATTATGCTTCCATGCGATTTTGGTAAGTTCACCTAACGTTTCCAGTTCTGCAAACTGAGCCGCATCATTGGCATCGGCAATAGATCCGGGACGCAGACCGTCTCCCAAAGAAAAAGCTACATCATACTTCTTCATAATTTCGCAGATCTCTTCAAAGTGTGTGTATAAAAAGTTTTCTTTATGATGGTAAAGACACCATTTTGCTATGATGGAACCTCCTCTGGAAACTATTCCCGTTACTCTTTTAGCAGTAAGATGAATGTATCTCAATAAAACTCCCGCGTGAATAGTAAAGTAAGACACTCCCTGTTCCGCCTGCTCAATTAATGTATCTTTAAAAACTTCCCAGGTAAGATCTTCCGGAACTCCTTTTACTTTTTCCAGCGCCTGGTAAATAGGAACTGTACCAATGGGAACCGGGCTGTTCCTGATAATCCACTCTCTTGTTTCGTGGATGTTTTTCCCTGTGGATAGATCCATAATGGTATCTGCTCCCCAACGGCAGGCCCAGACTGCTTTTTCCACTTCTTCCTCGATGCTGGATGAAACGGCACTGTTTCCGATATTGGCATTAATCTTAACTAAAAAATTTCGCCCGATGATCATCGGCTCGCTTTCCGGATGGTTGATATTATTGGGTATGATCGCTCTTCCGGCAGCAATTTCGTCTCTCACAAACTCAGGAGTGATCTTATTTTTGGGAGTATTGGCTCCGAAGCTGTTTCCCGGATGCTGAGATGTCATTTCTTTGGAAGCTGTTTCCAGCTGTTCAATCCGCTGGTTTTCCCTGATTGCTACATACTCCATTTCCGGGGTGATGATTCCCTGTTTTGCATAATAAAGCTGGGTAAGCTCCATCTCTTCTTTTGCTACTTTCGGTTTGTGATCGTAGCCGAAACGCAGCTCATCAAGACGTGGATCTGCAAGGCGGGCTTTTCCGTATTCTGAGGTAATTCCGTTCAGGATATCTACATCTTTCCTATCCAGAATCCACTGTTCCCTGATCCTTGGAAGCCCTTTTGTGATATCAATGGATGCATTTTCGTCTGTATAAGGACCGGAGGTGTCATAAATGGTTACCGGTTGGTTTTCTTCCAGAGTACCATTAGTAAGCTTTGTGGGACTGAGGTGAATTTCACGCATTGCTACGCTGACAGGGTGTATTTTTCCTTCAACATAAATTTTTCTGGCGTTCGGAAATGGCGAACAGGTGATTGAATGGGCCATAATTTTTGTAGTATTAAATGAGAATTATCCGCCCTGAGTGGCAGTAATGATTAAAACTGAATCTTTATCTTTAAGGAAGGTTTCTGCCCAGGCGGACAGTGGAATAATGCGGTTGTTCAGGGCTACGGCTATTCCTTTTTTCTTTCCGGGTATTTCCATAGCCATGAGCGCTTCCAGATTACCGGGAAGTACTTCAAATGTTTTCGTTGTGTGGTTGATTGTAAGTTCCATTCCTAATTATTTTACATATACTTTAGGAATGGCCCTTATTGTACAATAGAATGTACAGTAAAAGTCATTTACTTTTCCCTACGCTGGTATAATCCAGATCAGGTTCGAAGGGTAAAGTCTCAGTCTGCATATTTACAGACACCCCTAAAGTTGGTTCGAAGTTAGACATTTTTTCAGAACGGACAAAATTTAAATTGAAAAGCCCGGAGCTTTGAAACTCCGGGCTTTTTATTTTTTGTTTAAAAGATCTTATTTTTTAATTGCTTTTATCTGGAAAGCATTTCCTTCTTTCATGGATATGTTAAGAATATACATTCCTGATTTTAAGTCTCCAAGATAGATTTCTTCAGATGGCTTGTCTATAGTTTTCATCATTCTTCCTGCAGTGTCAAAAATCTGAATGGATTTTACTTTTTCAACATCATTAATTGTTATTATATCTTTAAACGGATTAGGATATACTTTCATTTTATCTTTAGCATTAACCTCTGACGTACTTAAACAGGCAGTATCCACTGTTGCCGTAACTGTACTTCTTATACTTTCACATTTGGTACTGATCTGCCA
Organism: Chryseobacterium shigense; assembly: GCF_014207845.1. Taxonomy (NCBI): domain Bacteria; kingdom Pseudomonadati; phylum Bacteroidota; class Flavobacteriia; order Flavobacteriales; family Weeksellaceae; genus Chryseobacterium; species Chryseobacterium shigense. Next base: position 115,745 of record NZ_JACHLC010000002.1, read on the forward strand.
GTCATAAAAATAGTAATAAGATGTTGAGGGACTATTTCCGGTAAGATTTCCCCCAGTCACAGACAATGCCCCCGGAACTGTAAGCGGATAACTGCCCCAGCTACTTCCCGACTCTCTTATCAATCCACTCACACCGCCAGCTCTGGTGAGCATCATTAATTTATAATTGTTCCCGGGAGGAACCGTAAAATTCAAAGGAACGTAAGTTTTTACATATGGAGAGCCGGAACCTGTAAGATTAACCGTAATCGTCTGTAATGTAGCGGCAGGTGAAACATTTCCATCCTGAAGGGCAATTTCTACAGTTCCTGCTCCTGTACCTATTGGATATACATTTACCCCATTGATTGTAATTGTAGAGTAAACATCAAAGAGCAACCCTGCATCCAGGGTATATCCCGATGTGGAAATTGCATTGGTCATTCCTGTTGAAGAAGTTCCTCCCGTTGAAGCTGCTACATAATAAGGCGTTGTACTGCTTAACGCTGGTGTTGTAAAACTCGATCCTGTACCTACTACATTTCCTGCAGTAGCGGCATCATACCAGGTTATGGATGCTCCGGTATCTGCAGTAGCAGACAATGTCGCAGGCTGGTTAGGACAAACAATTGCACCGGCGGTTGTAAGAATGGCCGGCGGCTGACATTGCGTTATTACCTGTACAGGCTGAAGAGACCATACACTTGTGTTCCCTCCTCCGCAATTTGACCTGATCCAGACATAATATGATGTAGAGGGTGCTAATGACCCTATAGAAGTTGAAGTACCCGGAACATTTGGAATTGTTGGAGGTGTAGAAGATGTGGGAGGTGTGCTGGAAGTGCTATAATAAATATCATACCCAGAAGGAGATGATGGAGAAGCAGTCCAGGATATAGCAGCACTGTTATTGGTAGTTGCCCCTCCCGTAAGTGCTGATGCAGCATAACATGTCGGAGGTGTCCAGATATAGGTAAGTCCTGCGGCAGGCATCCCCGGAACTGCATTGGCCGTATTAAATGCCTGTGTACTGCTATTTGCTATACCTGGTGTGGAATTTATAAATTCCAGTGTTGTTGCGTTAAGCCGGGTATTAAAATCAGTGGCAGCATTACCTCTCAGTCCTATCTGGGCAGTTCCTGAAACAGCTGTAGACCCCACTAAATAAGCTCCGCTGCTATACACCATCTGAATAACATTAGAGGTTTCCTGTAAACGGATCTGGAAGGAAAAGGTATAAGCCGCAGTGGTAGAGGTACTGCTGCTTGGCCTGAAATTTTTCCATTGAATAATTGCCTCTCGGTTAGGAGCTGCCCCGGTTGTTTGCCAGCTGATATCACCTGTTGTTCCACTGATATCGAAAACACTGCTCAAATCCCGTCCGAAGACAGAAACTGCTCCTTCATAAGCTGTAGTGCCTGATATGGGCGTTGTGGTAGTGGTCCCCGGAACTGTTGCTCCGAAAGTTATAAATCCGTTCGTGGAAACATTCAGCGTATTATAGGAAATTCCGTTGAATACAAAATTGAATGGCAGGGTTAAGGGGTAAACGTTACTGTTAAGATTGGTTGCAGAAGCATTACCTGTAGCCGCCCCCAATACACTTCCTGATATTGGGCTATAAGTGCCTGTAGCCTGTGAAAAGCCGTAAGCACTTACCTGGGCATCAGCTGCAGTTACAGCTGTAAACATAGCAAAGCAACTGAAAACAGTTTTCAGATGCTTTTTCTTTCCGTTACCGAAAAGAAATTTGTAAAAATAATTCATAATGGAATAGGATTAGATTATCTCCTAAGATATGAAATTTTAACAATATTACATTAAAAAATAAATTACAATAAAATATTTATATTAATTCAAGCAAAAACAAACCAATTAATTATTTGTATTTGAAAAATATTGCAAATAATTTTTTATGAATTTTATATTATAATTTAAAAAAATCCTGCAAATTTTGCAGGATCATTTATTTTATTCTTCACAAGCTCTCCAGATGGCATCGTTCTGTGGAACGGGAGCTATAATCTCTATTTTCTCTTTGGTAACAGGATGAATAAATTCCAGCTTCCTTGCATGAAGATTAATTCCTCCATCCGGATTGGAACGAGGCGCCCCATATTTCAGATCTCCTTTTATAGGAACTCCGGTTTTAGAAAGCTGAGCACGGATCTGGTGATGCCTTCCCGTTTCAAGATCAATTTCAAGAAGCATATAATGATCTAATGCTTTAATCACATGATAAGTCAAGATTGCTTCTTTTGCTCCTTCCGTTGCTTTTGGAAAGACAATGGCTTTATTATTCTTTTCGTTCTTTTTCAGATAATGAACAAGTCTTTGGCTTTGCGGTATCATTTCTTTTCCTACAACAGCCCAATACGTTTTTTTGACCTCTCTGTTCTTTACCATTTGGGTAAGTCGGGAAAGCGCTTTGGAAGTTTTAGCATAAATAACCAGGCCGGAAGTCGGACGGTCTATACGGTGAACCAGGCCGAGAAAAACATTTCCGGGCTTGGCATCTCTTATTTTAATAAAATTTTTAATGGACTCCAGCAAAGATTCATCACCGGTTTTATCACCCTGAACAAGCTGTCCTACCTTCTTATTAACAACCAAAAGGTGGTTGTCTTCATATACAATCTGTTCCTTCATACATTATACGCGCTTTGGCCGACCGATAAAAGAAAGGGCAATTCCCCCAAGCAGACCTATCGTTTTAAGAATCGAAAATTTGGATTCTTCCGGTAAAGTCGCCCCCACTATACAAAGCAGTGCCGCTGCGTACATTATATATGTAAAATTTTTATTGCTGAGTAACGGGGCCTGAAAAAAGAAACTGGCTCCTATCAGGTAATAAAAAACCTTTCGGGAAAGAATAATATTGATTTCGGGAGAAAACAGGTTAAACCAGCCCGCCGCAAGACAGACCAGCGCTGCAATTGATAAAATTCCCTGAATAGTTTGTTGGTTCTGCATCAGTTAGTAACTTTCATTTTCGTTAGGGAATTCAACGTTTTTCACATCTTTTACGTACTGGGCAACTGCTCCTGTAATTTCTGTATAGAGATCAAGGTATCTTCTTAGGAATTTCGGACTGAAACCTTTGTTCATACCAACCATATCGTGATATACCAACACCTGTCCGTCACAGTCAGGGCCAGCTCCAATTCCAATGGTTGGAATGGAAATGCTTTCAGATACTTTTTTGGCCAGATCAGCAGGAATTTTCTCCAAAACTACCGCGAAACAGCCTAATTCTTCCAAAAGCTGTGCATCGGAAATCAATTTTTCAGCTTCCGCTTCGTCTTTTGCTCTTACTTTATAGGTACCGAATTTGTAGATGGACTGCGGTGTTAGCCCCAAATGTCCCATCACAGGAATTCCGGCATTGATGATTTTTTTAATAGATTTTGAGATCTCTTTTCCCCCTTCAATTTTTACGGCATGAGCACCTCCTTCTTTCATCATTCTTACAGCAGATTCCAGCGCTTTTTCAGGATTACTCTGATAAGTCCCGAATGGAAGGTCTGCTACAACAAGAGCCCTGTCCGTTCCTCTTACCACACTTTGGGAATGGTAGATCATCTGATCAAGCGTAATCGGCAATGTTGTTTCAAAACCCGCCATCACATTGGCTGCGGAATCTCCGATCAAAATTGCATCAACTCCTCCCGCATCTACCATTTTAGCGGTAGTAAAATCGTATGCAGTAAGCATTGTTATTTTCTCCTTGTCGAATTTCATTTTTCGCAAGGTTTCAGTGGTAACTTTTTTAATTTCAGAGTGAACAGACATAATTTATCTATTTTTAAAAGTTAAAAAAGTCGGCTTTCGCCGACTTAAGTTTTTGTATGATGGTTATAAAACTACGTGACCTAGTTTCATCAGTTTGTCGTGGTTCAAAATTTTGATGTTTCTTCCGTCTACTTCAATGAGACTGTCCTGTTTAAATTCGGAAATCAAACGGATGGCACTTTCTGTGGCGGTACCAATAATGTTAGCAATCTCTTCTCTTGTAAGCGAGATTTTTATAAATCCTTCCGGATCTACTCCTAATTTCTGCTCAAGAAGAATAAGGATTTCCGCCAGTCTTTCTCTCACTGTTTTCTGAGCAAGGAAAGTGATGGTGTTGGATGATTCTCCGAGTTCATAAGAAATTTTCTGAAGCATTACAAAAGAAAGCTGTGGATCTACCTCAAGAAGGTACATAAAAATATCCGCGGGCAGGAAAATGCATTCAATATCTGTCATAGCCTCTGCCTTTGCCTGGAAATTCTCCCCGCAAAGCAATGAACGATAGCCGATAATATCCCCCTCTTTGATAAATCTTAAAATCTGGTCTTTTCCAAAAGCTCCGGACTTGGAAAGTTTAGCTGCTCCTTTTTCTAAAACATAAACTCCTTTCGGTGTTTCTCCGTCCTCGAAAATGGTGTCGTGTTTCTGAAAACTTAATTTTTTCTTGCCGTTAATATATTTTTCAAAATCAGTGCTAGAAAGTCTTTCCTTAAATGATTTATCATTAAAAACTCTGGCGAACCTCTCTTCAATTGCAATCTGTTGTTCCTGCGACATTTTATATGACATTTATCACAAAAATAGAACTTTTTAACTCGATAAACAAAAAAAATTGTTATAATTTTGTAGTTCAATATTTTATGGTGGTGAGCGAGAACTGTTTTCATTGTGGTCAAGGAATAGAAAAGGAGCGAATTCTATTTGATGAAAAGACTTTCTGTTGCAACGGCTGCAAGTCCGTTTACGAAATTCTGAATATCAATAATTTAACCAATTTCTACGAGCTTAATAAAAGAGCAGGAATCCGTCCCAGTGACGAAAGTTCTTCACAGTTCGAATATCTTGACACTCCGGAGATTTTCGAGAAGATTACGGATTTTTCCGAAGGAAGCACCAGCCTTGTTACGTTCAAGATTCCTGTAATTCACTGTTCTTCGTGTATATGGCTGCTGGAAAGCCTTCATACCCTGAATGAACATATCAAATACTCACAGGTAAACTTCACGCGGAAAACCTTACAGATTTCATTTAACCATAACGATCTGAAATTAAGCGAACTAGCTAATTTCCTAACCAATCTTGGATACAAACCCGTTATCAGTCTTGAAACAGCAGATAAAAATGTAGACCATCTTGATAAATCTCTTCTTATAAAGTTTGCCATTGCAGGTTTTGCATTCGGAAACGGGATGTTTCTTGCTTTCCCTGAGTATGTAGGCGGTGAAGATTACTGGATGGAGCATTACAAAGGGCTATTCAGAACACTGATGTTCCTTTTAGCATGTCCTGTTGTATTTTATTCTGCTTCAGATTATTATAAATCCGCGTGGTATGGTTTAAAGAATAAAATTGTTAATATTGATGTCCCAATTGTGCTTGGAATCTTTGTCCTTTTCGGGCGAAGCATTTATGAAGTGGTTACGGATTACGGGCCAGGATATTTTGATACTTTGTGCGGACTGCTTTTCTTTATGCTGATGGGTAAAATTTTCCAGAAAAGAACATACAGCGCATTATCATATGACAGAGATTACAAATCATTTTATCCTATTGCCGTTACCAAAGTAGATTTTGAAGGAAAACAGGATAATATCCTCCTTTCTGAAATCAAAGTTGGAGACAGAATTCTAGTAAGAAACCAGGAAATTATTCCGGTTGATGCCATCCTGATCAACGGGGAAGGAAATATAGACAACAGTTTTATCACGGGAGAAAGTGAAAGTATCAGCAAACAGCCAGGCGACAAGATATTTGCCGGAGGAAAGCAAATCGGATCTTCATTAGAGCTGGAAGTGATTAAAGATGTTGACCAGAGTTACCTTACGCAGCTTTGGAACAAGGAAGCTTTCAAAAAGCATGAAACCGGCCTTGATACCCTAACGAACAGCATCAGCAAGTATTTCACTTTCATTATTTTAGGTATTGCTTTAATTTCCGGAATTTACTGGGCATTTATTGATCTGGAAAAAATGTTCCAGGTAATTTCAGCGATCCTTATTATCGCCTGCCCATGCGCCTTAGCATTGTCTGCTCCGTTTACTTTCGGGCATATTATGAGAATTTTAGGCCGCAATAAATTCTATGTAAAAGATACGTTAACGATTGAAAAGATTGCGAAACTGGATACGATTGTTTTTGATAAAACAGGAACCATCACTCACAGAAAAAAATCAAACATCCGGTATGAAGGATCTGCAATCAGTGAATTTGATCAACTGAATATCAAAACCTTATTAAAAAATTCCAATCACCCTCTTTCTAAATCTCTTTATGAATTCATAGAGGTGAATGATGATTATTTCCCTGTTGAAAATTTCCAGGAGATTTCCGGAAAAGGCTATGAGGCAAGTGTAAGAGGAAATATCTATAAGATAGGTTCTGCCCGTTATAACGAACAGGAGCCTAAGAATCTGGAAACAGCCGTTTACATCAGCAAAAATGGAGCATTTTCAGGTAAATTCATCTTCAAAAATGAATACCGCCCGAAATTAAAGGAGCTGTTCACAAAACTTACCAGCTACAAAATATTCATCCTGAGCGGCGATAATTCTTCTGAAGAAACACAGCTTAAGGAACTTATCCCGAGCTATAAGGGAATGGCTTTCAACCAAAACCCTGAAGATAAGCTGAATTACATTAAAAACCTTCAGGATCAGAACATGAAAGTAGCAATGCTCGGCGACGGATTAAATGACGCAGGAGCCTTGAAACAGAGTAATGTGGGAATAGCAATTGCCGATGACACCAACAGCTTCACACCTTCTTCCGATGTCATTATGAATGGTGATAAAGTTGTAACATTAGACAATTACCTGAACGTATGCAAAGGATCGATCACCATTGTTAAAATGACATTCATAATCAGTTTCCTGTACAACATTGTTGGTTTAAGTTACGCAGTTACAGGCCATATGCATCCGCTTTTTGCAGCAATCATCATGCCAATCAGTTCCATTACTGTGGTTACATTCACTACTATTTCCACCTGGATTTTAGGGCGTAAATATTTCAAAAAACAGGCGTAAAAGCCCCTTATTTAGACTGATTTTAAATTAGCTGAAATCCGCATTTATTGATGAATGTCATTATTTTTCACTAAATTTGAACCCCGAAAATAGGTTAATTTTGTTGTCCAATGGATATTCTATATTTAATGATCCTCTGCAGTGTTTCTTTGGCTGCGATTTTCTTGGTCGTATTTATAGTGTATGCCCGAAAAGGACAGTTTGAAGATGATGAATCTCCGGCTGTCAGAATCCTTTTTGATAATGGAGAGATCAAGGAAAAGGATGAAAACGGCAACAAAGATAAAGACGAGAAAAAAATAGGAGAGAATAATAAAATTGAAGAAAAAAGTGAATAGTTGATATGGAAACACAAAAGTTTAGTTATGACAACAGTATTGTCCGTGCGTTTCTCTATGCGACCTTAGTTTTCGGTCTTATAGGATTTACGTTCGGGCTTACGGCGGCATTAATGCTTTTCTACCCGGAATTACCGGAATTTTTATTCGGTACAGATGATACAACCATCAAAAGTCTTGCATCAGGCAATATTCAGGGGTTAATAAATACTCATGGTGCATTTGGTTTTGGTAGAATCAGAATGCTTCATACCAATACCGTGATCTTTGCATTTGTATGTAATATCGTTTATACCGGTATTTATTACTCATTACAGAGATTATTAAAAACAAGAATGTACAGTGATACATTATCATGGTTGCATTTCTGGACCTGGCAGTTTATGATTGTTGCTACGTTCGTTACCTTCTTTATGGGGATCAATACTTCAAAAGAATATGCTGAACACGAGTGGCCGATCGACATATTGATTGCATTCTCCTGGATCATTTTCGGGATTAACATGTTCCTGACTATTTCAAAAAGAAGAGTAAGACACCTTTATGTGGCCATCTGGTTCTATATCGGAACATGGATTGCAGTAGCAATGCTTCACATCTTCAATAACCTTGAAGTTCCATTATCTTTCACTGGCTGGAAATCATATTCAGCATATGCAGGGGTAAAAGATGCTATTGTACAGTGGTGGTACGGTCACAATGCGGTGGCATTCGTACTGACGACTCCGGTTCTTGGGTTAATGTATTACTTCCTTCCGAAGGCTGCAGACCGACCGGTATTCTCTTACAAACTGTCTATTATTCACTTCTGGTCATTAATTTTCGTATATATCTGGGCTGGTCCTCACCACCTTCAGTATACAGCACTTCCTGCGTGGGCACAGGCTGTGGGAACCGGTTTCTCTATCATGCTTATTGCACCATCCTGGGGAGGAATGCTAAACGGACTTCTTACGCTGAGAGGAGCGTGGGATAAGGTAAGAGAAAATCCTATCCTTAAATTCTTCGTAGTAGCTGTTACCTGTTATGGTATGGCAACATTCGAAGGGCCGCTTTTGGCAACAAAAAACATCAACAAAATTGGTCACTTTACAGACTGGGTTATCGGTCACGTACACTTAGGAGCTCTTGGATGGAATGGTTTCATGGCATTCGGGGTTATCTATTACCTGGTACCTATTATGTGGAGAACAAAAATCTGGTCTGTAAAATTAGCTAACTGGCATTTCTGGTTAGGTACGTTAGGAATTATTTTCTATGCAGTACCCATGTATATTTCAGGATTTACACAAGGTTTGATGTGGAAACAGTTCAACCCGGACGGTACTTTGATGTACAAAAACTGGTTGGATACCGTAACAGCAATCATTCCTTACTTCAAAATGAGATTCTTAGGAGGAGCATTCTATATTTCAGGATCTATTCTAATGATTATTAACGTAATCGCTACGGTAAGAAAAGGTTCATTCCAGAAAGAAGTTCCTGCTGAAGCACCTGCACTGGCAAACATCGGAAACAAACGTAAAGAAGGGGAAGGTACTCACCTATGGCTTGAAAGAATGCCATTATTATTAGGTATCCTGTCTTTCTTCACTATTTCCATCGGTAGTTCAGTTGAAATTATTCCTACACTATCTTTAAAGAAAAGTGTTCCTACGATTTCAGCGGTAAAACCATATTCACCACTTGAACTGGAAGGTAGAGATATTTATATCCGTGAAGGATGTAACGCTTGTCACTCCCAAATGATCAGACCGTTCAGAGATGAGATCACAAGATTCAACGGTAAGAACGGACAGTATTCAAAAGCGGGAGAATTCATTTATGACAGACCATTCTTATGGGGGTCTAAGAGAACAGGACCGGATTTACATAGAGAAGGAGGTAAAAACCCAAGTTCTTGGCACTATAAGCATATGTATAACCCAAGATCTACTTCTGCAGGTTCCATTATGCCTCGTTACCCTTGGCTAATTGCCACCAACTTAGACAGATCTAAAATGGTAGATAAAATGAAGCTTATGAAGAACGCATTTGAAGTTCCTTATAGCAAAGCTGAAATAGATTCTGCCAACTCATGGGCAGATAACCAGTCAAAGAAAATTGTAAAAGATATCTTCTCTGAAGCTAATGACCTTAAAGTGGCGTATGCTAAGAGACCTCAGGGAGAATTGGAGAAAAAAGAGATTGTAGCTCTTATCTCTTTCCTTCAGAGACTTGGAACAGATATCAAAACAACAGAAATAAAAACAGCAAGTACTAACTAAACATTAAAAGGTTCACATGATTCCTCAGAACTTTAAAGATATATTATCCAATACAGAAAACGCTGGTCTCTACCAGACGCTGGCTCTGATTTTCTTTATGCTGTTCTTCGTAGCTCTTGTAATCTATGTTTTTACCAGACCTAAAAAATATTACAAAGAGGAAGAAGAGGCTCCGCTTGGGGATGATGAGGATGACGATTTTAATTTAAAAAATTAAACTATTTATTATGAAACAAAGAACACCTGTTGTTGTAAACATTTTAATAATAACTGGACTTTTAATAGTTTTTTATTATTTGTTTGTACAAAGCTACTCGTTCCTAGCTTCACCTTACTTCTGGGGAACTGTGGTGATCAGTGCTATTCTGGCATATATCCACAGTGCTATCGGGGATTTGATTGAAAACAACAAATTCAAAAAATTATCTCCGGAAGAAAAAGCAGCTTATCTGGCAGAAAAGAAAGTTCCTTTCTTAAGAAGAATGTACGACAGTGCATTCAAGAAACAGTCTGCTACAGAAGAAAAAGATATCCTTATTGACCACGGTTTCGATGGGATCATGGAATTGGATAACCAATTGCCAAAATGGTGGGTAGGTTTATTCTATTTTGGGACTGCTTTTTGTATTGTATATATTGCAGCTTACTCTTTCACAGATTTCGCACACCCGTTGAGCGAATATGAACAAGAATATAAAGAACAGATGGCAAGTATTGCAGAATATGAAAAGAACCAGCCTCCTGTGACTATAGAAACAGCAAAATACTCTGCTGACAATATCGCAGATGGGAAAGAGCTATTCAAAACCAACTGTGCATCTTGTCACAAAGAAGACGGAAGCGGTGGTATCGGTCCAAACCTTACGGATAATTACTGGATCAACCAGCCTGAGAAAACCTTATTCAAAAACGTTTTCCATATGGACTGGAATGGTTCTCCTACTAACCCTGCGATGAGAGCATTCGGTAAAAACGGAGAAGTTTCAGGTGCAGAGATTGAGAAGATTGCAGCCTATGTATATCATATCAACCAGGAACAACCGCCAGTGACGCAGGCTCAGGGAGGAGCAGCTCCTCAGGGAACCGAAGCACATTGGGAAAAAGAATAATTTTAAAAAAATTAGAAACATATGAAAAAAACATAATTTGTTATTAAAGAAAATAGTAACGAATTATGTTTTTTCTTTTTAAAACATACTATAAAATGTCAGACATAGAAGAAATAGAAGTACGCGGCGGACAGGGACAGGTTCTGGACCCTGAGACTTACAGAGATTCTATAGGGACAATGGAGCAATCCGGAAAAAGAAAATGGGTATTCCCAAGAAAGCCAAAAGGGAAATACACCAACTATAGAAACATTGTAAGCTATATTTTATTAATCATTTATTTTACAGTGCCATTTCTCAAGATCAATGGTAACCCTTTCTTTTTATTTAATGTTATTGATAGAGAGTTCTATATTTTCGGACAGCCTTTCTATCCACAGGACTTTTTTATCCTTACTTTAGGTGCCATCGCATCTTTAATATTTATCATCATTTTTACGATTGCGTTCGGAAGAATTTTCTGCGGGTGGATATGTCCTCAGACAATTTTTATGGAATCTATCTTCCGTAAAATTGAATATCTTATTGAAGGTGACCGGAACAAACAGATGAAACTGGACAGACAGGAGTGGAACAGCGAGAAAATCTGGAAACGAAGCTTAAAATGGACAGTTTATATCATTATTTCATTAATAATCACCCACTTTATGCTTATGTATATCGTTGGGTATAAAGAAATATTCAGAATCATCTCGGAAGGGCCGTTTGCCCATCCTACCAATTTTATCATAATGGTTCTTTTTACCGCTGCATTTTATTTTGTATTTGCATGGTTCAGAGAACAGGTTTGTACATTGGTTTGCCCATACGGAAGACTGCAAGGAGTTTTAATCGATAAAGATACCATCAACGTTTTCTACGATTTCAAAAGAGGGGAAAACAGATCTAAATGGAGAAAAGGTGAAGACCGTAAAGCAGCCGGAAAAGGAGACTGTATAGATTGCCATCAATGCGTGGTAGTTTGTCCTACAGGAATTGATATCAGGGACGGACAGCAGCTTGAATGCGTGAACTGTACAGCATGTATTGACGCCTGTGACGAAGTAATGGAAAAAGTAGGCCTTCCAAAAGGGCTTATCAGATACGCTTCCGAAAATGAAATTGAAAACCAGACTCAGTTCAAATTCACGGGAAGAATGAAAGGCTTTGCCGTTGTTCTGGTATTGCTGGTAGGATTCTTAGGATTCCTTCTTTACAGTCGTGGTGAAATGGAAGCAAAATTCATTAAACCGGCAGGAAGCACATTCTTTGTAAGAGACGGCAGAATTACCAATACCTACAATTATACATTCCTGAACAAAACCAACGATAAGAAGATCGTTACCATAAAAGTTCTTGAACCTGCTCATGGCGAGATCATCTACAGTGCATCCAGCAAGATTGAGGTAGACAGGGATAAAATTTCCAAAGGAACCATCAACATCAGCTTCCCGGAAGATGATATGAAACTTTCAAAACAGAATATAACCATCGGAGTTTACGACATGAAAGGTAAGCTTGTAGATTCTTACCAGACCTACTTCGAAGGGCCATTCAAACTGCAATTTTAATTTTAAGAAGAAATGAAAAACTTTAGTTGGGGACACGGTGTTGTAATTGCATTATTTGCATTCATTGCTTTTATTTTATCCATGTTATTCCTTTTCCCGAACGGGCAGAAGAATTCAGAAATGGTAACCGATAATTATTATGAAGAGGAACTTAAGTACCAGGATGTAATTGATGCTAAAAAAAGAGCGGACAATCTTCAGGAAAAACCGGTATACAGCCAGGAAAAAAGCGGAATTAAAATCACCTTTCCGAAAGATTACAATAACTCAAATACTACGGTAAAATTTGTTTTAAACAGAACCGACGACCAGAATTTAGACATAAAAAAATCTGTACAGCTGGATGCTGCCCAGTCATTCTTTATACCCGGGCAGTTATTAAAAGTAGGAAACTATACTTTGAGACTGATGTGGACGAAAGACAAAACAGATTATAGAATGGATTATGATGTGATATGGAAATAGGACTTATTTTATCGGCTATTGCTTTGGGCTTCGCTTCCGGTTTTCATTGTATCGGAATGTGCGGACCTATTGCCTTATCGATGGGATTGACTAAAAAACAGGCCACCAACTTCTATCTTCAGAATCTCACCTACCAGTTCGGCAGAATCTTTACCTATTCTTTATTAGGCGCCATTCTGGGAATTGTAGGAGAAGGTTTTGAAATGGCAGGGTTCCAACAGTACCTGACAATCATTGCGGGAGTCCTTCTGATTATCATGGCCCTGTTTTCATTTGGCGGAAAGGATTTTGCCTCTAAAATTCCCTTTCTTTCCGGATTTCTTTTTTCTGTAAAATCAAACTTAGGGAAATTACTTCAGAAAGCAGATTACCGGTCAAGGTTTACAACCGGGGTCCTTAACGGTTTTCTTCCATGCGGAATGGTTTACATGGCACTTACAGCCAGCCTGGCAGCCGGAGGAATATGGCAGGGAGCATCATATATGGCCTTATTCGGGTTGGGAACACTTCCATTCATGTTTGCGGTAGTTTTGGCCGGGAATCTCATGAATCAGGCTTTCAGAATTAAAATCCTAAAAGCTGTTCCTGTTATTATGATCATTTTAGGCGGATTATTTATTCTGAGAGGCCTTGAACTGGGAATCCCATACATTTCACCAAGGGCCGAAGCAATGACCATATCCAAAGATCATAATGCCAACTGTCACATTGAAGGGCATGATCACGGTTCAGCCAACTGTCATTAATACATCTAACTAATTCCATGAAAAAAGTATTTCTCTTATTCATTGCAGCTCTTTTCGTCCTGCAATCGTGTACGATCAACTCTGAAATTGTTTACCATAAAGATGCAGCCTCAACTTCAGTTACCGATATTGATATGAGACAGTTCATTTCAGAAATGAAAGCTATGACTCCCGATTCCTTGAAACAGAAGAAAGAATTCGGGGAAATGGATAAACTTCCAACAGTCTGGACAAGTCTTTCAGATATTCAGAAACAGGATGGCAAGCCTCAGACCACAGACCCGGATTCTCTCAGGATCATGAAAAAGATCTTCATGAAAATGAATAAGGAAAATAATGAGCCGGCAGGACTTTCTTTAAAAATGGATCGTTTCACACAGGCAGACTATCAATTGCTGAGCAGCTATAATAAGAAAGAAAAATTACCGCTGGATCAGAATATCTTTAATAACTGGGATGGAAAAACACTGACCATTAACACGGAAAATTTCAACCTTAAAAATATTGAAGAAACGCTTAAAAACAAAACTTCAAAAGATGAAGCTGAAAAGGTAGAAGGAATGATTACCATGTTCTTTAAAAGCATTGGAACAACCCTGAAGTTCGAAAACAAAATAAAATCCGTCACCGGAAAACATGACTGGGTGAAACAGATAGATCATTATACGGTTAAAATAGACTACGATATCAAAGCAATATACGATACAGAGGCTAAATTAAAAAATGCAGATAAAAAAATCGTCATTGTTACAGAATAAAAAACCGGCTGAAGTTTCAGCCGGTTTTTGGTTGGTATCTGTTTTGTTATACATAAGATAATACTAAAATTTGAGTAATGATTAAACAGATAAATTTTTTATGGGCTGCCCTTCTTATCGTAGTTCTCCAGTCCTGCTCCATCAATACAGAAACTACTTATTATAAGGATTCTGCAACCAGTATGCAGTCTAATATTCTTATGGATAAAAGTGTAATGGGAATGATGAGCATGATGGGAACAGATCCGAAGAAGCTGAATGACCTTGATAAGCTGCCTACCGACTGGACCAGCCTTTACAATGTTCAGAAGCATGGAAAAGTAACTTTGAATGAAGATTCAGTAAAAGTGCTGAAAAAAGTCTTTATGAAGGTGGATAAAGATAAAAATGAAATCGTTGGCCTTTCTCTTAAATATGATAAACTCATGCCTTCGGAAATCACGCAGCTTCTGACCAGCGACAAACGCCTGAAAAAAATCCCTTTACAGGACATTGCAGTCTGGAATGGCAATTCATTAACGATTAATACTGATAAATTCAACTCCGATGGCATTCTTAAAATGCTGGAAGAAAAAGAAACGGAAGAAAAAACAGTTCCCAAAACCAAAAGCGATTCCATTGAAGCATACGGAAAACAAATGGCTTCCGGAATGGCAGGAATGCTGAGGATGTTCAATCTTACATTTACCAATACCCTGAAATTTCAGAAACCGATCAAAACTATTGAAGGAAAACACGATTTTGTAAAACAGATAGACAATAAAACAGTTGAGATTACTGTAAGATCCAATGATTTAGCAGACGGCAAAAATCTTGTTAATAAAGACAAAAAAGTCGTTATTACCACTGAATAATTCTAACAATTACCGATAAATAAAATCCCCTTCCAAAGCTGAAAGGGGATTATTTATTATAATAAAATATAATTCTAGTTAATCAGATCGAATCTTGCATATTCTGCAATTTTCTTAGGAATTTTGATACCTTCCGCAGTCTGGTTGTTTTCAAGCAAAGCAGCCATAATTCTTGGAAGGGCCATTGCAGAACCATTCAAGGTATGCACCAGCTGAGATTTTCCTTCTGTTTTGAAACGGCATTTCAAACGGTTTGACTGGAATGTTTCAAAATTAGATACAGAGCTTACCTCAAGCCACATTTCCTGTGCTGCGCTCCAAACTTCAAAATCATAGGTCATTGCAGATGCAAAACCTGTATCACCACCACAAAGTCTCAATACTCTGAACGGAAGCTCAAGATCTGTAAGGATTTCTTTGATGTGTTCTACCATTTCTTCTAATGCAGCATAAGAATTTTCAGGCTTTTCAAGTCTTACGATCTCTACTTTTTCGAACTGGTGAAGACGGTTCAGGCCTCTTACATGAGCTCCGTAACTTCCCGCTTCTCTTCTGTAACACTGAGAGAAAGCCGTATTTTTGATAGGAAGATCCTTTTCTTCAAGCAATACATCACGGTAAAGGTTCGTTACAGGAACTTCTGCCGTTGGGATCAGGTAAAGATCATCTAAACCTACATGGTACATCTGCCCTTCTTTATCAGGAAGCTGCCCTGTTCCGTATCCTGAAGCCTCGTTGACAACGTGAGGAGGATTTACTTCCATATATCCTTTTTCAACATTCTTATCAAGGAAATACTGAACCAAAGCTCTCTGAAGTCTTGCTCCCTTACCTAAATAAACAGGGAAACCTGCCCCTGCAATCTTTACCCCTAACTCAAAATCGATCAGGTTATATTTTTTGGCCAGCTCCCAGTGAGGAATAGCGCCTTCTCCAAGGCCTTCCACATCGTGAGACTGGAAAATATTTTCATTGTCTTCTGCAGAAGCTCCGCTTTTTACCGCTTCAAACGGAATATTCGGAATCTGGTATAAAATATCCAGCAAGGCTTTCTCCGTTACATCTAATTGGGACTGCAGTTCTTTACCCGATTCTTTAAATTGTGCTGTTTTAGATTTTGCAGACTCCGCCTCTTCTTTCTTTCCTTCTTTCATCAAAAGTCCGATTTCTTTGGAGATTTTGTTGATCTCGGAAAGCTGGGAATCTAATTCAAACTGGATTCTTTTTCTTTCGTCGTCAGTAGCAATAGCATCGTCTACCAACCCAAGATTCTTGAATTGTCTTTTCTGAAGACCTTCTAAAACGCGTTCTTTATTGTCGCGTAAAAAATTGACTTGTAACATTGTATTGGGATGTTAAATATTAGATGTTAAACTTAAATAGTAAGCTAACAGTTTTGCAAATTTAAATTATTTTATGATAGTAACGGTATTTATAGCATTGGGTGCGTCTGCCGGTTTGGTAAATACAGTCTGATTATTGTAAAGAACCTCGGAAACCTGGAATACTGAGGGTGTCCAGCGGTACCTGATCTCCATTGAATCAACAGTGATTACCTGTGCATTATTTACAGTTCTGCTCAGGGCAATTGCCAGTTTGGAGTGATAAGTCCTGTTATCCGGGCTGAGTGAATCCATTGTTCTTCTTTTTGCTCCTCTCAGATATTCAAAATAATATAAGGAATCTGCGGTCATTTTAAGAGGTACGGATACCGGAGCTACGTCTGTAACACCAAAAACATCATTCACCGCATAGGCAGAATAGGAGCCGTTCTTTTTTGCATTCAGAAGGTCCTGCCCGGCGCTGTTTTTTATGTAGATGTTCAGGGTCTGATCAATTCTCTGCAGAGATTCATCATCGCTTCCGCACGAAACCGCTAAAAACAGGATGGCTGTAAGTTTAACTAATAAAATATGATTCAGCTTCAATTTCATCTTCCGTTAATTTTCAATAATCTTTTTTATGCAAATGTATAATTATATATTTGTTCTCGTAATATTTTACCATGTTTTTAAATAAACTCAAAAGATTAAACAGCAGCCACATCACCACCATCTTTAAGGGGAACTTTATTTCCAAGTTCGTTCTGGTGATCGGAGGGCTTTTACTGGCGAAATATTACGGGTCTTCCGAATACGGTATTTTCAGTATTTACCTGAGTATTATGAGCATCTTTACGGTGGTTTTAAGTCTTGCACAGGAACATATGATTATGCTTGAAGGCAATGAGCAGGATGTGAATAATAATTTTAGTGCGGCAGGTATCGTTTCAGCGATAGTTATGCTTTTGGCTTTCCTGTTGGTCTTCATTCCTTTTGATATTCCGAAAAATATTTTATTTCTTGGGATTTTTACGGGTTTCATCTATTTGTTCACGAATAATGCGAAATTTCTGCTGGCCAAGAAAAAACTTTTCAAGCTGGTATCTGTATTAACGATCATAGATTCTTTGGTGAGCTTTCTGTTTCAGGTACTGTTTGTATTTATTAAGATTGAAAACGGGCTTGTTATCGGTAGTCTGATAGGATATATTGCAGCTTTTCTTGCCGCTTTATATTGTTCAAGAAAATATTTCGTAAAGCCTGATGTGAAGCGCTATATCGCCAATGCAAAGAAAAGGCCTGAGCTTTTTAAATATTCATATCCTTCTACCCTGATCAATGCTTTAGGCAATAATATCATGCCGATCCTGATTTCGCTTTATTTTGCAGACTCTTTATTGGGAGAATATTCTTTAGCTGTAAAAATAATGTCGGTTCCGCTTCTTCTGATCTCATCCTCCATTGCTACGGTTTATTATCCGAAAGCCGCAGAAATCAATAACAAAGGCAAAAGCAGAAACGAGCTGTTTGCTTACACGAAGAAAATGAGCCTGATGAATTTCTATATCATTTTTGGATTATACATTCTCATTAATGTAATTGGTATCCCTGTCCTGAAAATGTTTTTCAATAAAAACTGGGAACATCTGGGGCTGTTTATTTTCCTGATGTCTTTCGGATATCTTACGCGAAGCCTTATCAATCCTATTTCCGATATTCTGACGATCTTAAAGCGGAATAATGTTGCCCTGGTTTTTAATATTTATCTTTTCCTGGCCAATATTGCTGCAATCTTTATTGGAAAAGAAATGGGAATCAGCTATCTGGTGGGGATTTTTTCAGGTTTCTTGTTTATCGGCTATGGATTTTTGTATTTTTACATCATGCTTATTCTGAAGAAAAATGAATCCGATTAAAAAATTTATTGAATACCAGATTTTCCATAGAATTAATAATTTTTTCTATCCTGAATATTACCGCCAGAAGTATGATTACCTGCTTCCTCATGTGCTTTTCTTCACGTATTTAATTCCACAAAAAATATTGAGGATCAACGGAAAAGTTCCGTGGCCTGTACATTTTACTTCGGAAATCAGAGGGTATCAGAATATTAAGAAAGGTATTTTGTGCGATCCGGGAGATAATCCCAATATTTATATCCAGGCCAATAATGGTATTATTATCGGAAGTAATGTGGGTTTCGGAGCGGGATCTTCGCTGATTTCTGCCAATCACAATCATAATGATCACAGTATTCATGATGAATGCGGCCCGATTGTTATTGGTAATAATGTTTTTGTAGGGACTAATTCTGTAATCCTTCCGGGGGTAAAAATTGGGGACAATGTGGTAATTGGAGCAGGCTCTATTGTTGCCAAAGATATTCCTTCCAATTCTATTGCGGTTGGAAACCCATGCAAGGTAATCAAACAAAAAGAACCTTACATTGAAGACTTTACGCAGACTGTTTTCAACCGAAAACTGCCTGAAGGCTTCAATCTAAAGTTCTGATTGATATTTTTTTTAATGCTTTAAGCTATTCCTGCAGCCCAACTTTTTTCCAACGGCAGCAAGAAGTGACTTAAAAAGTCCAGATACGTATTTTTAGAGAAATCAAAGACCTGAATGTCTTTTGGTAATTCACCGTTTCTCAGTTGAGATTTAAAGTCTTGCAGCTTGAGTGTTTTTACCTGTCCGTCCTGTACAAAGCTGGCTTTCATCCTGTCGAAAAGTCCAAGCTGGTACTCTCCGTCAATCTCGCGCATGATCTTTCCTAATGCATCAATACTGCATCCTGAAGCCATTTCCTTCTCTTCATCCACACATACTACGATAAACTGATTTTTTTCAATTTTAAAGGATGAGGAAAGCGGTTTTCCGTGGGCAGCCCAGGTCGCAAGGAAATCGAAAAGTTTTTCGGTGATTACTTTGGCTTCTTTGGTTTCAAAAGGTCTGGATGCCGGGTATATAATGACTCTGTAGTCGCTGGTTTCTACTATACTGGATTCTTCAATTTTCATATCCTGTCTGTTTTAAAGTATAAAATTAAGAAATATTCCTGAGTTTATGATAAAGAAAAACCCAGACCTGAGCCTGAGTTTTTACATCTGTTTTATAGGATCTTACAGATCGTCTGCTTCTGCAAGAAGTTCTACAATATCTTTTACGGCTACTTCCGTGTTCTTGTTAAAATGTTTTACGCCATCCGTCATCATTGTATTACAGAAAGGACATCCTGTAGCAATCACTTTAGGCTCGAAAGACAAGGCTTCTTCGGTTCTTTCGATATTGATGTCTTTATTTCCTTTTTCAGGTTCTTTAAACATCTGTGCGCCTCCTGCCCCACAACATAAACCGTTGGTTTTGCAGCGTTTCATTTCCACTAGTTCTGCATCCAGCTTTTCAAGAAGCATTCTTGGAGCTTCATACTCGTCATTGGCTCTTCCAAGGTAGCAAGGATCGTGGAAAGTGATCTTTTTCCCTCTGAAGGCTCCTCCTTCTATCTTCAGCCTTCCTTCTTCCATCAATGATTTAAGGAACTGGGTATGGTGTACCACATCAAAATGCCCTCCTAAGCTTGGATATTCATTTTTAAGGGTGTTGAAACAGTGAGGACATGCCGTAACGATCTTTTTCACTTCATAAGCATTCAGGACCTCAATATTGGTAAGGGCCATCATCTGGAAAACAAATTCGTTACCGGCTCTTTTTGCGGGATCTCCTGTACAGCTTTCTTCCTGTCCAAGAACGGCAAATTCAACTCCTATTTTATTTAATATCTTGCAAAATGCTTTTGTAATTTTTTTGGCTCGGTCGTCAAAACTTCCGGCGCATCCAACCCAGAATAAAACTTCCGGGGCTTTTCCTTCGGCAGCATATTCTGCCATTGTTTTTATACTGAAATCCATTTTCTCAAATTTATCAATATGTCCATGTACCAGTTTACCAATGATTGTTAAATGGTTACATTATTTTACACTGTTACATTAATTTTCATTGGCCCAATTCAGACGGTCTGCCTGATTATACTGCCACGGAGCAGCATTGTTTTCCACATTCGTCATCATGAGATTGAGTTCCTGAGGAGCAGCAGACTGTTCCATTACAAGGAATCTTCTCATTTCAAAAATAATGGAAAGGGGATCCAGCAGTACCGGACAGGCTTCCGTACATGCATTACATGTAGTACATGCCCAAAGTTCTTCTTTTGTGATATAATCATTCAGGAGCCTCTTTCCATCGTCTTCGAATTTCCCGTTTTTGTCAATATTTCTTCCTACTTCCTCTAACCTGTCTCTTGTTTTCATAAGAATTAATCTCGGAGAAAGTTTTTTACCTGTAATATTGGCAGGGCATACGGAAGTACATCTTCCGCATTCTGTACATGAGTAGGCATTAAGCAGCTGTACCTGATTAAGGTCAAATATATCTTCTGCACCAAATTTAGAGGGAACATCAGCTTCAGCACCTTCAGCCGGAGCGGCATAAGGGTCTGCGTTGGGGTCCATCATTAATTTGATTTCTTTTGTTACTGAATCAAGGTTATTGAATTTTCCTTTTTCATCAAGATTTGAATACCATGTACTTGGAAATGCAAGAATAATGTGTAAATGCTTGGAATAATAAAGGTAGTTCATAAAGAACAGGATTCCTACAAAGTGGAACCACCATGCGCTTCTTTCAATAAAAATTAAGAATCCATTGTCAAAGCTGAATACTTCCAGGAACGGAACGAAAAGCATCTGGCTGATCGGGAAAGAACCGATATGGTGAAAGCCTTCTGCATTTCTTGCCTGCAAAACAGACTCCGAAGCATTCATGCTAAAGAAAGCCATCATCAGAGCAAATTCAATGATCAGAATCCAGTTGGCATCGTTTTTAGGCCAGCCGAAAAGTTCTTTCATATTAAGTCTTTTCACTCCGTAGAAATTTCTTCTGATAAAGAAAATAACCACTCCAATTATTACTAAAAGAGCCAGTACTTCTAAAGTTGCCGTAAAGAAACTGTAGAACATATCTCCAAAAATGGAGGCTAAAAATCTGTGGGTTCCAAAGATTCCGTCAACAATAATTTCTATCAGCTCAATGTTGATAATCACAAAACCTACATATACAAAAAGGTGAAGAATACCTGCTACAGGACGTTTGCCCATTTTGCTCTGGCCCATAGCTACTGTGGCCATGGTTTCCCAGCGCTCGGATTTCCTGTCGCTTCTGTTGATTTCTCTTCCTAACCTGATATTTCTGTAGATCTTTTGCAGACTTTTGGCAAACAGCCCGAATCCCGCCACTAATAAGATCAGAAAAATAATGTTATCGATGTACTGCATAAGGTGATTAGTCTTTATTATTCTTACCGAAAACCGAGAAATTAATATATCTCTTAGGGTTTGCTTTCATGTCTTCAATCAGTGAATTCAGGTTGGTGGAAGCAGAATTCAGGTTATTGTATAACTGTTCATCTTTCATCAGTTTTCCTAAGCTTCCCTGTCCGTTGTCAACTCCTGCGATTACCTGATTAAGTTTTCCTACGGTAGCGTCTAAATTTGCGATTGTTGCATTCAGTTTTTTAGTATCAATGCTTTCTGCAAGGTTACCGTATTTGTCTAATGTTACTTTCCCGCTCTGCATGGTAACGCTTGCATCATCAAGTACTTTCTGAAGTTTAGGATCGTTATGGCCTACAAGGGTATTTACGCTTCCTGCTGTGGTTTCCAGCGCTCCTACTGTTTTGTTAAGATTAGCCAGTAATGCCTTGATCTCAGCTCTGTTCTGCCCGTCAACCAATTGATTGGCATTGGCCATAAGTGAGTCTACACGGTGTAAAACAGTCTGCAGTTGATCCTTAACCGGGCCTACCTGAGAAGAAAGGCTTCCCAAAGTTCCCAATTTGAAAGCTCCCTGCAATGTATCTCCATCTTTGGCAGTCGGGCCTCCGTACATCAGATTTACTCTCATCTCCTTTCCGGACATTAAGCCAGGTTCAAAGATTTCAAGGGTTGAATTTTTGGAAAACTCGAATTTATCATCCACTGTAATTTTTACCACAAAACTGATCTTTCCGTCTTTTGCTGTTCTGGGAATGATCTTATCAACCTGTCCTACTTTCAGACCATTGATGGAAACTGCGGATGACTGTGCAAGCCCTTCCACATTATCGTATTTTGCGTAAAATATATTGTCAGTAGTAAAAAGACTTCTGCCTTTCATGAATTGAAACAACAACACAAAGCCTACTATAGCTAGAAGTGCAATTACACCAGCTTTTAATTCTTTACTCAACTTCACTTGCTAAATTTTTTCTAATGAGCAAATATAGCACATTTTAAATTAATCTTTTTCTTTATTGTTCTGCGTTAAATACAAAAAAGCGGCAGAAAATTCTGCCGCTTTCATATCTGTAAAAATTAATTTCTTACTGTTGCTGATTTCCCAGCTTATTCCAGATCTCGATTCTGTAATCTTTGATATCTGCATTATCCTGAAGGCTCTTCATCCAAGCCTGTCCGAACATTCCTGAATTTCTCTGGGTAATAGATTCTGTAAACTGCTTCACGTCTCCCGGCTGCTTGTTTACCGTTTCTGATTTTTTGATCAATACATAAACTCCTGTTCCGCCTTCAATAGGGTTGGAAAGTTTACCTTTTGCCGCACCGAAAGCAGCACCGGCTACTTTAGGCTCCATAGCACCGGCTACTGAAGGGTTAAGCATATTAACCTGAGCGGCCTGTTTTGTAGAAGCAAACATTTTAGCAATCTGATCTAAGTTTGAAGCCTTAGCTCCGGCAATTTTATCAGAAATCTGTTTTGCTGCCAGTTTATTTTTAACGATCACTTCAATCTGATCTCTTACAGATTCAGGATCAGCAAGACCAGCTTCCTGTTTCCCGTTAAGATATGCAACGATTTTATCTCCTGTACCTTCTACAGTAAAGAATTCTGTATCTCCTTTGGTTCTTTTCTTATCGAAAGCCCAAGCCAGGATTTCTCCGTCTTTATCTGTACCAAGTCCCTGAAGCTGTCCGTCAAATCTTTTGGCAGCTTTTGGATTGGAGAACTGATAGTTTCCTTTTTTAGCAATATTCACGAAATCGTTGAAAGATTTCCCCTGAACCTGCTGGATGAATCTTCTTGCTTTTTTATCAGATTCAGCTTCTGTAGCATCAGAAGGCTTCACTTCTTTTACAAGGTTAGCTACTTTATAGCTCATTGCCCCTGCTTTTTTATCTTCAATATTGATGATATGGTATCCGAACTGTGTTTCTACTACGCCTGTAGCACCTTTAGGGTTGTTAGCCAGATAGGTAAGGAACTCGGGAACGAAAGGTGTTTCCGGGGTTGTCCATCCTAGGCTTCCTCCCTGAGCTGCAGAGTTAGGGTCGTTGGAAAGTTTCAGGAATTCTGTAAATTTAGCTGGAGTTGCTTTTACAATAGCTCCGATAGAGTCTGCCAATTTCTTAGCCTGCTCTTTAGTTCTTGTTACTCCTTCTCCCGCAGGGCTTCCTTTGAAAGCAATAAGAATATGTCTTGACAATGTAGAGTCAGAGGTCTTTTTATCCAAAAGTTTTGAAACCACATAGAAGTTCTGCTCTTTGTAAGGTCCAAAAACCTGTCCGATAGCAGCAGATGTGATCTGCCCTTTAATCGTCTGAGGTAATTGGTTAGGCGATAAATATTGGTTGTTGAATGGCATATCAGAATTAGCCATTACGAACATTGAGTCATTCTTTGTATTCTGGAAGTTTTCAGTTCCTCCACTAGTATCTGTACCGGCTGAAAACAGCTTATTGATCTCCTTCTGAGTCGCTGCATCATCTGCAGGACTAGGTGTGGAAGGGAAATAAACGATTCCTATATTTCTGCTAGGCTCAGCTTTGAACATTACAGGGTGCTGCTTGATGTAGTTTTCAAGGTCAGCTGTAGTAACGTTGATTTTTGTTTTCTGAAGGTATGCCGCATAATCAATCTTTACGAAATCAATGTCAGCCATCTGATCTCTCTGCTTCATAAGCTCTTCAGCTTCTTTCTTTCCGGTAGTGATTCCCGCAGAAATATTAGTAAACACCTGTCTTGCCATCAGTCTGTATTCCACAGTTTTTCTGGTTTTCAGCCACTGGTTGTAGCCTTCCGGGTTGGTGTTCTTTAATGTTTCAATTTCTTTTTTAAGTTCTTGAGTTTTAAAATTACCTTTCTCATCAAAGAACTGTTTGTTTTGTGCAAACATCTGGTCATACTGGATCTGATTCCAGAAATAATCATCTGTCATTTCAAAGCCCAATTTCTCAAACTGCTGCTTGATAAGTTTAGATTGTACAAGTAACTGCCATGCCTGCTCTTCAAGTCCCGTTTTTGGACGGCCCTGTTGTTCAGCCTGCTGCTGCAGTACGAAAAGCTGGTCATTAAACTCTTCGCGGGATATTTTCTCCCCGTTTACTTTTCCTAAAACATCAGGATTTTTTCCAAAAACCTTGTCGATGCTGTCAGGGTTTACCAGAAACGCTAAAAGCGCCAATGCGATCACTCCCATCAAAAGCCAAGGCTTACTCCTAATCTGTCCTAAAATTGCCATTTTATATATTATAGTTTTTTATCAGTTTGCGAAAATACACATTTTTAAGAAATTAGAGAAGCAGAAGTCCTTTATTTTAATTTTAAAAATGAAAGATTATTAAAAAAAGGAAATTTTGACCATATTTTTCAACAAAAAACAAATGGCACAGCTATTGTGCCATTTAGATAACTATAATATGCCACACGTTTTCAGCGCATATTGTAAGTTTATCACTTTAACGATTTAAAACGAGAATGACAATTTGTCATTTCAATATAAGTATGACAGAATTTGAAGATATTAGTTTAGAGGAAATGATTGGTGATGGATTTGATATTGTAGCGGAAGAGATCAACCTTTCAGACTTTTCGGAGACTGATAAAAATTCCGAACAGAGAATATTCCCGATACTTCCTGTAAGAAATATGGTCATGTTTCCGAATGTGGTAATTCCTATTACCGCCGGAAGAAAAACCTCGATACAGCTTCTTGAAGAGGCCCAGAAAAATGGTGAATTCATCGGAATCGTGAGCCAGAAAAATTCAGATCTGGAGCAGCCTTCTGAAAAAGATATGTACCAGACCGGCACTCTGGCCAAGATTATTAAGATCATCAAACTTCCTGAAGGAAATATCACCGCTATTACCAAAGGCTTCCACAGATTCAAAATAAAAAAGATTGTAGAAAACAAGCCTTACTTTAAAGCGGAAATCTCAAAGCTAAAGGATTCCCAACCAAAAAATAAGGAAGAATATGAGGCTTTGCTTGAAAATATCAAAGATTTAGCCTTAAAAATCATTGAGCTGGATCCCAACATCCCGAATGCAGCCAATTTCGCCATCAAGAATATTAATAATAATGATGATCTTCTGAATTTCATCTGTACCAATGCCAGTTTTCCTTCCACAGAAAAGCAAAAGCTCCTTGAAGAGAAAAGTCTCATAGAAAGAGCCAACAAGTGCTATGAAATGATGCATGAGGATTTCAGAAAACTGGAACTGAGAAACCAGATTCATCAGAAAACCTCGAAGGATCTTGACAAGCAGCAGAGGGAATACTTCCTGAACCAGCAGATCAGAACCATCCAGGATGAATTGGGAGGCGGCCTGGAAAGTGATGTGGAAGACCTCATCAACAAAGCAAAAAGTAAAAAATGGAGTCAGGAAGTGGAAGATCATTTCCAAAAGGAGATCAACAGGCTGCAACGCCAGAATCCTAATGCTCCGGATTATAACGTACAAAGGAATTATCTTGATTTCTTTACGGATCTTCCGTGGGAAACCTATACAAAGGATACTTTTGATATTGCCAAAGCTGAAAAGATTTTAGACAAGGCTCATTTCGGACTGGAAGATATTAAGAAAAGGATTCTGGAGCACATGGCTGTTTTAAAATTGAAAAACAACATGAAATCTCCTATTCTTTTACTTGTAGGGCCTCCGGGAGTAGGAAAAACTTCTTTAGGAAAATCTGTTGCTGATGCTTTGGGAAGAAAATACGTAAGGTTATCACTTGGCGGACTTCATGATGAAAGTGAGATCCGCGGACACAGAAAGACTTATATTGGAGCTATGGCCGGAAGAATTCTGCAGTCTATCAAAAAATCAGGCACATCCAACCCCGTTATTGTTCTTGATGAAATTGATAAGATCGGGCAAGGTCTTCATGGCGATCCAAGTTCCGCCTTGCTGGAAGTCCTTGATCCTGAACAAAATAAAGCTTTCTATGATAATTTCCTGGAAATGGGTTACGATTTGTCTAAGGTAATGTTTATTGCTACAGCCAATTCACTTTCCACAATTCAAACACCATTATTGGACAGAACGGAGATCATTCAGATCGCCGGATACACAATGGAGGAAAAAACGGAGATCGCGAAAAGACATTTGATCAAAAAGCAGCAGGAAGAAAACGGTCTGGATGCAAAATCATTCAAACTTGGAAATCCTGAGCTTAAGCATATTATTGAAGCACACACTTCGGAAAGCGGTGTGAGAACCCTGGAAAAAAGGATTGCTGCCATTGCAAGATGGGTGGCTCTTCAGACCGCTCTGGTAAAAGAATATGATCCAAAGATCACTATCGAAAAAACAGATGAAATCCTTGGGGTTCCAAGACCGAAAAGTCTGTCTGAAATTACCGGTGTGCCCGGTGTTGTAACCGGACTGGCCTGGACAAGCGTAGGTGGGGATATTTTATACATTGAAAGTATCTTAAGCAATGGAAAAGGCAGTCTTACCATGACCGGAAATTTAGGTACGGTAATGAAGGAATCCGCAACTATTGCCCTTGAATATATTAAAGCTAAGCATCATGAACTTGGTATACCGCAGGAAGACCTGGATAAGAAAAATGTTCACGTTCACGTTCCGGAAGGGGCAACTCCAAAGGATGGACCATCTGCCGGTATTGCGATGCTGACCTCAATGGTTTCTTCATTCAAGAATAAGAAAGTAAAACCTCATCTTGCCATGACAGGAGAAATAACTTTAAGAGGAAAAGTTCTTCCTGTAGGCGGAATCAAAGAAAAGCTTCTTGCTGCAACCAGAGCAGGAATAAAGGAAGTAATTCTTTGTGAAGCCAACAGAAAAGATGTGGAAGAAATTAAAAAAGATTACCTGAAAAACCTGACTGTACATTATGTAAACAGAATGGAAGAGGTAATAGATTTTGCCATTGAAAAATAACAGATAACATATCAACTCTCAATAAGGAAACGCGTCTCATATTTCTGGGATGCGTTTTTTTATGGTAAACCTGTTTACACTTATTGAAAAGTAGTTTTTACTTTAATCATTAAGCTACACTTGAGGAAAAAAGTACGGTTAAGATCCAAATTTACAATGTCCATTATTATTTAAACAAAACATACCACACCACTGAATCCCGGCATTTATTTTGTTAAAAGAATTATGTTAATTAAGCCAAAATAACCTTTCAATTGGGAGGGTTTTATTATTTTTATACTACATATTTGAAAAATCATGAATTTTCTTAGACTTCCTTTCCTTGTTAATCTCACGCTTGTAGTTATTTCCATTATTGGTCTGGGCTACCTGCTGGCACTCGGGCAGAGCATTTTAGCCCCTTTTTTTCTGGCCTTTTTAATGGCTATGCTCTTTCTGCCTGCTGCCACTTTTATGGAAAGAAGACTGAAATTTCCCAGATCCATTTCAACAATGACTTCTGTTCTCATTATGCTGGCCATTTTATCAGGACTCATTTATTTTTTCGGATCGCAGCTTTCTGATTTCAGCAAAGATCTGCCGCACCTCAGAGAACAGGTAACGACCGTTTTCAGTAATCTGCAGCACTGGATATCAAAAACATTCAATGTAAAGGTGGATGAGCAGCTTAATTACATTAACCAGGGATTAAACAAACTCTTGTCTTCTTCGGGTGTGATTCTGGGTTTTACTTTCGGAATATTTTCAAGCGGTTTCGGCTTTATTGTATTTTTCACCCTGTTTTTTATCTTTATTTTAAACTACAGAAGAGTTCTTAATAATTTCATTGTAACGGTATTTAATGAAAAACACAAGGCAAGTGTACAGGAAGTGGTTACGGAGATCAGGGTGATGACGAAGAAATATATTTTCGGGCTCTGCCTGCAGGTTTTGATTGTTTCCATTCTCTGCTCGATCCTGCTTACCATTTTAGGGGTAAAATATGCTATTCTTCTGGCTGTTTTAACCGGTTTATTAAATGTAATTCCTTATCTGGGAATCTGCATTTCCCTTTTAATATCATGTTTTATTGCTTTTGCAACAGGTACACCTTCCACATGCGTATATGTAGCTATAGGGTATATTGCCGTACATATTATTGACGGAAATATTGTGCTTCCATTTGTTGTAGGTTCAAAAGTAAAGATCAATGCTTTGTTTTCTTTCATTGGAATTATCTTAGGTGAACATCTTTGGGGCATCGCGGGAATGTTCCTTTGTATTCCGGCCATTGCAATTATTAAAATTATCTTTGAAAGAGTGGATGGTCTAAAACCATGGGGTAAACTGCTCGGTGAGGAAGAAAAGCCCAATAAAAAGAAAAAGAGCTATAAAATTTCTAAGAATATCACACTGAAAGAAATGGATTGATTACGAGGAATCGGTAAAGAGCAGTTAGTAATGATTGTACGTAATTATCATTCATAATCATAACCTGTCACTTATAAAAAAAGCTGCCTCAATTGAGACAGCTCCTATAGTTAATTTTATAATGCGCATAATGGACTCATTCCATTGGGACAGGACTGGTCACACGGAATATAAGCATGGCTGTCAGGACAGTATCCCAAAGTATCGGTTCCACCACCTCCACCGCCTAAGCATGGGTCTCCCGGTGGAATTTTACACGGACATCCTTCAGGGCCAATATCACAGATCTGTGG
Source organism: Chryseobacterium shigense (assembly GCF_014207845.1). Taxonomy (NCBI): domain Bacteria; kingdom Pseudomonadati; phylum Bacteroidota; class Flavobacteriia; order Flavobacteriales; family Weeksellaceae; genus Chryseobacterium; species Chryseobacterium shigense. The sequence continues at coordinate 145,111 of NZ_JACHLC010000002.1, forward strand.
TTTTCCTCCCCCATTAATTCTTTTTAAATTTTCGCGGTCTAGCTTTTGAAGATTTTTCAGCATAATATTTTTGTTTAGTTGGATTTGTATAACAAATATATCAATTCAAATTATAAAAATCACCAAACCATGATAAAAACAAAAAAAACAACAATTTTCATTAAAAATAACTAAATGAATATCCTTTTTGTTTTACATTTGATGTAAAATCATCACTTATGAAAATCGTAAAATTTATTATCTGCCTTTTGTTCGCATTAGTTTTCATTAATGCAGGCCTGGACAAGTTCTTCCACTATTCACCAATGCCAAAGCTGACTCCTGAACAGGTGAAGATTTTTGCCGCTTTTACAGAAATCCGCTGGCTGCTGCCATTGGTAGGGATTGTTGAGATTGTTGGCGGAATACTGTTTCTTTTCCCGAAAACCAGAGCTTTGGGAGCCATCATCATTCTTCCCGTTATGGTAGGGATATTTCTTCACAATGTTTACAGAGATCCCAACCAGATGGGAGTCATCATGGCTGTAGTGATGTTTCTGATCAACATCTGGATCATTATAGATAACAGAGAAAAGTATAAAGCTTTGATTAGTTAGAAGGTAACAGGTCGCAGGTAACAGTTATATTAACCCTGTTACCTGCAACCTATAATCTGCTATCTGTAACCTTTCGTCTATACAAACGCACTGAATCCCGTAATTGATCTTCCCACAATCAGGGAATTGATTTCTTTTGTGCCTTCATAAGAGTAAATAGCTTCAGCATCTGCAACAAATCTTGCCACGTCATATTCCAGGAGAATGCCGTTTCCGCCCATTACCTCTCTTGCCCTGGAAACAATATCCCGGGTTCTCAGAGTACAGAAAACTTTGGCCAATGAGGCATGCTCATCCTTTAAAATTCCTTCATCCTGCATTTCCGAAAGCCTGAACACCATTGTTTGCATGGCCGTAAGATTGGAAAGCATTTCCACCAGATGTCCCTGGATCATCTGAAATGAGGCAATAGGTTTCCCGAACTGTTCTCTGGTTCTGGTATACTGTAAAGCGCTTTCATAGGCTCCTCTTGCACAGCCTGTAGCCATCCAGGCCACTCCTGCCCTGGTCATACGCAGTACTTTTCCGGTATCTTTAAATGAATCCGCATGCTGAAGGCGGTTTTCTTCCGTCACCAGGCAATCTTTTAAAGTAATGAGACCGTTCTGGACAATTCTCAATGCCATTTTTCCTTTGATTTTTTCAACGGAATATCCCGGATTATCTTTCTCTACAATGAATCCTTTTACCTCACCGCTATCCAGATCCCTTGCCCATATAATGACCAGATCAGCAAAAGTGGCATTCCCTATCCATTTTTTCTGGCCGTTAAGAATCCAGCCTTCCGGAGTTTTCTTACAGGTTACTGCTAAGCCGCCTGCTGCTCCTGAACCTACTTCCGGCTCCGTAAGGCCAAAGGCCCCTATTTTTTCGAATTTCTGCATCTGGGGAAGCCATTTCTGCTTCTGCTCCTCCGAACCGCAGATATAAATAGATCCCATAGCCAGCCCCGACTGCACGCCAAAGAATGTAGCTATAGAGGCATCAATCCTTGCCATTTCCATTGCAATGACTCCTTCCATCAGAAAAGGCATACCCGGGCATCCATATCCTTCATAGGTTACTCCACAGATATTCAGCTTTTGGAATTTCGGAATCAGCTCGAAAGGGAATTCGTCCCTGAGCCAGTAATGATTCACCAAAGGTTTTACTTCTTTCTCCATAAACGCCCTCACTTTAAGCTGTATTTCCCGCTGTTCAGGAGTTAATGTATGGTAAATGTCATAAAAATCGCCATCCACCGGAGGAAGCTCTTTCTTTTTTTTATTGGGATCGAGCATCTTCATCATTCCGTTCAGCTGTTTCTCATCCAGTTTAGAGAAATTCTGCATCAGTTTTGGGAGGTCTACTTTCTGGGAAATAGCACTCAGCTGGTCAAAATCTATGGATCTGAATAATTCTATTGCGTTTCTGATTTTGGAAAAGGTATTCGACATAGTACTGTTTTGTGGGATTGATTTGTAAAAATGAAGCAAAAACTGCTCCGAAAATAAATCTTCTTCTTAGAACTTATTTTACAAAACACTCATTTACAATAAATTAAAACAGAAATATTTCTTTACAAACTTTTTACGTCTGATTTTCAAATATTACAAAGATTCCTGCCTGAACTTTGACTTAACAAAACAAGAAAAAATCAACGCTATGAAAACGACTTACATTAAACTATCCCTGTCAGCAGTTCTTTTATTAGGAATTTATTCATGTAAAAAAGGAGAATCAGCAGTGTCTTCTACTGAACGCGCAGATTATACAGTGGCAGACTCTGCAGCTGTAACCACCTCAGACAGTGTTTCATCTGCAGCCACCATGAAAGTAAAGGACAAGCAGTTCATTAAAACAGCTGACGTGAATATGGAGGTGAAAGACGTCTATGAAGCAACAATTTCTATTGAAAAAACAGTTCAGGATTTGGGAGGATTTGTTACCAACAGCAATCTTCACAGTAATGTAATTTCTGAGGATACCTATAATACTTCCAGTGAAAATGCCATGCTGGTAAAAAAATACCAAACGGAAAATACAATGCAGGTACGTGTTCCTACAGAAAAGTTAGGCGAGCTCTTAACCCTGATTAATGATAAAAAGCTTTTCCTGAATTCCAGAACGATTAATGCCGAGGATGTGACCGCAAACATTAAGTATGCGGAAATGGAAAGTAAAAGGATAAAAAAAACAGGCGAAAATATCGGGCAACTAAAAGCCAATAAAGACAAAGTAAAACTTGATAATGACAATATGGCGGAAGGCAATCTGCAACAGCTCGCCAACATGGATACTACGGACAATATAAAATACAGCACCATAGATATTTTTATTAAGGAGCCTAAACTCCGTATTGCTGAAATCGCTATAACCAATACCAGAAATATTGATAATAAATATAAATTCAACTTTATATATGATGCTAAAAATGCATTTGTAGAAGGGTTTTATCTGATCCAAAAAATTGCGGTAGGACTTATTACGATCTGGCCACTGATATTAATCTTAGGTGCCATATTCTATTTTCTGAGAAAGAGAAAGTTCACAAAACCGGAATCTGCAAAAATCCCAGAGCAATAAAAGCTATCCTAACCAACCGGTTATCATCATAATTTTAGATTTTACAGGCCTCCTTTTCAGGAGGTTTTTATTTTTTATGAAAAAAACTGTAACGATCATGCTAATGCACTTACCTACTGTTTAAAGAATAAGAACTTAATCATATGAAAAACTTAATACAATTGGGTTCCAGAATATTTTTATCACTGAATATGAAAAGATATCCTGTAAAGCTGGACTTAAACCTGTAAATTAACCAAACCATGAAACTATCGTGAGCAGTCAGACCGAAACCAATTTTTTAAAGCTCGTCAACCAGCACAAGGGTATTTTGTACAAAACTTCCCGCATTTATGCCGACTCTGTTGAAGACCGGGAAGATCTTCAGCAGGAAATACTGATCCAGCTTTGGAAATCTTACCAAAGCTTCAAAGGCAACAGTGAATTTTCCACATGGATGTACCGTGTTGCCATCAATACTGCTATTACTTATTTAAAAAAAGAAAAACAGCGGGCCGGGAATCATACGGAGACCCCTCATTATTTTGAAATCCAGAACGAAGACTACAATCCTTCAAAGGATGAACAACTGGAGATTTTCTACAGTGTCGTCCAGGAGCTTAAGGCCATTGAAAAAGCCGTTATATTCTACTTTATGGAAGGCATGTCCCACAAAGAGATAGGAGAAAACCTGGGATTAAGCGAAGGCAATGCCCGTGTAAAACTTAACAGAACCAAAGAAAAAATACAGCAAATCATAAAAAAATCAGGCTATGAATTTTGACCAATTAAAAGAACAGTGGAATAATGAAAACGGTGACTCCGTAAATATTCCCAACACCATAGAACAGTTAAAGAAAAGCAGACACCCTATTGAAAAGATCCAGAAAAGCATGAGGGCAGAATTTCCGATGCAGATTATTGCCATTATTCTTATTGCATTTTTTCCACAGCAGCTGCATTTTCCTTCATCACAATATATTATTTATTACACCTCTTATGCCATGCTGGTTGTGATTTCTTCTTACTACCTGTTCGGGTTCTATAAATTTTATAAACAGACCGAACTGTATACCGGAAACACCAAAAACAGCCTTTGGAAAATATACCACGAACTGAAACTGAATATGGAAAGATACCAATCTTTCGGATTTCTCCTGCTTCCTCACTTCATGATTACTTTAGGATTGGAATTTTATAATATATTTCAGAAAAAAGGAATGCCGTTAGAGAGCTTTGCAGACTCTTATCAGCAGGTTTTTATTCTGATCGTACTTCTAGGAACCATAACGATTGTAGCCAGCATTGTCTTATGGACTAAATACTTTTATGGACGCCATGCCAAACGTTTGGAAAATATACTTAATGAAACAGACGAATAGCTTTTCTGTCCTGTCTTTCACGAAATAATAACTATGAAACCTCAGAGCTGTTCTGGGGTTTACATTTTAAAAAATTGTTATTTATCATCCTCAAATTTATCTGAGGTTTTATTTTTCCTTAAATTTGCAGATCAGAAATAAAATGGTGTGGATCTCAAACATTTGATCCGCCCTCTCATTTTCTGAATCTATATAATTTCTAAAATATGCTATCAAAAATAAATCCTAAACAAACCAACAGCTGGAAGGCCCTTGATGAACACTTTGCAGGTAACGACTTTGATCTCAGAAGTCTTTTCCAGTACAATCCTGACCGTTTTAACGAATTTTCTCTGCAGAAAGACAATTTCCTTTTTGATTATTCTAAAAACCTGATCGATGCAAGAACAAAAGAGCTTTTGCTTCAATTAGCCAATGAATGTCAGCTGAAAGATGCCATTTCCAAAATGTTTTCCGGTGATAAGATCAATGAAACAGAAGGAAGAGCAGTTTTGCATACTGCTTTAAGAGATTTTTCCGATAAAGAGATCCTCGTAGACGGAGAAAATATCAAACCTCAGATTAAAAGCGTTCTCGATCATATGAAAGCTTTCTCTGAAAAAATTATTTCAGGGGAACACAAAGGCTTCAGCGGAAAAGAAATTACCGATGTCGTAAATATCGGGATCGGAGGTTCAGATCTTGGGCCTGTAATGGTTTGTTCAGCTTTAAAGCATTTCAAAACAAGATTAAACGTTCATTTCGTTTCAAATGTTGACGGTAACCACATCGCGGAAACCGTTAAAACACTTGATCCTGAAACCACATTATTCATCATTGCTTCCAAAACCTTTACAACCCAGGAAACAATGACGAATGCCAATTCTGCAAAAGACTGGTTCCTGAAAGCAGGAAAAGAAGAAGACGTTGCCAAGCATTTCGTAGCTTTATCCACTAATATTGAAGAAGTTAAGAAATTCGGAATTGCAGAGGAGAATATTTTTGAGTTCTGGGACTGGGTAGGCGGAAGATATTCCCTTTGGAGTGCTATCGGCCTTAGCATTGTTCTCGCAGTAGGATATGATAATTTTGAGCAGCTTTTAAAAGGTGCCTATGATACAGACCAGCATTTCCAGACGGCTGATTTTTCAGAAAATGTTCCGGTTTTAATGGGACTTTTAGGAATCTGGTACCGTAATTTCTACGCAGCAACAAGCTATGCAATTCTTCCGTATTCTCAATACTTGGACAGGTTTGCAGCTTATCTTCAGCAGGGAGATATGGAAAGTAACGGAAAATGTGTTGACAGAAACGGTGAATTTGTAGAATATGAAACTGGACCTATCATCTGGGGCGAACCGGGAACCAACGGTCAGCATGCTTTCTACCAGTTGATTCACCAGGGAACGGAATTAATTCCGGCAGACTTTATTGCTTATGTGAAAAGCTGCAACGAGGTTTCTGACCACCAGCCTAAACTTTTGGCCAACTTCTTTGCACAGACCGAGGCACTTGCATTCGGGAAATATGAAGAGGAAGTAGAAGAAGAATTAAGAAATGCCGGAAAATCTGAGGAAGAAATTGACAAACTCTTAAACTTCAAGGTTTTCCATGGAAACACACCAACTAACTCTATATTATTCAACGAATTAACTCCTTTTTCATTAGGACAGTTAATTGCAATGTATGAGCATAAAATATTTGTTCAGGGTGTGATCTGGAATATTTTCAGCTTCGACCAGTTTGGTGTGGAATTAGGAAAAGTTTTAGCTAACAAAATCCTTCCGGAGCTTGAAAACAATGAGAAAATTAGTTCCCATGACAGCTCTACCAACGGACTTATTAATTATTATAAAGGAAATAAATAACCGATGTCTGTACTGCGGTCATATTATTACAAACTTCCTCCCGGTCTCAGGCTTCTGGGAAGAAAGATCTACTATTTCCCTATAGATCTTTATAACGGACTTACAGGAAAAAGATCTGAAAATGAGCCTAAAAAAGGTGACATTTATGTGGGAGGAAGCGATTTTATTCCTCACGGAATCCGTCAGGTAAATGCGCTTAAAAAATATATCGGACTGCAAAACACAGATCATGTTCTGGACGTTGGATGCGGGATTGGCAGAACAGCAGTAGCCCTTACTGAGGTTATAGACAAAGGAACGTATGATGGTTTTGATGCCGTAGAAAAAGGAATCAGCTGGTGCAACAAACATATTGGCAGGAAACACCCGAATTTTAAATTCAAGTTTACACCCATTTATAATGATCTGTACAATACTTTCAGTCAGAAAGCGGAGAATTTTACATTTCCTTATATTGATGCACAGTTTGACAAAGCCTTTCTGTTCTCAGTTTTCACACATATGCAGATTCCCGAGATCAAAAGATACCTGAAAGAAATCAGCAGAGTGTTGAAAAATGACGGGCAGTGCCTGGCTACATTCTTTCTGTATGATGAAACAAAAAAAGAATTCGGAACAATGCCTTTTCCCCATCAGTATGAAGGTTACAGGCTTATGGATGATAAAGTGACTGCAGCCAATATTGCAGTAAGTATCCCATTACTGAATCAAATGGCTGCGGAAGCAGGACTAAAAGTAACCACTATACAGGAAGGATTCTGGAGAACCAATGTAGAAAAGGAAGGTGCTGATGAATTCCAGGATATTGTTGTATTCAATAAAATCTAAATAAAAGTAAAAAAAGTAAAAATGGCAGAAATTCTTGACGGACTTAAAGTATCCAAAGAAATAAAAGCAGAAATCAAGGTTGAAGTTGAAAAAATCCTTGAAAGCAAGAAAAGAGCACCGCATCTGGTGGCCATTCTTGTGGGTAACAACGGAGCAAGCAAGGCTTATGTAAATGCAAAAGTAAAAGATTGTGAAGAAGTAGGATTCCGCTCTTCTCTTTTGAAGTTCCCAAGCACTGTTTCCGAATCTGAACTTCTGGAAAAAATTGATGAACTAAATAAATCTAAAGAAGTAGACGGTTTCATTGTACAGCTTCCTTTACCAGACCAGATTGATCAGGAAAAAATCATCAACGCAATTGATCCGAGAAAGGACGTAGATGGTTTCCACCCTGAAAACTTCGGAAAAATGGCTTTGGAAATGGATACATTTTTACCTGCGACTCCGTTCGGAATTTTAACATTATTGGAAAGATATAATATTGAAACAAAAGGTAAAGACTGTGTAATTATCGGAAGAAGCAAGATTGTAGGAAGACCAATGAGTATCCTGATGGGAAGAAAAGATTTCCCGGGAAATTCAACCGTTACCCTTACACACTCTTATACCAAAGACATTGAAGAATATACTAAAAAAGCAGACATTGTAATTACCGCTTTGGGGGATCCTCATTTCTTAAAAGGGGATATGATCAAAGACGGAGCAGTAATTGTAGATGTAGGTATTACAAGAGTAGATGATGACTCTCCAAAGGGTTACTACCTTGCCGGTGATGTAGATTTCGACAGCTGTGCAGCCAAAGCAGGCTGGATTACACCCGTACCGGGAGGAGTAGGCCCCATGACCAGAGCCATGCTGATGAAAAACACCATCATTGCCTATAAAACTTCGGTCTATAACGACTAATTTTAAAATGAACAAAGAAGAAGATATTTTATTAAAAGAAGGTAAAATGCTCCCTGTTATGGAGCATTTTTACACTCTACAGGGAGAAGGCGCACACACCGGAAAAGCATCCTATTTCATCAGATTGGGAGGCTGCGATGTCGGGTGCCACTGGTGCGATGTAAAAGAAAGCTGGGACCCTAACTTACATCCGTTAATGAATGCGGAAGACATTGCAGAAACAGCTGCAAAACACTGTAAAACAATTGTTTTAACAGGTGGTGAACCATTGATGTGGAACCTGGACATTTTAACATCCAAGTTAAAAGAATTGGGATGCACCATCCATATTGAGACTTCAGGTGCCTATCCTATGAGCGGGCAGATCGACTGGATCACCCTTTCACCTAAAAAAACAGGACTTCCGAAAGAAGAGATCTATAAAAAAGCAAGCGAGCTGAAAGTAATTATATTCAATCAGCATGATTTTACCTTTGCACAGGAGCAGGCCGCAAAAGTTTCTGAAAACTGCAGGCTGTATATGCAGAGCGAATGGAGCAAACGCGACGAAATGTATCCGAAGATCACCGATTTTATTTTAGCCCATCCGGAATGGCAGGCTTCAGTTCAGACCCATAAATACCTGAATATACCGTAAAAATACGTACATTAGCCCTCCTTATCTGTTATAACACCAAATAGATGCAAAGAATTCGATATTCCAGATACCTGAAATCGATCATTATTTTGCTTGACCTTCTGGTTATAGCATCTATTTTTATATTCTTTTTTATAAGCAGGAACGAAGACTTAAGATATCATGAAGAAACCTGGTATCAGAATATTTTTTCCCTGGCATTACTGTTTTTGTTCTGGATGTTGCTGAGCGGCAGAACAAAAATTTATAATGTCCAGAGGAATCTTACTTACACCCTGTTTATGGAACGGCTCCTGATTCATTTCCTATTTTTTATTTTGGGAGTGCTTCTTATTGCAAAAGTGAGCAAAAACGTATTCTTTAATTCAGATATTTACTGGCTTTCGTTTTACCTTTTTTTCTTTATTTTTCTGGCCAAATCGGTTATTTATTTTTCCATAAAATATTTCCGTTCATTGGGGATCAATTACAGAAATGTTATGTTCCTGGGAGAAACAGGCTCTACTGAAATTCTAAAGAATATCTTTAAAGACAGAAAAGATTACGGATATAAGATTTTTGAATATGAAAATCCGGATATCAGTTCGAACAGCTTAGTAGAATTCTGGAAGAAAAATGGAATTCATACTCTGTTTTTATCTACAGAAAATACCTTCACAGAAAGTGTGGAAGCTGAAATTTTCAAACTGGCAGAAGACAATAAAGTTCATGTTTCACTGATTCCCAGCATTACACAAAGCGATTTTTTCCTGTATGACCTTGGGTATATTCAGACTCAGCCGGTTCTCAGCCAGGCAAAATATCCTTTGGATTATTACTCTAATTTCCTGGTTAAAAGGGTTTTTGATATTGTCTTTTCTATTACAATACTTGTTTTGATCTGTTCCTGGTTATTTCCCATTATTTCTATTCTGATAAAAATATCCTCTAAAGGGCCTGTGTTTTTCGTCCAAAAAAGATACGGTTTTCACGAAGAAGTATTTTCCTGCATCAAATTCAGGACAATGATCGTTAATGAAGAATCTGCGACCAAAACTACAGAAGAAAATGATACCCGGATCACAAAAATCGGGAAATTCCTTAGAAAGACCAGCCTTGATGAGCTCCCCCAGTTTATCAATGTACTGAAGGGGGAAATGTCTATTGTAGGGCCACGTCCGCATATGCTGGCTGTTGATAATTTCTATAAACCCAAAATAGGAAGGTATATTTTAAGAAGTGTGGTAGCCCCGGGTATTACGGGCCTTGCTCAGGTAAGCGGGCTGCGCGGAGACTATGGAGATGTAGAGGTGGAAATGAAAAAACGTATTCTTGCAGACACATTCTATGTAAGAAACTGGAGCTTTGTGCTGGATCTGGTGATTATTTTAAAAACCGTTTTTTTAGTCATCGGCGGCGATAAAAATGCAAAATAAACCAAACAAAAGGCTAAGATGAAGATTGAGGAATCATATTTGCTTCTAAGCTTAAATAAACCTCAGGTGTTCGCAGAGGCTTAACCTTAATTAAATAAAAAAAGTCTAATTTAGCAGCATGTTAAAAAAGTTTTTCACAGCGGTAGGAGAATACATTATTCTTCTGGGTAAATCCTTACAGAAACCTCAGAAAATGAGGGTTTTTTGGAAGCTGTTTATGAGAGAAATTAATGATCTGGGTGTCAATTCTTTTGGACTCGTGATCTTCACTTCTATATTTGTGGGAGCCGTAGTTGCTATCCAGATGTTCAACAACTTTGATTCTTCCTCTTTTCCTATTCCTCCCTCTTTTGTAGGATATGCTACCAAAGCTGTTCTGGTGCTGGAATTTTCCCCAACCATTATCAGTCTTATCTTAGCGGGTAAAGTAGGATCATATATTGCATCAAGTATAGGAACCATGAGGGTTTCCGAGCAAATTGACGCACTGGACATTATGGGAGTAAACTCTCCGAACTTCCTGATATTTCCCAAAATCATTGCCTGTGTTATTTTCAATCCTTTGCTGATTGCCATCAGTATTGTATTCGGTATTGGCGGCGGATATCTGGCCGGTATTCTGACCGGAAACTGGACAGAAAATGATTATATCGTAGGTATCCAGATGTATATGCCCAATTTATTTGTGTTCTATGCATTTTTAAAAACCATTGTATTTGCTTTTATTATTGCTACGGTGCCTTCCTATTTCGGATATAATGTAAAAGGAGGATCTCTGGAAGTAGGTAGAGCCAGTACACAGGCTGTGGTATGGACTATGGTATTTATTATCATTTCTGAATTAATTTTAACCCAATTAATATTAAGCTGATGATTGAGGTAAAAGATCTTAAGAAGAGTTTTGACGATGTTGAAGTACTTAAGGGAATTTCAACTTCTTTTGACAAAGGAAAGGTAAATCTGATCATCGGACAGAGTGGCTCGGGGAAAACAGTTTTCCTGAAAAGCTTACTGAATGTTTATCAGCCTTCATCAGGTGAAATCCTTTTTGACGGCAGAGATATCAATACAATGACCCGGGACGAGAAACAGCACCTCCGTTCAGAAATCGGGACCGTATTTCAGGGCAGCGCCCTCTTCGACTCCCTAACAGTGGAAGAGAATATCATGTTCCCGCTGGATATGTTTACCAACCTGACGTTCAGAGAAAAAAAGAAAAGAGTATTTGAAGTAATAGGCAGGGTGCATCTTGATAAGGCAGGAAGAAAATTCCCATCCGAAATTTCCGGCGGAATGCAGAAACGTGTCGCCATCGCAAGAGCCATTGTGAACAACCCGAAGTACCTTTTCTGTGACGAACCGAACTCCGGCCTCGACCCTTATACTTCCAATGTAATTGATGATCTTCTTCTTGAAATCACCAAAGAATATAATACAACAACCATCATCAATACCCACGATATGAATTCCGTGATGACGATTGGTGAGAAAATTGTATACCTGAGGTTAGGCATTAAGGAATGGGAAGGAAACAAGGACATTCTGATCACGGCAGGCAATAAAAATCTTATTGACTTCGTTTATTCTTCAGAACTGTTTAAAGAACTGAGAGAATATTTACTTGAAAATAATAAAACGATTGAAAATACAATCACTAAAATAGATGATAATGAAAAAGGTACTTAGTATAGCATTAATCGGGTTTTCAATGTTTGCTTCCGCGCAGATTTCTCTGGCAGGAAAAGCAAATTTAATATTCCCTACAGGTTCTCCCTCCTGGAAAAACATTAAAGGAACGGTAAATGACGCAATTGAAGGAACAGGAAAAAATAATGCTGGGTTTAACGTAGGACTGTCATTAAAAGTAGGGCTTCCGGGTTCATTATATGTAATGCCTGAATTATACTACACCCACTTCAAAAATGAATTTACTGCGGAAAATACTACTTTTGATGTAAAGAGCAACCGTCTTGATATGCCTGTTTTATTAGGCTATAACCTTTTAGGAAATATGCTTGGAGTTTTTGTAGGACCGGTTGCCAGCTATAATCTAAGCAAAGACAATACCTACAATGATTTCAAAGAAAATGTGAAAAACAACTTCACCGTAGGTTACCAGTTAGGGGCACAGCTTGAAATCAAAAAACTGATTATCAATGCAAGATACGAAGGAGCATTCAGCAAGGATGAAAGAAATTTTATCAATAAGGTTTCAGACTCGGAAATCAGATATGACAACAGGCCTAATCTATTCTTAGTAGGCGTAGGTTACAGGTTTAAATAATTTGAAAATAACACTATAGAAAAACCCTCAAAATTTTAAATTTGAGGGTTTTGATTTTTCTGAAGTTCTGCTTCACGCCTGGCAATTTCTGCTGCCTGCTTTTCCAGTTCTTCTTTTTCTTTCTGCAGCTGTTTGAATTCTTTCTTTTTCTCTTCAGCCTTTATTGCGCTTCCTTTGCTTACATACCCTACCATGCCCCCTATAATAAGGCCAATCCCCACTCCGGCCATCACTCCCATCATGTGTGAGATGGTAATTCCACCTACCGTAAAATCAGTAGTCAGATAAAAAAGCAATGCCGAAACGGCGAGCAGTATAAGTCCGGTAATTGATAAACTTTTCATAAATATGTGTTTAGTGGTTTATATTGAAAAAGCCTTACCCAATTTAGTGAAAAATTAAATAAGGCTCTATACAAGATTAAATTCTGACTTATTATATTTTCCCTCCGGCTGCTTTATAATATTCCAGAGCTTTCGGAAGGTTTTTATTGATATCCGAAATCCTTGTTTCCGGATTCGGGTGGGTAGATAAGAATTCAGGCTGTCTCGCTCCTGACGATGCACCTTCCATTCTGTTCCAGAAAGGTATAGCCTCTCTCGGATCGTATCCTGCCATAGACATCAGGTACAATCCCATCTGGTCTGCCTCTGATTCCTGGTTTCTTCCATATTTCAAAAGGGCTACCTGCGACCCGATAGGATATACTTTTTCAAAAATACCGGCCCACTGTGAATTGGAAATTGTTCCCCCTAAAATAGAACCTCCGTACTGGGCTACCATAGCCTGGGAAATCCTTTCATTACCATGTCCGGCCAAAGCGTGTGAAACTTCGTGCCCCATTACTACCGCAAGACCATTGTCGTTTTTTGTAACAGGAAGAATCCCTGTATAAACGGCCACTTTTCCACCAGGCATACACCAGGCATTCAGTTCGTTGCTCTGTATAAGGTTGAACTCCCAGTTATAGTTTGCAAGATCTGCAGATCTCCCGATACTTTGGTAATATCTTTCTGCTGCACTTTTTATTCTGCTTCCTACACTCGCTATCTTTTTTGCATCTGCAGTTCCTGATATAATTTTAGATTTAGACAATGTCGTTTTATATTCCTGAGCAGACATTGTCATTATTTCCGAATTATTGGCAATCTGTAATGAAGATCTGCCTGTAATTGGGTTAGTAGTACAAGCTACAGTCGACAAAGCAACTGCTCCTATTCCTAATAGATGTGTAAATTTCATAGTTGTTTGAGTGTTAATGATTCAACATTTACAATTTTTATTCCAAAATGATTCAGAAGGAATATATTTGCATACAATTTGCTATTTAAATTTAACAATTATTACGGTTATGAAAAAGTATATTTCATTTATATTTATTTTTGGATTTCTTTTTTTCTTCCAAAGCTGTTCGTCTCAGGCTTCAATAGACTCCAAAACAGTTGATGCACTTGTAGATTCCCAGGAATTTACGTTTCATGCACAAAGGGCAAATCCTATGAACTATGAGGTAATTAACATAATGGGTTCTATCCAGAATGCGCCGTCTACGAGAATGCTTCAGCTGGACGGAGAGAACTATACCATAGAGCTTAAAAAAAATAACCTGGAAGTAGTTCTTCCCTATTTTGGAAGAATGTTTACTCCATCATACAATACAGCTGATAACAGCTACCGCTTTACATCAAAAGATTTTACCGTAAATAAATCTCAAAATAAAAAAGGAAACTGGACTTTAAAAATTAAGCCCAATGATAAGAGAAATGTGGATGAAATTAACATAGAAGTCTTTAAAAACGGCAAAGCATTTGTTTCTATGAGAAGTAACGACAGACAGCCGATTACGTATGACGGCTATATTTCAAAGAATGATGCACCTCAGAAAGAAAATGAAAAGCTTTAGTCTTTAGATAAAAATTTTTCAACAAACAGTTTTGCTTCAGTGCTGGGATTCGAAACCATTTCTGAAGCATTTTTTTTGTGCTGTATATAAGCAGCCTCTACAGAATCGCTTCTTTTCATCATAGCAAGAATATATTCCTGAACCCAGTATTCAAAACGTTTTTCTGCCTGCCGGGTACGAACTTCATTAAAACTGCCTGCTTTCTTTTTCAGGTTTATAAATTCGTCAATTTTGCTGTAGACATCTTCCAGGCCTTCATTATGAAGCGCAGAGCCTAAAAGTACGGGAATTTTCCAGTCCTTTTCTTTGGGAGGAATAAAATCCAGCGCCCGCTTTAATTCCAGTCTGGTATTTTTGGCTTTCTGCAGATTATCCTGATCTACTTTATTGATAAAAATAAGATCCACCATTTCCATGATCCCACGTTTGATTCCCTGCAGCTCATCTCCTCCTCCAATAATCTTCAGAAATAAGAATATATCTGTAATATCAGCCACAAGCACTTCAGACTGCCCTACTCCCACTGTTTCGATCAGAATGTAATCATAGCCTGCCGCTTCGCAGATCATCATAGTTTCAAATGTGGTATTGGCAACTCCGCCAAGAAATCCGGAACTTGGGGAAGGACGGATAAAAGCATTTTCTTCTTTGGCAAGCTCTTCCATCCTGGTTTTATCTCCCAGAATACTTCCTTTGTTGATAGAGGAACTGGGATCAATAGCCAGCACCGCTACTTTTTTATCATTCGAAATAGCAAGCCTTCCGAAATTTTCAATGAATGTGGATTTTCCTGCTCCAGGAACTCCTGTAATTCCTATTCTTATGGAATTTCCCGTGAAAGGCATTATTTTCTTAAGAAGTTCTTCTGCCTGGGTTCTGTGCTCGGCTTTTTTACTTTCAACTAAGGTAATAGCTTTTGCGATCAGGCGTTTATTTCCTGACTGTATTCCCCGGATCAGTTCTTCTGTAGAAAATTTCATTGATTCAAAAGTATAAAAATAACCGTCAAACTCCCATATAAACGGGTATTAATTTTATTTCTTCTAAATTAAAACTACAAACCGTTTTATCAACGGCAGGGGGAATTTCCTACATTTGTTTTAAATCAAAATTCAAGAAACATGAAAAAAATATCCGCTGCTGTATTATTTACCTGTATTTTACTGGCTTCCTGTACCCCTAAAGCTTCTACAGCCGGCCCGGTAGGACCTGCCGTTTCTACTGCAGAACAGATAGCGCAGGGAAAAACGATCTTTGAAAATTCCTGCGGAAGATGCCATAAACTGCCGGATCCCGCAGCACATACTTCAGTACAGTGGGTAGGAATCATGAATTCTATGGCTCCAAAAGCAAAATTGACAGACGAGCAGCATCAATGGGTATATGATTATATTGTTTCTGTGAAAAAATAACCCCTAAAATCAAAAAATATGGGTATGAGAAAAGTAATCTTAAGTATGATCGCAGGTGCTGTCTTTATGGTATCATGCGGACCAAAAAGTGTTGCTGTAACCGGGCCAAAATATACGGCATCGGAACAACTGACCCAAGGTAAAACGATTTTTGAAAACTCATGTTCCAGATGTCATAAACTTCCGAATCCTGTTAAACATGATGATCAGGGCTGGATTAAAACTTTGAGCAGAATGGCTCCCAAAGCGAAGTTAAGTGACGAGCAGCATCAGATGGTTTATGACTATCTTATTTCTGTAAACAAAAAATAAGCTTTCAAATAATGAAAGCTTATTTTAGCTCTATTCCTAATCCCAGCTTTTCCGATAAAATTACCCTCCCGTTTTCCACAAAATTCCCGGAGGCATAATCATTGGAAATGAGGGTTGCACCGTCAAGATCAGCAAAATCAGTAAGTCCGGCCAGCAAGCAGCCGGCAGAGATTCCAACGGTAGACTCGGTCATACATCCTATCATAATTTTATATCCCTGTTCTTTTGCTTTTCTGATCATTTCCAGGGCTGGAGTCAATCCTCCACATTTCATCAGTTTTATATTGACACTTTTATAGTAAGGTATTAATTCTTCCAAAGAGTTGATATCCTGACAGTCTTCATCTGCCATCCAATTGGCAAAACCTTTCTTTTTTAAAATTTTGTATTGATCTATAGGGCGTGGCTGTTCAAGATATGAGAATTTTTGAACTTCATTATTTTCCTGAAGCCATCTGCAGTCTTCTTCTGTAAAACTTGCATTGGAATCTAAAGCTAAATTTCTGTCCAACTGTAAAAGCCGGTCAACATTGTGTTTATCCAAACCTTTACATTTTACTTTGAATTTATTCCATTTGCTTTTTTCAATCTTTCTGATCTGTTCCTCTACATTTCCAACTGATATTGTGATAGAGCTTTCAATGAGGTTTTCAGAAGGAAGGCTGTTCAGTTCAATAAAGCTTTTGTTTTCAAGTTTTCCAAACAGGTCCCAATAAGCACAATCGAGTGCAGACATTAAAAACGGATGCAGATTCAGCCCGGAAAGAAAGTGGAAAAAATCTTTCGGATGAACAACAGGCTGTTTTTCAAGTATGGATTGAATTTCTTTTAACCTGAAAGTGAAATTCTTCAGATCAATCTGGTAATAATCTATCGCAACACATTCGCCGTAGCCTTTTGTGTTTTGATGGGACAGTTCCACAAGCAATGCTTCTCTTTTATCATAATTACCATAAGCAATTGAGAATGTTTCTTTCAGCAGAAGTGTTTTTAGTTCAAAATTCAGTTCCATATACTAAAACTACAAAAAAAAGAGACCATTTCCGGTCTCTTTCATTTATATATACAATCAATTTATCTTACAATCAGTTTTTCAGTCTGAATTTTTTCTCCCTGCTTGATGTGTACCATATATACTCCTTTCTGGAAGCCTTTGGTAGAAATTGCTTTTTTAGACTGAGGATCTCTGGCATCTGAGAAAACTAATTTTCCGGACATATCAAACATTTTAATCTGTACATCCTGAGAAGATTTATCTAAATTTCCTACAAAGAATTCATCATAAGTCGGGTTAGGGAATACAATGAATTTATTGTCTGCCGCTTTAATATCCTGAGTAGCTAAAGCTGTATTACACTCTTCAGGAACAGTGAAGTCTTCCACCTGATCGTTAGCAGTTGCCCTAACTCCCGCTGAAGCGTTAACTCCTAATCCTCTCTTCGCAAAAGCTTTCCAGATCATACATTTATCTGCTCCGGCATTTCCTACGGCATCTGCCTGAAGAATAGCATCTCTTCCGTCAATAAATGTAGGGCTGCAAGCCTGTAATTTAAGTCCGTTTACTACAAGCTGCAGAATCTTTGCATTTCCGGAAGTGGCACTTGCCAATACATCACTGTTATATCCATATTTTTCTATGTATTTCCAGGTCAGGTCCCAAAGCATAGTTGCCCATATGAATCCGATAGCATGGGAACCGGAAACTGTATTTGTTCTTGCGTAGGTGTAGTTATTTAGACCAAAATCAGGAGAATATTTGGCAAGCCTGATTCCTCCCCCTGTCGATGGCTGATCTGCTGAGTATGTCGCTACACCTCTGGCCAGAGATGAAGTATCTCCCGGCTTTGTTGTAAGCATTAATGCAAAGAAGTCTGACCATCCTTCACCCATCTGCTCCGCACTGTTTGCTGCAGAAAGACAGCTGTATCCCTGCCCTGTTAACCTGTTTGAAATACCGTGTCCATATTCGTGGGCAATAACACCGTTATCAAGACTTGAGTGTTTAAATCCATTAAAATCGTTTCCTAATGTTGCATTGATGGTAGTTCCACTTCCCAGTTCTCCAACCATATACAATCCTTCTGTTTTTCCTATGTTGATAGCAGGAATTGTTACCTGGCTTCCTGAAGCTCCTCCACCCATGCTGACAGGCGTATCTGTAGAAGGTCTGTACACAATGGCTCCTATTGCACCTGCATTCTGTGCGTTTAAAACTTTAAGTCCATATTCGCAGCTTGTACTTGTAATGACTGCTATTTTACCGGTAAGACTTCCGGCAGCAGGTGCGGTACATGCATCAGCGGGCACTGAAACAGCAAGATCACCGGTAACAGACTGCCCTTCAAATAATAAAGCTCCAAAAGATGCACTTCCGGTCATTACTTTCGGTCTGCTTACAGCCGTTGAAGGAGAATTATACTTATATCTGGAAATAGGGTCTGCTGTGGTTTGTGCTCTGTCCCAAAGATACATCTGCATTCTTGGGGCCTGGAGATAAGTTACGCCTGATATTACAGTCTCATAACCTGAACTGAAATTGGCATTATTCAGGCCGCTTCCATCAAATGCTTCGGCATTTACCGCATCACCTGCCATACCTCCGTTTGCAAAGTTATTGGTCTGATAGTTTCTTGCGGACTCTGTAAACCCGAATTTATAGAAGATGTCGTGCATCTTATTATTCATATAAAACAGATTGGTAATGGCAGCATCCCTGTGTGTAAAAGGGTTTATGTATCTTCCTTCTGCATACGGGAAATCAAAATTCAAGGAAGCTCCGCCATTTGGAGAATAGCCTGCTGTATTGGCATTAGCCTGATCTGAATAGGCATATACATTATTCCCTCTGGTATTGGTATAGCTATTGGTTCCGTCGGAATGCCATCCTTCAGGGGAAACTGTTATATCCCAGGGATTATTAATAAGGGCACGGGAACCAAAGGTAGGTGCCTCTACCGGTAAAGGGAAAACATTGTAAGAAGCATTGGAAGGGACAAGCAGATTACCGGCTGTTGTTTTATTCATTGCTCCAACTCCCAAAACAGCCTGTGCTCCGGACCCTGTATGTTGTTCTATATGTGATTCTTCTCCACTATCCGAAGAATTGTCATGGGTAAAATTACAATCAACCGTTAGATTGTCTTTTGTAAGAATTTCACCTGTGGCTGCATCGGCAATAATATGCCAAACATCGGCAGATTTCTTATCTGAAACAAAAAGTTCTTTTGCCAAAACATAAACTCCGTTCTTCTCAAAATATACATTGGGAAGATAATCTACTTTAGAGATTTCACTCAGGTTCAGTTTTTGTTTAAGAAGGTCTTCTGAAAACCGTTCTTTGGATTTTCCCTGGCCGGCAACAGAAATATTTTGTTTAAAGTCATTTTTTTCGGAGATAATCTTGTCTCCTTTGATCATCAGTTTTCCCAAAGCATTGTAAACTCTAAGTCCATCATAGGTTTGCTGAACGTTTACGATGTCCACTCCTAAACTTTTGGAAGGATCTTCATTGAGAATAATAACCCCGGTTTTATTACTGGTTCCATTTTTTTGTGCTAATTGTCCGCTTTTCTGGTAGTAATCCTGGATCAGCCCGTTGGAATTTTGTGCATTGATTTTACCAAAAGCAAAGAATACGGCCACAGAAAACGGCCATAAAAATAATTTTCTATTCATAAAGTTATCTTTTTCTCAATAAATTTAAGAATTTTTTAAGAAAAAAAGTATTTATTTTTTCTTTTGGGTATTTTTTCTCATTTTATTTTTTATAAATTTTGCTCTGTTCGTCAAAAAATCAACCATAGCTTGATTATAGCTGTATTTTTTTGCTTCTTCCAGTGGTTTCAAAGCTTTTTTATATTCAAGCCTGATTTCAAAGAGGAGGGATTTCTGAATCAATATCCTGGCTTTGTCTATTCCTTTGATCTTTAATGCATAGCTGATGAGTTTTTCGGCTTCATCAAGATCTTCATTATCCAAAAGGCATTTGATATAATACTGAGGCGTGTTGAGATTCGATACATTACACTGCATGGCTTCTTCAAAAAAGACTTTTGCTTTTTCATAATCGGTCAGCATTTCACTGTAAATCCTACCCATCAGGCAAAGACTGTCTGCATCTTCAGGATCGTAAGAAAGGGCATAGTTCAACGCTTCCAGGCAGTCCGGAAGGCTGTAGGGATAATTATCCAGTGCTTCGAAGTAATATTTATTTTTAGTTAAGGTCATTTCTGTAGTTCTTTAATTCTTTTTTCAGGGTATTTCTCTGTTTTTTAAAAGATTTGTCCTGATGATTTTTTTTAAAATCTGTCCCGGAAAATGTCCGCACAGGATTTCCTCTCTGTACTTGCAGATGATTGTTCCATGTATCCTGCATTCTTTTTTCCAGCTGTTTTATATAAATTCCGGCTACCTTTTCTTTCAGTCGCATGATGGCAAGCTTTTTATTTTCCAATTGCGACCTTGAGTCCTGGGCAAATACACTTTCACCGGTTGGTAAATGAACAGCGCGAACAGCTGTGTTTACTTTGTTCACATTCTGGCCTCCGCTTCCCTGGCTTCTTGTAGTCTGGAACTGGATGTCTTTTTCATTGAAATTGATTTTCTCCAACCCTTCCAATTCAAAAATACCGATAAACCAGTTGCTTCTTTTATGTAGTTTCCTGAAGGTGCTTTTCCCTATCCAGCAGATGCTTCCTAACCAGGTTTTTAAAAATGCATCCAGGTTTTTTGCTTTTAGAAGTATGGTGACGGATTTCAGGGTCAGGTTTTCATCACCGTTTTCCCGGTGAACGATTTCGTAATCTATAGTATTGTTTTTAACTTCCTCAAGGAAGACCTTCAGAATTTTTGCCGCAACCCACTGGCATTCTAAAGGTCCTCTTCCTGAGGTTATTTGTATGATTTTTTCCATTTTTTAATTTACTTTAGGCATTTCGCTTAATTTCGGATGGCCGACAGGATCAATTCCTTTGCTCAATAATTCTTTGGCAGCCATCACAGCCCAGCATTTATCACTGGAATGGATGTTTCTGTAAAACGTTAGTAAAAGCTCGGGTTTAACAACGGTAAAGCCATTAACTTCAATAATTTCCAGGTCATCTCTTTCAAAGAAATCTATAGTAATTCTGTGAGATTTGCCATTTTCCATTTCTTCTGTTTTTTCATACCTGCGGAAGTTTTCATCATTATGAAGATGGTCATATCGGGTCCATACTTTTTGGAATCCTTCCTGCTGAAGAATCATAACTGCTTCCGTTACGTTCTCTTTTCTTACAAAAACATCAATATCCTTGTGATCATGGGCATGCTTGTATTCCGTATGTCCTGTTTCTGACATAAAATGCCATGCCCAGCCTCCTGATATAATGACTGTATTTTTTAGTTTGTTTAAAATTTCAAGTCCGTGGCGGATTCTAAATTCCGGCCAGACTTCTCCGTATCTTTTTATATTATGTGGTGCTCCCATTTCTTTTGTTTTTTTGTTTTGGGTTGCCTGTTCTGGTTATCAGTCAGAATTTTCACTGAAAACCGGAAACCTGCAACTAAAATTTACCTGTCCATTCTCACAATTCTGGGTTGAAATGTTCCGAGAATATCTACCAATTCGCTTTGTGCGTTCATCACTTCATGAATATCCTTGTAAGCCATTGGTGCTTCTTCCGTATTGCCTCCCATTAATGTCACTTTCTTCAGCTTCAGCTCTTTTTTGATATCATTCTGGGTGAAAAGGCTCCTGCATTCTCCTCTTGAATGGGCTCTTCCCGCTCCATGTGATGCTGAGTTCAGGGAATCCGGGTTTCCTTTTCCACGAACGATAAAGCCTTTTGCCGTCATAGATCCCGGGATCATTCCTAATTCATTTTCATTGGCTGGTGTTGCTCCTTTCCTGTGAACAATGACTTCTTTTCCGTTGTGAATTTCTTTCCATGCGAAATTGTGATGGTTTTCAATTCTTGCTTTTACTCTTCCACCTACAGCTTTTACAAGTCTTCTGTGGATATCATCATGACAGGCAGAAGCGTAATCTCCGGCAAGATTCATCGCGGTCCAGTATTCCAGACCAAGATGGGTGTTCAGATCCAGCCAGGCAAACTGCTGTGCTTCTTTGGGCAAAGGACACTGGTCTGCAGCTACTCTTGAGTAATATTGCGCAATTTCAGCTCCTAAGCCTCTGGAACCACTGTGGGAAAGTATTCCCAGGTATTTTCCTTTTGGCAGCCCAATCTGATCATCTTCTTCTGTAATTTTAACTTCCCCGAATTCTACAAAGTGATTTCCGCCGCCGGAAGATCCCATCTGTTTAATGGCCTTTCCTTTTAATCTTCTCAAAACCGGGATCATGTCAAATGTATCTCTGTCAAAGATTTCATGATCTACATGAGATTTATGTGTTTCATACATCCCGAATTTGGTATGTTCGGCAAGAGCTTTTTCATATTTATCTCTTGCTCCGTCAAGATATGAAACCGGTATATCCAGAATACTGAGACTCATCCTGCAGCCGATATCCATACCTACTCCGTAAGGAATCACTGCGTTTTCTACCGCCAGCACACCGCCTATCGGAAGTCCGTAACCGCTGTGTGCATCGGGCATTAAAGCGCTCTGGGTTGAGATTGGCAGTTTTAAAGCTGTGTACAGCTGGTTTTTTGCTTCTTCGGAGATATTGTTTCCGAAGATGCTGAAATTGGCACGCTGGGTATTGAGCATTCTTTTTTCTGTTTTCCTGGATGAAAGCAGTGATTCTGCAATCTGCCCGAAAGTCAGGTCTTTTTCAAAGTTTTCCGGGTTCAGGAGGATTTCTTTTAAAATAGATTTTACATGATGAATATTCTTCGTTGCAAAATTTCTTTTCATCACCTCCAAAGCCACGTTCACGCTTTGATTATTCGGATAACCGAGTTTTAATATATCTTTTCCTTTTAGTTTTAAATTTCCCATTGTTTTTGTTTTAAATAATATTGGACTCACAGGTCCTCAAAATATTCTGCAAGCTCTGTTGCAGACATGATGCAGTCAGTATATTTTCTGCTTTTGATAAGATCAGTTTCATTTTCTTTTTTCCATGGATTTGATTTACCGTGAATTTTCTTTTGGATGATACCCATTATTTTATGCTGCTTTATATAAGATTCTATCTCTGCATACTCTTTTTCGAGTTCTGCATCTAAAGGTTTGTAATGGGTGATCATATGGGGTCTAATCCGCAGGGTAAATCTCCAGGGTTCAATAAATTCGTAGTATATTTCATTTCTTTTTCTGAATGGACTGTATTCTTCTGTTTTAAGAAAATACTGTCTTTCTTTCGGGCTAAGCCCAAACCTCGGGTCTGTCCATTTATAAAAGGAAATGCGGTTGAGTTTCTGTTCCTTTTCCACGAATATTCTTCGTCCGAATTTTCTCTTTTTTTTCAGAAACAGCCGGCTTTCGGAATACATATAGGTGTTGATCTTCTTCAGAACTCCTTCGAAGAAATCTGCATCTTCAGATCTTTTCACCTCATCATTCAGAACAAAGAATC
Organism: Chryseobacterium shigense; assembly: GCF_014207845.1. Classification (NCBI taxonomy): domain Bacteria; kingdom Pseudomonadati; phylum Bacteroidota; class Flavobacteriia; order Flavobacteriales; family Weeksellaceae; genus Chryseobacterium; species Chryseobacterium shigense. The sequence continues at coordinate 168,699 of NZ_JACHLC010000002.1, forward strand.
TTACAAATCCTCTTTGATAGGGTTCTTCCAACGGAATCCACGGAATATTCCTTCTGATATTCCAAAGCTCTTTACTACGTTTATACTTTTTTCTTATCTGTTTTTCTACATCTTTTTTACTTGTTCTTTTTCTGCTTCTTACACTTCTTAAGCGTGAAAACAGAAGGTTATTATTTTCCATTGATGATAAGACACAAGATGCCTGATACAAGATCCAAGACTTTGGACTGTTTACATCTTTGCTTATTCAACTAAAATGCTAGTTGATTGATTTTACGATAATGAACAGGATGAAACAAGATCATAAATATCTGTTCGTCTGTTCTTAATGACACAAAAAAATTTCGGGGAAACCGGGGTTTAGATATTGCGCAATAAAAAACCCGAAATCTTACGACTCCGGGTTTTGATATTTCGTTATACTATTATTCTAAGAGCATACCAAACCACGAAGCCTTACCACTATAAGCGGTACTCCAGCTGTAGAATTCTGTTTCGTTTTGAACATTGCTTCGTTGTTTTTTAATTGGTTAAACTTGATTTTCAGGTGCAAATATATTAATTTTTCTGAATATCAAAATATTTTTTTTTATTTCAAGTGGGTCAGGCTCAGAAAAATAGCATCTATTACTTTTGTCATTTTCAGAAGATCCAGTGTTTCCAACGTGTCTGTGGTCTGGTGATAGTTTTTATTCCTGAAAAACGATGTATCTGTGATCATCAGGGCAGAATACCCGAAATTCCAGTAATTAAGATGATCTGAAAAATCTATGCCTTTTACAAATTTCGGGGCTGTAAAGGTTTCGGTTTTTATCTGATGGGATGCTTTAAATTGAGTGCTGAAATTATTTACAAAATTTCCGGCACTGAATTTTTTTACGAGGGTGATAAAGTCTCCTTTATTGCCATAAATCCAGGATAATATGCCTAACGGATAGCCCTGCGAATCTTTCTCATCTTTGAAGTATCCTATCATTTCTACACTTGCCATGCCGTATACATCGATATTATGATCTTTTAAATACTGGGCATGGATATAGCTTCCCATATTTTCTGTCCTGAAATAGGGAGGTTCTTCAAGGGTATAGGCTACCAGATCAATTCTATAGTTCAGTTTTTGATCTTTGAGCATTCTGGCTAATTCTAAAAGGGCTGTTACTCCGGTTGCATTGTCGTCCGCTCCCTTCTGATCTCCGCAAACATCGTAATGAGCTCCAATGATGATTCTTTTCTTATTTTCTGTCCCGAAAGAGGTAATTACGTTTTTATAAATTTTTCCATCAACGGAATAGTCCTGAAAGACCGTACTGTCTCCATATTTACTGAAATTCTGCTTAATATAATCTGCGACAGCATCCAGCTGGCCAATATTTTTATGATTTCTGAATTCAGGGGTTTGGGTAAGTGCTTCCAGATGGCTTTTAACGAGATTGATATCAGCCGGCACCGGAGATTTCTGAACCGGATTGTTTCCGGAACCTGCCATAAAACAAAACAGAGCTATAAAAAGCAAGCCTGCAGCAATAATGGTCTTGCCGGCTACAGGCTTTGTTATATTTTTAAAATTCATCTCACGGTATGCTTATTGTTGGAAAGACGGAAATTAATACTTTTCCGCTAAACCGCACAGAGACTGAAGATTTTATTTTAGTTTTCCAAGAATTTCTCTAAAATTTCCACGGCACATTTCGGAAGGTTGGTTCCCGGTCCGAAGATGAAATCTGCCCCGTTGGCATACAGGAATTCGTAATCCTGCTGAGGAATTACTCCTCCTACTACAATGGTAACATCATCAGCACCCAGTTTTTTGAGTTCTTCCACCACCTGGGGAACAAGAGTTTTGTGCCCTGCTGCCAAAGAAGATACACCTAGAATATGGATATCGTTTTCCACAGCTTGTTTTGCCACTTCTTCAGGAGTCTGGAATAATGGCGCCACATCAACATCAAATCCCATGTCTGCAAATGCTGTTGCCACTACTTTAGCACCTCTGTCGTGCCCGTCCTGTCCCATTTTGGCAACCATTAATCTTGGACGGCGGCCTTCTTCTTCTTCAAATTTCTGAGTCAGGTGAAGGGCTTTTTCAAAATATTCGTTTTTCCCGGCGTTCATAGCATATACTCCAGAGATTGTTTTAATATTGGCTTTATATCTCCCGAAGGTTTCTTCCATGGCATCACTCATTTCACCAAGGGTAACTCTGCTTTTTGCTGCTTCTATGCATAATGCCAGAAGATTTCCTTTTCCTGTCTTTGCACTTTCGCGGATTTGGTTCAGGATTTCTGCAACGGCTTCCGGGTTTCTGTCTGCTTTTATTTTTTCGAGTCTTTCGATCTGTTTTCTCCGGACTTCTGTATTGTCGATATCAAGAATCTCTATACCATCCTGTTTCAAAGCTGTTCTGAATGAGTTTACACCGATGATAAATTCTTCACCGCTATCAATTTTAGCCTGTTTTTTGGCAGCAGCTTCTTCAATTCTCATTTTTGGAATTCCTGCTTCAATGGCTTTTGTCATTCCTCCTTCCTGCTCTACCTCATCGATGTATTTCATCGCTTCTTCAATCATCTGCTGGGTAAGGCTTTCTACAAGATTGCTTCCGCCCATAGGATCTACAACATCACAAATTCCACTTTCCTGCTGAAGGATGATCTGGGTATTTCTTGCAATCTTCGCTGAATAATCTGTAGGCAACGCAATAGCCTCATCCAATGCATTGGTATGCAGTGACTGGGTTCCTCCCAAAGCGGAAGAAAGTGCTTCAATAGCTGTTCTCGTAATATTATTAAATGGCTCCTGCTCTGTAAGTGACCATCCTGATGTCTGGGAATGGGTTCTTAAAGCTAAAGATTTCTGGTTTTGCGGGTTAAATTGTTTTAAAAGAGTGGCCCAGATATATCTTGCGGCACGCATTTTTGCAATTTCCATAAAATGGTTCATCCCGATTGCCCAAAAGAATGAAAGTCTCGGCGCAAAATCGTCTACATTCATTCCTGCCTTAATTCCTGTTCTTACGTATTCGAGACCGTCTGCCAATGTGTAGGCCATTTCCAGCACCGGAGTGGCACCTGCTTCCTGCATGTGGTATCCTGATATGGAAATTGAGTTGAATTTGGGAATGTTCTGGGAGGTATATTCAAAGATATCGGCAATGATCTTCATGGAAGGTGCAGGTGGGTAAATATAAGTGTTTCTTACCATGAATTCTTTCAAAATATCATTCTGAATGGTTCCTGAAAGCAATTCCTGTTTTACACCCTGTTCTTCTGCGGCAACGATATAGAAAGACAAAATAGGAAGTACGGCTCCGTTCATGGTCATGGATACTGAGATCTGGTCTAACGGAATCTCGTTAAAAAGGATCTTCATATCTTCTACAGAATCTATGGCTACACCTGCTTTACCTACATCTCCAACTACTCTTGAGTGATCGGAATCGTATCCTCTGTGAGTGGCAAGGTCAAAAGCTACAGATAATCCTTTTTGTCCTGCTACAAGATTTCTTCTGTAAAAGGCATTGGATTCTTCTGCTGTGGAGAAACCGGCATACTGTCTTACTGTCCACGGTTTTTGTACATACATGGTAGAATACGGACCTCTGAGATAAGGGGCAATTCCTGGAGAAGCCTGTGTTAAAGATTCGTTTTTAACATCTTTCCGGCTGTAGGATGATTTTAGCTCTAACCCGTCTTTTTCAAAATTATAGATCTCTCTTTCCTGAGGCTCTATACTAAAATCCGGTTTTTTCACAGAAATTGTCTTTCTCATTCCAATAATTTTTGTCTGCGTAAAGTTAATTTTTTTGAATGAAACATGAAACTTATGTTAACATCCGGTTTTTCTGAGTTTTAACGCATAAAAAAGACCGGACAGATGCCCGGTCTTTTTTATAGATATACTTACTTATTATTTTTTAATAAGCTTAGTATTATAAGTGTTTTTGTCATCTTTGATGGTGATTACGTACACTCCTTTTACAAGTTGTGCCACATTAATTCTCTGACCATCGATCTGACCTTGCTGAACTAATCTTCCGTCTGCACTGAAAATGCTGTAATCAGCTTTTCCTTTCAGGTTTTTAACTTCTACGAAAGTATCTGCAGGGTTCGGATAGATAGATATTTCTGATGGTTTTGTAGTATTAACATCATCTACTGCCAATCCGCTTGTGATTTTCACTGAAAGATCCATCACGCTTCCTGCCTGATTGGTATTTCCGCAGGCACTGCTTAATGCTCCGTTGAAATTCCCGGCTACTCTCATTCTTAACAACTTATCTCCGCTGTACGCTGTTCCCGGCACGGTAAATGTTGCTGTTTCGGTTCTTGTTCCGGCTACTGAATTGGAGGTCATTACTTTTTCAGAGGCTTCAAAAACGCCGTTTCTATTGTAATCGATCCAGGCATTTACAGTAAACGCATACTGAGCATAGCTGGAAGAACTTCCTGCCAGTACGGAAATTGTATACTGAGATCCTTTTGTAAGATTTACAACCTGTGCTGAATTTTCACTTACATCTTTGTAAGATCTGAAAGTTCCGTCTGTATAGTTAACATTGGAAAGCTGAATACGTGCAATGGTTCCGAGCTGGTTAATTCCCGTAGTCAATAAACAGTAATCTATTCCTGTTTTTAACCCTTTTGTCTTGAAAGCATAATTTGTTGAGAAAGCTCCCGGCACACTGTTTACTACAGCTGCTACCTGTACTTCAAAGTTCGTTTCATCTTCTAAACCTGTAAGAACTACAGAGTTTACCGTACTTGTTGTATTGGACCAGTTTGTAGTTCCTGTTTTTCTGTAATTTACAGAATATGTAGCTGCTCCCGGTACGCTGTTCCACGATACTCTTGCTGTTGTTTTGAAGATTTCGCTATCGATTGCGGAAACTCCTGTCGGTGCAGCTGAAGTTGACGTTGGCGCTGCCCCTACGGTTACTGCCGGAGATACAGCATAGAATACATTACCCAGTGCTGATATTCTTAATTTAACAGCTCCTGTTAAACTTGCAGGCATCTGACCAGTGTAAGTTCCACTGTTTGGTACCGAAGCGGCTAAGTCTGTCCAAGTTATTCCGTTATCAGCAGTATAATCTATTTTTACATTAGCTACGTTATAAGGCGCGGCTGTTGTGTTGGCTACATCCCACTGAATGGTGTTTGATGCATTGTTATATAAAACTGAAGCGGCTGTAAGGCCATTAAATTTAAATGGTCCGTCATTTCCTACCGTTACTGTAGTTTCCAGAGAAGAAACCATTGGTCTTACTGGGTTTGCATCTCTTAAGGTTACAGCATACTTTAAAGTTCTGGGAATGTAGCTTACTGTTTCCCAATTTGTTTTATCGGTAAGCTTCCCGTCCATTACTGCAGCAAAGCTTGGAAAATATCTTCTTCCACCTACTGTTCCGAAATATGATCTCGCTATGCTTCCTTCTGTATTATATCCCCAACCGCTGTCTCCTGAAATAGTATTGTTAGCTCCAACGCTGTCATACTGTTCCCATGTATAGGTAAATGGGTCTCCCTGTGCATCTGTTGCAGATGCGTCCAGATAATATGCTGTTCCTTTCGGAATATTTACTGCTGTAAGAGGAGAAATCGCGGGTGCTGTATTGGTGGTAATGTCTGTGGATGTTCCGCATACTGTTTTACCATCCAGACTGGTTAATATCTGATTGATTGAGGAATAATGGAAGTAAGCATCAGAGTTCATCTGTACGTTATCTCCTGTAATTCCTGCATATGCCATAATGGTAGTTCCACCTCCCGGTTCAATATTTACTCCTGAATTTTCAGATGAATGGGAGAATGTATGGTTTCCGCCAAGCTGGTGTCCCATTTCGTGGGCTACATAATCAATATCAAACAGATCACCTACAGGGTTTGTATTCTGGGTAAATGCAGATCCTTTTGCCAGGTTGGTAGAACTGGTAGGGTCTTTACATGTAGATCCGATAGAACCGGCATTACCGTTTCCTCCTGCCGCATTAAATACGTGCCCCATATCGTAATTGGCATTACCAACCACGGAGGTCAGGGTCTGCTGCAGATTAAGATTCAGGTTTGTTGTATAAGGATCTGATGTAGGATCTGTGTATATGATTGCCGGAATATCCTGAATAATTGTTTTAATCCCGAATTCCTTTTCAAATACCCCGTTTACACGGGTCATGGTAGCGTTCATCTGAATTACCGTATTGGTGATTCCTCCTGAAGGATCGAATTTTTTGGTATATTCTCCCGTAGTGGAAAGAGCCAACCTGTAAGTTCTGTACTTGGTAATAGATGGTCTGTTAGTGATCCCTACGTTTGAAAGGTTATTTCTACCATGAAGCTCCAGAGATTTGATGTCTTTGGTGTTTTTTTCTTCTGTGGTACATTCAAATCCGTTATCGCTTGCTGTTCTTTTGGTTTTATAGAAAACTCCATAAGTCTGCTTATCTGTAGTGATAGGCTCTATAAACTGAAATACTCCGTTTTTGATAATCATAGACTGTATTTCAGTAGGTGCAGTACTGAATCTTACATATTTGGAAGGGTCATCAACCCCCACACCTACATATGATCCTAACTGGTATCTGTCTGCCATTGATTTTTCAACAACAGGATCACTGTATACTGCAAATTTCTCAATTTTCCCTTCTGCTGTAGGAAGAGAAACAATTACAGGTTTTGCATCTTTACCTGTTTCCACAGCATCTTTTAGAATGTTTCTAAGTGATGCCAGATCTACTCTGTAAGAGTATCGAACTTCAACTTCTTTTCTGATCTGAGAAGTTTTCTGGGATGCAGGCTCCCACCTCTGTGCATTAACTGAAGCCAGACCGGCAGCCAGAGCACAAACTAGTAAAATTTTCTTTTTCATAATTTACACTGATTCCATAAAAATATTAAGCATATCTACAAAAATAAAAATTTAAACCTAAATATTATCATTAAAAAAGTTTATTTTATAATAAAACATCAAAATTAACATATCCCCGCTATCAATTTTTGGGCATTATCTTTAAATCCTGGAAAAAGACAACAAAAAAGACCGGGCAGTCTACCCGGTCTTAATTATTATATGTACTGTCTACTTATTTTTTGATAAGTTTATGATTGTATGTGTTTTTATCATCTTTAATTGTGATAATATACATTCCTTTGGCTAAACTTTCCACGTTAATGATCTGACCATTAAGATCACCTCCCTGAACCAGTCTTCCGTCTGCACTATAGATTTTGTAGTCTGCTTTTCCTTTAAGGTTTCTAACGCCTACAAAAGTATCAGCAGGATTCGGATAGATTTCAACTTCAGATTTAACATCTTTAGTTTCGTCTACTGCAAGTGCAGATCCGAAAATTCTTACTGAGAAATCCATTACACTTCCTGCCCCGCTTGGTAAATTACCCGCAGCATTTCCACAAGCATTGTTTAATGCAGCAGAATAGTTAGATGCAACTCTCATTCCTACGACTCTGTTTCCAACGGCAGCAGTAGCAGGAACAGTGAAGTTACCTGTAGTATTTCCTACACCATTTGCAGCCGGAGATATACCAGCACTTGTATATACTTTTTCACTTGTTTCATACACCCCGTTTCTGTTGTAATCGATCCACACGTTATAGGTCATAGGAACGGATTGATTGTAAAGACCGAAAATAGTTATCGGATAAGAGTTTCCTCTGATAAGGTTGATTATTTTTGCAGGATCTTCACTTAAATCTTTATATGATCTAACGGTAGCATCAATATGGTTAACGTTGGAAAGCTGTACCCTTGCCACGTTACCTACGGAATTATATCCTGTATTCAGGATACAGTAATTTACTCCTGTTGCCAATGGTTTTGTTTTGAAAACATAGGTTGAGGATAAAGCTCCAGGCACACTGTTTACTACAGCCGCCACCTGTACTTCATAACCCCTTTCGTCTTCAAGACCGCTTATTAATAATGAGTTGGTAGTACTCGTTGCGTTAGTCCACGCTGAAGTACCTGTCAATCTGTAATTTACGGAATAAGAAGCAGCTCCCGGCACGCTATTCCAAGATATGATTGCTGAGTTCTTAAGAACATCTGCTGCGGTAGTAGACACTCCAGTAGGTGCTGCGGTAGTGGAAGTAGGTGCTGTTCCGATAGTCAGGGCAGGAGATACTGCATAGAATATATTGTTTATAGCAGATACTCTTAATTTTACAGTCCCTGTTAAGCTTGACGGCATTTGGGCTGTATAAGTTCCACTGTTTGGTGTAGAAGCTACCAAAGTAGTCCAGGTTGTACCATTGTCAGCTGTATAGTCTATTTTTACATTGGCTACATTATAAGGAGCGGCAGTTGTATTAGCCACAGCCCACTTAATCGTATTTGATGCATTGTTATACAAAGTTGTGGCAGCCGTAAGACCATTGAACTTAAATGGTCCGTCATTTCCTACCGTTACTGTAGTTTCTAAAGATGAAAGCATTGGTCTCTGTGCATTTTCATCTCTTACAGTTACGGCATAGTGAAGTACTCTTGGGATATAAGAAACTGATTCCCATGTTGCTTTATTGGTTAATTTCCCATCCATTACCAAAGGTAAGCTTGGGAAATATCTTCTTCCGCTTGCTGTTCCGAAGAAAGATCTTGCTACAGATCCCTGAGGGTTATATCCCCAGCCACTGTCGCCGGAAATAGTAGCATCCTCGTCTACACTGTCATACTGCTCCCATGTATATTTAACAGGATCTGTATCTGTTGCTGTAGCATCTAAATAATATGCTGTTCCTTTAGGAATGCTGTATGCCGTAAGCGGAGAAATAACAGGTGCTGTGTTTGTTGTAATATTCTGAGAAACACCACAGTCTGGCAAAGAATCAAGGTTGTCAAGAATCTGCCCGACAGAAGCATAATGGAAATATGCATCTGAACTCATCTGAACGTTATCATAAGTAATCCCTGCATATCCCATAATGGTAGTACCTCCTCCAGGTTCCACGTTTACTCCGGAACCTTCCGTTTTATTTGAGAATGTATGGTTTCCTCCTAACTGATGCCCCAATTCGTGAGCTACATAATCGATATCAAATGAATCTCCTGAAGGAACTCCATTGGCAGGAGAGGTAAATCCTGAACCTTTGTAAGCTACCGGTGAACCCTGATCCAATGTCATATCATCACTACAGATACATCCGATACACCCGGCGTTACCACCTCCTCCATCAGCACCAAAGAGGTGACCAATATCGAAATTAACCTCCCCAACGTTATTATGAAGTACATTCATCAGCTCTCCATTCCATGCTCCGTCATCCACACCTACATCTGAATCTGAATAAGGATCGGTAGCAGCATTAGTATAAATAACATTCTGATAATCCTGAACAAGAAGTTTAATACCAAAGTCTTTTTCGAATACTCCGTTTACTCTGGTCATGGTATTGTTGATCTGTACAATAGCGCCCGGCACACCTCCAAAATAGGTAGTATATTCACCTGTAGTAGACATTACCAGCCTGTAAGTTCTATACCTTGTACTTGCGGGTCTGTTTGTAATTCCTACATTAGAAAGCTTTTTTTTTCCGTTCTCTCTTAGGATCTGAATGTCTTTAATGTTTTTTTCATTCGTTCCACATTCGAATCCCTGCTCGCTGTTTGTTCTTTTTGTTTTATAAAATACTCCGTAAGTCTGCTTATCTGTAGTAATCGGCTCAATGAACTGGAATACTCCGTCTTTGATGATCATAGACTGCATTTCTGTAGGAGATGTACTGAATCTTACATATTTGGAAGGATCATCAACCCCTACACCTACGTATGATCCTAACTGGTATCTGTCTGCCATAGACTTTTCCATCACCGGATTACTGTATACTGCAAACTTTTCAATTTTTCCTTCTACTGTAGGAAGAGAAACAATAACAGGTTTCGCGTCTTTACCTGTCTCTACGGCATCTTTTAGAATGTTTCTAAGTGATGCCAGATCTACTCTGTAAGAGTATTTAACATCAACTTCTTTTCTGATCTGGGATGTTTTCTGCGATGCAGCTTCCCATCTCTGAGCATTAAAACCGGCAACACCAGCTGCTAATGCACAAACGAGTAAAATTCTTTTTTTCATAATAATCTATAAGAATAGAATTAATAAATTTTAAATATCCATAGCAAAAATAGCAATTTAACGCATAACACCATTAAAAAAAATAAGCTATTTAAATAAAACAAGCCATTTCTATTATTTATTGCCATTAATAAGCAATTTATTTATTTCAATATCATATAAAAAAAATAATATAATATTCACACGTTTATTCACCATTTGATGCAGCTAATCTTTTTGGTTTCAGTTCTGCTTTTTTTCAGTTCTTGAGAATATCAACAGGCAAAAAATAAGATCAGAAAGTAAACATATATAACAGTTTCGGCCGCCCTGCGGGCGGCCGAAACTGTTATATTCAGACTCTACTATTTAGATATTCCCATTTCATATAAAGCGAAGGAAATAAGGTCTGCATTTTCACTGATTACCTGTTCAGTTGACCTTCCGGCTCCGTGGCCTGCATTTTTCTCAATTCTCAATAAAACCGGGTTTTTACAGCTTTGCTTTTCCTGAAGTTCTGCACCGAACTTAAAAGAATGTGCAGGGACCACCCTGTCATCATGATCACTTGTAATAATCATTGTGGAGGGGTAACATGTTCCTTTTTTCACATTATGTACGGGGGAGTAAGATTTAAGATATTCGAACATTTCTTTATTGTCTTCTGCTGTTCCGTAATCATACGACCAACCTGCACCTGCTGTAAATTTATTATATCTCAGCATATCCAGAACTCCTACACCAGGGAAGGCTACCTTTGCAAGATCAGGACGCATAGTCATGGTTGCACCTACAAGCAATCCGCCATTCGATCTTCCAGATAATGCCATATATTCTTTTGAAGTATAGCCTTTGCTCTGCAGATATTCTCCTGCAGCAATAAAGTCTTCGAAAACGTTTTTCTTTTGCATTTTTGTTCCTGCATCGTGCCATTTTTTACCATATTCACCACCGCCGCGGATATTTGGCACTGCATAAATTCCTCCGTTTTCCATCCAAATTGCATTAACTACGGAGAATGAAGGCTGAAGACTGATGTTGAACCCACCATAAGAATACAGGATTGTGGGGTTTTTGCCATCCAGTTTTGTTCCTTTTTTATAATTAATCATCATTGGAACCTTTGTACCATCTTTTGAGGTGTAAAATACCTGTTCAGAAATATAATCGTCCGGATTAAATTTCACTTTCGGCTTCTGATAAACTTCCGATTTTCCTGAATCTGCATTGAATTTATAAGTGGTCCCCGGTGTAATATAGTTGCTGAAAGAGTAATAAAGCTCTTTTTCTTCTTCTTTACCTCCAAAACCGCCTACATTCCCTTTTCCCGGAAGGGCAATTTCCCGGATAAGTTTTCCTGTTTTATCAAACTGCTTTACCTTGTCGATGGCATCAACCATGTAGGTTGCAAAGAAATATCCGCCTCCGGTAGATATTCCCAGAACATTTTCTGTCTGCGGGATCACATCTTTCCAGGTTTCCGGTGAAGGATTGGCAATGCTGGTTTTTACAAGACGCATGTTAGGAGCATCTTTATCGGTAAAGATAAAAAGATCATCACCGTGAGTATCTACAATACTAACATTGATATCAAATCCTTTATTAATTTGTACAAAATCACCTCCTTTTTTCAAATCTTTAATGTACAATTCATTTCCATTGGTTGCATTGGCAGCAGAAATGATCAGATATCTCTGGTCTTCCGAAACCCCTGCTCCAAGATATCTTCTGGGTGTTTTATCACCTCCGAAAATCAATTTATCTTCAGACTGTTTTGTTCCTAATTTATGGAAATATACTTTATGCTTATCGGTCATTCCGGAAAGTACGGTTCCTTCTTTCGGTTTATCATAGCTGGAATAGTAGAAGCCTTCATCACCCTGCCACGAAATTCCGCTGAATTTTACGTCCAGAAGTGTTTCGTCAAGCTGTTTTTTGGTAACGGCATCGATAATGATGATTTTATTCCAGTCACTTCCGCCTTCAGAAATTGAGTATGCCGCAAGGTTTCCTTTTTTGTTGAACGACAGATTGGAAAGTGACGTTGTTCCTTTTTCTGAAAATTTATTCGGATCTAAAAATATTTCCGTTGCCTTGGTCTTATTGTTTGTTCTGTATAAAATAGACTGCGCCTGAAGACCATCATTTTTATAATAGTAAGTATAGTCTCCTTCTTTGAATGGCGCTGAGATTTTCTCGTAATTCCATATTTCTGTAAGCTGATCTTTAATTTTATTTCTGAATGGAATTTTTGAAAGATAATTCTGGCTGTAGGCTACCTCATCATCTACCCATTTCTTTGTGGCATCAGAATCGTTTTCAAGGTCTCTGAATGGGTCTGCAACGGCATTACCGAAATAAGTGTCCGTCTGACTTCCTTTTACTGCTTTAGGATAATTCATTTTTTGAGAATAAAAAGTTGCTGAAAACAAAACTCCAGCGGTTAATAAGATAGGCTTAAAATTCATAATCAAGGGTTTTATCAAAAATACATAAAGTATGTGAAATAAAAAAAGTCCTGAAACCAGAGCTTTCTCTTAAAGAGTATTATATTTTAAAGGGATACTTATTTAGTTCCGAAACTTTCAAAATAAAAATCTGTTAATCCTGAAACAATTTCATCGGGGCTTCCATTCCAATAGTATATTTTTCCGCCTTCACTAAGCTGATATAAACTGAATTTCTGCTCTGTTGATACTATTTTATCTGCATTTTTAAAATCCTGTACACTTTGAAAAAGATATTTCTTAAGGTCTTCAGGCTTAACCGTTTTAACATCTCCCGATGGAATATCGGCAAATTTTGCAGGCACCCTGAAGCTTACGGAATAAGTAACCTCAGCAATTTTTTGGTCTTCCACATATTCATTCCGGATAATTTTTACATCTTTAACAGAAAGTTTTCCGTTTTTAAAATTCTCTATCATAGCTGTAAAGTATGCTTCAGCTTCTTTTCTGCAGGCATCTGCTGTAGCCTGGGAAAAAACAGATAAAAAGTTATCCGTACTTTCTTTCATCATATCCTGAGCAACTGTTTTAAAATCTACCTGGTAAGCATTTTCTCCTTCTACGGTAGGTTTTAAATAATCATTAAGCCTGGAAAGCGCAGCATCGTCATTTTTAACAAAGGTTCCGAAGTACATTTCAAAAACTTCTGATGGTTTCTTCACTTCTGTCTGGGCAAAAAGATTTTGACTCAGTATGGACAGCATCAGAAATATAATGATTTTAAAATTTTTCATATTCAGTTTGTTTCTTAATTCGGTTCAAATTCAATAAGCTCAAAGCCAAAAAAAGCTCTTGAGATTCAAGAGCTTAATTTATAATTTATTTCTTAATAATTTTCTTCTTCTCCCTTCATCTTTTCTGCATTTTCCGCCATGATAACTGCGTCTATCATTTCAGAAATATCCCCATTCATATAGGCATCCAGATTATACATGGATTTATTAATTCTATGGTCTGTTACCCTTCCCTGAGGATAGTTGTAAGTTTTGATCTTGGCGGAACGGTCTCCTGTGGAAACCATTGTTTTTCTCTGAGCAGCAATATCTCCCTGAACTTCCTGAAGTTTAATATCATATAATTTTGCACGAAGCATTTCCATAGCCAGCTCACGGTTAGCCAGCTGAGAACGTGCCTGCTGACATACTACCACCAAACCTGAAGGCTTGTGAGTAAGCTGCACTTTGGTTTCTACCTTGTTAACGTTCTGTCCCCCGGCACCTCCTGAACGGGATGTCTGCATCTCGATATCTGCAGGATTAATCTCCACATCCACTTCTTCAGCTTCCGGAAGTACTGCAATAGTAATGGCAGAGGTATGAACCCTTCCCTGAGATTCTGTTTCAGGAACACGCTGTACACGGTGAACTCCGGATTCAAATTTCATAATCCCGTATACACCTTCACCTTCCACCTTCATGATGAGTTCTTTATAGCCTTTTGCAGCTTCATTGGAATCTGTTACCTCATGTCTCCAGCCTTTTGTTTTGAAGTACATGGTATACATTCTGTAGATGTCTTCTACAAAAATAGCCGCTTCATCGCCTCCTGTTCCTGCACGTAATTCTACAATGATATTTTTGTCGTCCGCAGGATCTTTAGGAATCAGCAGAACTTTTAATTCTTCTTCCAAATCCGGAATTTTAGCCTGGGCTTCCAGCTTTTCTTCTTTGGCCAGATCCACCAGATCCCTGTCCGAACCGTCTGCAATAATTTCATCAGATTCTTCGATGGTATCCAAAGCACCTTTGTACAGATCGTAAACTCTTACAATCTTTCCCAAATCACTGTATTCTTTATTTAAAGAAGAATATTTTTTTTGATCTGAAATAACGTCAGGCTGTATAATAAGATCAGCAACCTCATTATATCTTTGTTTTATAGCTTCCAGTTTTGGAATTAAACTCTTAGACATAGCAAAAATTTAGTTTGCAAAGATACGGATTGATTTACAGATGTGCTAATTTCAGAGAAAAGACTTCATATAAACACCTTCTTTGAAGTGGAGATGAATAATTTTCACCAGGCATATTTTAATATGCACCAAATACAATTATGAATTTTCTTTCTATTTTTATTGATTTACTATAATCGTCATAATAATATAGCCATATTACCGCAACTAAAATTTCAATCTCAATTTATAATTGAGCATCATTCAAAATAAAAACAAAATATAAAATTTAAATTTTTTTTAATAAATAGTTAAAATAAATTAATAAAAATTAGTTAAAATAATTAAAAATACATTTTTTCGTGCTTTTTTTTGAAAAATTAGCAATTTTAAAAAAATAATTTTTATACATTTGCAATGTTTCAACTTCCTGAAGTTAAAGCGAACACAAAAAACACACAAACAAATGACGAGTAAAAAATTATTCATGGCCATAACGGCTATGCTTTTCAGTACGCATTATTTCGCACAGATAGGAATAAACACCTCCTCCCCTAAACAGGCTTTGCAGATATCCGGATCCGGGACAGGTATACTACAGCCTGTGATACGAATTGAAGGATTAAACAGTACAAATAATCCCGCACATGAAAACTCATCTTCTGTAAAAAGAGTATATGCGGATTCAAACGGAACCCTGGTCATTGCCAATAACAGTCAGACTAATCTAGCCTATAAAATCACTTTACCGGATACTGTAATTTCCGGAGGTACCGACCGTGCTGTAGCAAGCCAGACATTTACGTTGGAATATCCGTCAATTGTACATGTAGAAGCAAAAGTGGGAATGACTGCATCAGATGAGCTTTCAAGACTCACGACTACAGGGCAGACCTTAAGAAACGGACAGGCAAGATTATTCGGGACTTACTACAAGTTCACGTCTGCTCCTTCAGGTGTTCTTACCAACACTGCATTCGGGCAGGTAATAATCCCCTTTAATACAACTGATGACGGTGAATCTCAGGCGGCAGGTATCTTTTATCTTGAACCTAGAAAAGATATGTATCTCCCTAAAGGCACCTATACGCTAGCTTTATATGGTTACTCTCAATCCAGCATTCTGGATTTCGAAGTCAACAAACCAGACAGCGTTAATAATCTCTCCCAGCCTTCACAGCAAATGATCATCAGTATTACCCCTACAAGCTATTAGAAAAACCAAACTATGAAAAATATAATTATTTTGAGCTGCTTTATTTTGAGCACCACTCATGTTATAGCCCAGATAGGAATATCAACCCAGCTTCCACAAAAAGCACTGCATATTTCAGGAACTGTTTCTACCAAGCCTGTTTCCGGGACTTCAGTGAATATTGTAAGCCCAACGGTAAGGATAAACGGACTGAATAATACAAATCAATCGAAGACGGAACATCTTCACTCTGTTTCTGTAACGGATAACGGAGATCTTGTGTTATCTCAAACTATCACACCGATAGTAATGATTGATCCCATCAATACGTCAAACATTGAAAAAGACTACATTCCTTCTGCTGGTGTTATCAATCAAACAGCAGCAACCACAACTACAAATGCTGTTATCCGTTCCTTTGATTTCACTTTAACATCACCAAGTATTGTTAAGTTTAACACCTCTACGAGCTTTAAATTTGGAAAAGCATCTGACGGAACTCCTATTACAGATGGCTCCAACAGAACATGGGGAACAAAATTCAGTTTTTCAAAAGTGCCTTCAGGAAGTCCTATTTCTTTAAATACCTATTTTGGAGAATCTGTCAAATCCTATAATAATGTTGTAAACAGTACCGAAGTAACTAACGGAATACTTTATACTATATCCGATGATACTTTATATCTCATTCCAGGAGATTACACTTTAGCCGTTACGCTTTCCGCAGCAACCAATTCTGCCCAAACTCCATTAAGAATAACTTATGGAGGAGGATCTGATACAATAAGTATTATAGCATATCCTGCACAGTAATTCAATTTATAATTTAATTATTTCAACCGTGAAAAACAATCTTAAAATAATATCTGCCGGCGTTTTATTAACCATAAGCCAACATATTTTTGCCCAGCAAAATGTCGGGATTATGATAACCCAGCCTCAGGAAAAACTTCATGTGGGAGGAACTTCCAGCATCATCGATGACAATATTGGAAGTACGGGCACAGCTTTAATTTCTCCTACCGTAAGAATAGACGGACTTAATATAACGAATAATGCCAGTGCTTTTACCGGAGCTGATACTACGGTTCCTCTTTATGTAGACAGCAATGGAGATACTTCCGTGAAAAAAGGCCTGGAAACATTTGGAACATATACACTTCCCGGAGCTGATGCCATTGCAGCCAATGCCACATTAAATGTTGCCGGTAACGGAACATATGCTTCAACCCCAAATTTGCTTTCTACATCTTTTACCCTTAAGCAAAGATCAGTAGTTTACATTTCCTCTAATCTTTCTGCGAATGTACAAAATTCATCAGGAGGAACATTATCAGACGGAAAGGCAAGAATAATTGCAGCTGCTCTTGCTTTTACGAGTGCACCTGCATCAAGCGGAATTGACACCAGTGCCAGCTATGTGGTTGATGAGTTTGTTTTTTCCAACAGATCTTCAAACTCAGTAAACAGTTCTTTCAAATTAAACCCAAGCTGTGAGCTGGTACTTCCTGCCGGAACTTATACCATCGCTTTATCAGGAAGAGGTGCGGCATCCGGATATGCATCTGATGCTTTCCGTATCGTTTTCGGAAGCGGATCAGGAGACAAGCTTAATGTATTGGCAAGACCTTTATAATTTTTTTAACCCTATAAATTTTTATTATGAACAATTTAAATGAAAAATTAGCAAAATTTTCAATCGAAAAACTTGAAGAGCGTAAAGAATTTACATTCTACTGCAATCCAGCTCCGTGTGAGCCAAAACCATGTAATCCAAAACCAACATGTGGCGGAACAACTCCAACTGATCCAGGAACAACTAACCCGGGAACATTCAGATAATTGGTTTTGACTTTAAGTTAATTACAAAGTACCTGATTACAGTCAGGTACTTTTGAATTTAAATAAACAGCTATGGCAGATACGCAACCTCAGCTATATTTCTTTAGAAATCAAGCTTATTTTTTAAAGGAAAATTTCATTATTAATGATGAAGAGCTTCTTCAAAAGTTTACCACTTCAATAGAGCATCTTTGTTATTTTACTCTTGAAATGGATAAAATTATAGACGGAGATTATAAAGTTAACAGCATTGAGGTTAAGAATTATGACTTTTATTCAGCTGTAAAAAGCCATCAGGAATCGGTAAGAATCATGACGGAAATTTTCCCAAAAGATCATGGATTCTGGGATCATCTTGATGAAAATAATCTTCAATATTACACTACTCTTTCGAGAGAAAAGCATAATACCCTTATTAAACCGATTCTTACCCTGAAAGAATTTGAGGAATATGCCGTTGCAAAACACGCTCTTGCTTTCATTCCCATTATTGGTCTGAATTATATTTTTTCGTCACGAGGTAACACTGAGAAACTGAAGGAAGTTTACACTTTTATTTTCAAAGGAATACAAATGAATGATGATATAGAAGATTTATCTGCAGATATTCAAAACGACCAATGGACTTATGTGAGGTCACGTGTAGAAGAGTTTATAAAAGAAAACAATCTTGATAACGAATCCGGTCTCGACAAATTTGAAGAAAGGGTATTTTATGTTTCAGGAATTGCCGAAGAGCTTATAGCCTACAGCAAAGAACAGTTTATCAATGCAAGAAATATAGCCTTAGAAAATGATTATAAGGAGATCGTGCGATGGCTTGATGAAACTATTTCTGACCTTAGTAACAATGAAGAGCTTGTTTCAGATCTTGTAAATAATTAATTATGTCTTTGATCCGAACAGATTATTTTTTATCGCCATATCAAACCGGGAAATGGGTGCTGGAAGTTTCCGGGACACATTTTATCATCAATGATGATACAAAAAAATTAATCGACATTCTTTCTACATCACAAAATTATAAAGAAGCTGCCACACACTTTAATTCTGATTTTGAAAGCAATGACTTCAGCGAAATAGAGTTCGCGGGTTTTACCGAAAAAGTTTTCGAAGAAATTCCTATTTTCAATCATTCTGTTACGGAAACAAAAGAGCCGAAAAGCTTTATTAAATTTCAAAAGGAACTCCTAAAACCTTCTGTTGCCGGAAAAACAGCTTCATTTATCACTTTCCTGTTCAATAAAAAACTGTTCTGGATTACCTTTTCACTGCTTGTTGTACTGCAGGTTATCATAATGATAAACACCCCATTATCATCTTTTACAAACATTTCACCTGTCTGGGTTGTTGTGATCTATACCTCAACCATGTTCCTACATGAGCTGGGCCATATTGCCGCCTGCAGGAAGTTTACCGGAAAGAACGGGGAAATAGGCTTCGGGATTTATTTTATATTTCCGGTTTTATATTCAAATATTTCCTCTGTATGGCATGCCGATAAGCAAGAAAGAGTGATTACCAATCTGGCAGGAATTTATATGCAGCTATTATGTATGCTGATTTTATACGGTATTTATTTACTCACCCATGATGCATCTTCGCTTTATCTGGCCTATTTTATTGCCTGCTATTGCCTTTTACAGGTTTTTCCTTTCATAAGATCTGATGGGTATTGGTTGCTATCCGATCTTACTTCTACGTCCAATCTTCTTCAAAAGTCCGAATCCGAGGTTAAACGTTTTATTACAAAACCCTTTAGCTGGCTAAAAGAAAAGAGGGAGAAAAAAGGGTTTCTTTTGGGCTATGGCTTTTTCAATTATGCCATTCTGATCTACTTCATTACTACCCAACTTATTTTTAACTGGGAAAAAATTTTATATTTTCCTGTGTATATCATAAACACTATTAAGCAGATTTTTACCTTCCAGTTTGATAAAATAACTTTTGATAGCGGATTGATTACTGTTATTATATTCTATATTCTTGTGTTTAATTATGCAAACAACTTTATAAAAAACATTTCTGCATCACCGGATAAAAAAAGAGGCCACTAAAAGCAGCCTCTGTTACTATTTAAATTCAAATTCAATTTATTTGATAATCATTTTCTGAATTGCCATTCCGTTTTCAGCTTTAAGGTGAACCAGATAGGTTCCAGCCGGGTAATTCGCCTTCAGTTCATAGGTTCCGTTCTCTGCATTTAGTTTAAACGAATCCATTTTTTTACCGCTCATATCAAAAATAAAGATCTCTCCGTTTTTAGCTTTGCTATAAACCAATTTTGCCAGACCGTTCTTCACAGGGTTATCTGCAATCTGAAGTGACAGTTTATTAGCCGCATTCACATCCATTGTAGATAATGCTCCGGCATAGTTTCCGAAAATTCTGAATTCTCCCGGCTGTAAAGTAATAGGAGCCGTTGTAGAAGCAATATTCGAAACAGAGTTATCCATCAGATTCTGCCATTGGCCTGTATAAGGGAAGTAAGGAACCACATTCTGGGATGAAGTAGTATAGTTAGCCAGAACCACTACGTTTTTCACTCCTGCTACTGAATTATCATATACATAAATTCTTGTGATTAACCCATCAGGATCATTGGTCAGATTATTAGATTCGATTGAATAGGTCTTCGATTTGAAAACCGGATAAGTATTTCTGATATTGATGATTTTAGCCCAGGTATCATATACTGATTTTCTGTTTGCATTCGTATCATATCCTAGTGTAAAAGCAATAGGTTTTTCATCCGTTCTGCATCCGCTGTTTATGGAACCGTCTGCACATCTGTTGATACTGAATTCATAACCCAATTCACCAAACTGCCAGATCATTTTCGGGCCGGGAATTGTGAAAAATGTCGCTCCGAAAGTTTTCATTCTTTCAAGTGCCGTATTAAGGTTAGTTACATTGTACCCTCCGTTAACCGCTCCGTAAGCAAGGTTTTTAAACATTAATCTTTCTTCATCATGGCTTTCTCCGTAACCTACAGCAGACATATTTGTGAAGCCGTGAAGACTGTGATTCATCCTGTCGTAGTCACTGTTTTCTTTATAACCCATTGTATTCTGGTTGTAAGGATCGGTTTGCTTATTCCAAAGCATTACTCCTTTTCCTTCAGCAATTCTGTAGTTGGCCCATTGCTGTTCTTCTGCGTCTGTCCCCAGGTGTTCGAAGATCATATAAGAATTCGGATCAATTGCCCACTGCTTATCGGCATAGTTTTTCATAATATCCACTCTGTCCTGCTGGTAAGCATTGGTACAGGTTTCATCATTTTCAGAGCAGCTTTGTGTAAATCCTTTGGTAAGGTCCCAACGGAATCCGTCAATATGATATTCAGTAAGCCACTGCTGAAGACTTCTTTCAACGTAATACTGAGTTGAAGGACTTGTATGGTTGAAATCATTAAATACATTATAGGAATGCTTCGGAACCTGGTTAAAATAAGGGTTATTGGCTGCGATATCACCATAACCGTCTCCATCCGGGTCAATATTCCAAAGTCTTGCCAATGGTGAACGGCCTGTTGCATGGTTAAATGCAATGTCCAGAATAACCGCTATTCCATTCTGATGGCACAGATCAACAAATTCTTTGAATTTTTCAGGAGTTCCATATGCTTTATCCAAGGCATAGTGGAAAGAAGTATTGTAGCCCCAGGAAAGGTTTCCTTCAAACTCCATAATAGGAAGGAGCTCAATAGCATTAATATTTAAATTCTTTAAGTATGGTATCTTATTGATTAATGACTGCCAGTTTTTTTCCTGTGTAAAATCTCTCAGAAGTAATTCATACACCATCAGGTTTTCCTTAGCAGGTCTTTGGAAATTGGTTACCTGCCAGTTATAAGGAGTTTGTCCTGTTTTGAACGTAGATACCTCAAAGTTCTGCCCAGCCGGGAATGCCGGTAAATTCGGGTAAGTAGCAGCTGAGATCCACTGGTCATCATAAGAAGACAGGATTTGTGGTGAGAACGGATCAGCCACAATTTTCATATCATTTGTTCTGTACTGGAAAGTATACAGCTGCTGTGGAGTAAGTCCCGTTAGCTCAATCCAGTAAAGATCAGGGTTTGTTGTATCCCTTTTCATTAAATACGTGTCGTTCACGGTCCAGTTATTAAAACTTCCGATAACGTGCACGAAGTTTTTATATGGAGCATACAGGGCAAGTCCTACTTTCGTCTGATCTGTAGGGCTGTAATTAATTCCCTGTCTGATCCATCCTGGAATTGCTTCAGAAACTACATTTCTGGGAACCTGCAGCATGAAAGTGGCATTCTTGGTATTTGAATTGGTGTCTGTTGCAATCAGTTCCATGTTCGCATCCTGAGTCACCGTATAACTGTAATTGTAAGATTGTGAAGGTGTAGAAGTAGAATTTACAACTGCTCCGTTTGCCTTTAACTGAAATGTTGCTGCGACATTGGTTGTTGCAGTTATATTAATTGAGTTTCCTGCCGGAACTGTCGTTAAGCTATTGGCTGCCGGATTGGTCAGGCTTAAATTTAAAATTCCAACATTCACAAAGGTATCCGGAGTTTGGTGAGATCCGGTTTTATCTTTTAATAAAAATCCAAATCTTCCGATTCCTGTTCTTCCATAAAAAGTAGTTGGAGTAAAGGTCATGGAATAAGTATCGGTTCCTGAATTATAAGTAAGTTTATTCAGTTCATTGGAATTATTCCAGCTCCCGTTTGTAGGGCAATCCTGGCTGTTCTGGTAATTGGTATCCAGAGACCACGACCAGATATAAACGGCATTATTCGAAACGCCCCACGCTGTTTCATCAATCTGATCTCCCGGAACTGTTAAAGTAACAGTATTTGTTTCATTGAACGGATTGGGAGTAACTGTATAGTTAATCTGTCCAAAAACAAAAGCTGTAATAAACAGGTAAATAAGGGAATAAAATTTTCTCATTTTATTATTTTTTTATCGAATATAGGATTTATTTTTCTTTAAGCCGTTCATTTTTTTATTGAAAAGATGCCACAAAAAAAGACCCGTGGAAAAAAATCACGAGTCTTTGTAATAAAACCAATTGTAATGAACTATGTTTTAAAATAAATCAATCTGTGTATTTCATAACAAAAGGCTTTCCTGAAAAAGCCTTTGTCAATCAATCAAACGTATCAGGACCTAATTTTTAATAATTTTCTTAGAAAAGCTCTGTCCGTTCTT
This sequence comes from Chryseobacterium shigense, assembly GCF_014207845.1. Classification (NCBI taxonomy): domain Bacteria; kingdom Pseudomonadati; phylum Bacteroidota; class Flavobacteriia; order Flavobacteriales; family Weeksellaceae; genus Chryseobacterium; species Chryseobacterium shigense. The sequence continues at coordinate 191,383 of NZ_JACHLC010000002.1, forward strand.
TAATTTTAATTCTACAATATAAATTCCATTCGGAAGACCGTTCAAATTGATTTGGTTGTTGTTGAACTGCACGTTATTAAGTCTTTGTCCAACCATATTGATAATATTCACGCTTTCAATCAGTGAATCTGCTTTGATGTTAAGAATACCATTGGTAGGATTAGGATATATCCCTGCTGTTTCAGTATTTTTAATGATATCTGATGTTCCCAGTGCGGAAGCCGTTTTAATACATCTCACTGCAGATCCCTGCCCTCTCATAGCTCCGGATGAAGGATTGGCAATGGTAGAACCTATATACAGATACTTCCCTCCTGAGTTTGATGTATCCGAGCTCCAGAAATATCCTCTCTGCCCTGTAAAAGTAAGAGCTCCGGATGAAGAACTTCTGTAACCGGATGCCGGAAGTTTCAGGCGGCTGTTGTAAGCTGTTCCCGGATTGTCCATATTTTCTGCGTTAACAATATCCGTCCATTCAGCCTGGGACGGCATTTTCCAGCCTGATCCTACGGCACGGCACGGATCTGCTCCGGCAGTACCGGAAACATTGGCAGGATTTGAAGCCGTCCATTTATCGGTAGCCGCAAATGTTCCCCACCATGAAGGAGATCCGATGATAAAGGCATTAAGACCGTTTAATCCGTCCGGTGAATTAGGTGATGTTGGAGCAGCCGTAGCTGAATTTCTAAGCTGATGCCCGTCATCCCATCTTCCCCATTGGAAAAGGTCTCCGTATGATGCCTCATCCCCCATTGCAGAAGCAACCTGAGAACTTCCGAGATTTTGCTGAAGCCATATTTTTCCGTCACCTCCTCTTACAGTTGCATAAGTAACCTGCTGTCCGCGGTAAGTAAAGGTAACACAGCCTGTATCTCCCGGATTACTTCCCGGATCTGTATTGGTACAACCCGGCGGAACTCCGTCCAAAGAAATCCTTTTCACTTTGGTAAGACCCTCTGAATAAGCCAGTACCAGATAATTATTTACCCTGTCTATAGCCAGGTCATTGTATCTTGCTTCTCCGGCAGAAATAAAATCTCCACCAAGATTTACCCAATTCTGTACGGCTGCATCAAATTTATAAACTGTATTTCTCAACAGATTATCATTTTCAAAGCGGCTGGCAACAACATAAGGCTGTCCCGAAGAAGTAACCGCTATAGCCACATGCTGTACCTTGCCATTTGAAAAGTTGGCTTCACCAAGCTGTACCCACGCATTTCCTTCAAACTTTTTCACATTTAATTTTTGGCCGTTGTCTGAACTGGAAACATAAGCTACATAAAGATTGTTATTCCCGTCTATAGCAATATCTGATGTGTACTGTTCCGAAGAGGAAGCAGCATCAACAATACTTCCTCCAACCAAATCCCATGTATCTGTAGCCGAAGCAGAGGTACTGTTCTGATACACCCTTACTCCCGCAGATACATTACAGGTATATACTTTCTGATCAGATCCTATAACCATTTCTGCAAACGAGGCTCCGTTGGAAAATCCTGTATTTCCTACCTGTTCCCACGCTCCGTTCACATAACGCTGCACTGTTCCTGAATTTTGCCCTCCAAATGTAAACAGCACATTGGATGGAGATACGGCTGAGGCATGATAATTAGCTGCTGATGCTGTAACATTGGGAAGCGATGACCATGAAGTCCCGTTAAACTGCTGTACCGCAATTCCTGACCCGGGATAACCAATCTGGTTGGTGTAAAAAATATTTCCGGCAGCATCAACTGATAATGAATTAAAGGTTGCTGTTCCTTCTGTAATTCCTGCATTTCCTCCGACATAAGACCATGAAGTTCCGTTAAATTTCTGCACAGAGCCTTTGGCAACGGAAGTATCGTAATAGGAAAGGTAATAATTTCCGGTTTGATCTACTACCAGATTATTATAACTGCTTCCTGATGCTGAAACTCCTGTTACACCTCCTACATCCTCCCATTGCTGGGCATATAGATAACTTCCTGCAATGATTAGCACAGTCAGACCTGCTCTTATTTTACGTATTGCAAAATGTAAATTTTGAAACATATTAAATATTATTTTTAATTATTCTAAATTTAATTTAATTTTGCGCAAAATTACCTTACATTCTTAACGCCGAGTTATCATTACCAAACTTTCTGTTATCCTGTGTAAAGGTTTTATTTCAAATTGTACCATCCTGTAAAACGATTTCATATGAAGAATCTATCCAAGAACGGATTACTGTTCAGCTCCGAAAACATCAAGATTGTGATGCAGGAAGATCAACAGCCTGAAAAATTTTCAAGGTTGCATATGATTGAAAGTAAGGCCAGTTTCAGCCTCCTTTTTCTGCTGAGTCCCAATATCCGGCTGGAAGCTAATGACTGTGATACAAAATTCCTGTTCAGAAAAAACCAGTATATTCTTCACTATTCTTCCCGGGAAAGCACAACGGAACTCTGGACAGAAAACCAGGAAACAATAAAATATTTCCAGATACAGATTAATTACCAATATATCTTTAATCTGATTGACCCGGAATCCAGTAAGGAAAATGCTGAAATTCTTGAAAACATGATCAGGAACAATTATATTTTCCTGCATAAAAGAACACCTCCGTATATGACTGTGGAAATGCATATGATTGTAAAAGAGTTAATCGGCTATTCAAAAAAAGGGATGATGCAGAGATTGTTTGTTGAAGCCAAAATCATTAAGCTTCTCATCCTTATTTTTGAGCAGTTCAATGAAAAAAATAAAATGGAGGAGGAACCGGGAGTTTCTTTTGCCGTTAAAAAGTTCATTGATGAAAACTACCATAAAAATATCAGAGCAGAAGATATCGGAAAATTAACAGGTATCAGCCAGAATAAGATCAGAAAAGAATTTAAGGCTCAATATAGTATGACTGTGACAGATTATATTTCGGAATTGAGAATGCTTAAGGCAAAGAAAATGATTATTGATAAGGATATTATGATCAAAGAAATTGCTATAGAATGCGGCTATGAATATGTGCAGAATTTCACCCGCGCATTCAAGAAGAAATTTGGAGTTTCCCCTGAGAAACTGAGAAACGGATAAAAATAAAAAAACCGCCTAAAAAATTAAGCGGTTTATATATGTTGTTTTGCTTTGATATTACTTTTTCAGAATTCATGTGAAAAAGCAATGACAATCAATTAATGATGATGTCCGTGATCGTGGATGAAAGGTCCGTTCCCTTTAGGATTACTGAAGATTACTTCTACACCTTCCTGCTCATTAAGCTCTTTTCTTCTGATATCTTCAGGATCGAAAGGCTTTACTTTTCCAAAATATTCTTTCAGGCCTTCAGTTAACCACATTGGGATTACCAAACCGAAGAACATGAAGATACACCAGAACCCAACCAGGAACATAGTAATAAAGAATATGGTCCAAAGGAACTGGTAGAACGGCCAAAATGCTGATAAAATCGTTATCATTCTCTTAAAGATTTTAGGCAAAAATAGGACTTTTTTGTGGTGTATACAAAAGATACAAGCCCTATTTTATAATTTATTTTGATTTTAAACTAATTAATGAGCAAGATCAGCAAAGAAATCGTTGCCTTTATCGTCGGTAATAATAAACGCAGGGAAATCTTTTACCTCGATTTTTCTTACTGCTTCCATTCCTAATTCCGGGAAATCCACAACGTCTACGGAAACGATATTGTCTTTGGCAAGAATAGCAGCCGGTCCTCCGATAGATCCAAGATAAAAGCCTCCGTATTTACCGCACGCATTGGTTACGTCCTTACTTCTGTTTCCTTTGGCAAGCATGATCATACTTCCCCCGTGGCTCTGGAATTCATCCACATACACATCCATTCTTCCGGCAGTTGTCGGTCCGAAACTTCCCGAGGCCATTCCTTCCGGAGTTTTCGCTGGTCCTGCATAATAGATAGGATGATTTTTGAAATATTCAGGCATTGGTTTTCCACTGTCGATGATCTCTTTGATCTTTGCATGGGCAATATCTCTGGCAACAATCAAGGTTCCGTTTAATTTCAACCTTGTTTTGATAGGATATTTTGATAGTTCTGCCAAAATTTCGGGCATCGGCTTATTCAGATCAATTGCAACAGCTTCTTCGAGATGCGGAGGTGTATCCGGTAAAAATCTTTTTGGATCCTGTTCAAGCTGCTCAAGGAAAATCCCCTCTTTGGTAATCTTTCCTTTGATATTCCTGTCTGCAGAGCATGAAACTCCCATTCCAACCGGGCAGGAAGCAGCGTGACGCGGAAGTCTGATTACTCTTACGTCATGGGTAAGGTATTTTCCTCCGAACTGTGCCCCGATTGCACTTTCCTGGCAGATTTTCTGAACTTTGGCTTCCCATTCAAGGTCTCTGAAGGCCTGTCCTGCCTCACTTCCTTCTGTCGGAAGATGGTCATAATATTTTGCTGATGCTTTTTTCACGGCAGCAAGATTCGCTTCAGCAGAAGTTCCCCCGATTACAAGTGCAAGGTGATATGGCGGGCATGCAGCCGTTCCAAGATCGGATATTCTTTCTTTAACGAATTCTTCAAGAGACTTTTCATTTAATAATGATTTGGTCTTCTGATATAAGAATGTTTTGTTAGCGGAACCTCCTCCTTTCGTTAAAAATAAAAATTCATAATAATCTCCTTTTTTGGCATAGATATCAATCTGTGCCGGAAGGTTTGATCCTGAATTTTTTTCATCAAACATGGTTAAAGGCACTACCTGGGAATATCTGAGGTTTCTTTTCTGATAGGTATTGTAAATCCCTTTGCTCAGATACTCGCCGTCATCAACTCCGGTATAAACATTTTCCCCTTTTTTTCCCATAACAATAGCCGTTCCTGTATCCTGACATGAAGGAAGAGCTCCTTCAACAGCAACCGCGGCATTCTGTAACAGGTTATAAGCCACGAATCTGTCATTATCAGTAGCTTCCGGATCATCGATGATTCTTCTGAGACTTTCAAGGTGTGAAGAACGGAGCATGAAAGAAACATCAGCCATAGCTTCTTCAGCAAGAAGTTCAAGCCCTTTCGGATCAACCGTTAAAATTTCCCTGTCTCCTAACATTTCAACCTTTACATAATCTGATGTAAGCTTTTTATACACCGTATCATCTTTCTGGATCGGATACGGATCCTGATATCTAAAATCCATTCTACTTTTTCTTTAATGCAAAAATACGTCATCCTTAAAAAACATGAGTAAAATCAGTCACCCGCATTGATATTTATAATGATTATAAATTGCGGGTTTCTTCGTTTATGATTAACTTTATAAAAATTTCAATCACAATGAATTACAGAATCGAAAAGGATACTATGGGAGATGTTCAGGTGCCCGCAGACAAGTTTTGGGGAGCACAGACTGAACGTTCAAGAAATAATTTTAAGATCGGACCGGAAGGTTCTATGCCGCATGAGATCATTGAAGCTTTTGCTTATTTAAAGAAAGCTGCAGCCTATACCAATACTGATCTTGGAGTTCTTTCGGCAGAAAAAAGAGATATGATTGGTAAAGTGTGTGATGAGATTCTTAACGGAAAGCTAAATGATCAGTTTCCATTAGTGATCTGGCAGACCGGTTCGGGAACCCAGTCGAATATGAATGTTAATGAAGTAATCTCAAACAGGGCACACGTTAATAACGGCGGAACTTTAGGTGACCAATCTGAAATTCATCCGAATGATGATGTGAATAAATCCCAGTCTTCCAATGATACTTATCCCACAGCGATGCATATTGCCGCTTATAAAAAGGTGGTTGAAGTAACAATTCCGGCCGTTGAAAAACTAAAGAATACGCTTGCTGAAAAAGCAGAAGCTTTCAAAGATATCGTAAAAATAGGGAGAACCCACCTTATGGACGCCACTCCACTTACATTGGGACAGGAGTTTTCAGGATATAAAGCCCAGCTTGAATTCGGGTTGAGAGCTTTAAAAAATACATTACCTCATCTTTCTGAACTTGCCTTAGGCGGAACTGCTGTAGGTACAGGTCTTAATACCCCGAACGGTTATGATGTGAAGGTTGCAGAATACATTGCCAAATTTACCCATCATCCATTTATCACGGCTGAGAATAAGTTTGAAGCTTTAGCCGCTCACGATGCGATTGTAGAGTCTCATGGAGCTTTAAAACAATTGGCTGTATCTTTATTTAAGATTGCCCAGGATATCAGGTTACTGGCTTCAGGACCGCGTTCAGGAATTGGTGAAATTCACATTCCGGAAAACGAGCCGGGGTCCTCAATTATGCCGGGAAAGGTAAATCCTACACAAAATGAGGCAATGACTATGGTTTGCGCCCAGGTTCTCGGAAATGATACTACGATTTCTTTTGCAGGAACACAGGGAAATTATGAGCTGAATGTTTTCAAGCCTGTGATGGCTTACAATTTCCTTCAATCTGCCCAGTTGATTGCGGATGCATGTATTTCCTTCAATGATCATTGTGCTGAAGGTATTGAACCTAACCACGAGAGAATTAAAGAGCTTGTAGACAAATCATTAATGCTTGTTACGGCCCTAAATACCCATATCGGCTATGAAAATGCTGCAAAAATTGCAAAAACAGCCCACAAGAACGGAACTACCTTAAAAGAAGAGGCTGTTAACCTGGGACTTTTAACTGCCGAACAGTTTGATGAATGGGTGAAGCCTGAAGATATGGTAGGAAGCCTGAAATAAATTGCTGGAATTACAGACTAAATAGCAGAAAAGCCTCAGAAATTCTGAGGCTTTTATTTTTGGTAATACTTGTCCGGCATTTTTTAACTATCCGGAAAATTCATCCAGCATATTCTTGGTAGGAACAAAGAAAAGTGTTCCGGTAACTGCTGTACTGAAATCTAAAATCCTGTCGTAATTTCCGGGCGGATCACCGATAAACATATTTGTCAGCATTTTCTTCGTTGTGGTGAATGTATTTGAATAAGCAATGAAATAAGTCCCGAATTCATTGGAAGACGGGCTTCCGAAAGGCATATTATCTCTGACAATTTTAAGTTCTTCCCCATTTTCATCTTCAATATTGGCTAAGGCGATATGGGAGTTGGAAGGCTTGACATCATCAGACATTTCAATATCATTTTCTTTTGATCTTCCTATCACTTTTTCCTGTTCTTCTGTGGAAAGCCCTTTCCAGGCATTCATATTGTGAAGGTATTTCTGGACAAATAAATAGCTTCCGCCTTTATAATGAGAATCTTCATCCCCTATTTTTGCAAAATAATCACGATTCTCCCCGTGCGGGTTTTCTGTTCCATCCACAAAACCGAGAATAGAACGTGCATCCCAATATTTAAATCCATGAATTTCAAGAATACTTTCAGCAACTGGGGTCAGAAGCTTTGAAATCTCGATGGCCATATCGAAAATAAGACTCTTGTTATCTGCTCTCAAATGGAAATGAAGATCTCCCGGTGTGGAGACGACGGTATGCTTTATTCCTTTAATTTCCTCAAAATTAGTCAGTTCTTTAGGCAAAGGCGTTGGAAGGTCCAGTTTTTTCCAGGCTTCAAAACCGATTCCCATGACACAGCTTGCCCGGCTGTCCGGAAACCTGTTGAAGACCGAATTATTAAGGTTGAGAACCAAAGCACAAAGCTGTTGAAAAATACTTTTCAGCTGGGGACTTTCATTAAGCTTCCATACCATAAAAATGGTATTGGTGTTAGGATAGTCTGTAACGTTTTGTGATTCTATGCTCATTACTTTTTGATCTGAATTAAACCATTGGAGAAGAAGAAACCTGATCTGCAAAGTACTGTTCAAGATCCCGTAATGTCTCCGGATTGGTCTGGATATCTTTTACAAGCTGCCCTTTGTTAACCACAACTATTCTGTTGCATACTTCCGTAGTATGGGAAAGATCGTGGCTTGAAATCAGGAAAGTAACCCCGTCCTGCTTTGAAAGTTCTTTGATCAGGTTTTTAAGCTTGATCTGGGTAGAAGGATCCAGATTGGCAAAAGGTTCATCAAGGATAATGATATCCGGATTTCCGATAACTGCACCTACAATTCCAACTTTTTTCTGGTTTCCTTTTGACAGGTCACGGACATACTTTCCCGAATTAAGGATCTCGCCATTAAAAAAATCATGGAAAGGCTTTAAAAATTCATCTATGGAAGCTTTATTCTGGCCTCTCAGTTCCCCGATGAAATAGAAATATTCTTCAGGGGTAAGATAACCGATCAGGAAAGTATCATCCACGAAAGCTGACACTTTATTTTTCCAGGCTTCTGATTCATTCACTTTGATATCTTCGATGCTTACAAAACCTGTTGTAGGCTGGATCAGGTCAAGCATAAGACTGAAAAGCGTTGTTTTTCCCGCACCATTATTTCCTACAAGGCCAAATGTTTCCCCGTTTGGAATTTCAAGATGCTCAATATTAAGAACTGTAGCAGTTCCGTATGTTTTGGATAAGTTATTGATAGTAATCATAGGTTAACCTTTGTTTTTAAATGCGTCCAGCGTACTGTACTTTTCTCTTTTATATTGTTTGACGATGATATTGAATATTTTTTCCCTGAACAGGAACCCTGCAAGTCCTAAAACTGCAATACTTACAACTCCGGCCGTAATTCCAAAGAAGTATTTCGTAAGGGCAAAAACACCCATCGGAAGTAACATTTTCGGAATCAGAAGAAGCATGGATTTAAGATTAAAACTGTTTTTCTGTCCTATTCTTTTTTCTTTTGAATTCAGATCAATCTGGTTTTTGTTAAATGCTCCCGACCAAAGTGTAAGTTGTGAGTTCACCCCGATATTATATAATCCCGCTGCAAAAAACGTTATATAAACTTCCCAGCCGAAATAAGCGTAAAATAGTGCTATAATAATTGAAGCCGCCGTCACGATATTAATCAGCCACCATTTTGCTTTGAGATATTCTTTGTAAGGTACATTCAGTGTCATCATCAGGGGGTAATAGGAACTGTCGAAAGCAGGAACCCTCTGCCCGAAAAGAAACTGGAAACCTCCTGTTACAAAGAGTCCCATAAACATCATCATCGCAGGTCTTTTATATGTTGTAGAGGTATACATCAGCAATCCATAGAAAAGAAATAAGAAACTTCCGATCAGGATTCCTTTTGCTACTTTATTGCGCCTCAGCATTTTAATATCATTATTGATAAATGTTCCTATTACTCCGTATTTATTCAGGAAAGCAATATTTTCTGTTTTTCCGAACTGTTTTTTAGCTTCCAATCCCTGATCGAGGTAAAATTCCTTACGTACATGCTTGAAACAGATTATCCAAAGCACAGAAAACAGGATAACCGGAACTGCAATGAAGTAAGGACTGTGATAAAACCCGTCTATAAATTGCTCTGAGTAAGACAGTACCGGTACAATATTATAATACCCAAGCCCGGCAACCGCAGCCAATATACAACCTATGACAATAACAATAGTTTCTTTGTCATTAAACAGGATATTGATAAAATTATTAAGATAAAACAGCAGAGAAATTCCTATAAACCAGGCAAGAATACCTATAACGCTGTACCCGTTGAATAATGCAATGACTGAAAATGTAATAAAGAACAGCGAATTCAGCCAGCTTAATGCGGAAAGAAAGGTTTTCACCAGCATATAATTCACCAGTGTATTCTTCGGAATATTCTGAGTAAGAAACGGTTTGATATTCTGGGTGGGCATTTCCTGCCAGATGTATTTCAGGATAAGATCTGCCGCCCAGACGATAACCAGGAATTTTGAAACTACTTTCACAGGATCCTGATGCATCTCGTCGCGTACATAGAAGAACGCGGCAAAAGCACCTCCTGCCAAACATGCCATAAAATAGAGGATTGCTATAAAACGAAGGATCTTCATGGCAAGATTCACGCCTAAAGAAGTGCCTCTGAAAAAGCTTTTGAATTCAAGCTTCAGGAACTTTAGAAACATATTTTAGTTTTTATATTAGTAAATATAATGTAAAATATGTTACAGTTTTTTAGCCTATTAATTCTTTCGCCTGTGCCAGTGCTGCTTCGGTGATTTTACTTCCTGAGAGAAGCTGGGCAATTTCATTCAGTTTTTCTTCGGTATTCAGAGGAATAATGGTAGACTGCGTTTTCCCGGAAATATCGCGTTTTACAACTTTGTAATTATCATTTCCTTTCGCGGCAACCTGTGCCAGGTGGGAAATAACAATAAGCTGCATATCCGTAGCCATTTCTCTCATCAGGTTTCCGATCTCTTCTGCTACTTTTCCTGAAACTCCGGTATCAATCTCATCCAGAATAAGGGTTGGAAGCTCATCACTTTCGGCAATGATCTTTTTCACGGCAAGCATTACCCTGGATCTTTCACCACCGGAAATAGCTGTCTGGATAGGCTTTAAAGGGAAACCGGAATTGGCCTGGAAAAGCAGCTGGATATTTTCTTTCCCGAATGCGTTAAACTCCTGTGTATCCTGAAGTTCAATATCCACTCTGGCTTTTTCGAGGCCGAGCTTTTTAAGAAGTCCTTCCGCTTTTTTTACAAAGAGAGGAACTGATTTCTTCCTGTTCTTGGAAAGTTTTTCCGCAAGAGACTGAAGTATTTTTTCTTTTTTAGAGATAGTATCCTGAATTTCTGCAATATGATCTTCAAGTTCAGAGGCTCCTTTCTGCTCTCCTGCAAGCTGGTCTCTGAGCTCTTTCAGTTCATTGATGTCCGAAACGTTATGCTTCAGAAACAGGGAATTGATTTTATTATTAAGATCAACAAGAATGGCAAGGCTTGCGGGGTTGATCTCTATTTTCCCGGCTTCGTTTTCAAGCTCGGAAATAATGTCTTTTATTTCTACAAAAGAGGTTTCCAGCCTTTCATCAAGTTCGGAAAAGCTGTTTGAAACTTCTGATATTTTTGACAGTTTATTTTTAGCTTCATTAAAAAAGGACAGAATCCCAACTTCTTCCTGGTGGAATCTTGAAAGGATCTGCACAAGATTTTCGGAGATCATTTCTGCATTTTCCTGAATGGAAAGCTGGTTCTGCAGATCTTCATAATCTACATCATCCAGTTTCAGCTCTTCCAGTTCGTTCAGCAGAAATTCTTTGTAATCGCTTTCTTTTCTGTTTTCGGAAAGTTGGGTCTGAAGTTTTTTTAGCTGTATTTTTAAGCTCTGGAAATCTGAAAATTCATTCTGATAGTCTTCTATTGCTTTTTTATTTTCGGAAAGTCCGTCAATAATTTTAAACTGGTATTCCGGTGTAAAGAGATTGGACGTTTCAAACTGGGAATGGATATCAATCAGCTGTGAAGACAGCTCTTTAAGAACATCAAGCGTTACAGGTACATCGTTAATAAAAGCCCTGGATTTTCCTGAAGGAAGTATTTCTCGTCTGATGATAGTCTGGTGTTCATAATCCAGATCATTTTCAATGAAGAATTTCTTGAACTGGTTATTCAAAGCAAACTCGGTTTCCACAATGCTTTTTTCTTCTGCACTGGAAATAGATTTTACATCTGCCCTTTCACCCAAGATCAGCCTCAAAGCACCTAAAATAATAGATTTCCCTGCTCCTGTTTCTCCGGTGATCACCTGCAAACCGTTATGTAATGATACTTCCAGGGTATCAATCAGGGCAAAATTTTTAATATAAATTCTCGAAAGCATGGATAATGGCTGATTACTTTAAGTAATGCAAATATAGAATATAGAATTAAGTATTCAATAACTTAAAGTGAAGGATCTTTATTTCCATTTACTCCATTTGCTCTCAGAATTTTTCGGAGAAAGAGTCATCATCAGCTGTTTAAGGTCGTTCATAACAATACCTCCGTTGTTCCCGGAATTGAAAACATTGAAGATTTCGTCACTTTTATTATCCAGAAACAGATTGAAATAATAAGATTGCTGGAATGAGTTTTCATATCTTTTTAACTGCAATAAAGCATCAAAAATTACTTTTTTTGCGGCAGTCTGATCCTGATTGAATAAATTATCCAGTCCCGCTCTGTGATAGGTATACATTGTGGAACGCAACTGGCTCCAGTTCGGGTTGATGATCTCATTGATCAGTATGGTACGGCTTCGGGGCTCATTAATGACATTCCAGCCTTCATAGTTTCTGTTCTGGGAGTTTTGTGCAATCTGCTGGGCTTTTGCAAACCACTGTGTTCCGCCCATAGACTGGAAGCTGTCTGCATCATACCCCAGAATAACGTACACATAAAAGCTTATCACATCAATCAGGTTCTTCCCTGAGAACTGTCTTTCATTGAAAACGAGATTCTCGTTCTCTATATATTCAAAGGCAAATCTCTGATCCTGAAGGTTAATCAGCGGAGATTCGTAACTGGTATTGTACACCGGACGTACAGCCTGTATTACAATGCTTCCTTTGAATCTGTTTCCGTCTCTTTCAGAAATAACGACTGCAAAATTACATTTGACCTTCTCAAAATTCTGAAGTTTTTTCCCTGTCCAGCTGGTATTATTGATAAAGTCCCTGAGACTCTTTTCCAGCGCTTTATAGGCCTGCTGGTTACTTCCCCCCAACTGCTGGGAGTTGATCTGCACGGTAGCAAGCAGTTCCTGGGAAAAACTCAGGTTGTATATAAAAAGCAGCAAGAATAGGCTTATGATTTTTTTCATTATCTAATTAAAAATTGAGAACGGAAATTTATTAAAATTATTCTTAGTACCCTAAAAATATCCGGTATTAATCTAAAGGACTTTTAAATTTATTTTTATCACAATTTTATGAAAAATTGCAAACCAAGTGTAACAATATCAAACTGAAGTATGTCTAATCCTTTAAATACAACTAAAAAATGAAGCCATATTTTCTATTCATCATATTTACTGCCTTTTCATTTTTAGGATATGGCCAAAAATCAAAACAAATAAATTCAATTGATAATTATATTCAAAATGTTATCAAAATGAACGAAATTCCTGGTTTAGCTTTAGGAATAGTAAAAAACAATCAGATAATATTTGAAAAATATTACGGTGTTGAGGATTTGGACAGCCCTAAAAAGGTTGATAAAAATTCAATGTTCAGGATTTATTCCACCACCAAACTGATTTCCAATGTTGCCGTTTTTCAACTTATTGAAAATGGGAAAATATCTTTGGAGGACAGCATCTCAATGTATTTGGAAAATTTGCCAACAGAGTGGCAAAATGTCAAGATAAAAAACCTTTTATCCCATTCTTCAGGAATCCCCGATTTCATTCAATATAATGACATCTCAACTCTTGGAAGTAACCAGAAAATCATTGACCGTTTGGCAAAAGAAAAAATGGAATTTGAAACGGGTAATGAATACCGCTATAATCAAACAAACTATTGGCTATTGGCAATGATTGTCGAAAAGATCACCCAACAATCTTTTGAAGATTTTATTTTGAAAAATCAATTTTCAGATGCTCAGAACCAGGCAATTCTTTCTTCAAATTCTCTGGAAAAAATTCCTAATCGTGTTCAGAAATATAACCGTTATGATGATGCCACAAAAAAATACACAAGAGATTTGACGGATGAAGGCAAAAGATCGGTTGCAGCCAATGGATTGGCTATAACCTTGCCTGCTTTTTTGAAATGGAGTATTCATTTCAGCAAAAATGATTTTCTGAAATCTGAAACAAAAAGAATGATGTGGAAACCATTTGAGTATAAAAACAGGACTGATTTTTTCGGATATGGCTGGGAAATTTCAAGGGTGAATAATATATATTCTTATGGGTTTTCAGGCGGAAATGTAAGTGCTTTTAAAATATTTCCTGATAATGACTTAACCATTATTATCATGTATAATGGTAATAAATCGTTTCCTGTACAATATCAGGCAATCAATCACATTGCCGGGTTAATTGATCCTAAACTGCGGGACCCTTACCTGTTTACCGAAGAAGCAATCACCTCCGGAAACCTGATTCACTCCAACGCAAAAAAAGAAACGTATGGATATAGAATTGAAAATGGTACAATTATTTTTTCCTATCAATTACCTGGTTCTTTAAAAACCAGTGAGATTAACAGTTTTTCGGTTGCGGGCTCATTCAATAACTGGAATCCGGAAAACCAGTCCTATCAAATGGCTGCGAAAAAAGGAAATACTTTTGAACTGGCATTGCCTGAATCACAATTCGAAAAAGGGAAAACATACTTATTTAAATTTGTGATGAACAAAACAGGCTGGCTTCCAACACCCAATAATGTTATTAATACGGACGGGACACCTGATAATAATCTTACATTAAGAATAGACTAAACTCTGCAAGATATTGCCAAAAGTGCGACTGATAGCTAAGACTGAATTTCAGCACTACAATCCCGCCTTTGGCAATACTAATTATTTTAAAAGTTGAGCTTCAACAAAATCCAGGATGTCTGCAGCTACTTCATCTTTAGATTTGAGGTCAAATTCTTTTTTTTCTGTTTTGGTAAATATCCTGATTTTATTGGTATCATTTTTAAAGCCCGCCCCTTCGTCACGGAGGGAATTCAGAACGATCATATCCAGGTTTTTCTTTTCCAGCTTTCCTTTGGCATTTTCTTCTTCATTCTGGGTTTCCAGTGCAAAACCTACGAGAAACTGATGGGTTTTCTTTTCGCCCATTGTTTTAAGAATATCGGGATTTTTAACCAGTTCAATCGTTAAACTATCATCATTCTTTTTAATTTTCTCCTTTGCGACTTCTTTAGGAGCATAGTCTGCCACGGCAGCACTGGCAATACCGATATCCACGCGGTCATAAAATTCAAAAACTTTATTCAGCATCTCTTTGGCGGAGGTTACTTTATGAAGCTGGATATTTCTATCATCTGTTTGCTGCGAGCTTGGCCCGGAGATCAGGATAACTTTCGCTCCTCTTTTTGAGGCTTCTTCTGCCAGGGAAAAGCCCATTTTACCGGAAGAATGGTTTCCTATAAATCTTACAGGATCAATAGCTTCATAAGTAGGACCAGCGGTTATCAGAACCGTTTTTCCTTCAAGGCTTCTGATCTGATTTTTAGACGTAAAGAAGTTTTCAACGGTTTTGAAAATCGTCTCCGGTTCTGCCATTCTTCCCTGTCCGATCAGTCCACTGGCCAGCTCTCCGGTTTCAGCGGGAATAATGATGTGTCCGTAGTCTTCTGCCAAATCAATATTCTGCCTGGTGGAAGGATGGGCATACATATCAAGGTCCATTGCCGGAGCAATAAATACAGGACATTTCGCAGACATATAAGTGGCAATCACCAGATTATCACACATTCCGTGAGTCATCTTGGCTAATGTATTGGCTGTACATGGGGCTATAATCATTACATCTGCCCACAAAGCCATTTCCACGTGGCTGTTCCATGTTCCGTTATCGCCATAAAAATCTGAATATACAGGTTTTTTAGAAAGGGTTGAAAGGCTTAATCTGGTTACAAACTGCTCTGCATCAGGGGTCATAATTACCTGAATTTCGGCTCCTTTCTTTACAAAATCCCGGATCAGGAAATGAATTTTATAGGCTGCAATTCCTCCAGAAACAGCGATAAGTATCTTTTTACCGGAAACACTCATTTAGTTTTAATTTTTGAAGTACTAAATTACTTATTTTTTCGCACAAAGACAGGTATAAACAGACAAAGGTCATAAAAGAACCGAATTCCCTTATGACCTTCATATATAAAAACACAAATGCTTATTTTCTGTCTTCTGTCTTTCTGAAATAGATATCTTCATTCAGCCATTCTTCGATAGCAATGGAAGTAGGCTTAGGAAGTTTTTCGTAATGCTTGGAGATTTCAATCTGCTCTCTGTTTTCGAAAACTTCTTCCAATGTAGAATTGTGCACAGCAAATTCGTCTAATTTATTGTGAAGCTCCGTACGGATCTCCGCATTAACCTGCTCTGCTCTCTTTCCCATGATAACAATAGCTTCATAGATTGAACCTACTTTATCTTCAATCTTGTCTTTATCGTAAGTAATAGTATTTACTTCTGCTTTTGTATCTTTTACACTCATTTTGAGAAAATTATTTTATTTAAGATGGCAAATTTACGAATTATCTTTGAATTTTGAAAGTGGCTGCCGGCGGAGGGGTCTGAAGCGCTGCACTATCCCTCTGGATCTGCATTGCTTTCTTTTCATTACTGATCTGATCCTTGATCTGCTGGTCAGCTTTATTCTTTTCAGCTAATTTATCAGCTTCTTTTTTCTGTCTTGCCGTTAATGCTGTAATTCTTGCTTCTGTCTGCTTTTTAACGACTGCAAAGTTTTCTTTTTCTTTTGTCAGCTTCGCTTTAAGATCGGTTGCAGTTTTAGAATATTCTGTATTTGGAAGTTCTCTTTCTACAAGCTTTGTATAGGCAAGAGCGCTTTCTATACGTTCATCTTTAAGATCATATACAGATTTCAAAGCCAGCTCATAACGGGATTTCATGATAAAATCATAGATCTTCGGACGAAGTTTCGTACTTGGAAAGTCTTCCAGTACGTTTTCAAAAGCCACATTAGCTGCTTTGTACTCACCCATTTTGAAATACTGTCTGGCATTTTCGTATGCCTTGAATTCTAATTTATAAGACAGTTCATCAATTAGCTGACTGATATTTTTAGATCTTTCAGAGTTCGGATAATTGGTCAGGAAATCCTGAAGTTCATTAATCGCCGTTTCTGTGGTAGACTGGTCCAGGTTGTAATCCATAGAACCTTCATAGTAGCATAATGCAGACATATAGGCTGCTTCTTCTGCTCTCGGGTCTTTAGGGAAGTTTACCGCAAAGTTTTTAAACTGATGCCCTGCCAGTTTATAGCTTTTGTCATAATAATTCGCATAAGCCGTATTGAAACCTACATTAGGGAAATCATCTGTTCCGGCTACAAGGTTAGTAAGCCTGTCATATAAAGCCAATGCGTTCTTCCACTTCTTTTTGGCAAAGTTTTCGTTAGCTGCCTTTAAGATAAAATTCTTGTCCGCACTCTTCATTGCTTTCTCCTGCTGGCTTACGCATGAGGAAACAACCGCTACTGCAAAAAGACCTAAAATATATTTTTTCATATAAAAAATTCAACAGTTTTCGGATTATATGGCCGATTTACTAATTTGCAAAAATATAACTTTTTTGTCAATAGATTTTTTTTTATGAATATTTAACGTAAAATTAGTCTGCAGCGTATCCCAAAATCGCAAAAACGCTCACCAAAAGATTCATTCTTACTTTTTTCTCGGCTTCTTTGGTATATGCTTCCTCATTTTTGCTGGGCACATACAGCTCATAGAAATTTTTATTCCTGATAACGAATAATGTGGAACCGAGAATCATGGTAAGGATGTCTTCGGGTTTGGGGGTAAAGGTAAATATTCCGGAGGCGACTCCTTTTTTAATTACATCATCCAGCTTCTTCACAAACAGCTGATAGAAGTCCAGAAGCTCATCTTTCAAGTTTTCCGTATGCCTCAGCTCCTGCGTTACGAATCCGTGGAAATAATTGTATTTGAATAACTGAGAGACAATGTATTTTATAATTTCCCTAAGCTGCATTTCCGGCTTACCATCCTTAATAGTATCTGCAAATTCGGAAAAGTTTTCTCTTGTTTTCAGTACGCGGTACTGATATAGATACGACATCATTTTTTCCTTGGAACCGAAATAATAGGAAATCATCGCTACATTAATGTTTGCCTTGGAGCAGATATCTCTTACTGAGGTACCTTCGTACCCTTTTTTGGCAATAAGCTCCTCAGCAATATCCAAAATATGGATCTGTTTTTCTGTAAATTTTTTTCTCATGAAGTGTACTTTGAGTAAAGTTAAGAAATTTTTAACACAATTATAAACGTTCGTTTAATAAATTTCAATTAATTTTCTGGATAATTGTATTTTTGTGAATGGATTTTTTTGATTTTCACCATCATAAGAAGAATAGCCTGTACGGGATCTATAATGTAGATTTTGGTGCCGTTCCGCCGGACTCCCTGTATTCTATAGGCATACATCCTAAAGATATTGTTATAGGTTCTGTAGACGAGCAATTCAATTGGCTGGAATCCAATATTACAGAAAACTGCCTGGCTATCGGTGAATGCGGCCTGGATTCCATGGTTCCAATATCTCAGAATATCCAGGAGCAGGTTTTCCTGAGACAAATCCTAGTTTCAAATGAGGTGAAAAAACCTATGATTATCCACTGTGTAAGAAAATTTTATGAAGTGATTTCTTTTAAAAAGAAAGCGGAACAGGCGGTTATCATTCATGGTTTTAATAAAAAGCAGCGCATTGCGGAAGACCTGCAGAAAAATAATTTTTATTTGAGTTTTGGAAAAGCTGTTTTGTATCATCTATCTTTGCAGGATATTGTAAGGAACACACCTTTAGACAGAATGTTTTTAGAAACTGACAATGAGAACTTTAACATTGAAGAATTATATTCAAAAGTTTCCGAGTTAAAGGGGATTTCTTCAGAAAAACTGAACGAACAGATTTTAGAAAATTTAGACACTATAAAGAATGGATAAGTATTGGCTGGAGAGAACGGAACTCCTGATCAAAGAAGAAGGACTGGAAAAGCTTAACAAGGCAAAGGTATTGGTAATAGGCTTAGGAGGTGTAGGCTCTTTTGCTGCAGAATTTTTAGCCAGAGCAGGTGTAGGAAATATGACGATTATAGATGGAGACACAGTGGACATCACCAATATCAACAGGCAGCTTCCTGCACTGCATTCCACGGTAGGAAAACACAAAGTGGAAGTGGTTGCTGAAAGGCTTATTGACATTAATCCTGAACTTAATCTCACCAAAATCAATGAATTCCTGAATCCGGAAAGAATGGACGAAGTTCTTGATTCCGATAAATTTGATTATATCCTGGACTGTATCGACAGCGTAACTCCAAAATTGTGT
Source organism: Chryseobacterium shigense (assembly GCF_014207845.1). Taxonomy (NCBI): domain Bacteria; kingdom Pseudomonadati; phylum Bacteroidota; class Flavobacteriia; order Flavobacteriales; family Weeksellaceae; genus Chryseobacterium; species Chryseobacterium shigense. Next base: position 210,201 of record NZ_JACHLC010000002.1, read on the forward strand.
CTAATTAAAGCCGCCAAAAGAAGAAAAATAAAACTGGTAAGCTCTATGGGGGCCGGCGGAAAAACCGATCCCAGCAAAGTGATGGTAAGGGATATCAGCAAAACCCAGAACTGTTTTCTTGCCAGACAGATCAGAAAAAGACTTAAAAAGGAAAAGATCAATAAAGGTTTCAGATGTGTATTCTCTAATGAACTTCAGCAGGAGGAAAGCCTGAAAATGACGGACGGAGCAAATTATAAAAGGTCTTTCTACGGTACTATCAGCTATATTCCTGCAATCTTCGGATTGTATGCAGCTGCTGAAGTGATTAATTATTTAGTGAAAAAAGATTAATGCAGAATTTCAAATACTCCAGGGAAGAAAAACTCAAAAAAAATACTGAGATTGCTTTACTTTTTGAGAAAGGTAAATGGAGAACCTGCGGAAACCTGAGAATCATTATCCTGAAAGACAAACCTAATTTAACTGTAGAAACACATAAGTTTGGAGTTTCTGTTTCTAAGCGATATTTTAAAAAAGCAGTACACAGAAACCGCCTGAAAAGACTTTTAAGGGAGTGTTTCCGTCTGAATAAGGATCTGTTTAAAGAAGCTTTTGGGGGAAAAACACTGGCCATGCTGTTTTGGGTTTCTCCTGAAATGCCTGCTAAGTTCCAGGACGTGGAAGAGCAGTTTATTAAACTCTGCCAGATGCAGAAAAGACCTTAATAATGTAACAGTATAAAAGTGTGGTAATGTACCAATGAAATTATCTTATTAAACTAATTGCCAGGTTCTTTTGTCCACAGATCACACAGATTTGCACAGATGATTGGTGATATCCCCCCCTATTGAACACTTAATTTATTTTCCATATCCCGAAAGTTTTTGTTATAAAATCTATGAGCATTTAATTTTTTGCAAAATCTTGCATAGTTTTTGTAATTTTAGAGGAAACAATAAATCTGAAAATTAAAATGTTAGATCATGTTCCCTATTTTTCTTACATCATCAGTGCCTTTATTGGCATAGGACTGGCTGCAGCCACGGGCTTCAGGGTTTTTCTGCCGATGTTTGCGGTAAGCCTTGCCTCTTATTTTCACTGGATCCCGATGAATGAGCATTTTGAATGGCTTTCCGGTCTTCCGGCACTCATTACCACCGGGATTGCCACTATCGCTGAAATTTTAGCATATTATATTCCTTTTGTAGATCATCTGCTGGATACTATTTCTGTACCATTGGCTACAGTGGCGGGTTCTGTCCTGTTTGCCAGTCAGTTTGCCGATCTCGGAACATTTCCGCAATGGGGTCTTGCTCTAATTGCGGGAGGAGGTACAGCAGCTACCATCAGTTCCGGTTTTGCGGGAATCCGGGCAGCTTCTACTGCAACTACAGGAGGACTGGGAAATTCTGTAGTAGGAACCACTGAAACTGCCGGAGCAGGCGTTATGTCTATATTGGCAATGGCTGCACCCGTTATTGCGGCTGTTTTTGCAATCATTCTGATTATTCTTGTCATTATCTTTGGACGGAAAGCATGGCGGAAACTGCGTGGCAGGAAAAATGCTACTGATAATACATAAAAATAAAGGCTGAACATATTTATGATCAGCCTTTTTATATTGAATTTGTTTAAATTTTTATTTTTAAACAGATTTATCTTTCTAATTTACTTAGCTTTTACTTCTGAAGTCTTTTATTTCCTGGATTTTAGACTGGAAATATTCTTTTTTCTCAGGAGTTTTATTAATCAGGATCTCAAATGCCCTGATGGCTTTTGTATAAAGCTTCTGCTCGAAATAAAGATTGGCGAGTGTTTCCGTCATTAAATGGGAAATATCGTCATTCTTTTCTTTCACCACGTAAGTACTTTCTTCTTTTAACTGGCTGATCCTCGGATTGTTTTCAATAAAGGCTTCAATTACCTTTTCCTGAACAGGTTTTTTCTCTTTTTCAACGGTTTCTTCTGCAGATCTGTCGATTTTAAGCCAGCTTTGCCATGTATTGATAAATCCGGGAACATTACTGTCAATTACCGGTTTATTTTCTTCAGTCTTCATTTCCTGAGCAGGTTCTTCTCTCACTACATTTTCTACTGACAGGCTCGAAATATCTGTCCCAAAGAAAGAGACATTCATAACCGGAACTTCTTCTTTTGGTATTTTAGTTTCAGTTGCTTCTTCTGAATTTTCAACTTCTTTATCTTTTTCATCTGCAATTTCAGGTATATCTGCTTCAACAGCCGGGAGATTTTCTTCTGAAACTGTTTCAGAATTTTCGTGGAGTTCTTCAGCCGCCGGTGTAATTATTTCACTTTTTCTGTCTTCTGAAGGTGGTATTTCTGCCTTAGGTGCAGGTATTGTATTTCCATTAGTAATCATGGAATCCGGCAGGCTGGGATCCAGACTCATAGGTTTCCATGCGGAAGTTTCCTGTACAACCGTTTCCTGCTCCTGGTGGCCTTCCTGAACCTCAACAACAGGTTCTTCGTTCTGTACCGCTTGTTCTATGGTTTGCTCCTTTTCAGGGGCTTGTTCTTCTGCTTTTGGCTCTTCTTTTTCGGTGGACCAGAAATGGAAGCTTTGTGTTTCAGCGAAACTTATTTCATGATCAGCGGTTTCCGGCTCTTCGGTTTCAACTTTTGGAGCTGGGTGTGCCTCTTTCATTTTTTTCTCCACTTCTTCAATCAGGCGCCTCATTTCTTCTTCATGCTTATTAACATTCGGCCTGGAAATTTCCGGAGCTGCAGCTGTATCATCACTGTTTCCCTGGATCTTAACTTCGGGCAGGAACTCATCCATTCCATGGAAGCTGATTTCAGCATCCGGTTCATCCGCATCTTCATTTTCATTAATAATTTCTTCAGTTGTCTCTATTTCGACAGCTGGTATTTTCTCTTCTGAACCTGCTTCAAAATCTATCTGAGGTTCTTCAATAATTTCTTTTTCTCCTGTATTTTCAGCCTCTCCTGTTTCCGGATCTAAAGTTTCTACTTCATGAAAACTTACTTCATTTTCGGCATTGATTTCCAGCTCTTCCGCAGGATTTTCTATTGCATTCTCTTCAATAATCAATTTTGGAGCGAATTCTGCCCCGGCTTCTGATTCTTCCTTCTGTTCTTCTTTTTCAGCTTCTGCTTCCTGTATGATTTCTTTATCCTGATTGTCTGTAACAGGTTCCGTTTTGTGGGTTACTATTACACCGGATTCCAGGGTAGATTCAAGGTCAATTACTTCGGAATTGGTTTCATCAAGGAAGTTTTCTTCTCCTTCAAAAAGAATCCTGTTTCTTTCACCATTGATATAAATATGCTTGATCTCCTGGGCAGGCTTTATCATACATGCCGCTTCTTCGTATCTGTCTTCTTTTTTATCTGCAGGTGATTCTTCCCTTTTTATTGGGAAAGTCTGGTTTTTATAGGAATATGCAGCTGGTTTTTCAAGTGGCTTTGAAGGTTCCTTATTTTCTGCCACCTCCGGTTTTGGCTCCCGCTGGATTTTACCGTTAATCAGCTGATAAAGAAGTTTTTTATCCGTGGTATAAGCCGCAGTTGTAGAAAGCTCTTTCTGATAGTTTTCTTTATCATAAAGGTGTACTCCAAACAAGTGAAGTGCCCTGATATTCTGAACATAGGGAAAAGCATTAATTTCTTCTTTCAAAAGACCAAGGTCTTCCGATTGTATATTTTTAGGGCTCTTTAATAATTCTAAAACTCTGGGATTCATCTTACCAATTGGCTACAATATCGTTAAATATCTTATTAATAATTCTGTCTGTCACAAGTTTTACCTGGGACGTTTCTATCTGACTCTGACTCAGGTCACTATTGTAAACTACTTCATCCGTATAAGTTCTGTCGAAGCTGGAATCCGGATGTATTTTGTTTTCGTAATGTACTTTCACACTGATCGTCAGTTTGCTCTGTGCCTGCTGTACTACACCTCCCGAAGGGTTTGTTGTTGTATTGGAGCTTATTGTAGTAGGTGAAAAGTTATAATCGGAGATTTCACCTTCTATCAGAATATCAGGGTTTGATTTTGTTCCTTTTAATGTAGTTCTCTGCAAAAACCTGTTTTGGATATCTGTAGAAAACTGTTGGGAAAGGGTGGGATTCACCAGCGCTGCATTATTCGGAAATTCATTGATCTGCACGGTTTTTTCATCCGTCAATGATGATCCGGTAAAAGAGTAACACTGCTGAAACAGCGAAAGAATTACAAACCCAAATATTATTTTTAATTTACTCATACCATTTATTATTTACAGGCCACATATTTCATCCCCGTTTTAATCTTCTAAATTATATTGTTTTATTTTCCTGTATAAAGTTCTCTGGGAAATACCCAGTTCATCTGCCGCCCTGTTCCTGCGTCCTTTATGTTTCTCTAATGCTTTGATTATCAAATCTTTTTCATTATTCTGAAGCGATAAAGATTCAGGTCTGTTTTCTTCAATTTCTATGTCTTCAATATCTTCATAGCTGTCATCAGCATTTGAAATAATGGTAGGCGCAGACTGTACCACCGGCGATTTGTCCTCAAAATAAAGCAATGAGTTCTGAGCAACGGGCTGAGCCTGTTCCGCGGAGTAGATTCTGTTGATCAGATTTTTTTCCTGATTGCTCAGATCGGCTGTACCTCTGTTTTTAATCAGTTCTGAAGTTAAAGATTTTAAATCATTGATATCGCTTCTCATATCGAAGAGAATCTTATACATAATTTCTCTTTCGTTTCCGAAATCATTCTGCTTTTGGGCGTTCTGATTATTCACCACCATCGGAAGGTGGGTTTCCATAGGAATGTATTCCGCAAGCTTTTCAACTGTTACCTGTCTGTTTCTTTCAACAACAGTCATCTGTTCAACCAGGTTTCTCAGCTGGCGTACGTTTCCCGGGAAAGTATAGTTTTCAATATAATGAACGGCACTTGGTTCCAGTTCCAGCTCCGGCATTCTGTACTTTTCTGCAAAATCTATAGAGAATTTCCTGAACAGCAAATGGATATCTCCTTTTCTTTCTCTTAAAGGCGGCATATCGATCTGTACGGTATTCAGACGGTAATATAAATCCTCACGGAATCTTCCGTCGTGAATGGCTTTCATCATATTCACATTGGTAGCTGCCACAATTCTCACATTGGTTTTCTGAACCTGTGAAGATCCTACTTTCATGAATTCACCGCTTTCCAGTACTCTCAAAAGACGTACCTGGGTTTGCAGGGGAAGCTCTCCTACCTCATCAAGAAAGATTGTTCCGCCATCTGCTACTTCAAAATATCCTTTTCTGGTGGCTGTAGCTCCGGTAAACGCTCCTTTTTCGTGTCCAAACAGCTCTGAATCAATGGTTCCTTCCGGAATCGCCCCACAATTGACCACAATATAGGGCTGATGTTTTCTTTTTGATTCTGAATGGATGATTTTCGGGATAAATTCTTTTCCAACCCCACTTTCCCCGATGACGAGAACGGAAATGTCGGTAGGAGCCACCTGGATTGCCTTTTCTAAAGCGCGGTTGAGTGCCGGAAAGTTCCCGATAATTCCAAAGCGGTTTTTTATGTTTTGTAAGTCGTTGCTCATAAGTAAATTTTTGATTATTGATTTAATAATCTACAGTTCCTCGATCTGTTTCCTGTAGATTTTGTTGAAGTGATGGGTGTAGACATCTTTCATGGTCTTTCCTTCATCATACGTTTTCAATGCTAACGTTTTTAAATCCAAATAATCTTTGTTTCTGATTTTAGAAACTTTACTTTTAAAATATATATTCTCGGCAAAGTTGTATTCTTTGCTCTGCTTTTCAAAATTTTCTAAGGCTTTTTCATATCTGCCCAGCTCAAAATAGGTTACTCCCAGCTGGTAGTGGTCGTACATTCCTTTAAAATATCCTTTGGAGGCCAGAAGATTTTCAATAATCCCGGCAGCTTTTTCTTTCTGCCCTAAAGCGCTGTAAGACATGGCTCTCACCACATCCAGATGATAATCTCCGTTTAAGGACCTTCCGAGATCTTCAGGATAGTATTTTTTTAATTCTTCCAAATCCTGAACGGCACCATTATAATCTCTCAGGAACTGGAATTTGCACCATCCTCTGTAGCCTAAATGCATTTTAGGATTTAATGCTACGGCTTTATCTATAAGTATTTTCCAGGTTACGAAGTCTCCGTTTTTAAGATATGGAACGGCTTTTTCCATATAGGAGTTGGAGAAATCGGGGCAGAGATCAATAGATTTGTCAAAAGCTTCCTGGGATTCCCGGCTGCCCTGCCTGTCTGAAGCCCAGTTGTATAACTCACAAGCTTTATTGCAGTTCTCCCCCTCTACTGCATTACAGTTAACCTGCGCAATAGTATTGGTGTAAACGATAAGCAATAAAAAGCTAAGGTAATACCTCTGAAACTTTTCCATTTTCAATTTTATAGGTTAAATACTGATAATAGCCTGCTTTAAAACCTTTTATCTCTTTGGGAATCCAGCCGTCCAGCGATTTTGTAAATCTCAGCAGCTTTTCTCCCAGTTCTTTATCCGGAGCTGTTTCTTTCAGATCTGCATTCATCTGCTGAACTCTGAACAGTCCTGTTTTTCCTTCACAATTTACTAAAAATCTTACGGTAATATACCCGTTCATTTTACTTTCGGAGGATATTTTTTCTTTCTGCAGTTTTTCAATGATGGCTAATTTCTCGCCTTTATAGTCAAACTCCTTTGTTCCGTAATAATACTGAATGCTAATCAGTTTTTCAGGTGTACATTTTTTAAAGGCAGGGTCGTCCAGTTTTTCATCAAATTCAATATCTCCTACCGTTACGGGATATTTACTCATGCTTTTCTCTGTCTGACAGGATATCAGTGTAAAAGAAAATAATGCAAGAAAATAAACCGCTTTTATCAAGACTTTAAAATTATTCAGCGGTTCTCCCTAAAAGTGTGCCCTGGGTGTTATCATAGACAAAAACGTCCACAATGTCACCAATTTTCTGTCCTTCAAGCATATCGAAAACGCAAACTGCATTCTGGGAATTTCTTCCTTTCCACTGGTTTTTGTTCTTTTTCGAGATTCCTTCAATAAGAATCTGGTGCATTCTTCCTACGTAAGACTGCATTCTTTTTCTGGACAGCTCTCCCTGAAGCGCAATTACCTCAGCCAGACGTCTTTGCTTCACATCGGCAGGGATATTGTCATCCATTTTTTTGTGGGCCGGTGTTCCGGGTCTTTCTGAATAGGCAAACATATAGCCGTAATCATATTCCACTTCTTTCATCAGGCTCAGTGTATCCTGGTGATCTTCTTCTGTTTCATTACAGAAACCGATGATCATGTCCTGTGAGAAAGCAATATCAGGAACAATTTCTTTTGCTTTTTTAATTAAATCCAGATATTCTTCGCGGGTATGCTGTCTGTTCATCGCCAGAAGCATGTTGTTGCTGCCACTTTGTACAGGAAGGTGAACGTATTTACAGATATTGTCATGCTTCGCAATCATTCTGAATACATCAAGGCTCATATCCTGAGGGTTTGAGGTAGAGAATCTGATTCTCATTTCAGGAACGGCTTTAGCTACCAGATCAAGCAGTTGTGTAAAATTAACTGCCGTTGCTTTCTGCATTTCAGAGGCTTTGGCAAAGTCTTTTTTAGGACCTCCTCCATACCATAAGTAAGAGTCTACATTCTGTCCTAAAAGGGTTATTTCTTTATATCCGTTATTTAAAAGGTCTTTACATTCTTCAATGATAGAGTGCGGATCGCGGCTTCTTTCTCTTCCTCTGGTAAAGGGAACTACGCAGAAGGTACACATATTATCGCAGCCCCTGGTAATGGTTACATAAGCTGTCACCCCGTTTCCGCCTAAACGTACAGGATTGATATCTGCATAGGTTTCTTCTTTTGAAAGGATTACGTTGATGGCATCTCTTCCGTCTTCAGTTTCTTTAAGTAGGTTGGGAAGGTCTCTGTAGGCATCAGGACCTACTACAAGATCAACAAGCTGCTCTTCTTCTAAGAATTTGGTTTTCAATCTTTCTGCCATACATCCCAAAACGCCAACAGTCATGCTCGGCTTTCCTTTTTTCAGGTTTTTGAACTGGGAAAGGCGCATTCTTACGGTTTGCTCTGCTTTTTCACGGATGGAACATGTATTTAAAAGAATAAGGTCTGCTTCTTCTACTTTCAGGGTGGTATTGTATCCCTGTTCATTAAGAATAGATGCAACAATCTCGGAATCAGAAAAGTTCATCTGACAGCCATAGCTTTCCAAAAAGAGTTTTTTAGAATTCTCCGGTCTTTCAGCAATAGCAAAAGCTTCTCCCTGTTTTGTTTCGTCTATATATTTTTCCTGCACAATAATCGTTTTAAAGTTCAATGTTCAGCATTTAAATTTCAAGACTCCACAATGAATTTTAAATCCTAAACAGATTAGTCTGCAAAGATACAAAATATTGTGACAGAATGTCAGGAGATTATTTTGGAGGATAGAAAGTCATTGGAGGTCTGAAAAAGTCTATCGAAAATGCCTGATCTGAGAATTATTTCTTTCTATTTCTAACTGTACATCAAAATTTTGAGATATCAGTTGCTTTATATAAACTTTTCGTGGCATTCCATTAAAGGTTCCCGGTTCCCATTTTCCTTTCAGTCGCGAAAAACGATCAATCATTCGTTTCCTCTCAGTGTCTGAATAATCACCTTCTATTTCAAAATCCTGCATTACTCCCTCTTCATTAACCACAAAAGTAAGATATGTCCGACGGTCTTCGTTCCTCTTTATAAAATCTTGCATAATTTTCTCAACATCTTCTGCAAAATCACTTAACCCTCTTTTATAATAAGGATCTATAATTTTATTATCCTTTGGGTCCTCTTTAGAATAATAAAGGATAAAGGGCTGTATAGAAACCTTCGCAATAGCCCCTATAAACTTTCCATTTTCCTTTGCAGGAAGCCATTTTTTCAAATATGGTATTACTTGGCGGCTAAAATCGTAAGCACATTTATTTTTATTGATATTGACTGTGTCAAAATCTTTTATATAATTAATTGATGAATCTGCATAGACCAGAATATTTACGGTATAATTTTCTTCTGTATTTGCACACGGAAGAAGTCCTTCTTTCTTAACTATTGCAACCATCTCTTTTACTAATGCCTTTCTTCCGCCGACATAGAAGTCCTGCCCAACAGGATAACTATCTAAAACATCAATCTGTGCATATAATTGAAAAGGAATAGTGAGAATAAATACAAAAAATATTCTAATTATGGTCATATATTGGTACTGAAACTGATTTTAACAATTACTTTAGGGTTAATAGATGTAGCCCATTTTACGACTTCTGCGGTTATTGTATTCTGAGAGAAATCTTTAATTCAAATGAACAGTAAAGTTAATAATAATGGGATTTTTATTTTTTGTTTACAGATCTGTTGCGATTGAAGAAAAGTTCATTTTAAGCTTGATCTGTGAAGTAACAGGTTTTCCATCGCATGAAGCCGGAATCCAGTTCTTTTTAATACGTCTTACCACATATTTCATATCATCAAAGAAATAAGTACTGTTGGCGACTTTCGGTGTTCCTTCGATATTGGTTACTTTCCCTGTCTGATCAACAGTAAGTGTGAATGTAAAATCCCCGTTCAGCACATAGAAATCTGAGTTCAGATAATCGTACATGAATTTTTGCAGCGTTTCTTTATAAGTTGCCACGCCTCCTTCAAATGCTGCCGGCCTGAAATCTGTACAGTTTTTAACAGCTACCTGCAAAAGGGGCTCCCTGATATCTATCTTTAAAAGATTTTTATTGGTTTCCGTAATCTGATTGTCATCTCTATCTTCAACATCCTGCTGCGCAAATGTAAAATTTGCCACAAGAAGTGCTATAAATAATGTAAAAGCTTTCATAGAACTATTCATGAGTTATTTAAATGCTTAACAAAGTTAGGTATTTTAATGTTTTATTAAAAAGAAAAACTTCAGTCTTTATGTGAAGCTTTTCATCAATTCTGAAATTAATCTGATCCTTTTTATGCTATAATTGCCTGGAAAATCATTGCAAGAGTACTTTTACATGTTCATCCTTTAAAATATTCCCTGTATTTCACCAATAAAAAACTCCACAGTAATCTGCGGAGCCTGTATGCTATATACTTTCTTTTAAATGACTTCTATCTGGTTTCTGAGAAGATCTTCAAATTCATCTCTTTTACGGATCAGGTGCGCTTTTCCGTCTAAGAATAAGACTTCTGCAGGTTTTAATCTTGAGTTGAAGTTTGAACTCATTTCGAAACCATAAGCTCCTGCATTATGAAAGGCAAGGATATCTCCTTCTCTTACTTCATTCAGCTTTCTGTCCCAGGCGAATGTATCTGTTTCACAAATGTTTCCTACTACGGTGTAGATTCTTTCTGCTCCTTTTGGATTGGATAAGTTCTCGATCATATGATAAGAATCGTAGAACATAGGACGGATCAAATGATTGAATCCTGAATTTACACCTACAAAAACCGTAGCGGTTGTCTGCTTGATTACATTAGCTTTAACCAATAAATATCCGCTTTTCCCAACCAGGAATTTTCCCGGCTCAAACCATAATTCGAATTTTTTCCCTGTAGATTTTGAGAACTCAGAAATTACTTTTTCCACTTTTTTACCTAATGTCTTTACATCCGTCTCTTCTTCACTGTCCTGATACGGAATTTTGAAGCCACTTCCCATATCCAGGTATTTCAGGTTCGGGAAATGCTCGGAAAGATCCAGCATTATTTCTAAAGCCTGCAGAAATACATCCGGATCTTTGATTTCGCTTCCTGTATGCATGTGAAGTCCTTCCACATTCAGGTTTGTACTCTTCATCACTCTTTCGATGTGGCGAACCTGGTGAATTGAGATCCCAAACTTGCTGTCGATATGTCCCGTTGAAATTTTATAGTTTCCGCCTGCAAAAATATGCGGATTGATTCTTACAAGAATTGGATATGAATTCCCGTATTTATTCCCGAATTGTTCAAGAATAGAAATGTTATCAATGTTAATATGAACTCCAAAAGTCATTGCTTCCTCTATTTCAGCCAAGTCAACACAATTTGGGGTAAACAGTATTTTTTCTTTCGGAAATCCTGCCTTTAATCCAAGTTTAACCTCATTAATAGATACACAATCCAAAGAAGCACCCAGATTCCTGACATACTTAAGGATATTGATGTTTGTCAACGCCTTCGCTGCATAGAAAAACTTTGTGTGTTTTAAAAAAGAAGATGTAAGTTTCTCGTATTGACCTTTAATAGATTCAGCATCATAAACATACACCGGTGTGCCAAACTCATTGGCAATCTTTAATAATTCTTTTGAATTCATAATTTCATTTTAACATAAAAAAAGGCAGATTCTTATAAAAAGAGCCTGCCACATTAATTATTTTTATGCAAGACAACTCTTTTAAATATTCCAAACCTTAGAGAACTTTACAGCTCCCTTTTTTCCGGTTTTAATTTGTTTAAAATTTTGCATTGCTTCTATTTATTTTTTGCAAAAATACTATTTATTTTTTATTTCAGGAAAACTGATTTTAAAAGCACTTTCTTCCTGATAAAACTTAATAAGACATAAATCCTCTATCATTTTGGCAGTGGCAATGTCTCAAAATCACCACGAAGAAGGGCGAGCTGGAGATCATTATGCAAATCTGCAGAAGACAAAGGAAGATCAATTTTCAGCTTGGCCAGCTTACTTAAGGTCTGGATCTGTGTAAACAGTTCATAAAAACCATATGAAACTACTTTTCCGTTTTCAATGATCAGGAACAGCTTTTCACCCAGTTTTCTTCCCTGTCCGAGCCAAAGTTCATTTCTTTTTCTGAAATCTATTTTTTTAAGGAAAATACTGACATCTTTAAATTCTTCCTGCGCGCTTATAAACTGAACTGCTTTTGTACCCTGGGTAAATGATCTGAATTTCAGGAGCGGTTTTTCGGTTTTATTCAGCTTATTCTTTTCGACAATGTATTTATTATTTCTGAAGTAAAGCCCGAACGGAAAAGCTTCTCTTTTTTTGATATTTTTGGAATTGAGGATCAGTTTTGCAATAATATCTGTTCCTGTGAGCTCATAATTGATCTGTTCAACATCTTTCTGGATCTGTTCCCACTTTTTGGACTTGGAATTGAAGACCTTTTTCGAGAACTTATTGATATCCTGAACGTAATCTGATAATATAATTTTCCCTTCTTCATTCTGGAAATACACAAACCCTCTTTCATTGGGAAGATCCTGCGTAAGAACTTTGATCTTATTGATATAGGTTTTTGCATTGGTTTCATCATGCTGCTTTTGGATGATCTCATTTTCAGTATCTTTTGAAATGAGAAGTTTGAACAGTTCCAATGTTGCTCTTGCATCGCCTTCAGCCCTGTGATGGTTTGTCAACGGAATTCCAAGCGATTTCACGAGTTTGCCCAATGAGTAGCTTACCTCATCCGGAATCATCTTTTTAGCTAAAGGAATGGTATCCAGAGTGTTGATCTGAAAGTCATACCCCAGTCTTTTGAAGGACTGGCGCAGCATTCTGTAATCAAAATCAATATTATGACCTACCAAGGTGGTATTCCGGGTAATTTCAATGACTCTTTTTGCTATTTCATGGAATTTCGGAGCAGTTTTCACCATTTTAGGGGTGATGCTTGTCAGTTTCTGTACAAAGGGAGTGATATCACTTTCCGGATTGACAAGGGATATGAACTGGTCAGTAATTTTCTGACCATCGTATCTGTAGATGGCTATATCTATAATGCATTCATTCCTGTAACCTGCACCATTACTTTCTATATCAATTATGGAGTACAATTTCTTTAATTAAAATCAAATTATAAAATCAGGGTATAAATTAATGGAATATTTTCATCCCATCCCAATTTTTCCCATTAATATTAGTTTTCTTACTGATATTCAATAATAAAAATATTTCAAAACTGGAAAATGCTATGTAAACAATCTTAAACAATAATTTTGTTTTCAAACTGTTACACAGCATTCCCCATTATTTGGAAATCAGAGACGGTAGCTCAAAAAGCTTACCATTCTGAAAGTACTAATATATAAATTTATTATGATTATTTCAATCTTTTGATTTTGGTGGTATAAGTTATACATTTCCGGCGCCTTTGGAGTTGTTCAATCTACCGGAAATCAGTTTACTATATCCAGAAATCAAAGTTTGTAAGAAATCTGCCTATGCAACATGAGCATAATAGACAATTGCACTCTCGCGTGCGTTTTTGTTTTAGAAGTAATTTTATACAAAAAAAGGGAAATTTAACTTCCCCTTTTTTATCTGTTCTTTATCTCCTTCTTCCGCCCAAACCGAACATTCCCAGAATGGCTTTTGCTCCTTCCCGCATCAAAGTGCTGGTAAAAGTTCTTCCTGCTTTACTCTGTAACACCTGTTCAAACATTCCCGGCTCTTCTTTCACCGGTTTTGTTTTCTGTGTTGGAACCGGATTCTGTGCTGCCTGCTCCATTCTGTTGGTCAGTATTTCATATGCGGATTCCTTATCAACCGGCTGTTCATATTTTGCGACTAAAGAGGAATTTCCTGTTAATTCCGAAATTTCAGCATCGTTCAGAACATCCATTCTCGATTCCGGAGAAATCAGGTAGGTATGAACAAGCGGTGTAGGAATTCCTTTTTCATCCAAAGCAGTTACAAAAGCTTCTCCAATACCCAGGTTCTGAATAAGGTTTGAGGCATCATAAAATTCTGTTATAGGATAATTTTCAACAGCTTTGCTGATCTCTTTTTTGTCTTTTGCGGTAAATCCTCTTAAAGCGTGCTGTATTTTCAGACCAAGCTGTGACAGTACATTTTCAGGAACATCACCGGGAATCTGTGTAATAAAATAGATCCCGACTCCTTTGGAACGGATCAGTTTTACCATGGTTTCTATCTGTGAAAGCAGGGCTTTTGAAGATTCATCGAATATCAGGTGAGCTTCATCTATGAAAAGAACCAGCTTAGGTTTCCCGCTGTCTCCTTCTTCAGGAAAGGTCATATAAATTTCGGCAAAAAGCGAAAGCATAAACGTGGAGAACAACTGTGGCTTGTTCTGGATTTCTGCTACTCTTAAAATATTCACCACTCCTTTTCCGTCTCTTGTTTCAAGAAGATCATGAACATCAAAGCTCAGTTCGCCAAAGAAATCTGATGCTCCCTGTTGTTCCAGTGCAACAATAGATCTCAGGATCGCTCCCAGAGAGGCCGGAGCAATAGATCCGTAGTTCGCTGCCAGTTCAGCTTTTCCCTGAGCATTATCCGTAACATACTGAAGAACTTTCTTTAAATCATTAAGATCAATTAACGGAAGACCTTTATCATCACAATATTTAAAAACGATAGACATGATACTTTGCTGAGTATCATTAAGTTCAAGGATTTTACTTAATAAAACAGGCCCGAATTCTGTAACCGTAGCTCTCAATTTCACTCCCTTCCCGCCGGAAATGGTCATCAATTCTACAGGGAAAGCCTGTGGATTGTATGGAAGCTGTGTTTTGGCATATCTTTCTTCTATCACCGGATTCATTTGTCCGGCTTCTGCTATTCCGGAAAAGTCACCTTTAATATCCAGAACCAGAGAAGGTATTCCCGCATGGGAAAGCTGTTCTGCAAATACCTGAAGTGTTTTTGTTTTACCTGTTCCCGTTGCCCCGGCAATAAGGCCGTGGCGGTTGATGGTTTTCAAAGGAATCGTAACGTTGACTTCCGGCACTACTTCCCCGTCCAGCATTCCTTTTCCCAGTATAATATGTTCTCCTTTCGGAGTGTATTTTGCATTCAGTTCTTCAATAAATTGTGTTTTATCTGCCATGTGGTCTTTTTTTAACTTATAAATATAAAATTTTTTGTAAAATATCTGGTTGCTAAAGTAATAATAGAAAATAATATTCGTGGTATATCTGGTGGGAAAACTTTCCGAACCGTTACCTGCAAATTTCAAACCTTGAAATGAGAAAAGAAGAGAATGTCTGTATTATCAGCGCTACGTAATTATTTTCATTTCCTGAACATGATAAAAAACAGCCTCCGGAATCACACTTCACCACCTCACGTTTATCATTCGAAAAATAAAGGGTTTTAGAGCTAATACCCCCTGAATATTGAAAGAAACTATCGTCCGGATTTAACAATTCATTTACATTTCATCTAATACTTCGTATCTTTATCTAAAATTTAAAAAAGACCCCAATGAAAATTGAACAAATATATACGGGCTGTCTGGCTCAGGGTGCCTATTATATTGTATCAGAAAATGAAGCAGTCATTATTGATCCGTTGAGAGAAGTAAAACCTTATCTGGATCGCCTTGAAAAAGACAATGTTACCCTAAAATATATTTTTGAAACTCATTTCCATGCCGATTTTGTTTCGGGACACCTGGACCTAAGCAAAAAAACCGGAGCTCCTATTGTTTACGGACCTACAGCCCAACCTGCTTTTGAAGCTATTATTGCTGAAGACAACCAGATCTTTGAGATTGGAAAAATAAAAATAAAGACGTTACACACTCCGGGGCATACGATGGAAAGTACAACTTATCTTTTAATTGACGAAAATGGTACGGAAACGGCTATTTTTACCGGAGATACCTTGTTTTTAGGAGATGTGGGAAGACCTGATCTTGCACAAAAAGCCACCAATCTTACCCAGGAAGATCTTGCAGGAATTCTGTACGACAGTCTTCAGAACAAGATTATGCCATTGGATGACAGCATCACTGTTTATCCGGCACATGGTGCGGGTTCAGCGTGTGGAAAAAATATGCAGAAAGAAACGGTAGATATTTTAGGTAATCAGAAGAAAACCAATTACGCGCTTAATCAGCCGGACAGGGAGTCTTTCATCAGAGAAGTTCTTGACGGTCTTACCGCTCCTCCGAAATATTTCGGGATGAATGTAGCAATGAACAAAGGAGGATATGAAAGCCTGGATGCAGTAATGAATAAAGGCCTGAATCCGGTTAACACAGAAGATTTCGAAGCTTTCGCAGAAGAGACAGGAGCTTTAATTCTTGATACGAGAAGCCCTGCGGAATTCCATAAAGGGTTTATTCCGAACTCTATCAACATCGGTCTTAAAGGAGATTTTGCTCCGTGGGTAGGAAATATGATTGTAGATGTAAAACACCCTATTCTTCTTGTAAGTGATGAAGGTACCGAAGAAGAAGTTATTACAAGATTAAGCAGGGTAGGTTTTGATAATGTTCTGGGATACCTGGACGGCAGCTTCAATGCCTGGAAAAATGCAGGGAAAGAAACGGATGAGATCAAAAGGATTTCTCCTGCTGAATTTGCAGAACAGTTTACAGAGAATTCTACAGTAGTTGATGTGAGAAAATTAAGTGAATATTCTGCGGAACATGTTGATAATGCATTCAATAAGCCTCTTGATACAATCAGCGACTGGGTAAAAAATATTGATGATTCTGAACACTTCTTCCTTCATTGTGCGGGAGGATACAGAAGCATGATTGCAGCAAGCGTTCTTAACTCGCACGGAATCAGAAATTTTACCGAAATAGAAGGCGGTTTCAACGGAATCAAAAAGACGGAAAAATTCCCTACAACAGACTTTGTGTGCCAGTCAAAAACCTTGTAGATGATAAAAGGAAAAATTTTCGGATATTTTTTCGTTATAACTTTAGTGTTAACATCCTGTAAAACAGCAAGTATAAATCCAGTTTCCAAGACAGACATCAGGGAAATAATCAACAGTTCGGAGGTTATATTGGTTGATGTAAGGATTCCCGAACAATATGAAGCCGGAACCGCAAAAGGAGCTATCAATATTCCACTGGCGGAGATACAAAGCAATCTTGATTCTTTAAAGGGGAAAAAAGTAGTTGTTTTCTGCAATAAAGGAATTCAGGCTGATCAGGCTATGGAAATATTAAAGAAAAACGGTGTGGAAGCTTATGACGGAACCAGCCTGCAAAACGTGAAAGCCATCCAGAATGAAAAACCGTCCGGAAAATAAAAAGTAAAATTATATCATTATGATTGATGAATTTTAATGATTTAAACAAAAAACAAAACTATGTCACAAAAATTTCAGGAAATCATTAATTCGGAAAGACCGGTACTTATTGATTTTTTTGCCACCTGGTGCCAGCCTTGTAAAGTACAGTCGTCCGTTCTGAATACGGTAAAGGAACATGTGGGGGAAGGAGCAAGAATCATCAAAGTAGATGTAGACCAATATCCGGCCCTGGCTGCTCAATATGGTGTACGTGGAGTTCCTACCCTCGCCATCTTTAAAGACGGAGAGCTTTTATGGAAAGAAAGTGGCGTGCATGATGTGAATACGCTCACGGAACTGCTTAAACAGTATTCTTAAAAATATTTTAAGGCTGAGAGTAAGGAGAGGGGATTATTCCATTGAGCCTTAGTCTCAGCTTTTATCTATTTACAAATCAATTGTAAAGCGATCCCTGTCATTCAGGAACTGAAAATGCTGTCTGAAATCTTTCAGCTCATCCATATTAAGTTCCGCAGAAACAATATTTCCGTTCTTTTGTGAAATTTCCGTTCCATCTGCAAAGAAACAGTGAGAGCTTTCCTGATAAAAAAGGTTATTTCCATCCGTCCCAATTCTATTAAGCCCGAACACAAAAGACAGGTTTTCTATTGCTCTGGCTTTTAACAGGTGCTCCCAGGCTCCTACTCTTTTTTCCGGCCAGTTGGCAACATAAAGCACAGCATCATAATCATCATTATTCCTTGCAAAAATAGGAAAACGAAGATCGTAGCAGACTTGCAGCAAGATCCGGAATCCTTTATAATTCACAATCACTCTCTTATTTCCGGGAGTATAGACTTTATCTTCTCCTGAAAAGGAAAACAGATGTCTTTTATCATAAAAAACAGTTTCAGAATCTGGCTGTACGAAATACATCCTGTTATAAAATTTTCCATCCTGTTCTACCGGAGCACTTCCACAAATGGCGGCATTTTTTTCTTCCGATATTTTTTTCAGGAACTCCAGGGATTCTTCATTTCTGTCGGAAACCTCAGCTGCATCCATACAGAAACCTGTGGAGAACATTTCCGGGAGCAGGAAAATATCGGCCTGTTGATCTTTAAGCTGTTCCTCAATCAGTTGAAAATTCCTGTCTTTATTTTTCCAGACAATATCCAAATTAAGCCCTGCAATTCTCATAAACTTTGTTAAATAATGTCACTAAAAATACGATTTTTCAATGATTTCGGTTCTATTTTTGATGGGATTTCATCTATATTTATCATTTAATAAAAGTAAAGTTTATGAAGAAATTGTTTTTTGTGCTGATGATCGCTTTTTTCGGGACTGCAGCCCATGCACAGGCATACACAGGTAAAGGCGACCAAAAAGTTCAGGCAGGATTAAGTGCCTGGGGATATGGAACCGGAGTTACAGGAACCTATGATTACGGATTAAATAAACTTATATCCGTTGGAGCAGGTCTTAATGTTTATTTTGACAATTATAAAGATCATGATAAAGACAACCGTGTTTTCGCGTTCGGAAGACTGAACTTTCATCTTCAGGAGACACTTGATTTACCTTCAAAGTGGGATATTTATCCCGGCGTAGATGTTGGAGTGCTGGGTAAAGATTTCGGGATCGGGGCACATATTGGAGCCCGTTACTTTTTCACAGAGAAAGTGGGCGTTTTTGCAGAAGTAGGCAACAACGGCAGTATCGGTGTTTCTTTCAACCTGTAGAATTCGCAAAATATATGACAAAGCTTCTCATTTAGAGGGGCTTTTTTTATTTGGCATAGTTTTGATAATTGTTACCTTTGCAAATTAAAATCTAAAATTTATTAATGGAATTAGCAATCAAGATTTTCCAGTTCATACTAAGTATTTCTATTTTAGTGGTTCTTCATGAGCTTGGACACTTTTTACCGGCAAAATGGTTTAAGACCAGAGCTGAGAAATTCTTCCTGTTTTTCGATCCGTGGTTTTCCATCTTTTCAATGAAGAAGATCAATGGAAAATGGCAATATAAAATTCTTTCCAAAAACCTTCCGGATACGGAAACTATTGTAGTAGACGGAAAAGAAACTGAAGTTCCTATCGATACCTCAAAACTTCCGGACAATGACTGGAGAAAGCATCCCGAGCAGACCAAATACGGAATCGGATGGCTTCCTTTCGGCGGCTATGTGAAAATTGCCGGGATGATCGATGAGAGCATGGATAAGGAGCAGATGAAAAAACCTGCACAACCATGGGAATTCAGATCTAAGCCGGCATGGCAGCGACTTATTATTATGCTGGGGGGAGTTACCGTTAACTTTTTCCTTGCATGGATTATTTTCGGATGCCTTTCCTATTTTAACGGTGAAACTTCTTTTGATACCACCAAAGTGGAAACGCCGATGCATTATACCAGTACTGCAAAAGCAATGGGTTTTGAAGATGGTGATAAGATCTTAAAAGTGGATGGAAAAATTCAGAATAATCTGGACAAACTGTCTTTAGATATTTTATTAAGCGATCAGGTAACAGTTCTAAGAAAAGGGCAAGAGGTTACTTTCAACACTAATGATGACGGGAAAGCAATGGCTTTCAAAGATGAGAACCCAAGAGCGTTTCTTACACCAAGATATACACCTGTAATTGATACAATTGTAAACCCTAAAACAGCTGCAGCCGGGTTAAAAATTGGTGATCAGGTAGTATCTGTAAACGGTGAGAAGATTAATTATTATGATGAATTACAAGGCGCTGTTGTAAAAAATGCGGGCAAAACAATTAATATGGAAGTAGTAAGAGCCGGTGCACTGCAACCCTTACATCTTGAAGTTTCCAAAGAAGGAACCTTAGGAATTGCGTCTTACAAACAACTGGAAAAGTTTGCCAATACACAGCATTTCAATTTTGTAGAATCTATCGGAAGAGGGTTTACAAGAAGTATTGAAAGTTTAACGTACCAGGTTAAACAGTTTAAACTGGTATTCAATAAAAAAGTTCAGGGTTATAAGAAAGTGGGAGGTCCGCTGGCAATTATCAAGAATATGCCGGTAGAAAAGTCTAAAGACGGGGCTGTATCTGTTAACTGGAGTATGTTCTGGAGCTTTACGGCAATGTTCTCCGTTTGGCTGGCATTCCTGAACCTTATTCCTATTCCGGGGCTTGACGGCGGGCACGTTCTTTTTACTTTGTGGGAAGTGATTACAGGAAAACCTGTTCCTCAGAAAGTACTGGAAAATGCACAGACGATTGGGGTTATTTTCCTGCTAGGATTAATGTTGCTGATCTTCGGAAGTGATATTTTCAAGGCACTTACAGGCAGCTTATAATTTTTTTGAATTTTTTCTAAAAAATATTTGTAGGGTATAAATATTCGTCCTATATTTGCACCACTTAAAACAAAGGACATTCCTCCTTAGCTCAGTTGGTTAGAGCATCTGACTGTTAATCAGAGGGTCGCTGGTTCGAGCCCAGCAGGAGGAGCCAAAAGAAAAAAGTCGCCAAATTGGCGACTTTTTTCTTTTGAATGATATTTCAAATTTTTCATTATTAATATTTTTCTGAATTCCATTATGTTCCAGGCAGGTCTTGATTTAGGTGATCTTTTCGAGTTTCCGGAAAATAATGATTCCTTTGAAAATATTATCCCTCAAAGGAATTTTTTTCCAGCTGTCTGATATAATCGGAAGGAGTCATTCCCGTTCTTTCCTTAAATGCCTTAGTAAATGTTGTAGAGCTTTTATACCCTATCTCTTCAGATATTGTCTGGATGGTATACTTGCGGAGCTGCGGGTTCATTTCCAGCTCGTTCAGAATATAATTAATACGGAGGTTATTTACATATTCAGAAAACGACACCTCTTTATGCTGATTGATGATCTGGGACAGGTAGGCCGTGTTCGTATTCAGCTGTTTGGCTATATTTACGAGTTTAAAATTATTGGATAAAAATCTTTTTTTTGATTCCAGAGATTCCAGTTTTACAAGAATATTACTAATAAGCTCATCTTCTATTACCGGTACAGCGACAGATTTTTTGCCGGCTACCGGCAAGATATCCATATTTTTATCATTCTCCCGAATACCTAAAACACCCTTCTTTTTTCTGTTATAGCTATAGACAACATAGAAAATGATTCCCATGAACAACAAACATGCAATTATCAAGAAATTCTTTTTATTATTTCTTGTGAGCATTTCTTCAGAAATATTTTTTATTTCCTGCTGTTCATAGATTCCAAGGAAAACATTACCCGAATTTTTCTGGATGTTTTCTTTTTCTATTTCGGACAAACTTAGTTTTGCGTATTTATAAGCTTCTTTGCTGTTTCCAAGATTTTCATAATTGATGCTTAATAAATGATATACCTTCAGTTTTGTTTCATATGTACATTTTGCATCTTTTATAACATTGTCAAGCTTTTTCAGGTATTGAAAAGCGGAATCATTTTTTTTAAGAAATGTATACACCTCAGCTTTTCCCAGCCATACTGCTTCTCTTGAAAAATTTTTCTGCATCAGAACCGGATCTTTTTCACATTCATTAAAGAGAGACAGTGAGAGGGCATACTGCTTTTTCAGCAATGTTGTATTGGCCTTTCTGCATGTATGCAAAGCTCTGGAATATGCCGAAAAAGCCGGAGAATCTTTCATTAACTGATAAGCTTTTTCATAATTGTACTGGGCCGAATCCAGAAATTTTGTTTCCCCTGTATCTTTATACCATTTGATGAATGCATCACTTTTTGTATTATATGTTGTTGCAATTTCCTTTACCTTTAAAAACTTTGCATACAGGATATTGTCCGTATCATTGCGGATGTCATTCAGACGGGTATTCAGTAAATCAATTCCCTTTTTGTAGTTTCTCAGCTCTATGTATGCGACTGCAAAAAAGATTTCCTGCTTCTTTTTATAGACAGGGCTCATTCCTTTCGACAGATCATTCAGATACTTTAATCCCTGTGTAATATTTCCTTTCCTTTTTTCAACATAAAACAATCTGGTTATTGCAATATGCCTGAGAGCTTCATAATAGGAAAAATCCAAATTCTTCTTATTCTCCTGTATCAGCTCCAGGGAATGAAGAACAGACCTTTCCGCTTCTGCAAATTCTCCTTTCTGATACAATACAGATGCAGAATCAAGTTTAATTAATAAATCGTATTTTAAATTATACTTTGAAATCCTTTTGAAGTTTATATTTTCATTGCCTAATCTAAAATCTACAAGGTCCCATTGGTCTTTTTTTATTAAGCTGTCTATCTCCTGTGAAGCCTTCAGATCAGGGTTCTTTTGGGAATATACTTTTAAGGATACGAAAAAAAATACAATCAGTATATTTTTTAAAATCATGTGTGTTTATGTTTCCCAAATCTACTTAATAATCAAAAATGTTTGAAATAAAATCTGCACTTTTTATTTCAAAAAATGCTTTCATGAGGAAAACCAGTAAATACCTTCCAATAAATAAAATAACATTTTAAATATCAATAGATTACATTTTAACTGATTTCTGAAAATGAATTGAAAATTTATAAATCTGATGAACGTTTTATTTTATAATGACTGGGGTTTAAATAAGTTTGAGGTTAAAATTTAAAAAAACTAAGATGAAAAAAAACTCTTTTATCCTCAACATACCTTGAATTCACGGATTCACACAAAGTCTATTACCCAAGTTCTGTCTTGGTGTAAGTGTTTTCCCATTGAAATACAATGATTCCTTTGTTCTCGGTAAATACTCGGAAATCATTCATCCTTTTCAGTTAATACAGGAGATTCCTCATATCATACATTGAACCATTACAATTAAAAACACAGGAGTTAACGAAAATCCTTTAACAGAGTAGTATCAACTAACAAACTTCAAAATGAAAATTAAATTATTTTTGTTGTCATTATTGTTATTGTCCGGCTTTCTCCAGTCTCAAACAGTAACAATTGATTTAAGTACCGGAAAAAACAGTGACGGTACTTTAATGAATGCTCCACCACCGGACGTGACCGGCGGAACTTCTGAAGCAGATCCTGACTGGTCTGTAACTCGTCCCGGCGAAATAGCTCAGGTAGGGACCAAGACCAGGCATACTTACACAGGATGGTCATTTCCTGCTTTAGGAATAACAGCAAACGCCCTGCAAAGCCGTTGGATTACAGATAAAGATGGCTGGGCTAACGTTGGTGACGGTTACTACAATTATTACAGTAAAAGTTTTACCGTACCTAATGGATCAACTGATATAACGCTTAATATCAGATCATTAAGCTTTGTAAGAAACTGGACCTATCTTGTAAGAACGGATGTAGTCCCCAACACCGAAGAGTTAATTACCCAAACAACATGGATGAGTGACGGAGCCAAAGGCTGGCTGAACTCCAGAAGTCCGGAGGTCATCAATAAATCTATTACTCCCGGAACTTACATCATAAAAGTAAAATTATACACTAATAATGGTGGGGTAACAAACGCCTTAAATGTACATGGTTTAGTAAGCTATACACCACAAACATGTACAGCCCCTGCTCCATCGGTAAGCACCCCAGTTGTCTACTGTCAAAATGCTGCTGCATCTCAACTTTCAGCTACAGGAACAGGATTATTATGGTACACCGAAGCTACAGGAGGAACGGGAAGCTCTACTGCTCCAACGCCTTCAACAAACAATGCAGGCACTACTTCTTATTATGTCAGCCAAACCCTTAATGGATGTGAAGGGCCAAGAGAGAAAATAGATGTAACAGTAAATGCTGTCCCTGGCTCTCCGGGTGTAAATACTCCTGTTGTTTATTGCCAAAATACTACATCATCACCACTTTCTGCAACAGGAACAGGGTTATTGTGGTATACTGCAGCTACAGGAGGAACAGGAAATACAACCGCCCCCGTTCCTACTACAGGCAGTGCAGGTACAACTTCCTATTATGTAAGCCAAACTGTAAACGGCTGCGAAAGTACCCGTTCTTTAATTGATGTAATTGTAAATACACCTCCGGGCTTACCTGGTGTAACCTCTCCGGTTATTTACTGCCAGAATGATACCGCGTCTCCTCTGTCTGCAACAGGAACAGGATTATTATGGTATGCTACGGCTACAGGAGGAACAGGAAATACGGTTGCTCCAACACCAGATACTACCATAGCAGGAAGCACAGACTATTGGGTAAGCCAAACTGCAAATGGCTGTGAAGGTTCAAGGGCAAAAATAACCGTTACCGTTAATGCAGGCCCTGATGCTCCTACAGTTGGCGTTATTACTCAACCTTCATGCTCTGTATCCACAGGGTCAGTGGTATTAAGCGGACTACCCGCAGGAAACTGGACCATCACGGCCAATCCCGGAGGTGCTACTCTGACAGGAAACACATCAACAGCAACCTTCACTAATCTGGCTCCGGGAACCAGCTATTACTTTAATGTTAAAACCGGTACAGGATGTAACTCTGCATTGTCAGATGAAGTAGTAATCAGTTCTGTATCCGGCATTACCGGAAATGATAAGGTATGTAAAGGAAGCACTATCACACTGTCAGTTCCTTCCAACATACTGGGCGCAGGTACAAATCCGTGGAGTTTAAGTTCTGCTGTAAGCGGGGTAACTCTTACTAAAGACGCAACCAACCCCAATGTGGCGACTTTGGCAGCAAATACTTCCGTAACCGCTACTTCCGTAACGGTTAAGTTTACAACAAGTACAGGCTGTATACTCACAAAAACAGTCAGTATAGGAACCGTTGTAACTCCTACATTCAGTATATCTTCTTCTATCTGTTTTGGTCAGAATTATACACTTCCTGCCACTGCAAACAATACCGTTACAGTTAATGGAACAGCAACGCCTATCACAGGAACGTGGTCTCCGGCAATAGTAGATAATACGGTAAAAGGGATATATACTTTTACCCCTAATCAGCTTCCGGGATATTGCATTAATTCTACTTCTGTTACCATTAATATCAGCAACAGTTTAGAAAAATACAGTGGAGATGCTTATCAAACAGTAAATGCAGGTACAGCCATCCATAATATTTTTTACAGAATTATTGGCGGAACAACAGCTACTGTAACAGGTTTGCCAACTGGCGTTACTTCTACGGTTGTAACAGGAGGAGCCGGTCTTAAGGAAGTCCGAATTTCAGGAACCCCAACAACACCGGGAACATATAACTTTACCGTTACCGTACCAAATGCTTCCTGCCCGGCAACAGCAACAGGTAAAATTATTGTAAATCCTACAGGAACTGTGGACTGGACTCTCGCTCCTAACAGCTACATTTTTACAGGTAAAGATGATAACGACACTACAAAAGATGTGGATGGTATAAAAATTCCGGTAAAAAAAGCATTCTCTGTCTGGAAGGATGATCGCGACCCTGTTCTTTCATTCAATACACCAGTTCCTGCGGGAAGTCAGTTATCCGCTTATGTGTACTGGGAAGATGTTTCCGGGATCATA
The DNA here is from genome assembly GCF_014207845.1 of Chryseobacterium shigense. Lineage (NCBI taxonomy): Bacteria > Pseudomonadati > Bacteroidota > Flavobacteriia > Flavobacteriales > Weeksellaceae > Chryseobacterium > Chryseobacterium shigense. Next base: position 235,634 of record NZ_JACHLC010000002.1, read on the forward strand.
AAAAGCGATAGCTCTTATAAATTAATTTTAGACGGAAGCGGAGAAGATGCTAAAATTCTGGTTCCTGTAAATAAAACCAGAGGCGAAGGAAATGCCGTAATAGCATTGCATGCAGGAACCAATGGCAATAGTAGTGACCCGATATACTGGACATGGCATGTCTGGGTAACCGATGATCCACGTACCAATGGTTCAACCTATAATCAGGGATATGAAAAAGATAAGAAGGGGGTAAATGCATTTGCCAACTGGAAATGGATGGACAGAAACCTTGGTGCTACCAATGCCCAGTTTTTAGGAAACGACTGGAATAAATCTGCCGGTCTAATGTACCAATGGGGAAGAAAGGACGCAATTCCTCCAATGATCTATAAGGATGGTACTAAGTACGAAATACATGGAGAAATAGGAAAAGGAAGAAAATTCAATCCTTTTGCTCCGGTTGCATCCGATGACAAATTTGAGTTTGGCTGGAAGCTAAGACCTAATAATGCAGGCACTTTAAATGACCACAGCGAAGTGGTTAAGAATTTAAAATATGCTGCCACTCACCCGTTACAATTAATCACCTATACTAATTTCCTTGGCGAAACATGGTTCTCGGATCAGGAATACAGGGTAACAGGATTAATGGACGGCGCTTATTACAGTAACAGGATTTCGTGGGATCTGTGGTCTGACAACAGAGGAGGAATGTTCTCTCAATCAGGATCAAGCGATGCAGAAACTGATACTGACAGTAAGACTTATGAATTAAAATCTTCTTACGACCCTTGCCCTTGCGGATGGAGAATTCCGTCTCATTACGGAGGAAGTTTAGGCGGCGCAACGGGAAATAACAACACCAGCCCATGGGGAAGAGGTGGCGGAGGAAATGATGATGTATATAATAACTGGAAAACAGCATCCGTTTTAAACAATCTGGGTATTCCGAATTCAAATGGTTTTTACTTGGATACATATACCACTGATGGAGACCCTATAGTTAATGAAGGAAAATCTTTATCATATATCAGTTTAAAAACTACCAATTCAATGTTGCCTAACATTAAGGTTTATCCGTCCTTAGGTTTTGATTTTAGCGGACAGACAGATAGAAAGCTAGATTATTTCCCATTAACAGGAGGTTATGTATATTTCGGGCCACAAGAAAAAGTAGATTACTACCGTGCATCAGAAGGAGTTTCGTATGTTAACTGGCTGGCTACTGCCGGGTTTGCAACATCTACATATTCTCCGTGGAACGGAGTTCGCGGTATGGGTATTGTTGCAGATTATAAAACCACTCCGGACAAATTAAACCTCAGCTACAGTATTGCTCAGACTGCAAGGGTTAAAGGAGCGGGAACTGTAAGATGTATCAAAGATCCTAATGATATTTATATGCCTTCAGTATTCAAAACAGAGTATATATACCCTTCTGTAAGTCCTCAATATACTTTGGAAAACCTGAAAACCTGGGCTAAGGAGCCTAACAGTTATGTTATTTTGCCTGCCGCTACATCTAAAACATTCAGCATTAAGAAGGCTGTAGCAATGCACAAGCTTTATTTAACAGACAATGAAGCTTTCCCTGCAAATGTCAGCGTAAGTGTATATTGGACTACTAAAAAAAATAATGTAGATCCTATCAATGCTACTTATTCACCTGGCTCTAATTCTGAGGATGGCAGTATCACGATAGACCGTACAGCAGGGCAATATGGTAATGCTGTGGTAGCGCTTCACAATGGTCTTACCCAGTCTTCTCCGGTTATATGGAGCTGGCATATCTGGTTACCGGAAACAGAGCCTGTAGGTATTCAGGAGTATTTAACTGAAATTCCTTATGACATCACGGCAAACGGTGCTACAAGCGGGGTTTCACCTAGCGGACATGTTATTAACAATTCGTACAGTCTTGTATTGCCTCCTTTAAAGACTGTTTTTATGGACAGAAACCTGGGAGCCTTAATAGCTTTCCCAACAACTACAACACCTATAGACAGTGATGAGTATAAAAAAACAATGGGACTTCACTATCAGTTTGGTAGAAAAGATCCGTTACCAAGCTTTTTAGATGGAAATATATACAGAAACAGCCAGCTGATAGGGGCTGCTCAATATAACAGCACAGCAGGAGGATACATATCGAACTATTCTCAATATGCCAGTAATATTACCCCTGCAGACAAACGCGAAGCTGCTGTAAGAAAAGTATTGAAATATTCCTCTGAAAACCCTCTTACTTATCTGAACCAGGATATTACAAAAACCGGCACATTGGGAGGTGCTCCATATGAAAAGCCTAAAGACTGGATCAGTGAAGACCAAGGTATCGCTTTTGAGCGTTGGGGACACGCAGGTGAGAAATCTCCTTTCGACCCATGCCCTGAAGGATGGAGGGTTCCTGATACTTCCTACTCATTTGCAAGCAGCTATACCGGAGACGGAGTGAAAGGTAATTCTCCGTGGTATCTGGGCGGTAAAGCAGTTACAGATCCCGCTCCTAACAGTGTAAGCAAGATAGGGATAGGACAGACATATAGAGCATCCGCTGCAAACAATTATAAAGGAGTTCTGGTAAATTCTACTTCAGGAAATAATGCTGGATGGGTATTTAACGGAAACAACAATGGTAAACCTTATAATATAGGAAATTATCCTATTGCGGGAATCAGAAACGGAAGTTCTGTTACTACAAATGAAATTGGAGTATGGTCTGCATCTATGGACGACAATATGTTTGGAAATGCCCTTGGCCTGAATATAAAATCAGGATTAATGACCACAGGTATAGGAATGAACCCTTACGCCGCTATGTCCTGCCGTTGTGCAAAAGATGAACCAAGATATCTTGGAATTCCTGTAACCAATAATTCAGGAGCACAGGCGAAAACAGTACTGGCGTCTAAAGAAGTACAGGAAAAAGTAAAAGCAGAAAAGCTTGTTCTTTATCCGATTCCTGTAAGCAATACATTAAACATCAGTGCAACTGACAGCAAGGATTATTATTATGAAATTTATAATATGTCCGGCCAGCTGGTGAAGAAAGGCAAGTTTGAAAACAGGCAGACAGATGTTTCTTCTTTAGTTTCAGGAGCTTATCTGGTAAGAATCAATGATTCTGATACTATTGTTAAAATAATTAAAAAATAAAATAACTAAGCATTTTAACAAATAATATACACCATACTTTTATCCGGACCCCGGATGAAATATGAAATTTTAACCACGCTTTCGGGCGTGGTTTTTATTATTGCCAATAAGCTGGGAATTTTTTAGAATTTCACCCGTAATTTCCGGCATTTATCTGAAGATGATTGGAGCTAATGAAAAAGGTATAAAATATTTCTTACTGAAATTCAATATTTTTAATCAAAAATCAGCGTTAATTAGGGATAAAATTTGCCTGATATGAATATTCCTTTTATATTTGCAACACCTTAAACAAAGGAAAATTCCTCCTTAGCTCAGTTGGTTAGAGCATCTGACTGTTAATCAGAGGGTCGCTGGTTCGAGCCCAGCAGGAGGAGCCAGAAAACGAAACACTTACAACAATGTAAGTGTTTTTTTTATTCCTCTTGCAAGAACATTGCAAGGACTTTTTCAAAAACGACCTTTATTTTGTATGATGAAAAGTCACTTTTGGTTATCACTTTTATTTTTTAGTAATTTAAATCAAATGACTGTTGATTTCAAAAACAGTATCCAAATCCATTGAATCTAATGCTGAGTGGTTGGTATTGGAATGGGACAATATTTCAGATATTTTATCAATAGACACACCACTTCTTTTTAGAACTGAGGCATAAGAATCTCTTGCAGTCTTGAGTTTCAAAGGAACGGAAAGTTCTAATTTTTCTGATAATTCTGATAGTGAATAATTGATCTGTTTCCGAAGTTTCCGATTGTAATAATCAAAATTCTGTTCTGAATATCCTTCTTTTAGAATATCCAAAACAAACTTACTTTTTCTATCTCCCACTTTTTGCAACAACAACTCCAGTTTCCTATCAATTGGAACAACAACATCCTTTTTCAAATTTTTTTGTGTTTTTTCGGTTTTTTTCCTGAAAAACACAAAACATCTCCCATTTTGTTGTTCCCATCTTAATCTCAGCAAATCGACAAAATTAATTCCATTACAACGATATAGAAGTTCCCAAATATCTCTTGCAAATTCTTCTTCTGAACTTGCAAAATTTTTTAAATTTACAATTCTTTCTATTTCTTTATTTGACAACACATATTTTTTGGGAATATATTCTGTAATCTTATATCCTTCTATTGAAAAAGGATAAACATATTATTTTGGTACTATTTTCTTTTTATTGCAAAAGTAATTGATGACAGTTCTCAGATCTCGTAAATTAGAATTAATGGATGATATAGATGTACCCTTTCTGAGTCTCTCTTTCTCATTGGTTTAGGATTTGAAATTAAAACCACAAAATATTTTGTAAACGAATCTTTATCACCTTTCCAAGATAAAATTCAGCAAGTTCTTTTACAAGAATATCCCCAATACATCCTTTAGATTGATGTTAAATTCCTATCCTACACTATGTAAAATGCGATAAATAATCAATTTTTAACTTTTTTTATAAAATTTAATATTTTTTTAAGATTTATTGTTTTTTTTCATAAGTTTGTGAGTACCAAATAAAAACTTAAATCCAAAAAAACTCATAATATGAAGAACTTATTCCTCGAAATTCCATAGTTTTCTAAATTTTCGTGACTTCAAGTATCACTGAACCTTACTTAAAACTATACTATTTTCACATGATTTTCAAAAACACATACTGCAAGATTGCAGCAGGTATTGCTGTTTTCTGCTCTGCTCAATTCTATTCACAATTAGTTGGCTCAGATCCTCAGATCTGGGAAAAAGCAAACACCTCAATTAGAGAAGCTTCCAATGTAAAAGATGACCATTTACTTAATTTCCATGACGGAATAAAAAACCGTTTTCTCAAAAAGTATATAAGACATAGTCGTGATAAAAGCCATACGCTAAGTCTTGTCCATACTTCCAGAGAAGAAGAAAAAATATGGGAGAACGATTCTAAAAAGATTATTCTCAATAATAATGTTTTTGAGAAAGGAGATCAAACAAAGATCAAGCTTCGGAAAAAACCGAGTATTTTCACTTATGCAGGTGTGGGCGATTTAAAATCCGGTAAGCCGGACAGCATCAAAATTAAATTTGATGATCAGAATCTTTATGAGATGATATTCATTTCTAAGAAAGCAACAAAGACGGATATCAGTAAAATTCACAGTTATCTTTCCATCAAATACGGAATATCTCTTACCAAAGGAAAATATATTTCTTCTGACGGGACACTGATTTGGGATCCTGAAAAACACAAAGATTTTAAATACAGACCAACAGGGTTAGGTAGGGATGACGGCAATGAATTGTATCAGAAACAGTCTTCCAATCAGGAAGATCAATTTTTGACTATTGGGAAAGGAAATATTTTTAAAATGAATATTGAGAACCCAACCTTGTTCGATCAAAATAATTTCGTGATATGGTCGGATGACAATAAGGAAATGGGGTTCAGAAATGAAGAAAACTTAAGAGTTCTTGAAAGAAACTGGGAAATCAACTTTATAGGTTCTACTATTCCAAAGAAAGATTATCAGGTTCGTATTGATAAAAATAAAATGAATCCTGATTCGCTTCCTTTAGTATATTGGATGTTACTAAAAGACTCAGCAGGAGAAATTATAAAAATTCAGGGCGTAGAAAATGAAAACTTTATTTTTTTCAATAAAGTTGATTTTATAAATAATAAGAGCAATGACCTCTTTGAACGATTTACATTTGCAACGGGACCTATACCAAAAACCCGAGAGGATGAGACAAGTCAATCCCAATCCAATTCTCTAAACAATGAAGTAATTTCCTTGAACCTTGAAGATATTAAACTCTATCCAAACCCAGTTAAAAAAGGACAGGAGTTTACTGTAACTTTTCCTGCAATGGAAAGCCTGAGCATTTCTATTTATGATGGAGGCGGAAGATTGGTTAAGATGGAGAAGATTGATCATAAATCCAAATCATATCACGGAACACTTAATATTCAGAGTTCATACTTAGTGTCTTTAACACTCAATGGGAAAGTAATCAAAACCTTTAAATTAATCGTAGACTAAAAACCTGATCATGAAAATAAAATCTATAAAACTTCCTTTTACAAAGAAGTCAGCACTACTCGTGTGCTTCTTTGCATGTATGTTTATTTTTGCGTCTTTCACAAAAAAAGACATTCTCAAAATCAGGAAATGGAAGACAAGCTGGAATAAGGAAAAGAATCAAAAATCTGATAATTATTTGGATCAACCGATGTATTTCCCTTTATTGAATGGTTTATCCAATGGAAATTCTGCTTTAGTAACAAACCCGACAATTAATGATGGTTTAAATTTAAACCCGGAATTGGTTACTGATAAGAACTTTAATCTTAAGGAAAATGATGATAACAGCATAATTGACTTAGTAAATAATACAGGAGAAAACAGCAATTCTTTTTCAGCAATAGAAAAAGAGGGTACGATTGGAATTTTTTCTGATCGGGAAGAAGACCGTGCTAAAGATAATTTCTTTACGGTAAACCTTCCAAAGGTAAATGATGATTCCCGTGTATTTTTGATGTACGAACTATACGGGTTAGCTTCACATCAATCAGTATCACGATCAGTAAACCATCAGCCTTCCATGGGTGGTGAGATTATCATGTCGTCTGCGGTATGGAGTTTACAAAAAGAAGAACTGGGATCTTCAGTTCTAAAAGAAGGAGCAAATACAATCCTTTTCACCTCACCTTCTTCGGGAATAAAATATAAAGTCAGAAACTTAAAAATTGTTTTTGAAAAAAACAGAAAAGAAAACGATTTTAAAATCACCTCAATACTTTCCGGAGATTATCTTTATGTAAAAGGCATAAGTAAAGATAAAAATGTAAGAATTAATAATTCTGATACTGCGTGGAATAACGGAGAATTTGAAAAGATTATTAAATTATCTGCAGAAGAAAAAGCATCCGGTCATTTTTCAGTTTCACATAATGGCAATAATCAGCTTTTTAAATTACCTTCTGATGAAAAATCATTTAAAGTAATTGGAAACAACGTTTATAATTTCAAAACAATTGATATCATTAAAGATCAGGAAGCTGATATTAATTATGAGGATTTAAATCTAAAGGTTGAAAAAGATGCGACAGAATCAGCATCTACATCTATTGAAATCATAAAATTAAGAGAAAAAGACATCCCTTCAGTATCTGGTGGTCTTAAGAATATTACTTTGAACAATTCAGGGTACAGATTCTCTCTAAAATCAGGAAAACTTAATAAAAAAGTAAAAATTACGATTCCATATGATGATAAGAAGTTAGGTCTTTTCTCTCCAAAAAACATTAAAGTTTTTTCTTTTGACTATTCCATAAAACAGTGGAAGGTTGTTGGAGCGACCCATGTAGATGAGAAAAATAAAACCGTAACATTTGAAGGAGATAAGGACGGAGATTATATCAATGGTGTTATTTCCCTGCCGGAATCACCACAACTTAATTCTTTTACGCCTACAACAATCAGCGGATTAAAAGCGGCCAATCCTGTTAGCGCTCCTTTGATGCAGGCTCCAACGGCAACCCAGACGGGAGATGCCAATATCAATTATCCATTGATGTTACCGGCAGGCACCTCCGATATGCAGCCTTCATTATCTGTAACTTACAGTAGTGATAGTGGAAATGGCTGGATGGGAGAAGGCTGGAACATTGGAGGCTTATCTTCCATTTCTGTAGATACAAGATGGGGAACTCCTACTTTTACAGCGGGTCAGGAAACTGAACTCTATTCATTGGATGGCGAAATGCTGGTGTATCCTGATGGTTATTTGCCTCACAGACATAATAAAGTTAATGCCAATGGTACATTTGATACTTCTCGACAGCCGAGAAACGGATCTGGTGTCAAAACTTTTTATCTGAGAAAAAACCACGATTTCACTAAAATTGAGCGATACGGATCGGGTACAACGGATTACCGATGGGTTATAACCTCTACAAACGGTACAAAAGCATATTATGGAGGCGATCAGTCTACGTTTGTTCCTAATGCTGTCCTTAAAAATAATAATGGAAACATTATTCAGTGGGGAGTATGGAAAGTAGAAGATGTTCATGGAAATAATATGATTTACGAATACAAAAATCAATCCATCAATAGCTTTGCAGGAGATGATCAGAATCTTAATGCCGGCTGGGTATTCCATGTTGATAAAATTTTCTATTCCGGAAGGAATGGACAGAAAGGTCCTTATATTGTAACATTCTTCAATGATACTCCAAGACCTGATAAACAAATTAATGTTAAGGGTGTTCTCAAAAGAATTGAGCCTTACTTACTCACCAAAATAAATATTGATTTTAAGAACGGAAGCAATCAGCTCCAAAATATACGGTCTTATAATTTCACCTATACCTCAGGGATATTTCAAAAAAGTCTTCTGACCAAAATGAAAATGAAAGTACTTAATCCACGTACGGATGGTGCTGCTTTTGACTATAATTTTGAATACTATGATAATGGTACGGTCTTCGGAACCGCTACCAATATTGCAACGCCGGGTACTGATGCTTTTTCCGATGTGGTAAGTTCCATCACCTCTCCTTCCAAAATAAGTGCAGACAATAATTTTGAATGGGGATGGTCTTTAAGAACAGGAGGAGGTTTGGCATTATTCAGGCCTCAATTGGGAGGTGTAAAAAACTTTATGCTGTCTCTTTTTGGGGGAGCTTCTTATCCACGAATGAAAAGAGGGCAAGAGCTGGTAGACTTCAATGGTGACGGAATAGCAGATATTTTATACCGTAAGAGAAATGGAGACAATGGAATTAAGTTGATTCCTGGAAGTGTTGATAATAATGGACAGCTAGTATTCAATACCTCACAACAATCGGTAGGAAACCTGAACAGTAATTTTTCACATTCAAAGGGAACAACTTGGAATTTGGGTGGAAGCGTTGTATTTAATTGGTTCAAAATAGGATTTGATTTTTCATATATCAACTCCGAGAGTGAAAATGAAACACCTATTTATATGATGGATGCCAATTCTGACGGATTACCGGATGTTATCAAAGATGATAAAGTATGGTTTAACCGAAGAAACGGAAATATGCAGGAAATGGTGATCACCAGTGATTTAACTGAAAATATGGTTATAACGGATAATGATCCTCAACCTTACACTGAACCCGAAGATCCCGATGACATAGATCCTGTAAAGCCCAAAAATGATGTGGTGAAGGTTTGGATTGCTCCGAAAAACGGATTTATAGAAATTTCGGATCAAATAGGCATTGAGCCAGGTCAGGATAATCCTGCAAAAGCGGTCTATTCCATAGAGATTAAAAACCCGAATGATATTTCAAAAAATTGCCGATTATTTTTAACGGAACTTAACGGCACGGCAACCCAAAGTGTAGGAATCCGTCATTATAACGATTATTCCGGAACTCCACTTGGGGTCAACAGTTCTTCAAGGCTTTATGTAAAGTCAGGGGAGAAAGTATATTTCAGGCTGCACAAAAGGTCAGGTACCAATTTTATTGTGAATACCAATCCTTTGGTCATTTATACCGACCATACCGGAAGCCCGCTTCCTGATAAATTCGTTGAGGAACAGGATGGATATATGCCTAATCAAACCAATTATGACGACAAGTTCTTTTTGAATAACCTGACGAAGTCATTAAAAATTACGGAACCAGCTAATATACATATCACGATTCCTGAATTTACAATACCTGCGCTGTCTGACAGAGTAAAATATTCTATTGTCCTTATCAAGGAAGATACCAGTGTGGCACAGAATCAACAGACAAACGTCAACCTTATTTATGAAGAAGTTGTTGGTCCTTCTCCCGGACAGCCTGTAACGGTTTCACCAATAGATATTAACTATGCTGTTCCTGCTCTTAACGATCCTAGTGAATCATGGCATCTTAAGTTTTTAGTAGAAACAGACTCCCACATCAACAAAGAAATTGAGTGGAATAATATTCTGGTAGAAGGGTATCCAAATGCTTCCCACAGACATTATGCTGTGGCTCAGTATCCTTCTTACCATATCAGAGACTTTAAAAGTAAATTTGACATTTCGACACTGAATAATTTGCCTTCGGGTAATGATGATTATTCTATTTCTATCAATAAGAACTTTAGTTTCACGCCTTCTGTTCCTGGTAGATTTATGTACGTTATTAAGAAAAAGGGATTATTTCTTGATAAAAGAATTGTAGAAATATCCAACGGTACATTAAAAGAATATACCATAGATTATAATCTTATTAGTGGAAATGATCCGATTCTTTTCTATCATGGAGATCCTACAGCCGGTGTTATTGATGATGCGGAAAAACTCAATATTTTGATTTTCTGTGATACCAATAAAGACAGACTTGCATATGAAGCTCTTAAGTTACAGCTCAACAATAATATATTTAATATTTATAATCAGTCAGGCGGTTCTCTTTTGGATCATACCACTGAAACATCTATAAACACAGGTGAATACAACGGAGTAAGTGCCGTTTATCATAACTGGGGACAGTTCCTTTATAATGAAGCTCGAGATATTGTTCCAGCAGCAGGCAGTACAAATCAGCAGCCTCCATTGGTTCCCGGATGTGAGCCGCGTAAGGAAAACGACTGTATCATTATCCCATCAGGACCTAGTGGAAGCAATGCTCCGGCATATACTACCAATCCAAATACTCCGAAAGATCAATACGGTGCATTAATTAATGATGCAACTCTTGAAAACCCTTTCCAGTTTAATTTAAATTTTTCAGGCTGTGCAGGGATTACCAACTCCCAACAATATGGAGAATGTGTAGGAGATCAGCTTGCAAATGATTTTCAGAACAATTATGCCAACAATCAGGTATTTGGTGCCGCATCTCCTTTCACTCCGCTAAATCCTTATAAAACAGATAAAGTCAGAGAACATAAATGGATTAACCAGATGTTCCATGAGCAATATTCCAAAATAGGCAGTTTTAGAGATGATGAAACTCCAACTTCCCCTTTTGTAGATAGTGATACCGATGAAGATGATATTGAAGTGGCCAATAATCCTAATACAAGAATGTTTGCTATTTCCAAAAAACAGAAAAGCAAATCGAAAACAAAAAATGCAGGAATCGGGATTGGTCTTTCTTTCACGAACTCTACTTCCGAGCTGAGAAACATCGGCAACATTCAGACTCAGGACTTTTTTGATGTGAATGGTGATGGTTATCCGGACATGTTATATCGTACCCAATCTCAGCAAACCAGTATTCTGGGAGGTTTGAAGGGTGCACAGAGCGGTATTGAAGGAACAGACAAAGTGATCACAAGAACTGATGATTTCATGAATACCAAATCTATAGCATTTGGCCCTTCAGGAAGTAAATCAGTAGGAAGGCAAGCCAATAATAGCGATACAAACGCAACAGGAGATACTTCTGTTTCATGGTCTATGAGTGTAGGCACATCCAACTATCCGAACTCGTTCAATAAAACAACAGAATATTGGATGGATATCAATGGCGATGGTCTGGCTGATAAAATTGAAGGAAATTATTATAAACTCAACTTTGGAACCGGATTGGTGAATGGAAATATCGCAGGATCAACAGGAACTTTTGCAGGATTTGAAGGGCCGGTATCCAAACCCGTGTATTCTTCCTCTTTTGGAATCGGAGGAGGTATAAACTCTGTGATCGATGCCGTTCAGGGCGTTGAATTAGGCATCGCTATTTCCGGTGGTGTTGGTGGTGGATCATCTACGGCTACTTCAAAAAGATCATTCCTGGATGTGAATGGTGACGGCCTTGTAGATATTGTTCAGGTAGATGAAAATACCGGACAAACCAATGTAAAATACAACTTAGGGAACCGTTTTGCTAATCCGTTGAGTTTGAATGTCAGCATGGCTGAAGAAACAAAAACTCATAGCGGATATGCCAATTTAAATGGTGGATATTATATCAATATACCTTGTATCGTCATTTTTGGTATTCCTATTTTATACGTAAAACCTTTCGGTGCAGACCTTTCTGCCAATGTGGGATTATCTGTATCTGAAATCAATAAAGGTTTAAGAGATGTTAACGGTGATGGTCTTCCTGATCTGGTGGTTAATACCAATAACGGTTTAAGAATACATTATTCACAAATTGGTAAAACCAATAAGCTTAAAAAAGTTTCTTATGCTGAATCCTATGGTGGTGATGCTCCTAAAAATCTTGGTGCTGCATTTACCATTAATTATGGATTCTCTAAACCATCTTACAACGATCCTAAGGCAAAACTAGTGATGTCTGAGGTGGTTGTACCGAATCCTGATGCCTTTTCAGGAACATATACTTTGAGTACCAACGACAAAGATATGATTGCCAGATTTGAGTATGAAAATTCAAGATATGACAGAAGAGAGCGTGCGAAATATGGATTCGCAAAAGTGAAGACTTACGAAATGTCTAATAGCTCTACTATTTATCGTACTACCATACAAAATTATTATAATCAGAATTATTTTATCCGAGGTTTATTAAAATCTGAAGAAATGTATGGCGGAACAGGAACATCAAATCTTCTGTCTTCTACCGTAAACAGTTATAAACTGTATCAGTTTAATCAGACTGTTAGTGAATTGGTAGAATTGCCTGCTGCCCAGTTTGAAACGTATGACGTAGGAGGTACAGAAGGGAAAAAGATGGCACGTGTATTAATGTCTGGTACTACTAAAACCAATTATGAAAACGGAAACTCAATTTCTATCCAAAATCAGTTATTTTATAATAATAAAGGACTGCTTACCAAGTATCAGTATATAAGTCCGTCTGCAAGCTATAACAGTGTAATCTCTTATCATACGAATCTTTATAATAATATTCTGAATGTTCCGAGTATGATTACGGTTTATCCTGGTACAGGTGCTATGAATCCACTTCGTAAACGTGCTACAGAAATTACCAATTTCAACACCGGAGATATTTCCAAGTATAAAGTATGGCTTACTTCATCGGAAATAGCAGAAACAGATTTCACCTACGATATTTTTGGAAACATTAAAACCGTTACATCTCCTCCGAATGAATTTAATGAAAGATCAGAGTTAGAATATTTCTATGATCCGATGGGTAAATATGTAATCCAGGTACAAGATCTTATCTTTAATCTATCTTCTTATGCTACCTATGATCCTTTAAAAGACACTGTTTTACAAACTACAGATATTACAGGGAATAAAATGGATTTTGAACATGACGGGTATGGAAGACCACTTAGAATAGTGAGCCCTAACGACTGGCAGTCACAGGCAAATACCATCAATTATGATTACTTTAATACCCCGGTAACACTTAGTAATGGGAACAAATTATATCTGTTTACCGCAAGAACAGCGCATCTTGATCCTTATCATCCGGGGAACGATATTGAAACCATTTCTTTTGCTGATATTACGGGCCAGGTAATACAGGTGAAAAAAGATATTGAGATGGATAATGAAGAAAAAATGTCGGTTTCAGGAAGAGTAATCAATGACAATTTGGGAAGAGAAACAGTACAGTTCCATCCTGTTTTTGAAAATAAAGATGCTGCAATCAACAATAAGCTTACTCTCACTCTGTCTCAATACAATACTTCTGCAGGCTATGATTATAAAGACAGAAATGTATCTTCTACCGACGAGGTTGGAAATTCTGTGGATAACAAGTTCTTTATAGAAAATGGCAATTTTAAAACAGAAACAACCCAAATGCAGAACGCTTCGGAACAGCTGAGAACAGAAGTTTTTGCCAATGCCGAAGGAAAGACCGTGGAAACAAGAAACTTTTTGCCGGGACAGGTGTTAAATACCCGCTACTTATACAACTCAATAGGAGAAATCATGAATGTGATTGATCCAGAAGATTTGCAAACCAGCTTTAGCTATGATATGGGTGGCAGAAGAACTGCTCAGTGGCATCCTGACCGCGGTAAAACACTATACACCTATAGCAAAGTAGGGCAACTAACACATATTCTAACCAGCAATCTTAATGTTACTGGCAGTGAGCCAATTCATTATGTGTACTCCTATAACCGATTGACTAATATCAATTTGCCGGATATTCCATCCGGCCCAAATCCGGCCAATGTAGGCTACCTGTATGGTACTTCAGGAAACGGTGCCGGCAGAATCCTAAAAAAACTAGACGGTACTGGCGTAACCAATTATCAATATGGGAATATGGGAGAAGTGATCAATGAAAGCCGTTACATATATGGATTCTATATGCCTACTCTAAGCTTTAATACATCTTATGAGTATGATAACTGGAACAGAATCAGAACTATTGTATATCCTGATAATGAAATATTAAGATATCATTATGATCTGGGTGGAAATCTGAAATATCTTGCAAATGAAGATGGGTACGAATATGTAAAATCTATCCAATATGATCATTACGAACAGCGAACAAATATTGTTTTCGGTAACGACACTTCTTCTACTTTCACCTATGAGCCAGAGAAGAGAAGACTGCAAAACCACCTTTTAAAAGATGCGAACAGCAATGTCCTATTAAACGGAGATTATCGCTATGATTATGTGGACAACATAACAAGGATCCAAAATACAAGCCAAACGACCAATACAGGATTCGGAGGAAATTATGCAATGCGGTATGATTACGATGCACTTAACAGACTTATGAGTTCTTCAGGTAATGCAGAGCCTGACCGAAAAGACGGTTTGCCTCCTACACCGATTGCAGGAGCTATAACGTCTATGTATGAAACCACCTTACTCTATAACATGAGCAGTGGAATAGACACTAAGGTACAGCATCATGAGCAGGATGGGGTGGTAAATACGAATAATACTTATGAGAACAAGTATACTTATATTCCCAAAACCCACATGGTAGAAAAAATTACTGATGTTACTACCGGGAACGAAGAATATTTTAAGTATGATAGCAACGGAAATACAACCGGTCATAATACGATTCAAACAGGTCCTACAGATATCTACTGGGACGAACAGGACAGATTGAGAGCTATTCATACACCGGAAATAGGTTCATTCCAGTATTATGTATATGATGACAAAGGAGAGCGTACTATTAAAGCGAGTTTGAAAAATGATGCAGAACTTTATCAAAATGGAGAAATGGTAGATAATGGTTTGTTATTCGACAGCTATAAGGTCTATCCAAATCCTTATGCCGTATTTACTTCAGAAGGTATGTTTACCAAGCACTACTTTGCAGGATACCACCGTATTGCGAGTAGGATTGCAGACGTGGGCAATATTTTTGGCAAACAAGCAACACCTGTAAGAAGTAAAGAAGGTGATGATCCTAGCAAGCAACAAACGGCGGCCGATGATGGCTTTAAAAATTATCTTTCTAAAGCCGGCTTCAAAAGTTCGGAGATTGAAAAAGAATTTGCCAAAGCTCCGGCACCTACAGGAGGTATTTATTACCTGCACGGAGATCATTTAGGTACCGCAACGTATGTAACTAATGAGTATGCTGAACCTACACAGTTTTTCTTAAATTTACCGTTTGGAGAGACCATGGTAGAGCAGCAGGAACCAACAGCCTATGTCAACCCGTATAAGTTCAATGCAAAGGAATTAGATAGCGAAACCAGTCTTTATTACTATGGAGCCAGATATTACAATCCTAGGATAAGTATTTGGTATGGTGTCGATCCACTCGCTGTATACAATCCTGTAATGGAAACGGAATTCTATGGAGATGGACAACATAATGGAGGTGTATACTTTTGGGGAAATCTAAATCCTTATATTTATACCTATCAAAACCCGATACGATATATTGATCCAAATGGAAAGCAGGTGGAATGGGATTTACTATATAACAAGTGGCCTAAAACAGCAGATGATATGACTTGGAGAAATGGAGAAGTCTCCAATCTAGATGTATTTTCCTATGTATACGGTAAAAATTATGATAGAAATAGTGAGCAATTAAAACTGTCTGGTCAAAAACCAATCAATATGACTAATGCATGCGCAACACGAGGTTCTATAGCATATAATAAGATGGGGTTTGGAAAGTACTTAATATCGGACTTTAAAGGTTTGGAGGGCCAAATGAAAGGTTTGAGTATTACATCAACTGCGGGACAATTTAAAAAAGTGTTAGACAAAATTTATAAAGGGAACGAAAACAAAATTATAAAAGTAGAAAATCCAACTTCTGTGGAACAAGTCCAAAAGGCTTTTGGTGGTAAAAAGGGAACTTTTGTTATGATTGCAAAGAAGAACGCCGGCTTTACAGGACATGTTACAATATATAATGGGAAAAAAGTTATAGGTGGAAACGATCACATGTATTTGAGTGATGCCCAAACTGTTTACCTATATGTTGCAGATCAAAATAAGAAAAAAATTAAATGATGAAAAAAAGAGTTGCTGTTTTAGTTTTTTTGTTATGTAATATGGTAGTTTTTGCACAGACGACTAAGGAAAATACCCAATATCATAAATTACAAACATTTTTAAAAAAAGATAGTTTAGCATTTCAACAGTTTTTAATTGCTAAAAGGTGTTTTTGTAGAGAAAATTTCATGACCCTTGATCAACTTAGGTTAGAAAAAAAATCTAATAATTCTACTAAAGATTTAGATGAATTATTTCGATTGTTAAAAAAAAGGGGTTATCTATTTTTTGTAGCAATTGATGCTCAAAAATTAGCATCTTTTTTCAAGGATAAGTTGACTGATGAATATTCTTCAAGCAGAGGACGTATGAGTGATGATATTAATAGAGTTGACAATAAAAATATATTATGTGAAACGATTTCCTCACAAACTAAATATAATTACAGTCAATACGTTAGTTTCATTAATAATTTAGACAATTATATAATACCGATAAATAAAGGTACTTCCTTTCTTAAAGAGGAAAAATATTTGGATGAATTATACGAATATTATCCAGGCAAAAAAGAACAGTGGTATAATTTTAACGATGTTCATAAAGTAATGGAAGTTGAATAAAATAGATCTTATAGCTGTATACAAGCTGACGTTGCTATTTTTCAGACATGAACGTGAATTGATCATAAAAACTGATACATTAATTTGATTCTTAATTTTACCTTTGGGAAATTATGATAACAGAAAAAAGAGTTGCAAATTTTGTAGCTCTTTTTTTATTAAATATTCAACGTATTGGAGTCTAAGTCTCCCCAAAAACTGTACAAATTTCACCCACTAATTTATTAACATATAATAAAATTTTCGGGTTTAAATTTAAACTATGATCAAAAGAATCTCAATTTTAACAGTGGTTACATTAACCATGTTCTCAATCTCAAACTTGTCGGCACAGTCAAAACAATTGCAACAACACCAAAATTCAGCTGGAAGGATTAAGTCTCAAACTGAATTAGAAAAGAAGAATTCTAAAATTCGTTTTGGATTAAAGGCGGGAATCAATATTTCCAATATTTATGAAAATTCAACCGGATTTGAAAATAATTCAAAGTTGGGATTTATGATTGGTGGTCTGGTACAAATCCTGGTAAGTAAAAAATTATTTATTCAACCAGAATTACTTTATCAAACGTAACTATTCCTGAAGAAGAAACAAAATTAAAAATGAAAATGAGTTATTTAAACATTCCAATTATGTTTAAATACAATGTTTATAACAGACTTTTTGTTGAAGCGGGTCCTCAGATTGGGTTTTTGTTAAGTTCAAAAATTACAGCTGATTACCAAGATGAAGATGTTATCTTTGAAGATGGATTCACATTGGATGATAAAGAATTTAAAAATAATATAGATTTCAGTATTGGTGTTGGCGCATCTTATTACTTTACTAAAAACATTTTTGTGGGAGTTAGATACAATATTGGAGTTTCAAATGTTTACAAAAAGGGAACGGACATTATTGATGATGATGGCACGTACGGAACTTCAAGAAATGGTCTACTACTGGTGTCGGTTGGATATAAGTTTTAAAAATTGTTGCAAGATTTATTGCAAGGTTTTTTTAGTAAGTGGTCATAGAACTGATAAGATCATCAAAATAAAAATTTAACATATTTTTACAATTTATTGAAAATCAGTTTTTTAACATTTTTAAAACTCTGACTGTTAATCAGAGGGTCGCTGGTTCGAGCCCAGCAGGAGGAGCCAACAAATAATAAAAAAACCGTTCAATGATTGAACGGTTTTTTTTATTTGAAATAATTACACTTTTTATTTAAACAGTTATTGGATTCTTCCAAAATAGGTTTTTAAATTTTCTTATCCCCTGTGCTTCGGATTAACTTATTTTATCATCCTGATTTTAGGCCTAATGAAAATTGATTTGATAATTTCATGAAGCTACTCCTTAAGGAATTATACAGTCTGACCGGAATAATACTACAAAAGCAAAAAATAATTTGAAAAACAATAGATATAACACATACATAACACTTTATAACCATCTAATAATCAAAATTTCACAGTACATTTGTATTGTGTTTTAAACTGTAAAATTCATGGATGTTATATCTATGTTATATCTGCTTTAAAGCCAAATCATATTTTAATTTTTAATATTGCGCAAAATTTAATAGCCCTAGGTGTCATTTTTAACATCTTATAGATTAATAAAAATATGTAGTGAGTATGGTTAGAAAAAAATTCCTTTTTATGATGAAGATTATTTTTTTCATTCTGCCTATTTTGTTAACCGGGCAGCAAAAAATAACACCCCAGCATATTGATGCAGAATATAGCAAACTTGAGATTCTTTATGCTGAAGCCAAAACTGACCAAACTTTTAAAAAAAATATATTTTTACTGAATGAGTCCAAAAAAATCAATTATTCCAGAGGAATAGCAATGGGGTATTTATGGCTGTCTTTCTATTATTCAAACCTAAGGAATTATAAAAAAGGACTAGACTATTTGAAACTGGCAGAAGAAGAGGCAAAACATTCTAAAGATGACATTAAGCTACAAAGTGAGATTACAAAACAACTTGGAGGTAATTATTATAATGTCGGGCTCTATCAGGAAGCCATCAATGAATATAAAGAAAATATAAAGCTGGCAGATGATACTGATGACCACAATGCTAAAATATATATAAAATCTTTAGCTCTTTTTAAAATTGGTGTATCCTTTAAAAAAAGGAAACAGCCGGATTCATGCAAATGGTATCTGAAAAAGGGAATCAGTCTTTTACAAAAGGAAAAAAAACTTCCCCATATTTTAGAAATGAATAAAATATATTATTCTTTAATGCTGACAGAATATGATGTTGCTGAAAATAAAATTGATTTGGCAGAAAGAAATGTGAAAGCAGTGGAAGCCAGAGCAAAAAAAATATTGGCAAATAATAATTATCAACTGTATAAAGTAAAGGCCATGATCTATGCCGCAAAAAAAGAATATGATTCTGCCATTTCTAATTATCAAAAAGCAATTATCCTGGCCAAAAATAGCGGGAATAAGGAAAGGCTGAAGGTTTTGTATGGCGATATTTCCAAAACCTATGAGGAAGCTGGAGATAAAGAGTTTTCCAAACAATACCTTGAAAAATCCAACCACCTTAAAGACAGTCTTGACAATGCTAAACAACCCGCTATTGAAAACGCTGTAAAAGAGCTTATTGGGCGGAAAGAAACCAATGTAAAAACAAAAACCCGATTTCTGGTCTACATTATATGGGCAGGGATTTTAAGTGCAATTATTTCTGCATTCCTAATCATAAAAAGAATACGCAGGAAAAACAAAATTTTAAATGCAAAAGAGCAGGAAACACAGCTGCTCAATCAACAACTGAACCTGGCTTTTGAAGAAGTGATACAGTTAGCTAAAAGTAATAGTCCTGAATTTATTACAAGATTCCAGGAAGTATATCCGAATTTTTTCAAAAACTTACTGAAGGTAGAACCCCAGCTCGTCAACACTGAATTAAAATTTTGTGCTTTATTATTTCTCCATTTTTCTACCAAGGATATTGCTGCTTATACTTTTGTACAGCCACAGGCCATACAGATCAGAAAAAACAGGCTGAGAAAAAAATTAAGCATACCTTCGAATGAAGATATTTATACCTGGATGCAAAATATAAACCAGGCTTAAACCACATCAAACTATTTAAGGTATGTTGTGGTCTAAGCCTGATATTTATTACAGCAGAAGATTTTAACAGTTTCCCCGGCTTCTTCTGAAGGTAATTTCAAAGTGATTCTTTTTGATCATAACTTTCAGATTAAGCTATGAACTTACTTAAACATTTTTTTCCATTTTCCCACACTGTTACGGCTAAGCTTAAAATAATTGGCCAGCTGGGAATTATTCAGCTTGTTTTTCTTTTGATAATCCAATATTTCCAGGATATCCGATTCAGTGTAAGACCTGTGTTTTTGACTGGCTTTAACGGAATTTTCATTGTGTAACCCAAAAATCTTATTCTCCAATTGCAAAATGTCGATAAAAGTTAATTCTTTTTTCCCAAGCCAATCTTTATATCTATCTTTCTTGTCAGGAAATTTAATATTGATGATATCGGTATAGATCTGCCTGTAATTGGGTTTCTGTTGCTCGTGCATAATTATGTTATAAATAATAGATAATGATACGTTTGTTGAGTTTCTATTCAAGTATACGACTATATCGCATACTTACTGATCCATTTATACAATGTGGTTTTGGGAATTCCATATCTTTCTATCGCCTCGGGTTTAGTGATTTTTCCTGTGGCTATCTGCTCCAAAATGAAATCAATAATTTCTTTGGTGTAAATATTTTTCCTGAATTGAGGCAGTGTACTTTTCTCATTTTTTGAAACAGCAGTTTTTGCTGAAGATGGAGCAAATAGGATAAGATGCTGATTATAAACTCTAAAAAGGTCATATTTTAAAAGTTTTGACCATTTCAGCAGCAGATTGGCATCCAGGCTTTCAGATTCAATCATATTCTCAACATCCTGTTCTGAGCAGCCTAAAAAATTACAGATACGGGATCTCTCTATCCCGCTTTCCGTAATACATTGATGGATTAAGCTGCCAATATGTATTTCTTTAAAGTTCATTTAAATTTTTTGTTTTTAATACTGCCAGGCGAAAGCTTTGAATACTCAGCCTATTTACTTGGGGAAGCACTTTCTGTTCCGTTAACAATTCCTGCTATTGGATAAAAATTCAATAATCTTGTTTTGATAAAAAAGCTGTGCCCAGTTTTTTCACAATATCCTTTCGTGATTTTTAAGTACCCTTTACAGAGCTTCACTCCGTAAAGGGTACAGAAGGATTCATCATTTGTGTTAATAGAATCTCTTTATTTCGTTTCTTAGTATCTTCTACATAACCTCACACCATAGAATAATACCGGGTGCTAATCATTTGTGTTAATTAGAGTTTTTTTAGAGTTTTTTTAGATCTTCTAAGGATAGTTCTAGTAGCATTATCTGGCTGTCTTTGAAACCAAACATCGTATACTGTCTACTTTTGTTTCTTCCATCACCCGTTTCTATCATAATCCGCAGTGTATAACCCCATTTTTTTTTCTGGATGAGATAATCTTTTATGTAGCCTTTTGGCAATTCGACGGAAGGAGGGATCAATTCTTTTTCCCATGGGTGAAAAATCCGAATCGTCATAAATTCTTTGAAATATTCATACTGAAAACATCTTATCCGGAACAATATGAAACTCCCCAGACAAGTGAAAACCCCAGACAACCATAGCATAACCCATTCTTTTTGAACATTGAACGTAAAAAAAATGATAAAAAGAAAAAGTAGAAAACTACCAATAACAGCCGTTGTCAATGTCCATATATAGACATTTATTACTTTCTTATTATTCAGTATCATGATTGTTTTAAAAATTATAAACACTAAAAAAGAAAAGACAGAAAGTCATTGAATTTGAGTAGAATGGTTGAGGATTAATATAAATTCTCATCCCCATCTTGTCTTTTTATAATGTTTTTTCGATTGAAGTTTGGTCACACATTCGCATCTGGGCTATATCACCTTTCAAAAATTCTCACTAGTTTATGTAGCTTGAATTTAAACTCATTGACATCATAGCACAGGTCATTTCTGCTCCTGCTGTAGTACCGTTATTGTATGTTCTGGACATTCTCACCTCTATAGTATGGCTACCTTCCGTTAAAGCTTTAACAGTACTTAATGAAAACTGAGCCTGTGCTCCGTATGTTGGCTCTTGTGCTGTCAAAAATACATTTGTCGCAACACCATCAATATAAAGCTTTGCCGTATAATATCCGCCTCCACCACCTGGGGGATTTGAAATATAATCTATACCAAGCATAAAGTTTATAAATACAGCTCTTCCTCCAGCCGGAACGATCACTGTTTGGTTGGAATTTTTCACGGTTGTCCACCCAGTATCATTTACATCAAACTTATTTGAAGACTGTGCAGGACCGCTACCTCCAATGGATACTTCTTGTGTACTTACACTAGCAGTTGCAGCATTAGGAATTGTAATAACATTACCACTAGCGTCCACTCCTAATGTCTGTCCAGAGCTGGGTGCAGTTGATGAGTTCATGTTAGAAAATTTCAATCCGGAAACACCTGTAGTTCCAGATCTGATCTCTAATTTTGAAGATGGACTAGTCAGTCCAATCCCAACATTCCCGCCAGGAATTACTACAAAATCATTCAATTGCTCCGTGAGAGACGGTGTTCCAGAACTTGCGTTATCTTTTGAACTATCAACGTTAAATGCCCCTTGTGGGTTGGAAGTATTAATCCCGACTTGAGAATAGGCAAATAGAATTTGTGTCAAAGAAAATAAACTTAAAAATTTTTTTTTCATCGTTGTTTTTATGTTAAGTTTTTATAAGCTAAATTTTTCTACAAACAAAGTTACCGAAGATGCTACAGATGGTACAGATCCACTGGCTGCTATGTCTCCATTAACATTTGCTGTCACTCTATAAACATCTTTTGAGTTATGAAGAGTTATAATAGCATAGGCTATATCTCTGTTACTTGGGTTTATGTCTCTTGTTGCATTTCCAATCTCTCCTGTAAAACTATACCAAGTTCCTGCTACCGAGGCCTGTCTGCCCCATTCCTCTAAATTTGTACCTCCGTTTCCTCCTTTATGATACAATATTGTTACATGGTTGGATTGAGATACTTTATACTCTATATTGGCGGCACTGGAACTTGTACCGTTAAACCGGATACTTATATTCCCAATAGTTACCTCTGAATTTGCAGGAGTACTTGAATTAATAGGACTTGTCACACTTCTGGCATAATTAAGAGTTTGAGAACCAGGTTCGGTTATAGTGGGTACACCAGATATATAACCTAATACTCCATTTGTATCTGATACCAAAGTTCTGGTTGCTGTGAAAGTCTGGTTCTGGCTTGAAGACACACCTCCTACAGATGTTGTATTGATTGCATTAATTGCACCATTCAATGGCAATCCTTGCAGCCTTACATTACCATTGTTATGAAGTCTTTCAGTAGGTACTGAAGTATTAATTCCAAAATTACCTGTATTATGTGCAAAACGCGCCCATTCGGTAAAAGCTGTATCACTTATATATTTACCAAACGATATGTGCCCTTGGGTATTCGCACCTGATGTATAAATTCTCGTTCCTGGAGAGTTGCCTGTGCCTACCTGAGGACTTCCAACCTGGGTTAAACCATATTTTTGACCAGCAACAACAAAGGCTTTTCCCACTCCCCAATCAGAATCTTGTGAAAATTGTATATAGCCATTTACATTAAGCTTTGCGCGACTGTCTAATCCATCTATTCCTATTCTGCTGTCAATCGTATTTCCTACAAAATTGAGCGTTCTTCCATCCATATTTACTGTACGATTAGAGATGAGCGTACCATCGTTATTGTAAATATTGATACCAGTTGCTGAAACTCCTGTTTCTTTTAACTTCGTCCATACATTGGTCTCATCAAAATAATAATAACCTACGGCATCTATGTTTGTAGCAGTTCCCGTCTGTGTACCAGTGGTAACATCGTTTACATAGATCAGTGTAGAGTTAGTCACATTCACCATACTTTGTGCCCTTTGTCTGTCAACTCTTGGAACAAGAAGTCCATCTACATTGGCAGAAGTACCTGTTGCATTCTTTGCAGTAATATCCAATGTGGCCGCCGGCGAGGATGTATTAATTCCAATCTGCGAGAATGCAGCAATAGAGGCAAATAATGCCGGTAGAAATAATGTTTTTTTCATATTGTGTTATTTTTATTAAAATTGATTTGAAAATCCCGTGAGGTAATTGCTTAGGGAACCATACAATTTGATCCGACAATATTACAACAGCAAACAATACTCCTGCAAAATAGTGGATATAACACGTATATAACACTTTACAAAAAGCTAATAATCAAAACATTGCAAGTTGTTCGGGTCATTATTCCAGCATACTAAAATCCACAAATGTTATATCTTTGTTATATCTGTTTTAAAGCACAATCATATTCAGATAATCTAATATTGTGTAAAATTTAATAGTCCGGGATAATATTCTTTAGATCGATAAAATATTTATTCAGTACGGGTTAGATAAAATTCCTTTTATGATGGATATTATTTTTTTCATGCTGCCAGTTTTTTTACCGGAATAACAAAAAGCACTCTTTCAGCATAGCTTCAGCAATAAATTCAGGATCATGGTCTTTTTCCTTTATCATAACTACGCCCATAATTAACAGTTTTTCCACAAAACAATGAATATGTTAATAACAGCTGTTATTGAATAATTCAGTTAATGCATCAACTTTCTATTAAATATTTGTGGAAAAAGTATTACAAAATTGAATAATCAATTGAAAACAAAATAAATACAACTGTTAATAACCTGTGGAAAAAATATTAATAGCCTATTAGTACACTATGAGAAACATCTTTAAAAGCAGAATACAACACTGCATAACCTGTTAAAAACTTATGGAAAACCTATTAATAAAGCATTAAAAGTCATAAGTAAACTGTGGAAAAACTGTTAGTTATAAATAATCAATCATCTATTCTCCTTGGGTCTTTTTTATATAGATCCATTTTATTAACATTCCCTGCTTTACCTAAAAATCTATTATCACCAATCCACTAATTGCCATAATCTTTTACTGTTATTTTCATTACATTTGCAGTTTTGTGATTTTTTACGAAAAACGTAAAAAAATATGATCTTTTTTAAATAAACAGCACGCTTTTTGTTTGTGCTAATTGCTTGAAGAAACAAATGATGTTAAATAAAAACCCTAAATATTATAATCTCTTTTTTCTGTTCTTTATATCCTGCCTTACATATGCACAGAACACAGCGAACGGGAGAATTACAGATGCCAAAACCAATAAAGAAGTTTCCGGTGTAGATATCTTTATTAATGATAATACTGAACCTTTTTTGAAAACCACTTTGGGAAACTTCAGTGTTCAGTCCGACAGTATTATTTATAAACTAAAATTTTCGAAGAAGAATTATTCCACTGAAACCGTTACTGTTACTCCCGAAAACGCAGCCAATGTTTTCGTGCAGCTTTCACAGGAAAAAGTAAGCAGCATTGGCGAAATTGTTATCCACAACGAAAAACCCAAATACAAAAACAAAAAAGAAAATCCCGCCTATGCCATCATGCAGGAAGTGTGGAAAAGAAAACGGAACAACGGTTTAGAGAAATTCGACACCTATACCTATAAAGAATATGAGAAGATCCAGTTTGATGCCAACAACCTGGACAGTGCCTTTATGAGTAAAAAGATCTTTAATAAACTTGACTTTATTTTTGATTATGCAGACTCCACCGCCAGTGGAAAAATCGGTCTTCCTGTATTCCTGAATGAGTCTATCTATGAAAACTACGGGGAAAACAAACCGGGGAAAAAGACAAAAAGATTACTTGTTGCCCAAAAGACATCCGGGTTCCAGGATAACCAGGTAATTACCATTACAGCAAAAAACCTTTACAGGGATATCAATATTTACGATAACACATTAAATTACTTCGACATCGGATTTCCAAGCCCTGTAGGAACAAATGGTTTCAGTACATATGATTATAATTTAACAGATACCATTTCCATCCACGGCGAAAATGCTTATAAAATAAGATACCAGCCCAAAAGAAAAGATGTCTTGGCTTTCCAGGGCTATCTTTATATAGATACAGACAACTATGCTGTCTTAGGGGCTACTTTAAAATCTACACAGAAGATCAACGTTAATTTCATCAACAGCATTTCTACAGAACTGGAATATGATAATCCCGATGAAAACACCTTCCTACCTAAAAAATTCATTACAGAAATAGAACTTACTCCTTTTGCAAAAAAAAGGACCTCCAAAAGTATTATAGCCAAACGCTCGGTTGATTACTCGCAATACGAATTCAATAAACCTCTTGACGATAAAGTATTTACACGTAAACAGGAAGAATATGACGACAAATTTGTTGATAAAGATGATGCCTATTGGGTAAAAGCAAGACCCGATTCATTATCCAAATCCGAACAGGGCGTTTATGAAATGCTTGACAGACTTCAACAGACCCCAAAATTCAACCGTATCGTTAAAATTTACGAAACACTTGCTTCAGGATACTACAACGCTTTCAAAGGTATTGACATAGGCCCTATCTTCTCTATTTACGGTAAAAATGAAGTGGAAGGAGACAGAATAAGACTTGGAGCAAGAACTTATTTCGGGCAAAACGACCCGTGGAGAGTTCAGTTTTATACAGCGTATGGATTCAAGGATCAGCAGGTTAAATATGGAGCGGAAGCCCGTTACATGTTCAACAGGGTGAACAGATTCATGATCGGAGCCGGAACAAAAAGAGATATTGAGCAGCTGGGCGTACAGCTTACTACCGACGACGGAATTATGGCCCGTACCTTTGCTTCATCTACCCTTTTTGCAAGAGGTGAAAATGCTTCTTTAAGCTCCATCAACAAAACCAATATTTTCGCTTCTATCGAGCCGTGGAAAAATTTCCAGATAAGGGTAGACGGAACATTACAGAGTATAAAATCTGCCAATCCGGATAAATTCAGCTTAATGTATTACCAAAACGGCAATCTTAGAAAAACCCTGAACGACTCTCACGTTACCTTAAGTTTAATTGCAAGACCGGGAGCCAAATTCTCCCAGACAGGTGTTGACCGCTATGAACACGGAACATTGGCACCTACTATTATATTAAAGTATACCAGAGGAATTGAAGGTCTTTTTAACGGTGATTTCAATTACAACAGGCTTCAGTTTATGTTCTACAAGCCAATATTAATCGGAAGCTGGGGCAAGACCATCGTCAACTTTGAGGCAGGAAAAACATTTGACACTGTTCCGCTGGCTCTTCAGAACGTAGTTCCGGGAAACCAGTCGTACAGTCTTGCACAGAATACATTTGCACAGCTTAATTATTATGAATTTGTAGCAGACACCTATACAACACTACATCTCGAGCATCACTTCAACGGAAAAATACTTTCCTTCATCCCTTTAATCAAAAAACTGAAACTTAGGGAAATCGCCTTCATAAGAACTGCATACGGAACTTTAAGCGATGCTTCTAAAGCGATTAACGTGGAAGGATTCAAATATTCAGCGCCAAGCGAACAAATCTATTATGAATACGGATTCGGAATTGAGAACATCGGAATCGGAAACCTGAGAATATTCAGGGTAGATTTCAACTGGAGAGGAAATTATCTCGACAGGCCGGATATTTCAACATTCGGAATAAAAGCAGGATTCCAGGTAGGATTTTAAAACACAGGCTCTTTATCAAATGATAAGGAGCTTTTTTTAATCTAAAAATCCCCGGCTAATACCAGGGATCGTTTTCAATAACTTATCTATTTTTAACATCCGCACGGATCTGGGATCCATGACCATATCAGGACATTTAAATTCTGTTGTGCAGTCCATGAGCATCACTCATTCTCCACAAGCATTTGTTGAAGAAGGACATACAAAAGCACATTCATTGATACATTTTCAACCCTTTTTGCTTTAATTCATCACCGACTTCTATCTGCCGCTTACATGATATATAATCTGACAGTTGACAAATATATAAATATTTCACTACAACCAGAATATTAACGAAAATATTTTCCTCCCACATAACAAGCACAAAAAAACCTCAGCAATGCTGAGGTTTACATTTTATAAAACGCTAAATTAATTATGCGTTTGGCTCTACAGATACGAAAGATCTGTTGTTTGCTTTCTTTCTGAAAACTACTTTACCGTCTACTAGTGCAAACAAAGTATGGTCTTTACCAATACCCACATTTTCACCTGGGTGGTGTTGCGTACCTCTCTGTCTGATAATAATATTTCCGGCAATAGCATCTTGTCCTCCGAAAATCTTCACACCTAATCTTTTAGAGTGAGATTCTCTACCGTTCTTGGAACTACCGACTCCTTTCTTGTGTGCCATTTTATTACTGGATTATTTGTTAAGTGCTTTAAATTGATCGATGTTCTTGATGATAGCAGCATCTACTTCTTCATGAGTAAGAACATTCTTTTCTAATTCAACTTTAACTGCTTTACCTAAAGTAATTAAAGTCTCTCTGTTTTCTTTAGACTGAGACAAGTTGTTTTTCTTTAAGTGATAGTTCAGTTCATGATCTTCACCAAAGTTAACAGTTGCGTTGTCTGAAAGAACTTCAGCTTTCACAGTTTCTTTTTTAGCAGCAGCTTTCTTAGAACTTCCGTCAAAACCAGTGATACCAGTGATTTTAATTTGAGTTAAAGATTGTCTGTGACCATTTTTTACCTTGTAACCTTTTCTTCTTTTCTTTTTGAAAACGATTACTTTATCAGCTTTTACGTGGTCTAGGATCTCTGCATCTACAGTGATTCCGCTTACAGCTGGGGCGCCTACAGTGATTGAACCGTTTACAGTAAGAAGAATTTTATCAAAAGAAACTTTGTCTCCTTTTTCTCCTTTTAAACGGTTTACAAACAACTTCTGGTCTTGCTCAACTTTGTATTGAAGCCCTGCTATTTCTACAATTGCAAACATTGTTTATAAATTTTTAGTTATTTCGAGGTGCAAATATATGAATTAATTTCTAAATAGCTTACAATCAGTATCGTATTTTTTCAGTAAAAACACAATAAAAAATCATTTCACTATATTTTGAATAATTTTTAACATTAAAGTGCTCATAATTAAGAGATAATTTATATCTTCGCTATCACCAAAAAAATTTTATATGAAAAGAAACTTCAAATTCTGCTTATTGGCAGGAGCCATTGCCGCTTTTTCATTATCAGCGTGCCGTGATGACAAAATGGAAGAATCTGTTCTTCCTGAATCCCAGTCTGCAAACGCAAAGATCGAACAGCCGGGAGAGCTTGAAAAGACCTGTTCTTACGTAGATCAATACTGGAGCTCAACCTCAGTACTGAAAACCGGTCTTCAGAACACAGCAGACACCAATTTCATGAATACCCAGATGACCAAAATTGCAAGTCTTTGGGGAAGAAGCAATCCAACCCTGAGATTTGTAGATGACCCTTCCAATTTCAACTCTACTTACAACGCCATCTCCTACTCTACAGGAAAAATTTATTATGGCTATGCTATTTACGCTGATGCCAAAAATAAAGGAGGAGATATTGTAAATGCCATGATCCTTGCCCATGAATATGGCCACCAGTTACAGTACATTTTCGGGCTTCCTTCTGTAAGTGAATCTACAGCCAGACCAAATGAACTGGAAGCAGACGGCTTTGCCGGATATTACCTGAGAAGACCAAACGGATACAACAAGACCAATTTCTCAGAAATTGCCGCCGCTTATGAATTTGCACAAAGCATCGGAGATTACCAGACTACAAGCTCCAACCACCATGGAACACCTCCGCAGAGAAGATCCGCAGTACGTTTAGGATTCCTTCTTGGACAGTATGATCTTACAGCAGCCAACTTCGACTATAATTTCTTCTATTATTATCAGGGAGTATTAAACGGAACTTACAAAATGGGTAAAAATTCTGTTAATCCGGAGATTGATGCTTATATGAGCCAATATATGGATGAACTTAAAAAAATCCAGACCGGAGAAATTTCCGAAGAAGAATTTAAACAACTTCAGTAAACATTCATTTTAGCATATTTAACAAAGGAGGCAGGCAGCAATGTTCTGTCTCTTTTAGTTTATTTGATACATGTCCCAAAGTTTATTTACTTTTGAACCAGATCCTACGATAATGAACAGAGACCTTTACATTGATTTTGCCAAAGGAATGGCAACTCTTTCCATCATATTCATCCACACAGCATTTTGGTCAGGCCAGTTTTACATTCCGGCAGAAGTCAGGGTATTTTCTCTGGTATTTGATGTCGCCCTTTTTTATGCCCTAAGCGGAATCACCTCCGGATCCAATGTTGAAAAGACATTTTACAGGCTGTTAAAACTTCAGATCACCTATATGATCTTTGTAACATTCCTGTTCCTTCTTGATTATTTTTTCAAAGTTTTCGGATTAACGTTCTTCTCTGTGGAATGGCTTCAGAAATTTTATTCAACTTTCGGGTCAAAATATGCAGCCACAGGTGTTTCAGATATTCCACAATGGCAGAACCTGGGAAACTGGTATCTCCATCAATACACCAATGCAGACACTTTCCCTGTTGTAATGGGAAGCTTCTGGTACCTTAAAGTTTATTTCATCCTGGCTGTTTTCGGAGCCCTGATCCTGCGATTTTTCCCAAAGCACATCAACTGGTTCATAGGACTTTGCCTGGCTTTAACTTTAATATTCAATCTTTTTCCGGAATATTATCCGGGAGGACAGGTAGGTTATGTCGCTTTTTATCTTGCCGTTTTCCTAATTGCAAACAGAATGCGTGGTAAAAAAATACCTGCAAAAATTATTCCTGTACTTTACACAATAGTTGCAGCAGCTTTAATCTGGATGTTCTGGTATTACGGAAACGAGATCTTTTACAAAATCAATAAAAATAAATTCCCTCCAAAAATCCCTTATATCATTTGGTCCCTGTTTTCATTAACTACATTGTTTGTACTCTACAACAGGTTAAAAATCACAAAAGAAAATTTCGTTACCCACATTGGTAAGAACGCCATCTTTTTTTATTTTGCCCAGGGAATAAGCTCATCCCTTGTGTATTTCATTGTTGTTTCTTTACAGGAAAATATGCCGTGGTGGCTGCTTATGATCCTTATTTATATAATTAATATACTCTTAGCTTTCGCTATTGCAGCAGGATTAAAAAAAGTGGACGATCTTGGGTGGAAAATTTTGGAATTTTTAAGGAAAAAGACTGCTTCCTGATACTTTAGATACCAATTTGAAATAAAATAAGCTTTCTTATTGCAATTTATTTTAATTTTACAAAAAATTCAAAGCATGTTTAAGCTGAAACTTCCTACCGATCCAAGGTGGGCAAATATTGCTGAGGGAAACATTGAAGAAATTTTAACGGATCATGCATGGTGCGAGCAAAAAGCAGCAACAAATGCGATAGGTTTAATTACCATGCTTCCGGAATATCCTGAAATTGTTACAGAGCTTCTCGCCATTGCGCAGGAAGAGCTGGATCATTTTAACCAGGTTCATGAGATCATCAAAAAAAGAGGCTATGCTTTTGGCAGGCCAAGAAAGGATGATTACGTAAATGAACTGGCTAAATTTATTATCCAGGGAAGCAGGGAGGATCTAATTGTGGATAAAATGCTTTTCGCAGCCATGATTGAAGCCAGAAGTTGTGAAAGATTTAAAGTTCTTACCGAAAATATAAAAGATGAAGAACTTAAAGCATTCTACAAAGAGCTGATGATCTCCGAAGCCAACCATTACACCACATTTATAGGATTTGCAAGACAGCTTGGAGATCCCGAAAAAGTAAACAGCCGTTGGGATGCATGGCTGGAATACGAAGCAGGCATCATCAAATCATACGGAAATAAAGAAACCATTCACGGTTAAAATATAAAAGTAAAAATCCAAGTTGAAAAAACTAACCTTCGAAAATATTGCCAATTTTTTCCTGAAAAATTTCTTTCAGGGACTGGTTATTATTGGACCAATAGGGCTTACCATCTTTGTGATCTGGTATATTGTAAGCGCTATTGACAATATCATTCCTTCCGTTGCCAAAGAAATTCCCGGGCTGGTTTTTGTTTCAACCATACTTATCACTGCGGTTCTGGGATATCTTGGAAATAAATTTGTAGTGGGAAGATTCTTTTTTGATACGATGGACAGCCTTCTGGAAAGAACTCCGGGAGTAAAACATATTTATACCCCTACAAAAGACGTTATGTCCTCATTTGTGGGAGACAAAAAAAAATTCAACGATCCGGTCTGGGTAAAAACCAATGAAAATCCTGAGATATGGAGAATTGGTTTCCTGACCCAAAAAGAAATGTCGGACGTTGAGAAGCACAATTACGTTGCGGTATATCTGCCCCATTCCTATGCTATTTCAGGATGGGTAATTGTTACTGAAGAAAAAAACATCAAACCTGTAGTGGGAATGACTGCTGCTTCTGCCATGAAGTTTGCAGTAAGCGGTGGTGTCGCCGGCTTCCATTCGGATGACAATATATTTAAGGCTCCGGAATAAACCCTTCCGTTTCTTTAAATATACATTGATGGATTTGAAATTATTTTCAAACAAGATTTTCTTTACAAACAACCTGATAAAAAATTTTAACGCATGAAATTACCGTACGCGGAACCATTCCGTATCAAAATGGTGGAGGAAATCCGCCAGTCTACAAGAGAAGAAAGAGAACAGTGGCTTAAAGAAGCAAGTTATAATCTTTTTAACCTGAAATCATCACAGGTTTTCATTGACCTTCTTACCGACTCAGGTACAGGAGCCATGTCCGACAGGCAATGGGGCGCACTGATGACGGGAGATGAAAGCTATGCAGGTTCCCGTTCTTTTGAACAGCTACAGAATACCGTTGAAAAAATCACCGGATTTAAATATTTACTGCCTACACACCAGGGAAGAGCCGCAGAAAACGTTCTTTTCTCCGTTCTTGTTAAAGAAGGCAATGTAGTTCCCGGAAATTCACATTTCGATACTACCAAAGGCCACATCGAGTTCAGAAAAGCCCACGCAATTGACTGTACCATTGACGAAGCTTTTGACATTAATGACCTTCATCCTTTTAAAGGAAATATCGACCTGGAAAAATTAGAAGAGGTTTATAAAAGCCATCCTAAAGAGAATATCCCTTTTTGCCTGATCACCATTACCTGCAATTCTTCCGGAGGGCAGCCCGTTTCTCTGGAAAACATGCAAGCGGTAAAAGAACTTTCCGATAAATACGGAATTCCTGTTTTCTTTGATTCAGCCAGGTTTGCAGAAAATGCTTATTTCATCAAGAAAAGAGAACAGGGCCAGGAAAACAGAAGCATCAAGGAAATCTGTAAAGAAATTTTCTCTTACGGAGACGGAATGACGATGAGCTCCAAGAAAGACGGTCTGGTAAATATCGGAGGATTCATTGCTTTAAACAGCGAAGAAGTTTTCAGAAAAGCATCCAATTTTACCATTATCTACGAAGGATTTATTACTTACGGAGGAATGGCCGGAAGAGATATGGCCGCTTTGGCTGTAGGTTTAGATGAAGCTACTGAATTTGCCTACCTTGAAAGCAGAATTTCACAGGTTGAATATCTTGGAAACAAACTGATTGAATATGGTATTCCTGTTCAGAAACCAATTGGCGGGCATGCCGTTTTCATTGATTCCCTGAATTTCCTTCCAAAAGTGTCCAGAGCGGAATATCCGGCACAGACTTTAGGACTTGAGATCTACAAGGAAGCAGGCATCAGGACAGTAGAAATCGGGACATTACTGGCAGACAGAGATCCTGAAACCAGGGAAAACCGCTATCCTAAGCTGGAACTGGTACGTCTTGCCATTCCTAGAAGAACATATACCAATAATCATATGGATTATATTGCAGCAGCAATCAAAAACGTTTACGAAAGGCGTGATGAAATTTCCAAAGGATATAAAATTACCTGGGAACCTGACCTTTTAAGACACTTTACAGTACAGCTTGAAGAAGCATAAAAACAGAACCGGGATTTATTTCCCGGTTTTTTGATCTATCTGCTTTTGGGGAAAAAAATTAATTCCAGTTTTTTAAAAACCAACAAAGCATTATGCTTTTCATTTAATTTTAAATCATATTCAATTATTTTTTCCAATTAATGAGTGTTTTTAATTTACATTTGCACATGTCAAAACAATAGTTTACAGATTTGTAAACTAAAACACTAACTGAAAAAATCCATTATTCCGAAATGAACAAAATTGCTGTCGTGGGCGCCGGCATCTCCGGCTTAAGCATAGCGAATTATCTGGAAAAACACCAATTAGATTATCACATTTACGAAAGAAGAAAAAAAGATGATCTTACCGGTCATGGCTTTCTGCTTCCGAAAGAGGGAATAGAATATCTTTCGCAGATCGTTGAACCTTCCGTTCTTTTTAAGCAGGGTAATTTTTTAAAGAAATACATCCGGTATTCACATACAGGGAAAGTACTTGCTGAAAAGGATCTCCATGATGTTTTTGTTATTTCAAGAAGCTCTCTGATTGACATCCTCGCCCGGAATATTCCTGCAGAAAAGATCTCATATGAAGAAACAGTAACTCCGTGCAGCATTCAGAAAGGAAAACTGAAAAAGCAGGATGGGACTTATATAGATGCCAATCTAGCCATCGTTTCAGACGGTTCCAAAAGCCGCATCAGAAGGGTAATATTCAAAGGAGAAACCATGAAAAGCGTCCGGGAAAATGAAGTCGTCAACATCATCAGATGCAGAGATGTTGCAGCACGTTTGGAGGATAATTTTATGAAATATCATCATGAAGATGGTGGCCTGAGTTTCGGAATTCTTAAGCTTTCCGAAGATACGGTCCTGTGGTACTCTCAGTTCGACAACGAAAAATACAGGATCAATGAACAATGTTCTGCTGAAAGCCTGAAAAACTATATGTTTGAAATTTTTGACAACTGGGATCCGATGGTATCTTCTATTGTTAAAGGATCAAATTACGAAAATGTTCATCTGTGGAGAGTATATGAACTTGAAAAACTTAATCCTTTTTACAAAGACAATATTGTATTCATAGGAGACGCAGCCCATCCGCTCATTCCTTTTACAAGCCAGGGTGTAACTTCCGCACTAAAAGATTCGTTTACACTGACGAAATATTTAACTTCAGAAAAAAACACCTCTGAAGCTTTCAGAAAATACGAAGCTGAAAGAAAACCGGAAATAGAAATCCATATCAGGAACGGAAGAACCCTTCTGGATCAGTTTCTGAAACCTCTTGATCAGCAGACAGAAAATATTTTACCCATATCATACAAATAAAACCCATGTTTACCAACAACGATATTAACTTTGACGCTTTAAAGAGAAAAGCCTATAACGGACGATGGGCAGCCATAGAAGAAGGAATTATTCCACTCACAGCTGCTGATCCCGACTTCAGGACCGCCCCCGAAATCGAGCAGGGAATTATAGAATACATCAAAGACGGATATCTGAGCTATGGCCCGTTCTCCGGACTTCCCGAATTCAAAAAAAACGTTGCAGAACATTTCAACACAGAGAAACATGGCAGTTTTACCCCGGAAAATGTACTTGCCGTCAACAGTGCTGCCCAGGGAATGTTCCTTATTGCATCCTATGTTTTAAAACCCGGAGATGAAGCCGTTATTTTAGATCCGGTAGATTTTCTCTTTAAAAGATCCGTGGAAGCAGCAGGCGGAACTGTAAAATTATGCCCTGTAGATCACATAACAGGGGACATCAATTTTGAAAAACTGACAGAGCTCATCAATCCGAAAACAAAGTTGATCAGCATTTGCAACCCCCACAATCCGCTTGGAAAAGTATATTCTAAAGAAGTTTTGAAAAAATTCTCCGAAATAGCGTCTGCCCATGATCTTTGGATAATGAGTGACGAAATCTGGAGTGATATCGTTTACGACAACCGGGATTTTCACACCTATTCATCCGTTTCTGAGGAAGCAAAAAGAAAGAGTTTTACAGTTTATGGGTTTTCAAAATCATTTGGAATTGCAGGATTAAGGATTGGTGCTGTTTTATGTAATGACCAAGAAATCCTTGATGATTTTACAGAAAAATCCAATTTCAATTCTACGATAGAGGGCGTTTCCACACTTTCGCAGATTGCCGCCAGTGTAGCCCTGGAAAAAGCAAAACCCTGGTATAAAGAATTTTTGAGCCACCTGCAGCAGAACAGGGATCTCGCATTCAACATTCTTAGCCGTTCGGAAATCCTAAGCCCGAATTTGCCTGAAGCCACTTTCGTATTATTTCCGGAGATTAAAAACAATTTAACCAGCGATGAATTCACCCAACATGTACTGCACCACGGAAAAGTAGCCGTAGTTCCCGGTTCCGAAAGATGGTTTGGAAAGGGCGCTGAAGGTCATATCAGAATTTGCTTTTCCACTTCCCGGGAAATTCTGGAAGAGGGACTCGACCGAATAATCAGAAGCTTTTAACGTTAAAATTTTTCGCTATTTAAATGATATTGATTAATAATTTTCTTGATTTAATGAAAATTTAATTTGTTTTAAAAAATTCTTACACAATAGCATATTTTCATGTTGATTTGACAGTAAAATTCAATATTTTTGATACAATCACAACTTAAATACGAAATATGAGATTGAAGTACACAAGCGTTCTTTTTTTAGGGACCGTATCTATGCTGTATTCACAAAATACAAATGATACAATTTCCAAAGAATCAAAAATAGATGAGGTTTCCATCACCGGAAGCCGGAATAAGAAAAGGACGGTTATCAACACTCCGGTTCCTGTAGATGTAATTGATATCAAGCAGGTAAGCCAGTCAACCGGGCAAATAGAAGTAAACCAGCTTCTTCAGTTCAGCGCTCCTTCTTTTAACTCCAACAAACAATCCGGATCAGACGGGGCCGATGCAACAGACCCGGCAACACTTCGCGGACTTGGGCCGGATCAAACACTTCTCTTACTGAACGGAAAAAGATACCACCAGTCTTCACTGATCAATGTCTTCGGAACGAAAGGCAGAGGAAATACGGGATCGGATATGAATACCATTCCCATCGGGGCAATAAAAAGGATCGAGGTTCTCCGTGACGGAGCTTCCGCACAATACGGTTCTGATGCCATTGCCGGAGTGATCAATGTTATTCTTAATGACCGCAACCACGGTTTTGAAGGCAATGCTTTTTACGGAATGAATCTTTTTAAAAGCCCGGGAAATAATGATGTGGTTTCAGATCATAAAATAGACGGAACCACTTTTGATTTCAGTGGAAATTTAGGAACAAAAATAGGCAATAAAGGAGGCTTTGGTAACTTCACCGTAGAATTTATCAATAAGGACCGTACCATAAGAAACGCAAACCCGGAGAAATACACATCACCAAGAGAAAGGTTTGGAGATGCAAAGTCCCAGAATATTTATTTCTTCGGAAACATAGAATTACCTTTATCCGATGGACTGAAATTCTATTCCCGCCAGGGGTTTTCCTATCGTAAGACCAATGCTTACGCCTGGACAAGAACACCGGATGCAGACGGAAATATTCCTGAAATATATCCTAACGGGTTTAATCCTATAGAAGATACCAGCATTACGGATTTTACTTTTGACAACGGATTGAAATTTAAAGTTGCCGATTGGGATGTAGATTTCTACAATGCCTTCGGAAGCAATAGGTTTACTTATCAGATAGACAACACTATAAATGCGACACTGGGAGTAAATTCCCCTACAAGTTTCAATGCCGGCGGTCATGCTCTTTTACAAAATACAACAGGCTTTAATTCATCAAAGCAATTCAATGTTCTTAAAGGACTGAACGTTGCCTTCGGTTCTGAATTCAGGTATGAGCAGTTTGAGATCATTAAAGGAGAAGAAGCGTCTTATGCCATGTATGATATCAACGGAAATGTTGTAACGGCAAGCACTCCCGGAAGTTTACTGGTTATAAATCCGCTTTCAGGCGATGTGCGTCCTGGTGGTTCGCAGGGCTTTCCCGGATATTCACAGGAATTTAAGAAAAACAGGAACAATTTTGCCGCATATATTGATACTGAGCTTGATATTACCAAAAACTGGATGATCAGTGTGGCTGGAAGGTTTGAAAACTATAGTGATTTCGGAAGTACTTTGAACGGTAAATTTGCAACCCGTTATGCCATTACCCCTCAATTGGCATTCAGAGGCTCGGTTTCTACAGGATTCAGGGCTCCTTCTCTTGCACAGAAATTCTATAGTCTCCAGTTTACAAATTTTCAAGGAGGAAATCTGGTTACCATCCAACTTGCTGCTAATGATAGTGATTTAGCAAAACTTATAATTCCTCAATTAAAACAAGAGACATCTTTGAATGGTAGTGCCGGATTTACATTTAATACAGGGAAATTTACTGCAACAATAGACGGATACTACATTAAGGTAAAAGACAGAATTGTATTAACCGGAAACTTCACTCAGGATGATGATGCGATTGGTCAAATTCTAATTGATAACCATATTGATCAGGCTCAGTTTTTTTCTAATGCATTAGATACCAGAACTAAAGGTATTGATATTATTTTAAGTTATACTGAAAATCTTGGCTCCGGGAAACTTTCCGCCACGCTAGCAGGAAATTACAACGAAATGGAGATCACCAAAGTAAATACCTCAGAAAAGCTGAAAGGCAAAGAAGATACTTATCTGAGCGCAAGAGAAAGGGCATTTATTTTAGCTTCTGCTCCAAAAACAAAGGTCAACCTGAATTTAAACTATAAGATTAATAAGTTTAATGCCAATGTTCAGCTTGTAAGGTTCGACAAAGTAAAACTGATCGGTTATGGCGGAGCAGATGACTATCAGCTATATGGAGCAAAAGTAACCACAGATATTTCTTTCGGATATGAATTCTCCAAAAACTTCAACCTGACTATCGGAAGCAAAAACCTATTCAACCGCTACCCAACGCTTCAAACAGCACATGTAGACGGAAATACAGAATCAGGAGGAATCTTTGACCCTGTACAGATGGGTTTTGCAGGAAGACAGGCTTTTGCCAGACTTAATTTCAAGTTTTAAAATATTATTTTTTTATTAAGAAGGCTGTATCAAAGATGCTGTTAATTTTAACACAAAAATTACCTTTCGCCTATTCGAAAGAAACTAAAATGGAACCGAAAAGTTAATTTAACAAAGCATTCACACGGTGCAGTCTTTTTTATTTTTTAGAGATTTTATATAATTTTCCGCTGTCTGTTACGGCATACAGATTCCCATCCATCCCATTCAGGACGTCCCTGAAACGTTCTTTCTGATCAGCCAGAAGCCTTTCCTCTCCTACTACTTTATTATCCTTCAACACAATTCTGTTGATGTGCTCACCGCTCAGGCATCCGATAATAAGATTTCCTTTCCACTCCTCCATATTTCCGGTATAAAAGGTTATTCCGCTTGGAGAGATCACAGGATCCCAGTAATAAACCGGCTGCTCTGTTCCTTCTTTTTGGGTAATTCCGTCTCCGACCTTCGCTCCTGAATATTCAATTCCGTAGGTTACATCTCCCCAGCCATAATTTTTCCCCGGCTGTATCAGATTGATCTCATCACCCCCTCTGGGGCCCATTTCAACATCCCAGAGTGATTCGTTTGGATCAATAGCCATTCCCTGTGGATTTCTTACACCGTAAGCATAAATTTCAGGCTTATAACCCTGTTTTCCAATGAAAGGATTCCCCGGTGCAGGTTTACCGTCTTTGGTAATTTTCAGTATTTTGCCTAAATAATTATCAGTTTTCTGGGCATAAACCCTTGTCACTTTATCTGATCGTTCTCCCGTACTTACGAACAGGTTTCCATCTTTGTCAAATTCAAGCCGGCTTCCGTAATGCTTATCTCCGTCATACGAAGGTTCTGCACGGAAAATAACTTTAATTTCCGAAATATTTTTAAGATCTGCTGAAAGTTTTCCTTTCGCTACTGATGTCAGATTTCCTTTTCCAAACGGTTCTGAAAAGCTGAAATAAATAATATTATTCGTTTTAAAATCAGGGTCAAGAGCTACATCCAGCATTCCGCCCTGCCCTTTTGAATCTACTTTTGGAAAGCCTTCGATTTTAGAGACCTGCTTTCCATCTGTGGAAACAACATTCATATGACCATTTTTATCGGTAACAAGAAATTTTCCATCCGGCAGATTAATAATCCCCCAGGGCCGGCCCAGATCTTTGCTAAGGATTTCTACTTTATAAGCAGTTGCAGTTTTAACAGCCTTAATCCGGGTTTGACCTTTAAACGCAGGCTTATAGTCCGTATTCGGTTTTTCGGTTTCTACGCTTCCGTCGCTTCCTTTCTGCTGAGCATTCGCATTGTTCTTGTTGCATGAAGACAAAAACAGAAGAATACTGAATGCCGGTACATAAAATTGATTGAATTTCATAGTGTTGTGATTAGTGGTAAAAAGATAAATGGAAAAATAATGCCACAAAAATTTGAGGTATAAATTTTTATTCTGCATTTATAGAACTCGCACCGATTAGAATGAAAGATATTTCTATATGAAAAAAACCAAGTATAATTGATTAAAAAAGCGGTAAAAATATTCATACCAAATACTTGATAAAGGCTAAAAATTTCTTTCGTATTTTTGTTGTATACATCATCTCCTATGAAATTCAATCTTCAATCAGAATATAAACCTACCGGCGACCAGCCACAAGCTATTGAGAAACTTACCGAAGGCGTTGAGATCGGGGAAAAATACCAGACCCTTCTCGGGGTGACAGGTTCCGGGAAAACCTTTACCGTTGCTAATGTTGTACAGAACGTACAAAAGCCTACTCTGGTGCTTGCCCATAATAAAACCCTGGCGGCACAGCTATTCATGGAGTTTAAGGAGTTCTTTCCGGAAAATGCCGTTGAGTATTTTGTCAGCTATTACGACTACTACCAGCCGGAAGCGTATATTGCCACAACCGGAACCTATATAGAAAAAGACCTGAGCATTAATGAAGAAGTGGAAAAGCTCCGACTTTCCGCAACTGCCAGTCTGCTCTCCGGAAGAAGAGATGTACTGATTGTAGCTTCTGTTTCATGTATTTATGGTATCGGAAACCCTTCAGAATTTCACAAGTCCCTTATTACATTGGCTATAGGAGAAAAAGTAACACGAACCGCATTACTTCATTCTTTAGTTAATGCACTATATTCCAGAACATTGGGAGACTTCCAAAGAGGTACATTCAGGGTAAAAGGAGATGTTATTGATATTTTCCCCGCTTATGCTGACAATGCAGTGAGAATCCAGTTTTTTGGAGATGAAATTGAAAAGATACAAAGCTTTGACCCTGTAAGCGGAAATGTGGAAGCCAATTTTGACCAGATCCAGATTTATCCTGCCAATTTATTCGTGACCTCAAAGGAAACCTTAAACGGCGCTATCAGAAATATCCAGGATGATATGGTCAAGCAGGTAGATTTCTTCAATTCCATAGAAAAGCCCCTGGAAGCCAAAAGACTTCAGGAAAGAACTGAGCTGGATCTTGAAATGATTAAAGAACTGGGTTACTGTTCAGGGATTGAGAATTATTCAAGATACCTTGACGGAAGGCTTCCGGGCACAAGACCGTTCTGCCTGATCGATTATTTCCCGAAAGATTTCCTAATGGTGATTGATGAGAGCCACGTTACCGTTCCCCAGGTTCATGCCATGTACGGTGGTGACCGAAGCCGAAAAGAATCATTAGTAGAATACGGTTTCAGACTTCCGGCCGCCATGGACAACAGGCCCCTTAAATTTGAAGAGTTTGAAGCCATACAGAATCAGGTAATCTATGTTTCTGCAACACCTGCTGATTATGAGCTGGAG
Source organism: Chryseobacterium shigense (assembly GCF_014207845.1). Classification (NCBI taxonomy): domain Bacteria; kingdom Pseudomonadati; phylum Bacteroidota; class Flavobacteriia; order Flavobacteriales; family Weeksellaceae; genus Chryseobacterium; species Chryseobacterium shigense. The sequence continues at coordinate 277,624 of NZ_JACHLC010000002.1, forward strand.
AAAACCGGTGGAGCTTATATTGAACAGATCATCCGTCCGACAGGTCTTCTTGACCCAATTATTGAAGTAAGACCAAGCTTGAACCAGATTGATGATTTAATGGAAGAAATCCAGAAAAGATCTGATGCAGACGAAAGAGTTCTGGTAACTACCCTGACTAAGAAAATGGCTGAGGAACTTACAAAGTATTTTACAAAGTTCGGAATCAGGACAAGATATATCCACTCAGACGTAGAAACCCTAGAACGTATCCAGATCATGCAGGATCTTCGTGTGGGCCTTTTTGATGTGCTCATTGGGGTCAATCTCCTAAGAGAAGGACTTGATCTTCCGGAAGTGTCTCTGGTAGCCATTCTGGATGCCGATAAAGAAGGAATGCTCAGAAGCCGAAGATCCATGATACAAACAGTAGGACGTGCCGCAAGAAATGTAAATGGAAAAGCCATTATGTATGCTGACAAGATCACAAAATCTATGCAGGCAGCCCTGGATGAAACAAAATACCGCCGCAATAAACAAATACAGCACAACGAATCGAACGGACTTGTACCTCAGGCTTTAAATAAAAAGATCTCGGAAAATCTTGTGGGAAGAAGCAAAGACTTCCCTGATCCAAAATATACCCAAAAGGAGATCCTTCAGAAAGCTGCAGAAACAAAAGCCAGCTATGGAGGTGAAGACATTGAGAAAATAATTGGCCAAAAACAGAAAGAAATGGAAGCAGCGGCCAAAAGCCTTGATTTCATAAAAGCTGCGAAACTCAGAGATGAGATTGCCGCCTTGAGAGAATAATTGATTGTAAAAACAGTTTCGGGCGGCATCTTCGATGCCGCCCGAAACTTATATTTTCAGTTGCTTGGAACTCCGGATTTTTATTTTACAGACGCCCTGATCGGGATCAGAAGGTCCATTAATCCATTCAGCTTAATCTCATAAACAGTTGAAAGCTGCATTCCCAGTTTACCTTTAGGCATCCCTTTTCTGTTAAACCATTCCAGATAGCTTATCGGAAGGTCTGCAAGTACTGTCCCTTCATATTTTCCGAACGGCATCTTTACGATACAGATCTCTTTTAATATTTCTGAATTTATCCCTTCCACTTTTATACAATTAGGTTAGTTGTCCCGCCTTCATCATTATTTTTATTGGATAATTGAAGTTCCGGTGGTGTATCTTCATCAGAAAATTCATTTCTATACACCTGGATCAGCAGCAGGGTAAATGAAATTAAGATCGGCCCGAAAATAAGTCCCATAAAACCAAATAAATTCATCCCCATAATAATTCCAAAAACAGTATTTAAAGGATGGATATTTTCCAGTTTCTTTAAAAGGGTAAAACGAAGCAAATTATCGGTAAGTCCTACAACAACAAGACAATAAATGGCAAGTCCCAGTCCCTGACCGGTATTTCCCTCTGCAATCATAAAGATACACACAGGAATATAAACAATAGCAGCACCTACGACCGGTATCATGGAAGCAGCAGCCGTTAAAGCAAAAAGAAGAACCGGACTTGGTGCTCCAAAAATGAAGTACCCTACAAGCCCTACAATTCCTTGCCCTAATGCCACAACAGGAATCCCGATGGCATTCGCCATAATCAGTTTTCGAAGCTTTTCGCCAATCAAAGAAATATTGGCTCTTTTTAAAGGAGCGGAAGAACTTAAAATTCGCTCAAACAATCTTGGGCTTGCCAGCATAAAATAAAGAATAAAATACATGGACATCACTACGGTAAGCGTATTAAATGTACCACTGAGCGCTGAAGTCGAAAATTTTCCGGCAGAGCTTTTTACTTTATCCATATTCTCTTTGCTGAGAATATCAAAATTTGTTTTTGAATAGATGTATGAATGAATCTTATCCAGAAATACATTGAATTTTGCCATATAAACCTGGGCGTTTCCAAGTTTATCAATCAGAAGATCTGCAATAAAATAAATCGGAAGAATAAGGATAATGAGACTTGCCAGCATCAGCACAAGCGATGAAAGCCAGGGTTTCCATTTTTTTTCTTCCTGCAGATAAAAATTATATCTTCTGCAGACAACATAAATAGTGATTGCCCCAAGTACAGATGGTATAAACAAAGACAGATTAAAACAGATCAATCCGGCCAGCACCAGAATGATGACCAGCAGAGCAACCTGTTTTATTGCAACATTGCTTATTTGTTTATCCTTATTCATTCTTTTTATTTCGTTGTTTACTTACTGTTTATATGCAATTTGTCTTGGTTTTCCTAAAAAAGCACAGTAAGCGGAATACATCACAACCATCATAAAAGGAGCCGTTAAAATAACTCCAATTCCGCAAAGGATAACCCCCGCAACAGAGATCAGTCCCCCAAGTACTGTTGTACCCAGAAACGTTCCGTAATTTTCTTTTGCAATATTGAAAGATTTGCCTAATGCTTCAGTAGCCGATGCATTTTCGAATAATAGGATGGGATATCCCAATAAAAGTAACGGATAAACAAAAATAATAGGAAAGAAGCACAGCATCATGGCCACACTTGAAATAATTCCTGAAAGAATACTGTAAATCAGAATATTCACAAAGTTCTGTTTGTAACCTATGAACAGATCAGCGAAATCGATCTGGCTTTTTGTGTTATATTTATTCACAATGTAGATTAAACCTACATATAATGGAGCGAGTAAAATACCCAAAAGACCGGATAGTGAAAGATAAAGCGAGAATCCCGGAGCATTCCAGTAGCTGAAATTTGAGTAATCTCCGCCTGCATCCCTCATTTCTTCCATCATAGATGCGGAATTGAATCCACTTACAGACTGGATTACAAAACCACCTATAAGGTAAATGATCATCGCTACGATCCCGTAAAGGAAAACACCTTTATACATTTCAAAAGCGTGGGAAATGATAGATCCTGTATCTCTGTTCGGAACGGACCCTTGTTGGTCAAATTCGTTAAATTCTGACATAGTTTAATATTTAATGATTTCACCAAAATTAACTTTTTTTGGCATAAAAACATATTAAACCTGCTTAAAATTTAACTTTTTCAAAGAAAATTGTTTTGTATAGAGAATAAATCATTGCATTCCAAAAAGGAAACGTAAATAAACCGCCTATAAAAAACAGCATAAAACCCATAAATTTAAAGAAAACCGCAACAATAACACATACCAGTATTTCCAAAAAATACTTTTTCAATGCCTGCAGGTTTAGTGAAACAGCTTCAAAAATCCTCTTATTGGTAAAAAACATAAGCGGAGCTACGAAAATGGTGGCAAATACCCAGACAACTGCCAGAATAATAGTCTGAAAGGTATAAAGATAAACAAATGACCAGAAAATATAATACCCGATATATTTGAAGAAATTAAACCCGTTATAGCCTACAAGAAGGTCTCCCATTTCTAATTTTTCATTCAGATCGATTTTCCTGTAAATCTGGTAAAACCCGATATTAAGTGGGTAAAGAAATATAGAAGTCCCTACAACAGCCCACGAAAAATACCGGAATCCCGGGTTGGCCTGTATTTTTAAAACCTGTGCAGAATATGCCTCCACACCATCTTTTGCATATTTTGCCGCTTCCGCATACTGATCCAGAATACCATACTTTCCGTCAAAGAAGAAAACTACTGTAAAAAAGATTCCAAAATAAAAGATTGAAAATATTAACTGAAAGAAAAGAGTCTTGTTCCAATAGAAAAAAGCCTGCTTCAATATAAAATCTATTCCCGGTTTCTGAGGATATTTGCCCTGCATTAAAAAAAATTTCTACAAAAGTAATCATCATTAATTATTTTTGCAGGATGTTTTCAGTGAATCATCAAAAATTTATGGAAATGGACGAACTTTCTCTTCAGAAGGTTCCGTATTTTTTCATGATCGACTTCCTTTCGGAAAATGTAGAAATATACAAAGAAAATGAAATTGAAAAATCAGGTTTATTAATTGATTTTCAATCGTTTTCGAATTCAGAACAAAAACACACCCTCAATAAAAAAATTGAATGGAAACCATTTCCGGAAACACTGGAAAGCTTTAAGAAAGGATTTGATAAAGTTCAGAAAAATATTCACCTCGGAAATTCTTACCTTACAAATTATACCAGAAAAACGGAAGTTCAGACGAATTTAAGCCTTGAGGAAATTTTTTTTCACTCAATTGCGAAGTACAAAGTATTTTATAAAGATTTTTTTGTATTTTTTTCTCCTGAAACTTTTGTAAAGATTATTAACAGCAAAATTTTAACTTACCCGATGAAAGGCACCATTGATGCCTCAGTGAAAAACGCCGCTGAAGTCTTGAAAAACGACAGAAAGGAGAAGGCTGAGCATTATACGGTGGTGGATCTTCTAAGGAACGATCTCAGTATGGTAGCAAATGATGTAAAGGTTGACCAGTTCCAGCATATAGACCTCATCCGGACACAGCAGAAAGACCTGTATGCCATGAGTTCTGAAATTTCAGGGATAGTAAAACCTGAATTTGCAGGAAAAATAGGCAGTCTGATGAAAAAACTGCTTCCCGCCGGATCAATCCTCGGGGCCCCAAAGCCTAAAACACTGGAAATAATCCTGGATGCAGAGGGATACGACAGAGGATATTATACCGGAGTGTGCGGCTGGTTTGACGGTGAAAACCTCGACAGCTGTGTGATGATCCGTTTTATTGAAAAAGAGGGCAACAAACTTTATTTCAAAAGCGGCGGTGGTATAACCCATATGAGCAGGTTAGAAGACGAATATCAGGAAATGAAAAATAAAATCTATGTCCCAATTCATTGAAAGCATAAAAATAGAAGACCAGGAGATATTTCTTTTGGAACTACATCAGAAACGCATTAACCAGACTTTTGCCCATTTCGGGAAAGAAGGCTCTATTGACGTGGCCAAAATTTTTAAAAACCTCGAGCATGATGAAGACGGCCTTTTCAAACTGAGGCTTTCCTATGACCTGGATAAAAGGGTACGGACCATGATGATTCCTTATGCCATCCCCGAAATACATAGCTTCCAGCTGGTTGAAAATAACAGCTTCGATTATTCTTTTAAATTCGAAGACCGTAAGGAGCTGGATAAAATGAAAATGAAATCAAAAGCTGAAGAGATTATCATTGTTAAAAATAATCATATCACAGATACCTCTTTTTCCAATATCCTTTTTCTGAAAGGTAAGGACTGGTTTACCCCTGCAACTTATCTCCTGAATGGAGTACAGAGACAGAACCTCCTGAAAAACAAAAAGATAAAAGAAACAGAAATCACCCTTCAGAACATTAAACAGTTTTCTCATTTCCAGCTGATTAATGCTATGAATGATTTTGATGATATGTTCATTTATCCTATTGACAGGATTACCAATTTACCCGGGAACGAGGAATATCTTGATCTTTAGCCTTTCATGAATTCAAAGTAAGCCTTCTGCACATCTGCGCTGTTCTTACCGTACGTATTCACTTCCAGTATTTTAGGCTGTAGATCCGGCTTGAAGAAATTTTCCAGCACACGGTCAAGCGTTGGTTCATCTTCCACTTTGATGTAGGAAAAGCCAAAATGTTTGGCCAGATGCTCGGCATGCTTGCGGTGTTTGGTGGCTATAAATTCATCTAAGGTATTCGGATTGGCGTTACCCGGTCCCGGAATGATTTTAAAGATATTACCTTCCCCGTTATTGAAAATAATGATTCTTACAAATGGTGGAATATATTGGTTCCAGAGGCCGTTAATATCATAGAAGAAGCTTAAATCCCCTGTAATAAGCAGGGTTGGATTCGTATTTTTAATAGCAAAGCCCATTGCGGTAGAGGTAGATCCGTCTATGCCGCTTGTTCCCCTGTTGCAGTACATTTTTCTTTTTCCAAAATCAAACAGCTGGGCATACCTGATAGCGGAAGAATTACTGAAATGGATATTGTAATTCTCCGGAATGGTTTGTGAAGCTTTATTAAAGAAATAAAAATCTGAAAATTCCACTTTATTCAGGAACTGTTCATGCCTGGCGTCCTTTTTATCTCTTAAAACATCCCACAAATTGAAATAAGGCCTCGGTTCAAGGTTGATGAATTTCAGAAGCTTTGAAAAGAAAACCTCAGGCTTTACCTCGATCTTTTCCGTAAGGGAAAAATACGTATCCGGCTGCCAGACTTCATCCAAATGCCAGTGCTGTTTCGGGCGCGCGCTTCTTAAGAACTGTTTCACTTTCTTGGAAACTACGTTCTGTCCTACCGTAATCAGGAGATCCGGAGCATAGGTTTTATAGTCCTGTTCGGTAAAATTGAAGATGTAACGGTCAATATGTCTGAAAAATTTCTCATGATACAGATTAGAGTTTGCTTCACTCAATACAACAACAGAATGGTTTTTCACCAGTTGTGTCAACTGGCTCTCCAGCTCCGGGCTGTAATCTTTAGTTCCCACTAAAATCATGATTCTTTGTGACGTATGCCAGTCTGCAACCAGATTGGAAGGGAGCTCATATTCTTTATGCCTGATCGTTTTTTCAACAGTCGGGAAGGACGGAAGTTCGGAAACCAGATCATATAATGGTTCTTCTAAAGGAATATTGATGTGTACCGGTCCCTGTTTCTCAAAACAAAGTTCAATTGCTTTTTTAATGATGTCAAAATTAACATCTTCTGCATTCTCTTTACTGTCTTCCAAAAGTTGGAAATCACCATAAGAATGCTGATGAAAAATATCCTTCTGCCTGATAGTCTGCCCGTCAAAAATATCTACATAGTCTGTAGGCCGGTCAGCGGTCAGGATCAAAAGCGGAACATTTTGGTAAAAAGCTTCGGTAACCGCCGGGTAATAGTTTGCCACAGCGGAACCGCTTGTACAGGTTACTGCCACAGGCTTTTTCTCACTTTTCGCCATTCCTATTCCCACAAAAGCTGCACTTCTTTCATCTACAATGCTGTAACAATTGAAGGCATCAATTTCAGAAAAATGAATCGCCAGGGGAGCATTTCTGGACCCCGGGGAGATAATAATATCTGAAATTCCGTACTGCTGAAGAAGGTGGGCAAGTATCTGAATACTTCTCTTGGAAGAATATTTTTTCATACAGCAAATTTAACTGATAAATAGTTATTTTAGAATCATTTCATTTAAAAAAATGTAATTTTGTAATTCGTAAATTTCTAAAAATGGATAAAATACCAAGTGTAGACCTGCGTGATTTCCTTTCGGACAACCCGGAACGCAAACAGAAATTTGTAAATGAAATCGGAAAAGCTTATGAAGAAATTGGTTTTGTTGCCTTAAAAGGCCATTTTCTTGATGACAAATTAGTAGATGAACTCTACGGAGAGGTTAAAAACTTTTTTGACCTGCCTGTAGAAACTAAGCAGAAGTATGAAATTCCAGGAATCGGTGGCCAGAGAGGTTACGTAGGATTCGGTAAAGAAACTGCAAAAGGTTTCAAAAAAGGTGATTTGAAAGAATTTTGGCATTTCGGGCAGTATGTACCTGATGATTCAAAATACAAATCCGAATATCCTGACAACGTAATCGTTGATGAGCTGCCACAGTTCAACGAAGTAGGTAAAGAAGCCTATCAGATGCTTGAAAAAACAGGCCAGTATGTATTAAGAGCTTTAGCTTTGTACCTTGGTCTGGATGAGTTTTATTTTGACAACAAGATTGCTGAAGGAAACTCTATTTTAAGACCGATTCACTATCCGCCAATCACTCAGGAACCAGATGATGCGGTAAGAGCTGCTGCCCACGGAGACATCAACCTTATTACTCTTTTGATGGGTTCTCAGGGAAAAGGTCTTCAGGTTCAGAACCACAACGGAGATTGGATCGATGCTATCGCAAAACCGGATGAATTAATGATCAATGTTGGAGACATGTTATCTAGACATACCAACAACAAGCTGAAATCTACAATTCACAGAGTGGTTAACCCACCAAGAGAATTATGGGGTACTTCAAGATACTCTATTCCTTTCTTTATGCACCCGGTGAGCGAAATGTCACTAAATGCCCTTGAAAACTGTATTGACGAAAACAATCCTAAGCTGTATGAAGATACTACTGCAGGAGAATTTTTACATGAAAGACTGATAGAATTAGGTCTTATCAAAAAGTAACATAAAAAAGTCAATAATTGATCTGTTTTATAATATCTGCATCTTGTGGTTATTTCAGATTAATTATTGACTTTCATTTTTTGGCTGATCAATACTTAAAATTTAATTTTCACTCCTATCAATTTTAGTTTTGATTAAAAATATTTTGATTATATTTATTTTACTATCAAATTTTTAATTAAAACAATATGAAAAATCTAAAAAAACTAAGCAGCAGCCAGTTAAAAAGCATCTCCGGAGCAGGAGGAATTAAACTTCCGGAACCAGAATTCTGTATGTATTACTGCAATGGCACCGTAGTTTGTGCAACCTGCAGCGATGATTTTAAATGTCCGGATGATACTATGTAAGGTTGAAAATCACTATGGCATAATAAAACCGCTTTCTTTTGGAAGCGGTTTTTTGTTTTTTAAATAGGTTTTGGCTAAAGCCTTTGGATTTTTTATTTGTTAAATGGGCTAAAGCCCATTTCTATTGAATTTTACAGAAGATTTTTAAAACTATCCTATTAATCAAACAGTCTTAATTGCTGGTCTTTCGTTCCGGTAAAATTTGCAGTGGAAAGTTTAGGAAATTCTCTTCCATCAAAATATTTTTTTCTTCCTATTTTAAAGGTATTATGAATCATTTCGGCAATATTTCCTTCACCTCTCTGCCTTTCAAAATATCTTTTATCTCCCAGCTTCCCGCCACGCATGGAGCGGATAAGGTTTAAAACCTTTTGTGCCCGGTCCGGAAAACTGGCCTCGATCCATTTGACAAAAACAGGTTCTACCGTATCATTCAACCTTACCATTGTGTACCCGAAACTTAAAGCTCCTGCATCTGAAATGGTTTTTAAAATAGTAAGCGGCTCATCACTATTCAAACCGGGAATAATGGGCGCTACCATGACATGCACAGGAATTTTGTTTTCTGTAAGAATTTCTATTGCTTTCAATTTATTCGGAGCCGAACTTGTCCGGGGTTCCATTTTACGTCTGAGATCTTCATTAATAGTAGGAATACTTAAGGATACGGAAACCAGATTCTGTTCTGCCATTGGTTTCAAAATGTCCAGATCTCTCAGAACAAGTGCATTTTTTGTCAGAACATTGACAGGATGTCTGTAATCCAGACACATCTGAAGCAGTTTTCTGGTAATTTCAAACTGTCTTTCTGCGGGCTGATAACAATCCGTATTTCCGGAGAGAAGAATGGGAGCAGGCTGATAGCCCCTTTTCTGAAAAAATTTCTCCAGTAATTCGGGAGCATTCTTCTTCACCATGATCTTTCTTTCAAAGTCAATCCCGGCACTGTAGCCCCAGTATTCATGGGTAGGCCTTGCAAAGCAGTAGGAACATCCATGTTCACAACCCTGATACGGATTCATGGAATATTCCATGGGAAGATCCTCACTTTTCACCTGATTTACAATGGTTTTCGGGAAAACTTCCGTAAAAGAGGTTTTTACAGTCTCGAAATCTTCATCTTCAGGCTCATAGGTATACCTGTCGAAACGATTGATTACGTTCCGCTGTGCCCCCTGTCCTTTTATGAAATCTTCGTTCTGCATTGTTATGTAAAATTAGAATGGTTTTCTTATAAAATAGTGAGTTTTAACACAAAGTTATCCACAAAAAATCCGGCCCCTTCAAAGGAGCCGGATTTAAACATGATTAAATATATTCTTTTACTACTTCATTGCATAAAACTCCACTCCATGGTATTCATCATCGTGATTTTTACCATCGAAGTGTCTGTGATAATCCGAATAGGTATCACTATATTTTTTATCTTTTTTAGTCAATATTTTTTTAATGCCAATAAAACTTAATACTGCCAAAAGACCAACTCCTCCTGCCAGTAAAACGCCGACTTCTTTTTTCATATTTTGTCCGATTTATTAACGTAGCTATTGCAAAAAGTATACCTATTTTATTTTTTGAAATTATAAATTTTGTTAACATTAGGCTTTATTTTAATGAATGATACAAATGCTTTTTTATTTAAATTTAGCAGATCAATGGTTTAATTATTGTAGTACTTTAAGAAAATAATATTATGGATAATTCAGAAAATATGGACCGGATGACAACTTTGAGCCAGGTTATGAATACCCTTTCGGAAAGAGGAATACAGAGAGAATTCAGGATGAATGAGGCTTGCGAAATGAAGCTTGAAAATTCAGACAAGGTATATCAGCCTTCCGAGCTGACTATTTTAAAGACATACCGCTTTGAAGGCGACAGTAATCCGGATGACAATGCCGTACTATATATTGTAAAGGACAATGCCGGAAACCGTGGAATGATCATTGATTCTTACGGAGCAGACAGCAACTATCCTGGTGAAAAATTTGATAAATTCTTAAGGGATATTCCCATTCAGGAAAGTGAAGAATTTAATTTTTAATATTCACAGATTAAGATAAAACTTCAGAAAGCCCCGGAACTATTCTGTTTCGGGGCTTTCTTTTTTCTTAAAGATATTTTTCAGGAAGCCTTTCTTTTTCTCTTTCTGAGGTTTAGGCTCTTCCTTATTGGCTTTGATGTCCTGTTTCAGCTCTTTTACCGTCTGTTTTACTTCTTTTACTGAAGAAACGGCACTTTTTACGGTTTTTTCAGTCTTATCAATATTCCTTCCTATCAGCGTTTTTTTCAATCCCTGTTCAATACCCTTCCAGAAAAGATTGAAAAACGATTTGGTAGGGTCCCTTTCAACATTTTCTACTGTAACAGCTTCAGGAAAACGTCCGGAATCGGTTCGGATAAAAAGATTGGCAACTGCGGTAAGCACTCCTTTTTTCTCATGGTTTTCCTTATTCAGGACAGCAATCTTAAGGTCTTTATGTTTCAGATTGAATGTTCCGTTCAGTCCTGCCGGATTTCCTTTAAAATTAAACAACATCTCCTGGATTGTCCCTGAAGTAGCCGTTACATGAAGATAAGGCCTGATAAACGGATTGATCCCACTTACAGGAAGATTGGCTGTTCTTCCGGAAATTGCAAACCGGTCATTCTGATCTGCTACGTCAAAATTCCAGTTTACGGAAAGCGGGGCTAGATTCATAAACGAGCAATCGATCTTGATATCAACTCTTGTAGGCTTTCCTTTTGCTTTGGCCGAATTCAGGTTTTTAACATTCATATTAAAATTACTGAAGGTCAGTTTTCCGGGTCCTGCACTTTCCGGGGTATCCTCTTCATAAACAAGGACTGAGTTCTTCAGGTCCAGATGATTAACCGTCAATGGGATTTTTATGGAGCGGAGCAGTTTTGAATATAACGGCTTTACTTTAGGATCATCTTTCGGAATCTTGCTTCTGAAAATATTGGCATCTGCAGCAAGAACCGTGACATTTGAAGCATTAACTGACTTTTTATCAGAAAAGAGATCCCAGCTTCCGTCTGCACTGATCTGGGAGACTTTAATATCATATAGATCCCGTTCAACAGGTATCATTTTGATAAATTGGGCTCTTGAAACGAGCGGCTTCATCGCAAAATTATTAACCTGGATTTTATTTTTATTTAATTTTAAAAGTCCGGCGGTCAGGTTATAGAATTGTGTTTTATAGGCAAAATTCCGGGTGGTCAGAAAATAGTCTTTGACTTTAAAAGAAAGTCCCTGATTGTTTGGCTTTGGTGCAATTTCAATATTATTTACCGTAGCATTCAGGTCATGAAAAGCCAGTGGCTGCATCCCTTTATCATAAACGACATCAGAGTCTTTAAGAGTCATCTTCCTAACTATAACAGACCCTATAATTCCCGGACCAGAATTCTTTTTTATTTTATTTTCAGCTGCTTTAACGGTTCCGTTAATATTCTCAACAAGTACGTCTTTCAGGTCCAGGTTAAGTTTTTTATTAATAAACTCAAATTTATTGATATTAAAAGCGATATGATTAGTTTTCAGATCCATTGAAACTTTTCCTGGAACAGAAGCCCCGGGCGTCAATATAAGATTTCTGATTTCTCCGCTTCCAGGATTTAATGCAAAGCTCTCCACTGTAAAGTTCTGATGGTTTGAGTACTGTATGTCTTTTCCTGAAAAGTGAAAATCTTTATACCCCACAGGAATTATCTCTTCAGCGGTCACCTTATCAAATTTAAGCTGGTTAACTCTTACATTCAGTGTTTTTGCGGCCAGCAGTTTATTTCCATCAGGTTTATTGACAATTACAGCTGCATTGTTGAGCCTGATATCTTCCAGATTAACTTCAAAATTCAGTTTTTTTTGTGTTTTTACAGGTTTTACTCCTGTATTATGGACGGTAAGAACAGGATTCTGAAAATCGGCATTGGCCAGTGAAATTTTATTTTTTTCTAAAACGATGTCTTTAAAATCCATTTTAGGAATAAAAAATTCAAAAAGCTTATCTTTTTTAGGATAATATCTTTTAAACTGGCTAAAACTCAAAAGCGGAACTAAGCGAAAGTTCCCAACTGACATCTGCCCATCTGTTGTACTGATGTTACTGATCGTAACAGCATACACGTTATCCGGACGGAAAAAGAAATTCTTTCCTTTAATGTCATACTTGTCAAAAACAACAGGAAGTTTATCTTCTACAGATTCTTCCGTCATCTGGAGGTTTTCTACAAAAAGATCAAGTTCCCGAACGGACAGAAATTTCTGTTTGGTATGTTTAAAGATATTGATCGTTCCTTTATTGATCCTTATGTTTTCAAATGAAACAGGATTCCGTTTCTTGCCTGTTTTATGGTCAACGGGCTTGGCAAGGCTTATATTTAAATTAGGTTTGGCAAGAAGAAGATCCGATGAACTTATTCTTTTATTGAAAATAGCATCATAAATTCCAAAACGGCTGATCTTTAGCGTATCAATTGTTCCCTGAAGCCCGATAACATCCGTATTCTGAGGATTTTTACTGTTTACCGTAATGCCTTCTGCGAAAATATTTCCGGAGCCAAGATCTACATCCAGAGTTTTGTAAGAAACCTTATAATCCGTATTTTTCTTTATATATTCAGGAAGCTGGGTTTTAAGCCATATATTCAGTCCAAAATTCGCTACCAAAAGAATGAACAAAAGAATTCCGATACTTATCAATAATTTTTTAACCCATCCTTTCATATATGTGATTTATTTTTTGCTATTTTAAATATAATATTAATTTTTTATATTCAAATCAATCACATAGCCTTCATGTCCTCTTACATTTATAAAATCACCGCCTTCAAAACTGAGATATTGTCCTTTAATCCCTATCAGTTTACCGGTATATTCAGGTTTTTTATCGAGTGTGAAAGAATTTATTTTTGCAGGTTTATCAAAAGGATAATCAAATTTCCAGAGATTTTCTCCTTCGCTGTAGAACTTTTGGAAATCCTCAGGAAAATACTGTTTGATCTTCTGCTGGAAATCGGCAAGATCCATTTCACCCTCAAAATCATCCTGAAGCATTTTCTTCCAGTTGGTTTTATCAGGAAGGTGCTCCTTTAAGGCAACCTCTATCATTCCCGCTTCATAACGGTTCTCCGTTCTGGCAATCGGAAGGGCAAAAGTAGCTCCCTGATCTATCCATCTTGTCGGGATCTGGGTATTTCTTGTTACCCCGACCTTTACGTCTCCGGTGTAGGCAAGATACACGGTATGAGGCTGCAGCTGTATTTGTTTTTCAACTTCCAGATCGCGTTCGGCAACTCCTAAGTGTGCTGTGGAAAGTTCGGGACGGATAATTGTATCGCTTGCATAAGGGCTTTCAAAGAAACAGCTTTTGCAGAATCCCATTCTGTAAATGGGCTTATTTTCACCACAGTTTACACACTGAAACCCGGTATGTTTTATCGTTAATTCCTTTCCGAACAGTTCATTCATGTGGATCAGATCCCCTGCAAGATTTAGATAATATTGGATGGGCTGATCGTTGAAACTTGTCATTTTTAAAATTTGTCCGGTAAAATACATGTTTGTCTTTTTTAATAATTTTCAGAATAAAGATATTCATTTTTTTAAAAACACTTTTTTCCTGGAACTTTGTTTTTTTTAATTTAAAAAAATACATTTGCTGGTTTAAATAAAAACAATGAAAAAACTTTATCTCGTACTGTCTCTAATGACAGCCATTCCTGCATTTGCGCAGACTACCATTTATTCTGAAAATTTTGGAAATCCATCCGCAACAACGGTGGTTTCTTCTTATACAGGATATGAAAATGCCTCTCCTATTACCTACACTGGCACGGCAGATGTAAGAACGTCTACCCCATCAACAGGATATACAGGAGCTAGTGGTAACGGATGCGTATTTATTGGAGCCATCGCACCAGACAGATCTATAATTATTTCAGGAATCAATACCCTGAATTACACCAATATCGCCCTTTCTTTCGGACAGTGGAAAAGTTTGGATGCCGCAAGTAATCAGATGACAGTAGAAGTAAGCGGGGATGGCTCTGCATGGACCCAGCTAACTTATTCAAGACCTTCCGGATCCGGAACTTCTATATGGACTCTTATTAATACTTCGGGAAGCATTCCTTCTGTATCAAATCTCAGAATAAAATTCACAAACGTTGTGGGCAATGCCGGATATAGGGTTGATGATGTAAAGCTAACAGGAACATTAAATAGTCTTTCCGTAAGTGATTCCGGTAAAAAAACAGCATTTACTATTTTCCCTACCCAGGTAAAAGATGGGATTATTCATATTTCTTCAGACAAAAACGCCTTTAAAAATATAAAAATTTACGATCAGTCTTCTAAGCTGATGATCAATACCAAAACACAGGACAATGTAAATGTATCTGACCTTTCAAAAGGTATTTACATTATTCAAGTAGAAGAAAACGGAAAAACCGAAACGCAGAAGTTTATGATAAACTGATTAATTAAAAAGAGCCTTTTTCAAGGTTCTTTTTTTATTTAATTCTTATCTTCGCAGCAGTAAAATGCACAAATGATTTATCTTGTAACAGGAGGCAGCGGATTCATCGGTTCTCATTTAATAGAACGATTATTAAAGAATGGACATTCTGTCATAAACATTGACAATTTTGATGATTTCTATAATTATCAGATAAAAATTAAAAATACATTAGAGTCTATTGACAAAAATCCGGATTTTGAGTTTTCGGACAAAGAGGCCGATATTAAGCGCCTAACCGTCATATCTCAGTCAGACAAATACCAGCTGTATTATCAGGATATCCGTGATAAAAAGGGACTTGAAACCATTTTTAAAAATCACAAAATAGATCTTGTCATTCATCTTGCAGCACTGGCAGGAGTGCGCCCTTCCATTGAAAGACCACTGGAATACGAAGAAGTGAATGTGCGCGGAACTATGAATCTTTGGGAGCTTTGTAAAGAATTCAATGTTAAAAAATTCGTATGCGCCTCTTCATCAAGCGTTTACGGAAATAATGAAAAAATTCCATTTTCAGAAACAGACAATGTCGACCGCCCTATTTCTCCTTATGCCGCTACAAAAAAGAGCAGTGAGGTTTTAGGACATGTTTACCATAATTTATATCATATAGACATCATCCAGCTCAGATTTTTTACCGTCTACGGCCCAAGACAGAGACCGGATCTTGCCATCCATAAGTTTACAAAACTGATCACTGAAGGCCAGGAAATACCATTTTATGGTGATGGAAATACAGCCAGGGACTATACTTATATTGATGATATCATTGATGGAATCACCAAATCAATCCTTTATCTGGAAGCTCATTCCGGGGTTTATGAGATTATCAACCTGGGAGAAAGCGAGGTTATTACCCTATCTCAAATGTTAGGTACTATAGAAACTACTCTGGGAATTTCTGCCATTAAAAAAAATCTGCCAATGCAACCGGGAGATGTCCAGAAAACCAATGCAGATATTACAAAAGCGAAGACATTAATTGGCTACAAACCAGACACAGACTTCCAAAATGGCATAAAAAAATTTGTGGAATGGTTTTTGAGAAAATGACATCATGTAAGTTGTTGACATAGCTGTAACGCAGTCTATAAAGAACAATGAACAAAAATTAATCAAAAAGAATTGAAAATCAAGTATAAAAAAGCATATAATATAAGCTAATTTTATACTTTTGCAAAAAAAATTAGAAAATTATGTACTGGACATTAGAATTAGCCTCATACCTAAGTGACGCACCTTGGCCAATGACAAAAGCAGAACTTATTGACTATGCAATCAGAACTGGTGCACCAATGGAAGTAGTTGAAAACCTTCAGGCAATTGAAGATGAAGGAGAGATCTATGAATCTATCGAAGAGGTTTGGAGTGATTATCCTACCGACGAGGATTTCCTTTGGAACGAAGACGAATATTAATGAAAGCAATAAGCTTTGAGCGTCATGCTTAGAGCTTTTTTGCCCTTTTTTATATATAACATTCACACGGTAAGTGTGTCAGTAAAACGCTTAAAACATTATTGGTTTAGGCATAAAGCAAAAAATTTATGAGTTTTTTAAACAAAGTTCTTAAAGGGTTTTTGGGAGACAAAAAAGCGCAGGACCTAAAAGAAGTAAAAAAAGTTGTAACAAAAATCAAAGCTGTAGAACCAACCGTTCAGCAATTGTCTGATGATGGTTTGAGAGAAAAAACTGCTGAGTTTAAAGAAAATATTAAATCTGCAACCAGCAAAATCACAGCGCAGATAGAACAGATACAAGAGCAGATAAAAAATTCGAAAAACGTTGACGAAAAAGAGGCTCTTTTCTCAAAAATCGAGACTCTGAAAAAAGAATCATACGAAATCGAAGAAAAAGTTCTTCTTCAGATTCTTCCTGAAGTATTTTCATTAGTAAAAGAAACAGCAAGAAGATGGGCACAGAATGGAGAAATCCGCATCACAGCAACCGACTGGGACAGACAGCTGGCAGCTGCAGGTAAGGATTTTGTAGAGATTCAGGGAGATCAGGCTGTTTGGAAAAACTCATGGGATGCTGCCGGAACACCGGTAAACTGGGATATGGTACATTACGATGTTCAGTTTATAGGTGGTGTTATTCTTCACAGTGGTAAAATTGCCGAAATGGCAACCGGTGAAGGTAAAACGCTGGTAGGTACACTTCCAATTTTCTTAAATGCGCTTCCGGGAAGAGGTGTTCACGTAGTAACCGTGAATGACTATCTTGCCAAAAGAGACTCGGCGTGGATGGGACCTCTTTACCAGTTTCACGGTATGTCTATTGACTGTATCGACAATCACCAGCCGAACTCGGACGGAAGAAGAAAAGCATACAACTCAGATATTACTTACGGAACGAATAACGAATTCGGTTTCGATTATCTGAGAGACAACATGGTAACTTCACCATCAGAACTGGTACAGAGAGAACTTAACTTTGCTATTGTAGACGAGGTTGACTCCGTATTGGTAGATGATGCAAGAACACCGTTAATTATTTCAGGTCCCGTTCCTCAGGGAGACAGACAGGAATTTGATGTTCTTAAGCCTTCTATCGACAGAATTGTTGAAGTTCAGAAAAAAACCGTTTCTGCGATCTTTAATGAAGCGAAAAAATTAATCGCTGCAGGAAATACAAAAGAAGGAGGATTCAAATTGCTTCAGGCATACAGAGGTCTTCCTAAAAACAGACAATTAATCAAATTCCTATCGGAAAGCGGAAACCGAGCATTGCTTCAGAAAGTTGAGGCTAATTATATGCAGGACAACAACCGTGATATGCCGATTGTAGATAAAGACCTTTACTTCGTAATCGAAGAAAAGAACAATCAGGTTGACCTTACAGACAAAGGCGTTGAATATATGTCTCAGGGGAATTCTGATGCAAACTTCTTCGTTCTTCCGGATATCGGAACTGAAATCGCTGAAGTTGAAGCCAGAAATTTAACGAAAGAAGAAGAATTTGAGGCTAAAGAAAAACTTTTCTCTGAATTCGCTGAAAAATCTGAGCGTGTACACACAATGAGCCAGCTGTTAAAAGCCTACACATTATTCGAAAAAGATGATGAGTATGTAGTCATTGACGGTGAAGTAAAAATTGTTGACGAGCAGACAGGCCGTATCATGGAAGGAAGACGTTATTCAGACGGTCTTCACCAGGCAATTGAAGCTAAAGAGAACGTAAAAATTGAAGCGGCTACACAAACCTTTGCTACCGTAACCCTTCAGAACTATTTCCGTATGTACAACAAGCTTGCGGGGATGACGGGTACTGCCGAAACCGAAGCAGGAGAACTTTGGGAAATCTACAAACTAGACGTTGTGGTAATTCCTACGAACCGTCCTATTTTAAGACATGACAGACAGGATTTAGTTTTCAAAACTAACCGAGAAAAATATAACGCTGTAATTGAGGAAATTGAAAAATTAACATCAGCACAGAGACCTGTACTTGTAGGTACCACTTCTGTTGAGATCTCTCAATTGCTTTCAAAGGCACTTCAATTAAGAAAAATCCCACACCAGGTATTGAACGCGAAGCTTCACAAAAAAGAAGCAGAAATCGTTGCCGGAGCCGGACAGCCGGGAGTTGTTACTATTGCAACGAACATGGCAGGTCGTGGTACGGATATCAAGCTTACCAAAGAAGTAAAAGAAGCCGGTGGTTTAGCCATTATCGGTACGGAAAGACACGATTCAAGACGTGTGGACAGACAGCTTAGAGGTAGAGCAGGACGTCAGGGAGACCCTGGTAGCTCTCAGTTCTATGTTTCTCTTGAAGACAACCTGATGCGTTTATTCGGTTCCGAGAGAATCGCTAAAATGATGGACAGAATGGGCCATAAGGAAGGTGAAGTAATTCAGCATTCTATGATCAGCAAATCCATCGAAAGAGCTCAGAAAAAAGTTGAGGAAAACAACTTCGGAATCAGAAAGAGACTTCTTGAATATGATGATGTAATGAACAAACAGCGTGATGTGATCTACAAGAGAAGAAAGAATGCTTTGTTCGGAGATCACCTGAAGTATGACATTGCCAACATGATCTTTGATGTTTCCAATTCAATTGTGGCAAAAGGAAAAGCCACAGGAAACTATAAAGATTTCGAATTCGATATCATTAAGTTCTTCACCATGGAATCTCCTGTTTCTGAAAGTGATTTCAAGAGCAAGCAGGTTGCGGAATTAACTGATATTCTATTCAAAGCAGCTCAGGAAGATTACAGAATGAAGCTTAACTTACTGAAAGAAAAATCATTCCCTATCATTGAGAATGTATACCAGAATCAGGGTTCTATGTTTAAAATGATTCAGGTTCCTTTCACAGACGGGCACAAAACAATGACTATTGTTGCTGATCTTAAAGAAGCATATGATACTCAATGTGAAAGCCTTATCAATGATTTTGAAAAGAACATTACTTTATCAATCATTGACGAAAACTGGAAACTTCACCTTCGTGAAATGGACGATTTGAGAAGATCTTCTCAGGGAGCCGTTTACGAACAGAAAGATCCGCTGGTGATCTACAAGCAGGAATCATTCCACTTATTCAGTGAAATGGTAGACAAAATGAACAAAGAAATTATTTCTTTCTTATACAAAGGAGAAATTCCAGCTTAAGAAATCAATAATAAAATCTCATAAAAACCCCGCTTCAGCAATGCCTGAAGCGGGGTTTTATTATTCATCACCTAATAAATTCATGATAAATATCAACTTTGTTATTTATTTAGAACAATTAAAAACAATATATTTGCAGAAAATTTGACTTATTCATGAAAAATGTACTGATCTGTGCCTCAATGTTAGGTTCTATATTGAGTTACGCTCAAGAAAAAGATACTACCAAATCTAATGATATCGAAGAAGTTGTTGTCAACGGAAGATATTATCAGAAATATAAACTTAATGAAGTTTCAGGTTCACTACGACTTCAGACACCTCTTATTGAGCTTCCACAGAATGTACAATCCATAAGCGGCCAGGTTTTGGCAGATCAGATCACCTTAAACATGTCTGAAGGTATTGTCCGTAACGTAAGTGGAGCAAGAAAGGTGGAACACTGGGATAATGTTTATTCCAACGTTTTTATGAGAGGGGCAAGTATAGCCACTTACATGAACGGAATGAATGTTTCTTCCACATGGGGACCTATCAATCCGGACGCCTCTATTATTGACAGAATAGAATTCGTAAAAGGGCCTGCGGGTTTCATGGGATCTATGGGAGATCCAGCCGGATTTTATAATGTGGTTACCAAAAAGCCAACTGGAAAATTTGCCAACAGTGTAAGATTCACAACAGGAAGCTACAACCTTTTCAGAGGTGAGGCAGACCTTGACGGTGTTATCGTTAAAAACGGTGTATTGGATTACCGTTTGAACTTAATGGGCAGTTCAAACAAATCATGGTCAGAAAATGATAAAACAAGCAAAATAATCATTGCACCATCTATTACTTTCAGACCTACAAAAACAACTACATTTACAGCACAGTACAACTATCAGTTTTTAAAATTCAACCAGCCGGGAGCTTACTTAATGTCTAAGGACGGTTATGCTTCACTAAATGTTCATACAAACTTCAATGATCCCAACTTCAAAAAAACAGAGGTAAAGGATCAGAGTTTATTCTTAAGCTTAGATCAGAAGCTATTCAAAGACTGGGTTTGGAGTACGCAATATGCGTATATGGATATGAATTATGACGGAGGCTCATGGTGGGGCGGTTACTATGGTTCAGATCCAAATATTCTCAGCAGATCTTTAAGCAACTGGCAGGCTCTGGGGAAAAACAATATATTCCAGACCTATGTCAGAGGAAGTTTACAAACAGGGAATATTACTCATAAAATCATTGCCGGATTCGATTACGGAAATAGAAAATACCAAGCTGATTTCTCTTATTTAGGAGATGGAGGGTCTATTGATGTTCATCATATTATTTACGGTGTAAATCCAGCTACACTACCTCCTGAAAGTGCTTATTATCTGAACAGAAATGCTGATTATTATAATGATCAGGGAGTAAAATATACTTCTTATTATGCTCAGGATCAGATAGAAATGCTTAATAATAAATTACGTATTACACTCGCTGGAAGATATACCAGTGGTACAACATTCTCGGGATATCCTAATTTAGATCCTATAAAAGCTGACCAGGCTGGAGAATTTACCCCAAGAGTTGGTGCCAGCTACTCTATTAAAGATGATTTTTCAGTGTATGGAGTTTTTGATAGAACATTTGTACCTCAATCAGTAGCAAACTATACCAATACTAGCATTCCTGCCCCGTTAAAAGGCCAAAATATTGAATTTGGACTGAAAAAAGACTGGTTCAATGGAAAATGGAACTCTACTTTTGCTGTTTATGAAATAAAAAGAAAAAATATAAGCGTAGAAGACAGAGAACATGGAGTATTAAATCCTGATGGTATCACCTATAATTTTCCATACAGGCTGGCAATTGGAGAACAAAGAGTAAGAGGGTTTGAGGCAGATATCAAAGGAGAGATTGTAAGAGGGCTAAACGTTGTGATCAACTACGCATATACCGATGCTGTAGTAACAGAAGACACAGATCTTTCAAGAATAGGATCGGCAGCGCCCGGAAATGCCAAAAATGTTCAGAACACCTGGTTAAGCTATAGATTTGAGCAGGGTAATTTAAAAGGTTTCGGTATTTCAGCCGGATACCAGTATCAGGGAGGAAGACAGTCCTGGTTCGGAACCAGTGCAAAACAGGATCAAAGCCTGGAAGATTACTTCGATACTAACTTAGGAATTTCTTACGCAGCTAAAAAATTTGATGTTAATCTATTGCTGAACAATGTTCTGAACAGAAAACTTTACAGCGGTTACAGACCTGATGACGGTTCATATACATGGATCTACAATGCTCCACGCAACTGGAGACTATCAATTGGATATAAATTTTAATATAATAAATAAAAGCTAATCACCTCGGTTAGCTTTTTACTATGAAAAAGAAGCACCACCATAAAAAGAAAGTTTCTTTTACAAAAAAATGGTCGGCCAAACTGCATTTGTGGTTTGGCTTATCCGTTGGTATCATTATTTTCATTGTTGCTTTTACAGGTACAATGTATGTGTTCAAAGATGAGATTCAAAACGTTCTCAGAAAAGATGCCATTTATGTAAAAGCGGGAACTGTTAAAGAAAATCCCCTTTCCATTGAGCTTCTTAAAGAAAAGGTTTCTCTGGAACTCAATGAGAAATATCCCATCAGTTCTGTTGAAATTCCTTTAGATAAGAACAAGTCTTACGAATTCTCTTATTATGAGAAAGATAAAAAGGCCTGGAATTATTTTGATGAAGTGCTTATCAATAAGCTGGTTTATGTAAATCAATACACTGGGGAAGTTGTAGGAATTTATAACGAAAAATATGATCTTTTCCCTATTTTAAAGGCTATTCACTGGAGCTTGCTGCTAAAATCGGATTGGGGGAAATATGTGGTGGGAATTCCTGCGGTTTTATTCATTTTCATGTTAATTACAGGAATCATTCTATGGTGGCCCAAGAATAAAAAAGCAAGGAAAGGACGCTTCTGGTTCAGCTGGGAAAATGTAAAAACATGGAAACGCAGAAATTATGACCTTCACAACGTATCAGGCTTTTATGCTTCCTTTCTGGCTTTGCTTATAAGTCTTACCGGGATCTATTTTGCCTATCCTTATGTAAAAAATGCCTTCAATTTTACATTGTCCGGTTCCCTTGAACTTCCGAAAGAAAAAGAAATTAAATCTCCTGATTCCCTGATGGCAAAAAACACTTCAGTTTTTGATATCACTGCAGGGCAAACCAGAAAACTATATCCTTCATCTTCAAGTTTCAGAATTCCGTTAAACGGAAAAAATAAAAAAGGAAAAGAACTGAAAAACATCCCCGTTACCATATACGGTGAAGAAGGGCGTTTCAGTGAAAGAAACACATTGGTATTTGATAAATACTCAGGAAAACTGCTGGCAGAAAAACCTCATCAGAAACTCAACAATGCTGAAAAATATGCCAATGCCAACTATGATATCCATACAGGGTCTTATTTCGGCCTTTTTGGAAAAATACTCTGGTTCATTACCGGGCTTATCTGTACTTCGCTTCCTGTCACAGGATTTTTGGTATGGTGGGGAAAACAAAAAAAACTAGGAAAGAAAATATAATGAAAAAAGCGCTTTTATCAGTCGCATGTTTAGGGTCGGCAACTATTTTTGCTCAGGTTAAAGACAGCCTGCAGACCAACAATGTAGATGAAGTTGTAATGACTGCTTCCAGAAAAAAAGAAAATATCAAAGAAATTCCAAGCTCGGTAACAGTTGTTTCAGAAAAGCAGATCCAGTCTCAGCTTACCGTTAATTCGGACATTACCAGCATACTTCAGTATACAGTTCCCAGTTTGGGTACCAATTCAGGACAGACTTCCAATACGGGGCAGACCCTGAGAGGCCGCCAGGTTCTTGTGCTTATTGATGGAATTCCCCAGTCTACACCGCTAAGGAATGGCGCAAGAGACATCAGAAGCATTGATCCTTCAGTTATTGAAAGAATTGAGGTAATCAAAGGAGCATCATCCATCTACGGAAATGGTGCAGATGGCGGGATTATTAACTATATCACCAGAAGAAACCAGACAGACAAAAAAATTTCCGGCCTTACTCAAGTAGGTTTTACAGGCCAGCCGTATGGCGGAACTCTAGGAGTAAGAGCAAGCCAGCTGCTATCCGGAAAAGTGAATAAATTCGATTATGTCTTTTCCCTTGCATATGAGAGAACTGGCTATATGAAAGATGCAGACGGCGTTTACCTTACCCCAACCTACAGCACCGCTAAAATGGATAACTACAACGGAATGCTGAAAATAGGTTATAACATCAATAACGACCAGAGAATAGAAGCATCTTACATAGGGTATTCATCCAGATCTGATCTTAATTTAGGCTTAAAAACCGGTAAATATGGCATAACATCAACGATCGGGGAAGGACAGGGAAAAGGCCTTGAAACCACTCCTCAGGGAACGCCCAGAAACCATAATTTCAGAATCAACTATGATAACCAGAACCTTTTCTGGGGAACTACATCACTGAACTTCAATGCATACATGCAGGATTTCAGAACAGTATACGGATATAGCGATACCTTTTTAGGAGGAGGCCAATCCAATGTAATTTCCAAAAAATACGGCGCCAGATTCAACTTTGACACAAAACTTTGGAATGCCGCCAATTCCCAGGGAGAAATCATGTACGGAATGGATATCCTTAACGACCAGACTGTTCAAAAATTGGAAGACGGCCGTTACTGGACACCTGACATGAATATGACCAA
Source organism: Chryseobacterium shigense (assembly GCF_014207845.1). Classification (NCBI taxonomy): domain Bacteria; kingdom Pseudomonadati; phylum Bacteroidota; class Flavobacteriia; order Flavobacteriales; family Weeksellaceae; genus Chryseobacterium; species Chryseobacterium shigense. The sequence continues at coordinate 301,934 of NZ_JACHLC010000002.1, forward strand.
CCTTGCCCCTTTTGTATTGGTTAAAATTGATTTACTGAAAAAATTAACCATCAAAGGCGGTCTCCGTTATGAAAACATGAGCGTTAAAGTTGGAGATTTCAATACCCTTTCTTCCATTAAAAATGACGGAACTTTTACAACAAGCATTTTCGTTACCGGCGGAAAACTAAAATACAATGCATTAGTAGCCAATTTAGGGGTGCGTTACAATATTGAGCCTTTCGTTAATTTATTCGGAAGCTTTTCACAATCCTACTCCATCAACGAATTGGGAAGAATCCTGAGAACATCTACCCAGGGAACCATTCAGAATCTTGAAACCAAGCCTATCATTGTTAACAACTATGAATTCGGTGCTACAGGACAGATCTCAAAATGGGTAAACTACGAGATCACATCCTATGTAAGTACTTCAAAGCTGGGAGCCTCATTTGTACAAAGTGCAGACAGAGCGTTAACCATACAGAGGTCTCCGGAAATTGTTTACGGTGTGGAAGGATTCCTGCATTTTACCCCTGCACGATGGATCAATTTTGGAGGAAGCTACAGCTGGATGGAAGGAATTACTTCAATCAAAGATGACGGGGATTATTCGGCAAAGATCAACAACAGCCGTATTTCTGCGCCAAAGGTACTTGCTTACGTTCAGGTAAAACCTTTCCATACTTTATCTCTGGGGCTGGATATGCTGCACGCTTTCCAACAGGACAGATTCGCGCCTAATGCCAAAACCGGACTGTTCGCATATGGTGAAGGCTATGTTCCTGAATACACCGTTTTTAATTTTAAATCAAATTACGAGATCAATAAAAACTGGAGAGTCTCGCTGGGAGTTGAAAATATATTCAATAAAATGTATCAGCCGGCTATTGCCTGGTGGTCAGCACGCGACAGTGAATTCGTAAATTCATTGGGCACAAGAGGGACTTTGATGCTTGAATATAAATTTTAATTAATCTAAATAAAAAGTTAACCCTATCTTTGCAAGACTTTGAACTGCGATATGAAGAAAAAACATCATCATAAAAAAAAGCCCGGTTTTTTTAAAAAATGGACTGCCAAACTGCACCTGTGGTTTGGTCTGGGGATTGGTTTTCTTATCTTTATCATTTCCATTACCGGGGCGCTGTATGTATTCAAGGATGAAATAGAAAACATCACCAGAAAAGATGTTATTTATCATAACGAGCAGAATATAGAACAGAAACAGGTTTTACCCATCAGAGTAATGGAAAAGGCTGTTGCGGAACAGGTAAAAGAAAAATATCCCGTCCATTGGGTCAATATCCCGATAGATAAAAAGATGTCCTATGTATTTTACTGGTATGAACATAATACGGATGCCTGGAATTATTTTGATGAGTTTCCTGTTTATAAAGCAGCCTACGTAAATCCTTATACCGGAAAAGTTCTCAGGATGTATGATGAAAAGAACGGCTTCTTCAATATTGTAAAGATGATCCACTGGAGCTTTTTACTGAAGCAGGACTGGGGAACGTATGTAGTGGGAATTCCTGTTATTATCTTCGTAATTATGCTCATTACCGGAATTGTTCTCTGGTGGCCTAAAAACAAAGCAGCCAAAAAACAGCGTTTCTCTTTCAGATGGAAAAACATAAAAAGCTGGAAAAGAAAAAATTACGATCTGCATAATGTTCTTGGTTTTTATGCTTCTATTTTCGCGTTGATTTTCTCGATCACTGGTTTATTCTATGCATTCTTCGTTGTTCAGGCCATGGTTTATGTAATATTTTCCGGTGGAGAAACGAAATACCCGGATTTTTCCCATATAAAGACCAAAGCCCCGATAGAAATGCGGAACGAAGGAACGCTGGACAAAGTCATTAAAACCGTAAATGAAAAATATCCAGACTCTTTCGGTTTTGCCATCGATCTTGGGCACGAACATATGGACGATCATGAACATCCCAATTTCGAAGTTTATGTGAAACATCTTTCTTATTCCTATCACAAAAGCAGCAGTCTTATCTTTGATGAAAATTCAGGAGAACTGCTTCACACCCACGATCCAAAGGATAAAAATTTTGGTGAGAAAACAGTAAGTGCCAATTATGACATCCATGTAGGAGCTATATTAGGGCTGCCTACAAAGATCATTGCATTCATTGTCAGTCTTATATGTGCTTCGTTGCCTGTAACCGGATTTATGATCTGGTGGGGAAGGAGAAAAAAGAAAACGGCTAAAACGGTTTAAAAGTTTTTTAAATAAAAGTTTTGTTAATAATTCATTAATACAATCTTTTTTATATTTTTAACCCTTTAAAAATAGAAATGTCATTAATAGATTTATCAAAACAAGTTGCCCTCGGAATTGATATAGGCGGAACGAATACAAAATTCGGAGTGGTAAACCACCGCGGTGAAGTTCTTGAAAAAGGAAGTCTGAGAACTGATGAATACAACAAAGTGGAAGATTTTATCGATGCTTTGTACGAGAAGGTTAAGCCCCTCATCGATAAGCATGGTGCAGAAAAAAACTTTGACGGAATCGGAGTAGGTGCTCCCAACGCCAACTACTATAAAGGAACCATAGAGCAGGCTCCCAATTTACCGTGGAAAGGATTAATTCCTTTCAGTGAAATGATGAAAGCCAAATTCAACCTGCCGTGTACCATCACCAATGATGCCAATGCAGCAGCTCTTGGAGAAATGCTTTTCGGTGCAGCACGCGGTATGAAGGATTTTATTATGATCACTTTGGGAACAGGTGTAGGCAGTGGAATTATTTCTAACGGAAGCCTTATTTACGGCCATGACGGTTTTGCCGGAGAACTGGGCCACACCATTGTAAAACCGGGCGGAAGAAAGCACTGGAGCACAGGATCCGAAGGAAGCCTGGAAGCTTATGCCTCCGCAACAGGAATAGCAATTACAGCAAAAAAAATGAGGGCCGAATTCCCTGAATCTTTACTGAACCAGTACCCTGAAGAGGAAATCAATTCTAAAACCGTTCATGAATGTGCATTGAAAGGCGACCCGATTTCTATTGAGGTTTTCAGGTATACGGGGCAAAAACTGGGTGAAGCATTAGCAAATTTCGTTATGTTTTCTTCTCCGGAAGCCATCCTTTTATTTGGTGGAGTAATCAAGGCCGGTGAATTTATTTTAAAGCCTGCCAAACTGCATATGGAAAGAAACCTTCTTCCGATTTTCAGAAATAAAGTAAAACTGGTTTTCAGTGAACTGGACGAAGCAGATGCTGCCATTCTTGGGGCAAGTGCTTTGGTTTGGGAAAAATAACAGAACATTACATCTAAGAAATATAGAAGCATCCTTTTTAGGGTGCTTTTTGTTTGAACAGGCTTTTCAATCTTAATTAAGCGATGTGAATTGTAATATACTACAGATGGCACGGATTTTCACAGATGTTGGTGTATTATTTCTATGCTTTATTATGAATATAATTCTAAAATTTCTTAATATAATGGTTCCTATGAATCCGGAAAGTCTGGGGAATAAAAATATTTTTCTTTTTAATTTACTCTTAAATATCTGCTTTTTCAGCAATTAAAAAACACAATATCAATTATGCTTTAAATCATTGGGCTTCTCTCACAAAATGAAAAAGTTTTTCATATTTTTGATTGGTTTTTAACTCACTTCTGTGTATTTGCGGGAAAAAACTATCAATAAAATAACTAACGAATAATGGATAATAACAATTTAGAGCAGGTTACTTTCGGAGGTGGATGCTTCTGGTGTGTGGAAAGCTGCTTCAATATGCTGAAAGGTGTAGAATCTGCCATTTCGGGGTATTCCGGAGGTCATAAAGACAACCCTACTTATGAAGAAGTGTGTACAGGTGAAACCAGTCATGCAGAAGTGGTACAGATCACTTTTGACCCTACAATCATTTCTTATGCACAGCTGATGGATGTATTTTTCTTCCTTCACGACCCTACCCAACTGAACAGGCAGGGCAACGATATCGGAACACAATACCGTTCTGTAATTTATTATAAAGACGATGCGGAGAAGGTAAAAGCTGAAGAGGCTCTTAAAAAATCTGAAGAATCAGGAAGATGGCCCGGAAAATATGTAACAGAAATTACCCCGTTTGAGAAGTTCTGGTCCGCAGAGCAGTATCACCAGGGTTACTACAACGAGAACCCAACACAGCCATATTGCAGTGCTGTAGTAGGTCCAAAAATCCAGAAGTTCAAAAAATATTTTGGGGAACTGGGAATGCTGAATGAGGCGTAAACGTTCTGAAATATTTGGAATTAACCATAATTTAAAAAAATAAACATGATTCAATTAATTTTATTGCTGTTTGGGTTGTCTTCTGCAGGCAATCTTAACAATACAACGGCAGACTATAGCAATCAAGCTCAAATTGCCGGAAGTGTACAACAAAACATGCAGGACACTGGCGGAGAAACCGGGCAAACTCCCCCACCACGTAAATAATGTCAAACAAAATACCATGATCAATTTTATCTTAGTGCTCATCGGATTTTTATCTTCCGGCAGCATGAACAAAGAACAAAATAATACCATTTCTCATAGGCCTCAAAATATAGTTGGTAGTTTTGAGAATAATGAGGGTGGACCGGTTGGAGGAAATTCAGGACAAACACCTCCTCCATTTACTCAGCCATAAAAAACGGGGACGATCAATGATCGTCCCCGTTTTTTATTACTCTTTAGCACTATTTGCCGGCATATTTGTCAATAATATAAGCTGTTGATGCCCGCAATTCTCTTCCATTATCAGGGTCTTCCCCATCCATTGTAAAAAATTCTACATTCCCGTAAAATTTTGAATACCAAGTGACTCCTAACGCATTATTAATAGTCAAAGTATCCTTTCTGTTAATCCTTTTGAAATGTTTCAGCAGTACCGAATCTACAGGTTTTAAATCATGATGTGGGTTTTTATCTGAACAGTCTGCAAGCTTATACTCGCTTTTATCCCAATACATACAGTTTTTCTCTATCAGCGGTTCTCCTCCTGTAAAAGATCCTAAATACTGAACATTGGCTTTATTTTTCTTATCAATTCCCATATAATGCCCAATAAAGACAGAACCAATAAGAAGTAATCCCAAGATTCCTATTCCGTTTTGTTTTACAAACTCTGGCATCTTGAAATTCTGCTCATTGGTAATATTGATGATCAGCTTTGAAAATTTATCTGTTATTGACTCTTCATCTTCATTCACGTTAATCTTCACGGTTGTTTTATTAACGGGTTCATCTTCCTTAATAAAGGTTCTGGAAAAGTCTTCAAAGTCTTCATACTCCAGATACTGGCTTAATTTATTGAGCACAAGAGTTTCTATGCCCGTTTCCTTACTTGTTTCTCCCACAAACGAATCATAGTACCTGGAAAGGGTTTTGGCAGATATGGTAAAATTCAGTTTTTTCTCAAGATCATCTGAAAGATCATCCGCCCATCCGCTTTTAGTATCTCTTGGAGATGTTCGTTTAATTTTTTCAAATACTTCACGAATTAGTAGTTTTTTCTTGGACATAATTAGTTTTTAAAGGCAATTACAAAATAGGTGATTTTCGACCATGTCGCATTACGGATTCCCATAACGAAATTCCTGTCCATACTCTGTCTATCGATGTCCATGCTTTGTCTAACACATGCGTCATCATTTGTCGCACCTTTGTTTCAGAAATCAGTGACAAACAAAACATTATAAAACAAATTTACAAAACTGATTTCAAAATCACCAGATAAAACGGAGGAAAACTCCGGGTTGGGAAGCAGATGTTTCTCCTCCGTTTTTGAAGGTTTACTTCCCAAAAATTTAAGAAGCGCTTCGAAATTTTTTATCCGTGTAACACTGCTTGTGATCTGTTTCGCAGGGAAGAGCACCAATGCCAATTTTTTAAATTTTTAAACAATGTTAGAATTAATATTGATGCTACTGGGATTAGCATTTCCAAATAACAACACGAATACAGCATCATGTAATAATAATCAGCCTCAGATAACGGTTCAGCTGACAAATCCGGGAGACGGAGACGGAAATGGCGGGCCAATTAGTGGAAACACAGGCCAGATACCTCCACCTTTCACTCAGCCATAATATTAAAGAAGAGCAGATTGTATAAATCTGCTCTTTTTATTATTTTGCAGAATAAAACCAATTCCATGCAAAAAATATTCTTCTTTTTATTAATATTCCTTTTATTATTTTCGTGTAGGAAAAAAAATTTAACTCTTGATAATACATTTTATAAAGAAGCAAGAAAGTTCAGAGATTCAAATATTACAGACTCAGCATTTTATTACTACAATTTAGCAAAAAGTGACTATTTGAAAGATCACGATTCAATAGGAGCTGCCAAATCACTCGTTAACATGGCAATATTACAATCCAAAAAAGGTGATTTTTACGGGAGTATTGAAACATCATTAGAGGCTAATAACCTCTTAAAAAATGAGAGAGATAGTACAATCAGAAGCACTCTTGTATCCAATTATAATAATATGGCAATTTCGTCTTCATTTCTGCAAAATTATGATGAATCAGCAAAATTTTATATTCAGGCATTGAAATATGCTAACATTGGTGAAAATAAATTCATTATTTACAATAATATAGGTGACGTATTAATACTTCAGGGAAAAACCAAACTTGCACAACAATATCTAAATAATGCACTCTTAGCAAAAGACAGTACTAATTATTCAAGAGCGTTAAACAATTTAGCAAAAGCTAAATTTTTAGAAGATAAAAATTATAATCCTTTACCCGAACTATATAAGGCGCTGGAAATAAGATCCAGATTGAAAGAAACTGTCGAACAAAATTCCAGTTTTGCAACTATATCAGATTATTTCGCAGACAAAAATCAAGAAAGGTCATTGTTTTTTGCCAATCAATTATTACTTACTGCAGAGAAAATTAAAAGTCCTGATGATAAGGTTCAAGCATTAAAACGGATAATTAATTTAGATCCTAAAAATTATTTAGAGAACTTTAAAAGATTTAATTTCATTAATGACAGCATACAAACGGCAAGAAGTAAAGCAAAAAATCAATTTGCAATCATCCGTTTTGATGTTGAAAAAATAAAAGCACAAAATGCAGAAAAAGAAATTCAGTTATTACAACGAAATATTGGATTAGGTACTTTATCCATAGTTTTAATAGGAGGTTTTTTCTGGAACAAAAGAAGAAAGAAAAGGCTTCAGCAGGAAAAAGAGCTTGAAGTAAAAAATACACAGCTCAAACTCTCCAAAAGAGTTCACGATGTAGTAGCCAACGGTATTTACCAGGTGATGACCAAAATAGAAAACCAGGAACATTTTGACAAAGAAGAGACCCTTGATGAGCTGGAATTCGTATATGAAAAATCCAGAGATATTTCTTATGAAAAGCCCGATCCTGAAAATGATAAAAAAGATTACAAAGAAAAAATCTCACGTCTTATCGCTTCCTTTAAGAATGAAAATACAGAAACTTACACCGTAGGAAACGAAAATGAAATCTGGAGCGGAATTTCTCAATCCGTCTTTGAAGACATTTACCAGATCATCAGGGAACTTTTGGTCAATATGAAAAAACACAGCTATGCTTCCCGGGTTATTTATAAATTTGAAAGAATTGACGATTCTATTAAAATTCAGTATTCAGACAACGGAATCGGTATTTCCGGAGATATTATTCATAAAAACGGATTGACAAATACGGGAACCCGTATTGCTGCTATTCGCGGAGAAATTATTTTTGACAATAAATCTGAAAAAGGACTGAAGATCAATATTTCATTTCCTGTTTCCTAAAAGCCCAAAAAGAATGTTCAAAAAAATTTTAATCGCCGAAGATCACGAAAGTATCAGCATTTCTATACAGAAAACATTGGAAGAACTCAACATCCTAAATGTTGATTATGTGTATTATTGTGACGATGCGCTGGCAAAAGTTCAAAAAGCCATCCGCGATGAAGCTCCTTATGACCTTCTGATTACAGACCTTTACTATGAAGAAGATCACCGGGAACAAAAGCTTAAAGACGGAAGAGATTTAATTCAAAAGGTCAAGGAATTACAGCCCTCCTTAAAAGTAATTGTTTTTTCTGCGGAACATAAATCAGGGATTATTGATTCTTTATTTAATAAATTCAAAATCAACGGGTATGTCCGTAAGGCAAGAAATGATTCCAAAGAATTAAAAAGGTCTATTGCTTCTGTTTTTATTAACGAAAATTATCTGTCGCTCGATTTAAAACGGGAAGTCAAAAAACTGAACAGTTATGAGTTTTCCAATTATGACATCACCTTGGTTTCTCTTCTTTCAAAAGGAATTTTACAAAAGAACATTCCCTTGCACCTTCAGGAAAAAGATATTAAGCCCAATAGCCTGAGCAGTGTAGAAAAAAAATTAAACAGCCTGAAGGAAGATCTTGAAGTTTCCAGCAATGAACAGCTTGTTGCTTTCTGTAAAGACCTGGGAATTATTTAAAATCTTTTTAAAATTCATACAAACCTTTCAAGTTTTTTGAAAGGTTTTTTCGTTTTACGGATTTCCGTAAGGAAGAGATTTTCAGGCTTCATACTTTTGAGATGTTAAACCAATAAAATTTTTTAACATGTCGAAAAAACCAATAGGTACAAAAGCAAAAACAGGAGAAGAATGTCCTGAATCAGGCGTCTGGAAAGTTGTGGGAACTCCATCCACAACAGCACCAATTGCCAAAGGTAATAGAATGCCCCCTTATGGCGGTAATTCTGTTACTTGGGAGCTAATTCAATACGCTTAGCTCTATTCCAACGATCATTTATTTGATCGTTGGAGTTTTTAAAAAATTTAATAAAAAATAATACTCATGAAAAAACTACTATTCACAACACTGCTGGCTGCTGGCTTGCTCCTTCCGGCTTACTATACTGGAATGGCCAACAATACCGTTTCCAAAACAGAATTATCTTCCAAAAATCAAAAGAAAAAAGCAAAGAAAAATAAAAACAGGAAAAGTTCAGCTTCCAACCGATCAGGATCCTATTACTATTCCCAAAGCGGAGGAGGGTGTACCTATGGCGGAAATAAACTCTATGTAGGTTCCAGAGGAGGATGCTATTACTATAGCGGCAGTACTAAACAATATGTAGACAGGTCATATTGTTCCGGCTGCAACTAATACAGCCCAAAACTAAAATCTTTCATCATAAAAGCAGAGAGATATCTTTGCTTTTTGTATTTTAGACCTTATTAATTCAAAATAATATGATACAATTTATTCTTATGCTGTTCGGCTTAATGTCTCCGGAAAAGGATACGAATGCATTTTACAGCAGTCAAAGTCAGATAACCACTCAGGTAAGCAGTCAGGAAATTGATCTTACTGATGGAAATGGTGGTGGAAATGGAAACGGCCACGGAAATGGCGGAAACACTGGTGGGAATACAGGCCAGACACCTCCTTAACATACTCACAACATAAAAAGCGAAGATTTCTCTTCGCTTTTTTATTTTCTAATCATTTCCGTATGCGGAATATCATCTTCCAGATATTTCTTTCCCGTATCTATAAACCCGAATTCAGAGTAGAATCTTAATAAATAATCCTGCGCTGAAATCTTTATTTCAGAAGTATGGAAACGGTTTTCTATAATTTCTACAGCGTATTTGATCAACTGCCGGCCAAGATTCTTTCCTCTCGCCTTTTCCGTTGTAAGAACTCTCCCCAAAGAAGTTTCATCATACTTGATTCCTTTATCAAACACACGGCAGTAAGCAAGGATTTCTCCATCCTCTTCAGCCCAGATATGAACAGCCTTCTGATCATAATTATCAAGGTCAGGATAAGGACAGTTCTGTTCAATCACAAAAACATCAATTCTTGCTTTCAGAATAGCATACAGTTCAGGAACCGTAAATTCATTGAAGATTTTAATCTTCCAGATTATACTACTCATCGAAACTGATGTTATTATTCTTTAAAAAATCATTGGTCTTCTGGATGAAAGCCAGGATTTCATCCCCTCCTGTTTTCTTTTCCGCAGAAGTTACGTACAGCTCCGGAAGGTCCTCCCAGGTTTTATGCAATTCATTCTTATAGTTTTCTACATTCTGAATGGCAACATTCGGCTTCAGCTTATCAACTTTTGTAAAAACAATTGAAAAAGGAATCCCGCTTTCTCCGCACCATTGGATAAACTCCAGGTCAATATTTTGTGGATTGTGACGGGAATCTACCAAAACAAAAAGGTTCACCAGGTTTTTCCTGTTTAAAATATAATTGGTAATCAGCTTCTCAAAATCCTTTCTTATAGATTTTGAAACTTTTGCATATCCATAACCCGGCAAATCCGTCAGATACCATTCCTCATTCACTAAAAAATGATTGATCAGCTGCGTTTTCCCCGGAGTTCCTGAAGTCTTTGCCAGATCCTTATGATTCATCATGGCATTGATCAGTGAGGATTTTCCAACATTGGACCTTCCAATAAAAGCATATTCCGGAATAACAGGTTCAGGGCATTCCTGCCATTTTCCACTGCTTTTTATAAAATTTGCGGTTTTAATAACCATCTTGAATATTTTTTAGAAAAACAAACCATTAAGAAAACTCTTAATGGCTTATTATTATTTGTTTAAACTTTGTCTTTTAACCAGCTGTAGAGAATTTCATTAAATTCATCAGGCTTTTCCATCATGGCGGCATGCCCGCACTTCTCGATCCAGAACAAATCTGAATTTGGAATGAACTTATGCATATCTTCGGCCACTTCAGGAGGTGTTACATTATCCTGTTTTCCCCAGATCAGACAGGTTGGCGTCAGAATCTTAGGAAGATCGTTCAGCATATTATGTTTGATAGCGCTTCTTGCAAGCATTACCGTCTTTATGCCCTTCATTCTGTCATTCACTACAGAAAACACTTCATCTACAAGGTCTTCTGTGGCAACAGCAGGATCATAAAAAACCTCTTCTGTTTTCTTTCTTATATAAGAACGGTCATTTTTCCTGGGGAAACTGTCTCCGAAAGTTCTTTCATACAGTCCCGAGCTCCCTGTTAATACAAGATTCTTTACCAGATCCGGTCTTGCCAAAGTCATAATAAGCCCCACATGTCCCCCCATAGAGTTTCCTACAATAGTGACAGGTTCGGAGATATGACTTTCTATAAATTTGATAATATATTTTGCAAGAGTGGTAAGATTAGTATTAAGTACGGGCAGATCGTAGATAGGTAACTGAGGTACATATACCTTGAATCCTTTTTCCGAAAAAAAATCTACCATCTTATCGAAATTACTCAAACCACCCATTAAACCGTGCAACAGCACCAATGGATGTCCTTCTCCCGCCTCTACAAAAGTATATTTCTTTTCTTTTTTTGTACTAAATATCATAAAATGCCTTAATAAAGCTCTGCAAAAATACAAATTAAACCTCAAAAAAATTTTGATTACCCTAATTTAAAGTAAAAATAATATAATATCACCCTTTTTCTTTACTTTTTTCAAAACCTCATTGCTATGGCTTAAATAAGACTTTTCACAACATTCAAAATATCAAACACTTACCCCGTTTAAATTGAATCTTTTATAAAACTTATTAACATTAAGTCAAAAAGTGGGAAAAAGTGGGAAATTTTGGAAATTATTATATAAATTTGTCCCAAATGAAAAATTTCATTGGAACATATGAGTGTAAAATTGACGACAAAGGCCGTTTAAAAGTTCCCTCCTCCCTGATCAAACAGATGGAAAACTTCGACGATAAGGCGTTTGTAGTCAAAAGGTCTGTGTTCCAACCTTGCCTCGAAGTCTATCCCATGAATGCCTGGGATAAGCTGATGGGCAAGATAAATAAATTGAATAGATTCATTAAAAAGAATGCTGATTTCATTCGAATGTTTACGGCAGGTGTAAAAACAGTGGAACTGGATAATGCAGGAAGACTTCAGATCTCAAAAGATCTGGTTCATTTTGCAAACCTTCAGAAAGACACTGTAATTACCAGTGCAGGAGAGCTTTTTGAAATTTGGGATAAAGATGCCTATGAAAAGGTAATTTCTACCAACGAAGCTGATTTTGCAAGCCTGGCCGAAGATGTGATGGGCTCTTTCGATGAAGAATAAACCGCACTTGCCGAAAAGCAAGGTAAAAACACAATTAAGTATGTACCACAACCCCGTTTTATTGAAGCAGAGCGTTGATGATTTGGTGACGAATCCTGACGGAATATACGTGGACTGCACTTTTGGAGGAGGAGGGCACTCAAGAGAAATCCTGAGCAGACTTTCAGAGAAAGGAAAACTTTTCAGTTTTGACCAGGATCTGGATGCCCTTAAAAATACAATTGATGACCCGAGATTCACGCTCGTTAATCAGAATTTCAGGTTTCTGGAAAACTCCCTGCTGATGTATGGTTTTTCCCAGATTGACGGCGTATTGGCAGACCTCGGTGTTTCATCCCATCAGTTCGATGAGGCGGAAAGAGGTTTTTCTACCAGAAACAATGCCCCTCTGGACATGAGAATGAACGTGATGCAGAGCCTTGATGCCAAGAGAGTCATTAATGAATATGAAGAAACTGAACTTGCCGATATCTTTTATCACTACGGTGAACTGAGAGAAGCAAGAAAGCTGGCAAGAGACATTGTTCATCACAGAAAAACAAAAGTCATAAACACGACCGAGGACCTGAAAAAGCTTTTTAGTTATATTCCGCCTCATAAGGTGAATAAATTCTATGCGCAGCTTTTCCAGGCGATAAGAATAGAAGTAAACCAGGAGCTTGAAGCATTAAAAGAAATGCTTGTTCAGGCTCTCAATATTTTAAGACCGGGAGGAAGACTTGTGGTGATCTCTTACCATTCATTAGAAGACCGTTTGGTAAAAAGATTCCTGAAAAACGGAATGTTTGAAGGAGAACAGGAAAGAGATATATACGGAAATTATAAAAAGGTATTTGAATTGCTTAAGAGTAAAGCGATCATCCCGGATGATAAAGAGATCGAAGAAAATTCAAGAGCAAGAAGTGCAAAAATGAGAACAGGAATTAAAGTATAAAGCTGAATGAGTGAACAGCCGATTGTGAATATTGAAACCGATTATTGACAAGCACAGTGAATTCACCATAAAGCAAATTGAGATAAAAATTTTGGCAAAAAGAACAACAAACCGCCCTCAGAAAAAGCTCACTTTTATAGACATTATAAAAGGAAACTTCCTGAACCGTGATGAGATCAAAACTCATTACAAATATTTTTTACTGTTGTTCGTCCTTATGATGGCAATGATTTACAGCAATCACCTTGTCAACAAGAAGATTAAAATTGTCAATGCACTAAAAGAAGAAACAGAAGAATATAAATCGAGAAACGCTTACGCCCAGAGTAAGCTGATCAAAGTAAAAATGGAATCGGAACTGGGGAAAGAAGTGGCAAAGGATTCATTGATGACCCTTGAAAACCATCCTCATAAACTCCTTATAAAACTAGACAGTACAGATGCAAAAACAAAATGAATACGATAACAAACGTAAAAAAACGTTAAGGTGGGGTTACCTCTTCGCAGTGGGAGCTCTATGCGTATTTGTGATGTTCCTCGCAAGAATAGTGATCCTGCAAAACACTAACGTTCAGGAAATTAAAGACGATTATATTAATAAAAATTACCGTGAAGCAACGCTAAAAGCTGCCCGCGGAAACCTCTTTGCTTCAGACGGATCAATTCTGGCCACAACCGTAATGCGCTACGACATCTATCTTGATTTCAAAACAATGAAAGATACGATCTACAGCAATAATATTGGTGCGCTGACAGATTCTTTAAGCAAAATGTTTGGAAAATCCAGAGGAGAATTCAGGCAAAAATTTGATGAGCAGAAGAAAAAGAAAAACCAGTACTATACTTTGGTAAAAGGTCTTGATTTTGACCAGTACGACAGAATCAGGAACTTCCCGATCTTTAAAAGAGGTAAAAATAAAGGCGGATTTATTGTAGACAGAAATTATAAGAGAGAGCTTGCCACGTCCGAAATCGGAGCCGGAACCATCGGAATGGACAATGGCGAAGTGAAGGCAGGGCTGGAAGGCGCTTTTTCAAAATATCTTACCGGAACCGATGGTAAAAGACTGGAGCAGAGAATCAACTCATCCCAATGGAAACCTATCGATTACTGGAAAGTAAAAGAACCGGTGGATGGAGAAGACGTTTATACAACCCTAGACCTTAGAATTCAGGACATTGCACACTCCGCATTAGAGAAGCAATTAATCACCTTTGAAGCCAAGCACGGAACAGTAATCGTGATGGAAACGGAAACCGGAAAAGTAAAAGCCTTGGTTAACCTGAGAAGAACAGATTCAGGAGAATATGAAGACTCATACAACTATGCGTTAAAAGACAATATCGAACCCGGCTCTACCTTTAAAACGATTTCTCTTTTGGCAGCAATGGATGATGGATTCATTGACGAAAACACAACCGTAAATGTAGGAGGAGGAGTCTGGACCTATGCCAAGCAAAGGATTTCAGACGGTCACGGCGGAGGAACCTATGATATAAGTGATGTTTTGGCAAAATCAAGTAACGTGGGAACTGCAAAACTTATTACAAAGTATTATGCAGACAAGCCACAAATATTCCTTGACCACCTGAAAAGATGGAAATTATTTGATAAAATGGATATCGAGCTTCCGGGAATTACAAAACCGAAAATCGTAACACCGCAAAATAAAAGATGGAACGCTGCAACACTCGCTTCTATTTCCTACGGATATTCATCAAATATTAACCTGTTACAGTTAACCACCTTTTATAACGGGGTTGCCAACGGCGGCAAAATGCTTAAACCTCTATTCATCGATAAAATCATGAAAGACGGAAAAGTAATGTACAGCGCTAAACCTGAAGTAATGGTGAATAAAATGGCCTCTGAAAAAGCCATTAAAATGATGACCAGTGCACTCACCAAAGCCGTAGAAAAAGGAACCGGACGAAGCATCTTTACTCCCAACCTGAAAATGGCAGGAAAAACAGGAACCGCAAGGTTTGAATACTGGCTGCCTGGCCCGATGAAGTACCGCGCCTCATTTGCCGGTTTTTATCCTGCCGATCATCCCAAATACACCTGTTATGTGATGATCAGCGAACCGAATACGGCAAAAGGATTTTACGGAGGTTCCGTTTCAGCGCCTGTATTTAAGGAAATTGCAGGAAAAACATTCCTGAAAACGCCTCAGAATATTGAAAAAGAAATGCTTGTAGACAGAAAGGTAAACCTAAGCAAAATGGTGGAGCCTAATGTGAAAATAGCAGTAAATAATAAACAAATGCCAAGCGTGGTTGGACTGATTGGAAAAAACATCATCCCACAGCTGGAAAATTTAGGTTATAGAGTTGACTATAAAGGAGTTGGAAGAATCAAAGAACAGTTCCCATTGGAAGGCACGGTAATCAGCAAGAACCAGAGAATTTATTTGTCTCTGCAGAATTAAAATTAAAGACAGTCTTAAGACAATTAAAATGACAGGAATTCCTGTCGAGTATAAAAATGATAATAACAGAATTATTAAAGAGGATTCCGGTTTTAGAAATTCATGGTGATGATTCCCGTGAGATTTCGGAATTGGTTTTCGACAGCAGGAAGGTTACGGAAAACTCACTCTATATTGCAGTGAGAGGAACCGTTGCAGACGGACATTCATACATTGCATCATCTGTTGAAAAAGGTGCAAAAGCAGTAGTATGTGAAGAATTCCCGGAAACATTGAATGAAAATGTAACCTATGTGAAGGTAAAAGATTCATCTAAAGCTTTAGGACATTTAGCATCCAATTTCTATGGAAATCCATCCCAGAAACTTAAACTAATCGGAGTTACCGGAACCAATGGAAAAACCTCTGTATCTACCCTTCTTTTTGATGTATTCAAAAATTTAGGCTATGATTCAGCATTGCTTTCTACTGTAGAGATCAGAATCGGTGAGAAAATTATTCCCGCCACCCATACCACTCCTGATGTTATTACCATTAATAAAATTTTAGCCCAGGCAGTTGAAGAAGGCTGTGAATTTGCTTTTATGGAAGTAAGTTCCCACGGAATCAACCAGAACAGAATTGAAGGTCTGCATTTTAAAGTGGCCGGTTTCACCAATCTTACCCATGACCACCTGGACTATCATAAAACCTTCGATGAATATCTGAAAACGAAGAAAAGATTCTTTGATGAACTGGAAAATACTGCCGTAGCCATCACCAATGTAGATGACAAAAACGGAATGGTAATGCTTCAGAACACAAAGGCAAACAAAAAGTCTTACGCTCTGAAAACTATGGCAGATTACCACGGAAAATCCTTAGAAATTGATTTCAACGGAATGCTGCTGAACTTCAACGGAAAAGAATTCTGGACCACACTGACAGGAAAATTCAATGTTTACAACCTTCTGTTGGTTTTCGGAATTGCTTCAGAGCTTGGTTTTGAGCAGGATGAAATTTTACAGGCCATCAGTAAACTGAAAAGAGTTTCCGGAAGATTCGAAACCTTCAAATCGGACGGAGGAATTTTCTTCATCGTAGATTATGCACATACGCCGGATGCTCTGGAAAATATTCTGGACAGCATTAATGATATCAGAACAAAAAACGAAAGACTGATCACCGTTTTCGGATGCGGAGGCGACAGGGATCACTCGAAAAGGCCTGAAATGGGAAATATTGCCACTAAAAAATCAACACTGGCAATCATCACCTCAGACAATCCGAGAACAGAAGATCCTGCACAGATCATCAAAGAAATTGAAGCAGGTGTTGAACCTCAGAACTTCAGCAAATACACTTCAATTCCGGACAGAAAAGAAGCTATAAAAATGGCAATTAAGTTTGCAGAACCTAGAGATATTGTTTTAGTCGCCGGAAAAGGCCATGAAAACTATCAGGAAATTAATGGTGTAAAACATCATTTTGATGACAAAGAAACCATCAACGAGCTTTGGAAGCTAATGAGCAAATAAAATTAGATTAAAAAAGGAAACATGTTATACTATCTATACGAATATCTAACAAGCCAGGGAATCCATATTCCGGGATTAGGAATGCTGAAATACATTTCTTTCCGTGCCGGTATTGCCGTGCTTTTTTCTCTGATTATTGCTCTTGTATACGGAAAAAGGATCATCAACTACCTGCGTGCAAGACAGATGGGTGAGCTGGTACGTGACCTTGGATTGGACGGGCAAAAGCAGAAAGAAGGAACCCCAACTATGGGAGGGCTTATCATCATTATTGCAACCATTATTCCGGTGCTGCTCTTTACAAGAATTACCAATGTATATATTGTTCTGCTTCTGGTTTCAATGTTATGGATGGGTTCTATAGGTTTCCTTGATGATTATTTAAAGAAAATAAAGAAAAATAAAGACGGACTGAGCGGAAAGTTTAAAATCGTAGGCCAGGTCGGATTAGGGCTGATTGTCGGAATTACAATGTATTTCCACCCGGATATCACGGTGAAAAGAAAATATGCAGATGCAAAAGTGGTGAACAGAAACAATGTTGAGCAAAACTTTATGCCGACAGAAAAAATCACTGTTTCTACTGTGCCGTTTGCCAAAAACAATGAATTCGATTACAGCGGAATCCTGTTCTGGATGAATGATAAAGATGCTCACGAATGGGCATGGATTGTCTTTATCCCGATTGTTATTTTCATCGTAACAGCTGTATCAAACGGAGCCAATATCACAGACGGAATCGACGGCCTTGCCGCAGGAACCAGTGTAGTGATACTGCTCACCCTTGCCCTGTTTGCCTACCTTTCCGGAAACATCATCTTTGCAGATTACCTCAATATCATGTTCCTGCCGAATATGGGAGAGACAACCATTTTTGCCGTTGCGATGGTAGGTGCCGTGATCGGCTTCTTCTGGTACAATACCTATCCGGCGCAGGTTTTTATGGGAGACACAGGAAGTTTGATGCTTGGAGGGGTGATTGCCGTATTAGCCATTATTTTAAGAAAAGAACTTTTGATTCCTGTTTTATGTGGAATCTTCCTGATTGAAAACATATCTGTCATGCTACAGGTGGTTGTTTTCAAATACAGAAAAAAGAAATACGGGTTGGAATATGCCCAGAATAACAGGTTTTTCAGAATGTCACCATTACACCACCATTATCAGAAGGGAGGCTTCCATGAAAGTAAGATCGTAAACAGAATGATCATCATCGGGGTAATGCTGGCTATTGTATGCCTGATCACATTAAAAATGAGATAACCAATCATTTAAATATTGAAGAATTTAAAAAATTTTGAATCATTAAATCCTTCAATCATTAAATTATAAATAAATATGAAAATAGTTGTTTTAGGAGGTGGAGAGAGCGGATGCGGAGCTGCTTATTTAGCGAAAAAACAAGGTCTGGAAGTTTTTCTTTCAGACAAAGGAGCTATTAAGGATAACTATAAGCAGTTTTTAACCGAAAATGAAATTGAATTTGAAGAAGGAAACCACAACGAAGAAAGAATTTTAAATGCCGACTGGATCGTAAAAAGCCCGGGAATTCCAAAAAAAGCAGAGATCATTCATAAAATTCATGACAAAGGAATCAGACTTTCCTCTGAAATTGAATTTGCTTCAGAATATACCGATGCCAAGATCATAGCCATTACAGGAAGCAACGGAAAAACAACAACAACTTCCCTGATCTACTACATCCTGAAAAATGACGGATTAAACGTAGGACTGGGAGGAAACATAGGATACAGTTTTGCCAGACAGGTTGCTGATGAAAACCATGAATATTATGTCCTGGAAGTAAGTTCATTCCAATTAGATGATATTCAGAACTTCAGACCTTATATTTCTCTGTTGCTGAACCTGTCTCAGGATCACCTGGACCAGTACAACTACAACTATGAGGAATATGCTTTAGCCAAGTTCAGAATTGCTGAAAATCAGGAAAACGACAATTTCTTCATCTACAACAAAGATGATGAAATGAGCAAAAACATTCTTGAAAAATTAGAAATTAAGGCAAAGATGATCCCTTTCTCTACGAAAGAGAAATTATCTGAAGGAGGTTTTATTGATGGTGATCAGATCGTGGTAAAAGTACAGGACGAATTCTCAATGAAAATTGATGAACTTTCTCTTCTTGGAAATCACAATGTTGCCAATAGTTTAGCCGCGTCTATAGCCGGTAAAATATTGAAAATCAACAACGAAAGCATCAGAAATTCCCTGATGACTTTCCAGGCGGTAGAACACAGGCTTGAATTCGTAACGGAAACCAACGGTGTAAAATACATCAACGATAGCAAGGCAACCAATGTAAATGCAACCTATTACGCCCTGGAAAGTATGAAAACCCCAACAGTCTGGATCGTAGGAGGATTGGATAAAGGAAATGATTATACAGAAATTGAAGAGCTCGTTAAAAGAAAAGTAAAAGCAATTGTCTGCTTAGGAATAGATAACACGAAGATCATAGACTTCTTTAAAGATAAAAAGGAATTCATCTATGATACTTCAAGTATGGAAGAAGCCGTGAAAATATCAAAATCACTGGCAAAAAGCGGAGATACCGTTTTACTTTCTCCATGCTGTGCAAGTTTTGACCTTTTCAAAAGCTACGAAGACAGGGGAAAACAGTTTAAAGAACAGGTATTAAAAGAAATGTAAAAAGGATGAATGTATTAATGATTAAAAGCTAATTGCAAAATCATAAATACATTGTACATCAATACATGAATACAAAAAATATGGACGAACAGAACACAGAAAACAGAATTGAATTTCTAAAGGGCGATAAAGTACTTTGGATGGTTATCCTTGTGATCTCCATTTTCTCTATCTTCCCTGTATATTCTGCAAGTTCAAATCTGGAATATATAGTGAATAACGGAACCACTACAGGTCACGTTATCAAACATATGTTCTTTGTGGTACTGGGTCTGGTGATCATGAGGGTTGTTGGAGTCATAAAGTATGAGTACATCGGAAAGCTCAGCAGCATTCTGCTTGGTTTAATGATTGTGCTACTCGTAGTCACTATGTTTACAGGACAGACCATTGATGGGGCCAGTGCTTCAAGATGGCTGAAAATCCCCGGAACACCCATCTCCTTCCAGCCGTCATCATTTGCATTTTTGATGCTGATCATTTATCTCTGCAGATATCTGACCAAAAAGATAACAAGAGAAAGACTTCCGATAGAAAATATCATGTATATCTTCGGACCCATTCTTCTGGTATTTGTGCTCGTTGCAAAAGACAACGGTTCCACCGCATTGATGATCCTGATGGTTTCTGTAGTTGTTCTCGTAATAGGGCAGCTCCACTGGAAATACATCGCAGGTTTCATTTCAGCATCATTTATAGCTATTGTCCTATTTCTGATTATTGCATTAAACACCAACCTCATCGGCGGAAACCGTGTTCATACATGGATGAGCCGTATCGAGACATTCACATCAAGTAAAGCAAAAACTGCTGATGTTGACGATGAAAGCGTAAAAGCAAAAAACTATCAGGTAATGCAGGCCAAAGCCGCTATCGTTCATGGTGGAATTACCGGAATGGGACCCGGAAAAAGTGCATTAAAGCAAATGCTTCCGCAGTCCGCCTCCGACTTTATTTTTGCCGTAATTGTAGAAGAATATGGATTGATTGGAGCAGCCTTCCTCATAAGTCTGTATCTCATTATGATGATCAGGATTGTGATGATCGCAAGTAAAATGCCTGCCTTTTTCGGATCGTTGCTCGTGCTCAGTCTCGGAGTGATGATCTTCATACAGCTTTCAGTAAATATTGCGGTAGCTGTAAACCTGATCCCGGTAACAGGACAGCCGCTGCCACTGATAAGTTACGGAGGAACCTCCATGCTGGTAACCTACCTCCAGCTCGGAATTATTTTAAATATAAGCTCAAGGATCCAGATATATGATGAAGAAGGAATGGGCAAAAAACAGAGTGTAGCAGAAATTAATGATATCGCTTAATTCAAAACTGATATCAGCAACAAAATAAAGATGAACAAAAAACTAAAAGTAGTATTATCCGGCGGCGGAACAGGAGGACACATCTTCCCTGCTATTGCCATTGCAGACGAAATCAGAAAAAGATTTCCTGATACGGAATTTTTGTTCATAGGAGCCAACGGGAAAATGGAAATGGAAAAAGTTCCCCAGGCTGGTTATAAAATTGAAGGAATTGATATTGCCGGAATCGACAGAGGGAATCTTTTATCCAATTTAGGACTGCCTTTCAAAATTCTGAAAAGCTTATCCAGATCAAAAAAGATCATTAAAAATTTTGCCCCGGACTTTGCCGTAGGAACAGGAGGTTTTGCAAGCGGACCCGCCTTATATGAAGCCAGCAAACTGGGAATCCCTATTTTTATTCAGGAGCAGAATGCCCATGCCGGTGTAACCAATAAAATCCTAAGCAAGAAAGCCAAAGCAGTTTTCACTGCTTATCCAAAAGTAGACGGTTTCCCTGCTGAAAAAATAAAGTTTCTGGGTAATCCTATCCGTTCAACTATTATTTCAGGAATGCAGGAAACAGCTGCAGCAAAAGAAAAAATGGGACTGAATAAAGATAAGCTTACCATACTTTCAGTAGGCGGTTCCTTAGGGTCCAGAACATTAAACAATGCATGGAAGGCTCATTTAAATGATTTAATCAGCAAAGATTACCAGCTGATCTGGCAGACAGGAAAGCTTGATTATAAAGATATTATAGAAGAAACAAAAGATATTGACAGCAGAAACATCCAGATTCTGGAATTCATCAAAGATATGGAGCTGGCTTACTCAGCTGCAGACATCATTGTTTCAAGAGCCGGAGCCATTGCCATTTCAGAGCTGGCAGTAGCTAAGAAGCCGGTTCTTCTGGTACCCTTCCCATTTGCAGCGGAAGACCATCAGACCAAAAATGCCATGAACCTCGTTGAAAAAAATGCAGCAAAAATGGTAAAAGACTCTGAAATGCAGGAAAAATTCTGGAATACACTACAGGAGATTTCCGGCAGTGAAAATGCAAGAAACGAAATGTCTCAGAGCCTGGAATATTTTGCCAAGCCAAACGCAGCGAAAGAGATTGTGGATGAGATATTTAAAACTGTAAAAAGTACATAAATACATTGTACATAATACATTAATACAAAAAGAATGAACATTTTAGAAACATATCAAAATTATTACTTCGTAGGAATCGGAGGTATCGGGATGAGTGCTTTGGCACGCTATTTCAATGCTTCCGGTAAGAAAGTGCTGGGTTATGATAAAACCAACACCAAGCTTACAGAACAACTGATGAAAGAAGGAATTGATATTGTTTTCGAAGATCTCATTGATGAAAGAATAACTTCGCTTCAAAAGGAAAATACATTAGTGATCTATACTCCTGCAATCAAAACGTTAGGAATTCTGGATTATTTTAATCAAAACCTGTTTGAAGTTCTGAAACGTGCAAAAGTTCTTGGTCTGATTACCGAAAACACAGAATGTATTGCCGTTGCAGGAACCCACGGAAAAACAACGACTTCCACATTGGTTTCACATCTGTGTAAAGAAGCCGATCTTCCGTTTTCATGCTTTTTAGGCGGTATTTCTGAGAATTTCAGATCCAACTTCCTTTACAACGGCACAAAATATTCCGTGGTAGAAGCAGATGAGTATGACAGAAGTTTCCTTAACCTTTCTCCGGACTGGGCTGTGGTAACTTCTACAGATGCAGACCATCTGGATATCTATGGTGATAAAAACCATATCGAAGAAGGCTTCAGACAGTTTGCCGCACTTGTCCCGGATGACAAACAGCTTTTTGTAAGAAAAGGACTGGAAATCGGCAGAAACCATAAAACCTATGCCGTAAACGAAGAAGCAGATTATTATTCAGATAATCTCCGTATGGATCATGACAAGATCTATTTTGACTTCCATACCCCATCTGAAACCGTAAAAGATTTTGTATGGGAAATCCCGGGAATTCATAATGTAGAAAATGCTACAGCAGCATTGGCTATCCTTCATAATTTAGGTGTGAATTTTGAAACCCTGAAGAAAGCGATTGCCAATTTTAAGGGAATTAAAAGAAGATATACCAAGCATATTTATTTAAACGGTAAAATTTATATCGATGATTATGCCCACCACCCAACGGAAATTAATGCGGTAGTGAGCTCCATCAGAACATTTTACCCTGACAAAAAGTTGTTGGTAGTCTTCCAGCCTCACCTTTTCAGCAGAACAAGAGATTTTGCCGATGGATTTGCAGAAAGTTTAAGCAAAGCTGATGAGCTCATCCTTCTCGACATCTATCCTGCAAGAGAACTTCAGGAAAACTTTAAAGGAATAACCTCTGACTGGCTGCTGGAAAAAGTGACTTTAGATAAAAAAGAAAAATCGGACCTGTCCGGTGCATTTGAAAAAATAAAAGAAAAAGATTTTGATATCCTCCTAACCGTAGGCGCAGGAAACATTGACACCCTGTATGACCCTATCACAGAATGGATAGCAAAATAATGAGTTTAACGCAGAGTACGCGAAAGAATTAAAGTTCCCAAATACTCGTTCGCAAAGGCGTTTCACTCAGCAAAAACACATAATGTATGATAGAAAATGAAATTTCAGGTATTGTTTTCGATGCCGGAATCAAAATACATCGTACGCTTGGAATTGGACTTTATGAGAATGTATATGAAGAATGTTTGATTTATGAATTAAAAAACAGAGGATTAAATGTAGAAAGTCAAAAAGACATTGCTATAGAATATGAAGATCTAAAGATCCACAGAGCGTTCAGAGTAGATTTATTAATCGAAAATAAAGTTATTATTGAAATAAAAGCTGTTCCCGAGATTAATGATTATCATTTTTTTCAGCTTTTAAATTATTTGAGAATAACAAATGTAAAACTTGGAATGATTTTAAACTTTCATTCAGTTTTGTTTAAAAATGGAGTAAAAAGAGTTGTAAATAAATTATAAAAGCCAAAGCCTCCGCTGAGTGAAACGCCTCTGCGGACTTAAAAAAACTTTGCGGCAATAGCGTTTATTGAAAATAAAATATGAAAAATAAATACAGAATATTAAAAATTGTTGTCACGGTAATCATCCTCGGGTTACTGCTGAGTTTCTCGTTGAAGAGATTCAGCGGCCAGAAGATTACGGACAATAAGATTTCTGTAAAGATGAATGAAAAAACACCCGTATACTTCATTGATGAAAAAGATATCCGGGAAATTGTAAAAAAAGAAAACCCTTCCGGAAAAGTCGGAAATCTGAACATTCCTGTACTTGAGAAGAAGATCAATGCTTTACCGGCTGTAGATAGTGCCAATGTCTATTTGAACCTGAACGGGAAACTGTATCTGGATATCAGACAGAGAGTGCCTGTTTTCAGGTTAAATAAAGACGGAAGAGATTTTTATGTAGACGGAAAAGGAATCGAATTCCCTATTTCAAAAACCTATTCACATCCGTGCATGCTCGTAACCGGAAATGTGAAACCGGCTGATTATCAGAAACTGGCCGAGCTGGTTGAGAAGATTGATAAAGATGATTTCAGTAAAAAATTCTTTATCGGAATTTCAAAAAGCAAAGACGATTATAACCTCCTGACGAGTGACGGAAATTATAAAGTGGAAATAGGAGATCTTGATAATATAGAATTTAAAGTAAAAGGCCTGAAAACCTTCGTAGAGAAATATCTCGTATTCCAGGATCCCCAAAAATACAGCATGGTTTCTGTAAAATACCAGAACCAGATTGTAACCACTTTGAATCCTTATTTCAAAGAAAATGACAGCATTCTGAAAGCAGGAAACAAAGAACTGGCAAAAACACCGGTTCTGGCAGCTGTAAAAAAACCGCAGGCTTTGCCTAAAACTGCTGAAAAAACAAAAACCCCTTCAGCAAAACCGAAGGAAAAGACAAAACCAAAAATAACAGCCAAGCCAAAGGAAACCAAAAAAGCAGATAAAAAACCTGCGGCAGCAAAGTCCAAGGCGAAAGTAAAAGTAGAGTAAAAAAGAGTCCTCACAGACGATTTAGCATAAAAACTGGATCATATCCAGCTTCAAAAAACAAAGGAAAAAAAGTAGAAAAAAAATCAAATCGACATACAATGGAAAATCAAGAGTATTCAGTAGGTCTGGACATCGGAACAACAAAGATTGTTGCGATTGTCGGAAGGAGGAATGCACACGGGAAAATAGAAGTTCTCGGGGTTGGAAAGGCCAAAAGTCTTGGAGTTCATAAAGGTATTGTGAACAATATTTCACAAACCATTAATTCAATCAAGGCAGCCGTTTCAGAAGCACAGTCCAGCGCAGGAGTTCCTATCCGAAAAGTTACGGTAGGTATTGCAGGAAAACATATCCGTTCCCTGCAGCATTCCGACTATATTATGCGTGAGCATCCGGACAAATTTATTACAGATGACGACATTGAAGCCCTTAAAGACCAGGTAAAAAAGCTGGTAATGCTTCCCGGAGAAGAAATTATCCATGTTCTTCCCCAGGAGTACAAGGTAGATTCCGAAGGAGAAATTCAGGAACCTGTAGGAATGCACGGAAAACGTCTGGAAGCTAACTTCCACGTGGTGGTAGGACAGATGGGAAGCATCAGAAACATCGCAAGATGTGTAAGAGAAGCCGGTCTTGAAATGGAAGCCCTTACCCTGGAACCTTTGGCGTCTTCAGAAGCTGTACTCACAAAAGAAGAAAAAGAAGCCGGTGTTGCCATAGTAGACATCGGGGGTGGTACCACAGATATTGCCATCTTCAAAGATAACATCATCCGTCATACCTGCGTAATTCCTTACGGAGGAGGTATTATTACGGAAGATATCAAAGAAGGCTGCTCCATTATAGAAAAACATGCAGAACAGCTGAAAGTAAAATTCGGTTCTGCAGTGCCGGAACTGGAAAAAGACAGTACATTTGTTACTATTCCAGGGCTTCACGGAAGACCGGATAAGGAAATTTCCCTTAAAACTCTGGCACAGATCATCAATGCCAGAGTTGAAGAAATCCTGGAAATGGTTAATACAGAATTAAAAGCTTACGGCGCATTCGAACAAAAGAAAAAGCTGATTGCGGGAATCGTTCTTACAGGAGGTGGGTCCAACCTGAAGCATCTTCGTCAGTTAGCCAACTATACAACAGGTTTTGACAGTAGAATCGGTTTTGCAAACGAATATATTGCCAACGATAAAAACCAGTACCTCAAAGGCCCGGAATTTGCTACATCAATCGGTTTGCTGATGGAGAGTTTAAAAATCCGCGACAAAAAACAGGGCGCTGAAACAGAAGAGGCCATCGAAGAGCAGCCAGCTAAAACAGAAACCGTTGCAGCACAGGCAGAAATAGCTCAGACCATTCAGCCGGCAGCAGCAGTTCAGGAGCAGACTATTGTAAACGAACAGCAGGAAAACAGAAGAGCGAAACTGACTTTCGGGCAGTCGCTTATGGAAAAAGTTAAAAAATTCTTTGAAGAAGTAGAGTAAAATATAAATGATAGAAGATCATTGATAATTGATAAATAAAAGCACGCAACTTATTGTCCAATGCCATTTATCACTCGTCAATTATCATTCATCACTCATCAATTATAAAAAACATAGTTATGGAAAACATAGGTACACAAGGATTTTCATTTGATTTGCCAAAAGGAAATTCATCCATCATAAAAGTAATCGGTGTAGGTGGCGGTGGAAATAATGCCCTGAAACACATGTACGAAAAAGGTATTTACGGAGTAGATTTTGTAGTCTGTAATACCGATGCCCAGACTTTAGATAATAACCCTGTTGCCAACAAGGTACAGCTTGGTACTACCATTACGGAAGGACTTGGTGCAGGAGCAGATCCTGAAGTTGGGGAAAAATCTGCTATCGAAAGCATTGAAGAGATCAAAGCAGCTATGGGACAGAATACCAAAATGGTGTTCATCACTGCCGGAATGGGTGGTGGTACAGGTACCGGAGCAGCTCCCGTTATTGCCAAAGTAGCTAAAGATATGGGAATTCTTACGGTAGGTATTGTTACCGTTCCTTTCAGTTTTGAAGGAAAAAGAAGACTTGATCAGGCAGAAAACGGTCTCGAAAAACTAAGAAATAATGTTGATTCACTTATTGTAATCAACAATGATAAACTAAGACAGCAGTTCGGAAACCTTGGATTCAAGCAGGGATTCTCAAAAGCCGATGAAGTGTTAACCAATGCCGCAAAAGGAATGGCAGAAGTTATTACCGGTTACTTTGATGTAAACATTGACTTTAGAGATGCTAAATCTGTACTTCAGAACTCCGGCACAGCCTTAATGTCTACAGGAGTTGCTTCGGGAGAAAACAAAGCCGAAGAAGCCGTTAAAAAAGCCCTGGATTCTCCGTTGTTGAATGACAACAAGATCACGGGTGCTAAAAACGTCCTTCTATTGATCAGAAGTGGTGCTGAAGAAGTTACCATGGATGAAATCGGGGTAATTATGGATCACATCCAGAAAGAAGCAGGAAATACCGCAGATATCATTTTCGGGGTAGGTGCTGATGAAGAACTGGGAGATTCTGTAAGCGTTCTTGTGATTGCTACAGGTTTTTCTAACGACAGCAAAAAATTTGCAGGTCCTACAGAAAAGATCAGAATCAGTCTTAATGACAGCCTTGAGGCTCCGAAAGCATCCCCTTTCAAAACAAGAGAAGAAAGAGAAACACCTTCTGAAACAACACATGATTTTGGAGGAAAGCATACTTTCAGATTAGATGACGAAGACAGCGATGCTCCACAGTTCGGGTTAAAATCTTCTGAAAAAAAAATGATTATTGAGGAAGAAGAAATCAAAACAGAAATAAAATTCTTTGACAAAGAGGGAGATACACAAAGCAGCCCTGTCAATAGCTGGAGAAATGAAGAAGAACAGCAGGAAGAAGAATCTTATAGCTTATTCTCTTACGATGAAGAAGGAGAAGACCCTAATGACCTGGAAATTGAGTCTTTTAAATTCGATTTTGATGCCAAAAAAGATGAGACTCCTTCTACACCGTCCACTCCTTCTTTCTCAGATGAAAAGCCTATTGAATTCAGTTTTTTTGTAAACAATCAGCCTTCATCCAATGAACCTAAAACAGATTTCGGACAGCCAAAGGCGGAGTTTACCGCTCCTGCCAGCGCAGTAACTGAAGTTCCGGTTCAGACTGCTGAAACCATCTTCCAGACAAGACAGGAAGAGCCAAAAGCTGAAACCAAGCCGGTTTTTGAAGAAAAAGTTGAAATTGAAACTCCGAAAACGGCAGAATCTGAATTCACCTTTGTGAATAAAGCCGTTGAACAGGAGAAAATTTCAGAAAGAAGAAATAAATTAAAAGAATTCAATTCCCGCTATCAAAGTTTTGACAGCTCAAGTGAATTTGAGTCTGTTCCTGCTTTCAAAAGAAAGAATATTACTATCGACGGAGCCAATGCATCAGATCAGAATATCAACACCTATCTGTCTGACAACAACGGATCCATGCAGGTGAGAGAAAACAGATTTTTAAACAAAGACGTTGACTAAATAATGTAACAATGTATCAATTTAACAGTGTAACAATGGCTTGTTCAAATTGGTACATTGATACACTTTTACATTGATAAATTATAGACCATGAGTTTAGAAAATACCATAAGTGAAGCTATTAAAACAGCTATGAGAGAGAAAGACAGAGTTGCTCTGGACTCTCTGAGAGCTGTGAAAGCTCAAATCCTACTTCTAAAAACTGAAGCCAGAGGTGCTGAAGTTTCCGCAGAGCAGGAAATTGCCATTCTTCAGAGAATGATCAAGCAGCGTAAAGATTCTTTCGAACAATTTTCAGCCCAGGGAAGAAATGATCTTGCCGAAGTGGAAGAAGCACAATCGAAAGTAATTGAACAATTCTTACCAAAACAGCTTTCTTCTGAAGAACTGGAAGCTGAAATAAAGAACATTATTTCAGAAACCGGAGCAGAATCTATAAAAGATCTGGGGAAAGTAATGGGAACTGCTTCAAAGACATTAGCAGGAAAGTCAGACGGGAAAAGCATTTCCGAGATGGCAAAGAAGCTGCTTTCATAAAAGCGGGATACACGGTTCGGGATCCGGGATTATTAAACCCCGGAACACGGAACACGATCTCCCAAAACAGGATATCCAACCTTTGCATATCGATTTGATTAAAGAATCCGGGAACGCTGGCGTTCCCGGATTCTGTTTTGGATATTCATAATTCATAATTCAGCTTATCATTTATTCAAAACTGAAAAGGCTTTTACTTAACCGCTGAAAATCAGGTTGTGTTAAATAATTTGAGCGCTTGAGGGAAAGCAGTAAATGTTTTTTTCATGGTCGGTTGTTTTCAGAATCATTTCAAATTTAATAAATATTTTTCATTATACGTGATTTTATTTCATGTTTTTTATAATATTATTAAAATATTAATATTATATTAATTTTATATGACTAAAGCATTGATAGTTTTTATATATTGAACAAACGCAAAGAATTGTTTAACTTTGTACCGATAAAAAACAAAATATATGTATCCAACAGATTTAGTAATGCCTATGAAGGCAGAACTTACAGATAAAGGTTTCGAAGATTTAACAACTCCTGCGCAGGTAGAAGAGGCTTTAAAGCAGTCGGGAACCACCCTATTGGTAATAAATTCAGTATGCGGATGTGCAGCAGGTGCAGCAAGACCCGGAGTTGTATATTCTTTGACAGGTGATAAGAAACCTGATCATTTAACAACTGTTTTTGCAGGATTTGATACAGAAGCTGTAGCAGAAGCAAGAAAACATCTGGCTCCATTCCCTCCAAGCTCTCCATGTGTAGCGCTTTTCAAGGATGGTGAACTGGTTCATATGCTGGAAAGACACCACATCGAAGGAAACCCTGCAGGTGCTATTGCAGCAAATCTTCAGGCTGCTTTTGATGAATATTGTTAAGAAACAACAAGTATAAATACCAAACCGTTACATAATTTGTAGCGGTTTTTTTATTTAATGCGATAAAAATTCTCTGAAAATCCAAATATTATTATATTTGTTGGAATGGCAACAAAGGCACTTTTCAATACTGTCGTTAACTGGTTTATCCGTCAGAGGATAGATCAGATTCAGAATTTCATGGACCATCCCATTGAAACTCAGAAAGGTATACTCTTTTCACAGCTTTTTCATGCTGAAGATACGGAATACGGCAAAGCATATGGCTTTAATTCGATTTCGAGCTATCAGGACTTTAAAAACAAGGTCCCGATTGTTACTTATGAAGATTTTGAACCTTTCATTGAAAGAGCAAGACAGGGACACAAGGATGTAACCTGGCCGGGTTATATCAAACATTTTGCAAAATCATCCGGAACAACGAATGCCAAAAGCAAGTTTATCCCTATTTCTTCTGAAAGCCTGGAATACTGCCACATGAAAGCAGGAAAGGACATGGTTTCCATCTATGCCAATAATCATCCGGAAAACCAGCTGTTCACCAACAAAAATCTGCGTTTAGGCGGAAGTTCTGAACTTCATGCGGATTTCAACACCAAGTTCGGTGATCTTTCTGCAATTTTGATTGACAATCTGCCTTTTTGGGTAGAGATCACCACCACACCCAGTAAAAAAGTTTCCCTGATGTCTGAATGGGAAAGCAAGCTTAAAGCCATTACCTCAGAAGTAAAAAACGAAGATGTAGGAAGTATTCTGGGGGTACCCAGCTGGATGATGGTTTTGCTTCAGAGAGTTTTAAAAGAGACAGGCAGCGGAAGTATTTCTGAGCTGTGGCCTAATCTGGAGGTGTTTTTTCACGGCGGAATCAGCTTTAAGCCATACAAGGACCAATACAGGCAGATCATCGGAAAAAAGATCAATTACTACGAAATTTACAATGCTTCCGAAGGCTTCTTCGGGATACAGGACAGATCAGACAGTGACGAAATGCTGCTGATGCTGGATTACGGTATTTTTTATGAATTCATTCCAATGGATCAGTTTCATTTCTCCAATCCGAAAGTAGTCAGCCTTGAAGATGTGGAAATAGGAAAAAATTATGCAATGGTAATTACCACTAACGGAGGGTTATGGAGATACCTCATCGGCGATACCGTTGTATTTACGTCAGTAAATCCTTTCAGAATAAAAATTACGGGAAGAACGAAGCATTACATCAACGCATTCGGAGAAGAGCTTATGATTACCAATGTAGAATCTGCTCTTTCAAAAGCCTGTGAAGTTACCGGGGCAAGCATTACCGATTTTACAGGAGCACCTGTTTTCATGAAAGAGAACGAAGGCGGTGCTCATGAATGGATCTTTGAATTCAGTCACCATCCGGATGACCTGGAGCGTTTTACCGATGCTTTTGACCATCATTTAAAAACAATCAATTCAGATTATGAAGCGAAAAGATATAATAACCTGACACTGAAAAGACCGATTGTTCATATTGCAAAACCGGATCTCTTCTACTGCTGGCTGGAATCCAAAGGAAAACTCGGAGGCCAGAATAAAGTTCCTAGGCTGAGTAATGACAGAGAATATATAGACCCTTTGCTGGAGCTTAATAAATAAGTTATCAGAAAGGAAGCGGGATGCAGGAAGATGGAAGTTATTGAAGCCGGAAAAACAATATTCAATATGTTTTGGAATGGTTTTCAGAAAACGATCAATGGGCTGTTAACGACAAATACAACCTCTTCCCATCTTCCATCAGAATAACAATAAAAAAACGCAATCAAAATTCTGATTGCGTTTTCTATATTTTGGAATCCTATTATTTCTTTAAATCTTCTTTTAATTTTTTCGCTCCTTCTTCTACTTTCGAAGCACCTTTTGCTGCGGCATCTTTTACATCTTTACTAACTTCCTGAGCGCCTTTTTTAATGTCACTGCCTACTTTATCAGCTCCGGCTTTGATATCATTTCCGGCTTTGTTAATGCCTTCTTTGGTTTTCTGAGCCGCATCATCTATTTTGTTTCCGGCTGCATCCACTTTGGCTTTTACATCTTCCTTCGCCTTATCTATCTTAGCGGTATCTACGGCAACAGACGGAGTTTCAGAAACTGTAGTTGTAGTGGTTGTTACCGTTCCGTCAGTATTTTCCACCTGTTCTGTTTTAGTAGTTGATTTTGTGCACGATACAGCAAATAATGCGATTGAAGCTACTGCTAAAATTTGTTTTTTCATATTGTATATTTTATATGTTTTTATTTCATTTTTATTCTGTTTTTGTTCCGGCAGCAGGTTGAGCATCAGAAGTTTTCTGTTTTTTTTCAGCTTCTGTCTTCTTTTTCTCCTCCTCTCCCTTCTTTTTATTTTCTTTTTCAAGCTCTTCTTTAAGCTTCTGTTCTTCCTTAAGACGTTTTTCGGCCTCTTTTATAGAGTCCTGGTACTTTTGTGAAGACATTCTGATCTGCCGAACAATATCCACCGATGTGGCACCTGCTGAAAATGAGTCAATTGCTGCGGTATCATAATGAACCTTTATTTCCTGTTCCGCTCCAAAACCCGGTGCTTCTTTTTTTGAACAGGCTATCAATACCAGTGATACAATAAAAACTGCAGACAATAAATTTTTCATGGAACTAATTTAGCAGAAATTCTGCAATTACAGGATAGTGATCCGATAATTTTACAGACTGGTCCACCTTATAGCTTAAAGGGATAATTGATTTTGAAGTAAAAATATAGTCAATCCTCAATGGAACTTTATAATCATGGAAGCTGGTAGAAGCCCCGTTTCCTACCGTAAGGAAAGCATCCTGAAGGTCTTTCCCCAGATTATAGTATTCATATGAATTGGGCACAGAATTGAAATCGCCTGCCAGGATTACCGGATAGGGCGAAAAATCAATTACTTTTCTGATCTTTTTAATCTGGTCTTCATGTGCCTTAAAAGTTGGGAGCATATGAGAAAGAAGAGTTGCTATTTTTCCTCCTTCTTTTGCAAAACCATCAAATTTAAGCATGGATTTATGCAGCCTGAACGGCTCAAGATATACCGTGACCACTCTTACTATTTTTCCGTTGATATCCACATCTGCATAGAAAGAATTTCCTCTTGCTTTATCTTCAATCAGGGCTTCCTGTCTTACGATCCTGTGCTTTGTTTTCAGGATTACCGAAGGGTATTTTATCATATCCTTTCTGATCGCCCTGTTTGTATCTTTTTCCTGAACAAGAATGATATCTGCGTTCTGATCTCTGATGTATTTTTTTACTTTATCCCAGCCGAAATCTCCGTATTTTACATTAAACGTCAAAACTTTAATATCCCTGATTGATTTTAAATTTTCTGTTTTTGGAGAAAAATTGACCCACCGTCTTACAGGATTGTAGAAAAGAAGGGTTCCCAGCGCAAAAGCTATCGCTATTTTCTTTCTTTTTAAAATCCAGATAAATGTTAGCAGAACATATACCGCAATCAGATAAGGGAATGCCAGGGAAAGCAGGTTAAGAGATCCCAGGAAATTAGGGGGAATCCATGCGTTTCCTAATGTGCACAGCAGCAACACGGCAACAATAATATGTACAAACAGCAGTAATTGGCTCAACTTCATGAAATAGCAGTCTAGGATACGCTATTCTTTTCATCAAAAACCCTACCAAGCGGAAAAATTTTAACTATTTTTATGATAATCAGTTGTCAATTGAAAATGTTCCAATCACAGGATAATGATCTGAAAGCTTTATCGAACGGTCAACTTTATAACTAACGGGATGTATGGTTTTGGATGTAAAAATATAATCGATCCTGATTGGAAATTTATAATCATGGAAGCTTGTTGCACTTCCTTTTCCTGCTTCTACAAAAGCATCCTGCAACCCTTCTGACAAATGATAGTATTCGTAAGAATTGGGAACGGAATTAAGGTCTCCCATAACAATTACAGGGTAAGGTGAATTGTTAATAGCTTCTTTAACAGTACTTACCTGATCCTGATGTTTTTTAAAAACAGGAATAAGCCTTTTAACAATATTTTTCAGTTTTCTTTCATCTTCTTCCTGGAAGCCCTCCATTTTTACCATGCCTTTCTCAAATTTGAACGGCTCGAGATAAACATTGATAAAGCGGTATATTTTTCCTCTGATTTCAATATCTGCCTGGGTAGCATAGGCATTATTGCTATCATAATTACTTTTGATGAGCTCTGTGGAATTTATAATTTTATGCTTAGAAATAACTTTGATAATTCCGTTTTTATCAACCACTTCCGTGTTTTTTAGGAAGATTTTTTTTCCGGTCTCCTGCAGCATTACCACATCAGCATTGGCATTATTGAGGTAATTCTCAATCTCAGAAACACCTAATGTGCCGGCTTTAATGTTGAAAGTAACAACTTTCAGGTTGGCTGTTTCTTTTTTCCCGGAAGAAAAATTCACCCATCTTTGTAGAGGATTCATAAAGATAAGTCCCGCCAGCATAAATGCAAAAGTCCTTTTTTTCCAGCTGAAAAGCCAGAAAAGTGTACATATTGCATACACAACAATAAGAACAGGAAAACCTAAGGAAAGCAAATTGAACCACGGAAATATTTTAGGCGGAACATATGCATTCATTAAAGTACCCAGCAGCAGGAAAAAGACGCCAACATGCAGGATCAATATGACAAGACGAAAAACTTTCACGGATTTTTTAATTGAATCTATACAAATGTTTTTTCCATATCCTTGCAAGAATCCAGCCAACCAATGCTCCCCCAACGTGAGCCAGATGGGCAATACCTCCTCCGTTTCCGGAAACTCCCAGGTATATGGAAACTATAATAACGATAGGCATCAGGTACTTTACCTTCATAGGAATCGGGATGAACATCATCATAATCTTAGCATCCGGGTAAAGAGTGGCAAAAGCCGCTACTACACCAAAAACAGCGCCCGATGCACCAAGCATTTTACCTGTCAGACCAATATATAAATTTAATATTTTTTCATTGTTTAAATAAGGCGTAGGATTGAAGTCAAATACAGAAAGATTGGCTTTTGCATAAACTTCCGAAACATTAACATTCATTCTTTCAAGCTCTGAAACGAGTTGTTGAATTTCTACAAAATTCCATATATTAAATAAAGCAAAAGCACCCAAACCGCTTGCAAAATAAAGTATCAGATATTTTCTTTCTCCCAGAACCTGTTCCAAAATAGGCCCGAAACTATAGAGCGTCAGCATATTAAAAATAATATGCATATATCCTCCATGCATAAACATATGAGTGATAATCTGCCATGATTTAAAATTGGGAGAAAGGGGATAATATGCAGAAAGAATATTGTATAATTGAGGTAAGAAGAAAAATGTCAAAATAAATACAACAATATTTACAATGATGATATTCCTCGTAATGGGCGGTATATTGTTAAACATTTTTTAAAATTTGTTTTTAAAGTCATTAAACGGAATTTCATAAAAGCATCTTTTGCCATCCGGTAAAAATTCCGGGAAGCCCAATGCGGTAAAATCTTTGATCATCTGTTCCGCATCTTTTTTATAGATGAAATCAAATCTTGATTTGGACTGCATTTTGTTCCACTGGCTGAGATAAAACTGCATAAATTCCTCTTCAGTTTTGTATTCCAGAATCTCAAAAAGATTCTCCAGGAACTTCATCGCCTGGGTTTCTTTGAGACCTTCCGGAAGAGCATCTATCCTCAGCACGCTTTCATGTGCAATTTTCATGTCAAACCCAAGTTCGGGAAGAAATTTTTTGAAAGAATTGTATTTATTCTTCTCAATTTCGTTCATATGGTATTCCAGGGAAAACAATAATGTGTGGCTGTTCGGGTTAACGTTGGCCTTCTTTGAAGTTTTATTATTTTCGGAAACAACCAGCCTGTGCATTCTTCCAAGGTCCAGCATCAGGGTAACATCGCCTTTATTGAACAGCCAGTAGCCATTGGGCAACCTCATCAGGTCTTCATCAAAATCTTCATCTTCAAACAAATTGATCTTTGACGGTTCTGCTGTAATATTCTGATGGTACATTTCCGCAAGATTCTGGATCTCCTCGGGACGTACATTTCTTTCTTCAATAAATGGATTGTAGTCCTTATCAACTATAATCTCAGGCATTTTGATCACTCCGCCACCGCTGTTTCCTTTGCTTGGAAAAGGCTTGTTCATCATGGCGTCCATTTCAGGATCTTTATCAAAATCCAGGCTTGGGGATACGTTATAAATTCCTAGAGATCTTTTAATGGTAGAGCGAAGCAATGCAAAAATCAGGTGCTCGTCTTCAAACTTTACCTCAGTTTTCTGAGGATGGATATTCACATCTATTTTTTCCGGGTCCAGTTCAAGATAAAGGAAAAATGTGGGAACATAACCGGGCTGCAGCAATCCTTCAAAGGCTTCCTGTACGGCTTTATTAAAATACGGACTTCTGAAGTATCTTCCGTTAACGAAAAGAAACTGTTCGCCCCTAGATTTTTTAGCACCTTCGGGTTTTGCAACAAATCCGTGAAGTTTACACCAGATGATATCTTCTTTTATGGGGATAAGCTGTGGCTGTAATTTTCTTCCGAAAACATCAACAATACGCTGCATCTGACTTCCTTTTCTCAGTCTGAAAACGGCTTCATCATCATGAAACAGGGAAAACTCCAGATTTTCATGGGCTAAGGCGACACGCTGGAATTCATCAATAACATGCCTGAATTCAACATTATTATTTTTAAGGAATTTTCTTCTGGCCGGAACATTGTAGAACAGGTTCTTTACCAGGAAATTGGAGCCGTCAGCGGTTTGTATCGGGTCCTGAAACTGGAATACACCGCCTTCAATATAGATATTGGTCCCTATTTTAGCATCATTCTGCTTTGTTCTCAGCTCAACTTGGGAAACAGCGGCAATAGAGGCCAGCGCCTCGCCCCGGAATCCTTTCGTAGCAATTTTGAAAATATCTTCTGTTCCTCTGATCTTGGACGTAGCATGCCTTTCGAATGCCAGGCGGGCATCGGTTTCAGACATTCCTTTGCCATCGTCTACCACCTGGATCAGGTTTTTCCCGGCATCCCTGATAATCAATTCTATCTTTGAAGCATCGGCATCAATAGCATTTTCCAAAAGTTCCTTCACAATGGACGCAGGTCTCTGCACCACTTCTCCTGCCGCAATTTGGTTGGCTACATGATCCGGTAAAAGCTGAATAATATCTGACATAAAACATATAATCAACTTACAAAAATAGTTAATGGAAACCGGAATTAAAACATTAAAACCGTGAATTAAAATTTAATTATCAACATTTTTGCCACAATTCTTTATTCTGTGTGCCTTTTAATACCTCTACAGAATTAGGAAATGAGAATATAAATTCTATAAATAGAGCTATTTTACCACGCAAAGATTTAAATACCGGAAGTCATATTTTAAGTTAAGCAAAGAAATGTGACTTCGTCACTGATTAAGCATGCTTTTCCGTCCGCTTAATCGGATCAATCAAAGATTGATTTCTTCTTTGTATTCCTGTAATTTGCAATATTAAAATTAAACTTTGCGTTAAAAAATTCTTTTTATGGTTTGTTGTCTTGACTTATCTCTAACAGTAAAAAAACACCCCTTTTCTACCATCGAAAAGGAGTGCTTCACAGCTAGTTTACACAAAAATAATATTGATATTTATTTTATTTCTTTCCGGCTTATTCATCAAAAACAAGCGTTCTTTTTTCTTTTCTTTTTGGGATACCATGAACTTTATCGTACAAATAAGCTAACAGGTTGGGCTTTTTATAAATCCTGCTGTAGCGGTATTTGGTGTTAAAGTGCCTGATATGAATTTTATAGGCATCATACCCAATCACGATCAAAAGGCATACACTGATCACATAAAACACTCTAAATTCGAGATAATAATAGGTAAGCCCTGAGAAAACGGCTCCTAAAACATAGGCTGCCATGATACTCATCAGCAATTTCGCTCTTCCAATCAGTTCACCGTTCTTTCTGTATTTTTTCTGGGTAAACATGGAAAGAAGGATTCCAAGGTCGGTGGTGGTCCCTGTAAGGTGGGTGGTTTTCACGGAGAAATTGGAAATACTTGCTGTAAGACCGTTCTGAAGGCCGGTTGCAAAAAGCATTAGTGCAACCAGGAATTCTGTTTCTTCCAGTGTTTTCTGGTAGTAGAACTGACCATATATTCCCACAAACAGTAAACATATGATTTCCAGCACAATTGGCATTGCATGTGCAAAATATTTACTTCTTTTATTGAAGTTGATGACAATGAAGTTGGATAAAAAGCTTCCGAAGAAGAACAGAAAGATCCACGCTCCAACCACCGCAACCTGCGTCCAGTTTCCTTTACTGATTTCCGCAGCCAGA
This sequence comes from Chryseobacterium shigense, assembly GCF_014207845.1. Taxonomy (NCBI): domain Bacteria; kingdom Pseudomonadati; phylum Bacteroidota; class Flavobacteriia; order Flavobacteriales; family Weeksellaceae; genus Chryseobacterium; species Chryseobacterium shigense. The sequence continues at coordinate 340,212 of NZ_JACHLC010000002.1, forward strand.
ATGGCATAATGTCCCGTTACATTTGACGTAAAGGAGAGAAATATTAACAGAGAGGCAATATTTATAGTACCTGCGGTAAATGCAGTCAGCGTCCCCAATCTGATATTGTCTCCCAACGTTCGGCTGTTACTATAATTTCTTAACATTTTTTTATTTTTTACTATTGTGTTTATTATTCTTTAGACCTCAACAAAGATCTCAGCCAGCCTTCCTCTTTCCGGAAGTCTTTCGGCAATTTCCACTTTAATTTCCTGAACTTTTAGTTCTTTGCATTTCCTGATGTAAGGAGTAATATCAAATTTGCCGTTTCCTTTACTCTTAATAGATGGAGAGTAATAAGCTTCTTCAATATTCTCTGCTTTCACATAATTATTGAATGTTCTCTGAAAGCTTCCTGTGAAAATATCGCAGATGATCTTATTGACCAGATGAGGATACTTATTTTTGATAATTCCATAGGCGTCACAAAATTCCTGCGGCCTGATTTTATTAAAAACGGTGCTTTTTGTATTGAAAAGAAGGTCTCTGATAGAATCTCCGGCATCATATCCTGAAACCAAAAGAATATTATACTGATTCTGATCTTCCGATGCATCTTTCTCTTTCAGTACTTTTTTTAATATGTTCATTGACTCCAAAGAGTAATCCGTAGCGATTAAAATTGTTTTAGTCATATCTTTTAGATTTAGGTTTGTGTTATCTTATTTTGATGATACAAAACTAAAGCGGCAAGATTAGAAGCCCTTTGGAATGGAATTAAAATGTGATTAAAGAGATTAAAATGAGATTAGAATTTCGAAATGAAGAGAATAATATATAGATTGCTCCCGCAAATTTGAGAGATTTAGCCGGTTTTTCCGGTTCGTTTGCTTTTGTAAGACCTGGTTTTAGCTATTAAACTCCTTCCGGCTTTGTACTATAAAAATTAGGAAAACGCATCTGTACCGTTGTTCCCTGGTTTTCATGAGAACTTACAATAAGTTCACCCTGATGCATTCTTACAATGTTTCTTGCCAGTGGAAGCCCGATTCCGTAACCCTCATAGTTTTTGGTATTGGAAGCTCTGAAGAACGGATCGTAGATTTTGTTCATCTCCACTTCCGGAATACCGATTCCGAAATCTTTTACAATAATATAAACATCCGTATCCGTAGCACCCAGCGAAACTTTTACCTGCTGGAAATTAGAATATTTACAGCCGTTATTAATGATATTGGCTACCGCAAGATGCAGAAGCTGCTCATTACCCTGTACTTTCAGTTTTTTAGGATTATCGGGGAGCATGCTGATATCGAGATAGATATTATTTCTGGAATCAATTTTTCTGAGGGTTTCAATTACGTCCCAAAGCAGCTGATCGATCCTTACTTTATCCATCTTCTGGATTTTTCCATCGAAACCGGTCTGGGCAATCATTAATAATGCTTTGATCTTTTTATCCAGTTTTTCCGCTTCATCAAGGATAATTTCCAGAGTTTCCTTGTATTCATCAGCTGTTCTGCCGATAGAAAGGGCTACATCTGCTTCCCCCATGATGGAAGTGAGGGGAGTTCTCAACTCATGGGATACATTTCCGATCAGGTGGTTTTGGGTTTCAAATGAAGTTTCTATACGGTTCAGCATCCCATTGAAAGTATCAACCAGCTCGTTCAGCTCTTTGTTGTCCGGTTGCGGTTCCAATCTGAGGTGAAGATTTTCGGAACTGATTTCTTTTACTTTACCTGTAATTTTTAAAATAGGTCTGAACAAGGTTTTAGACAGATAAAAGGAAAAAATCATACTGAAGAACAGGGAAAGTACGATACAGGTAATTAATGTTCTTTTTAGAAATCCGAGATAATAGATCACATAATGATTCTTGGCAGAGGCAATAGCGATGTAGTCTTTATCATCATACCTAAAGGTCTGCCCGATGTAGTAGAATTCTTTATCATTATAATTGGCCTCTCCTTTTTTAACAATGCTTTTGAAAAAATAATCGGGAATATGAACTTCCTGTGAAATTTTTCTGAAATTGGAATCCTTTGGAACGGCAAAAACATAATCCCTTTCCATAGGAAGTTCCTCATCATTCAGGCTGTTAAGGATATAGTTTTCGGGAAGATCGAGATGGTCTTTACTTTTTTCAATCTGAACAATAGTTGCGGTACGGATCTTCAGCAGTTCGTAAAACCTCTGATGCGAAAAGTTGACAATCGAAAAGTAAACCAATCCACTGAACAGCAAAATGATGGCAGTAAATACCAACATTAAAAGTACCATCGTTTTGGTTTGGTTTGTAACAACTTTTTTAGACATTCATCAATTTTTTTTGAGCACGTACCCCATTCCTATTACTGTATGAATCAACTTATTATCATCCTGGCTATCCAGTTTTTTCCTTAAATAATTCACGTAAACATCTACTACATTTGTTCCCAGTTCATAATTTACCCCCCAGACTGCATCCAGGATTTCGGCCCTTGAAATTACTTTTTCGGGATTATTCAGGAAATACAGCAATAATTTATATTCTGTAGAGGTTAAAGAAATTTCATCTCCGGCCCGGGTCACTCTTTTTGTGTAATCATTAACGATCAGATCTGAAAACTGGAATATATGTTCACTATCCGGCTCTGGCTCAGAAGTTTCCTGCGGACTGATCCCATGACTTCTTCTTAGCAGAGACTTCACACGGGCTACCAATTCAATAAATTTGAAGGGCTTTACCAGATAATCATCACCTCCGCTTTCCAGCCCCAGCACAATATTTTCGGAGGTTCCCAAAGCCGTCAGAAACAGAATAGGAACATGCTGATTGGTTTTTCTGATCTCTTTGCAGACATCAAGACCGTTCATTTCCGGAAGCATAATGTCCAGAATTACCATATCGAAATCGTTTGTCTGTACCAGCTGTACACCTGTACGTCCGTCAAAAGCTACGGAAACTTCGTACCCGTTTTCCTGAAGTCCTTTTTTTATAAAAGATACAACGCTGGTTTCGTCTTCGATGAGGATAATCTTTTTCATTGAAATAAGGAATTTCACAAAAATAGGAAAAAGAAAGGAAATGAGCTTTCATCTATAAACCAGACCCTTCAATGATGCATTACTATTCAATATCGTTATAAAAAAACCACGCCCGGAAGCGTGGTAAAAAAATGCCTTTTTCAAAATCCCCCTGAAAAGAAATCAAAACGGCATCAATCTAAATATATTAAAAATGTCAAATTGTGTCTGTTATGAAACGGAGTGGGTTTCCGCTTACCTCGAAAAAGTTGTTCGCTCCTCTTTGCAGAAGGCGGTAATTTTTATTATACGATGCACTCCACCAGGCTACACTGTCTTCAAATGCCGTTTGAGAGGCACTTCCCTGTTTTCCTATAACGCATCCGGCATCAGCATTGTGACAGCCAAAATGAATAGTTTCGTCCCAGATATAATCCTTAACCAAACGGTGCCAGCCTTCTATACGCGGAACACTGTTGTTGGCATGAAAAGGACCACTAACCAGGGCCATGAAAGCATCAATATAAAATCTCCTGAACTCCGGTATGCTAAGTAATTTATGAATCAGCGGATGATACTGACTTCCCCAATTGTACATATTCTGTCTTCCCGCATCTAATCCCCATCCGGTTCCTAATGTTGTATCAAAATCATTCGGGATGAAAAAGAATTTTCCATGGGTATTGAAGTAAAAATTGAAATTATTGGCATTAAACCAATAGTCATCCATATTACCACACACTACATTAATAATATATGTTTTCATCAGTAGAGGTACATCCATTATACTTTCAGCCCAGTTTTTAAGATCATTCCCTTCTTTGGTTGTTAAATCTGTAATAAATCTTACCAGTTGGGCATTAGCTGTTGCACGCTGGCCTGTATTTGTCCTCAGGTCATAAATATCCCTGTTGGGTACATCATGCGGATTATTCAAAGTTGCCGGGGCGTCTCCTTTCCAGAGAAAAGGTATATATGGCCCGGGTACATTATCATTAAATAATGCTTTACGGTCTTCAAGATAATCGTCTTCAATAAATTCTTTCAGTTTATAAAGCCCAAAATAAGCCGGCGGCGACTGTAAGCCTGAACTTTCCGCTATCACTTTGATATAGAATTTACATAAGCTCATTAAGGGTCCGGTATAAACTTCTGCCCGTTGGTATAGGTCAAAACAGTACAATTCCCTGATTCGGGTAGGATCTTCACGGGTAAATTTTAAATCGAGCCTGGATAGTCCCAGAAAAGTCTGGCCTGGTGGCGGATTAAACCTGGTGTGGCCAAAGTTAAGGGCAAAGCTGGCCTGGCGCCATACCGAATGCCCGGGCTTATGAGGTTCCCCCGGATTTCCCTCAGGTCTTGCACGGCTTGAATTTCCTCTTACCCTTAAGGAAACATTCTCAAGTCTTTGATTGGGTAAATTTTTACTTCCTTCAAAAAGGAATGTTCCGCGAACCCATGTATTGACAGTAGGATCATTATCGAATTCGAACAGAAGGTGGTTCCAGTCTGCTTCCTGTATCTCCAGAGTTACTGATGGTAAATCGTTGACATCAAATATTTTAGATAAATTGGGATTTGTAAATTGATTTTGAATTTCTTCCATGTTTTTAAATGTTTAATGGATTAAATAATTAGATTTTTGATTCTGTAAATATTACAGGTAGGGATTAATAGTTGTGATTACGTTTTTTCCATATACTTTAAATTTTTAGCGGGTTAAAAAAAATGATTTTATATAAAAATGATACAGGTAGGGATTAGATAAATTAAGTCAAAATGTCCCCATATCGAATTTTATCATATTCGATTTATAAAAATATTATCCGGGAAAGAAAGTGTGTAAACGTTTAATTTACAGACAAATAAATATCAATTTCAGTAAGAATTAATAAAGGTGAACTGTGTTTTTCTCATATGTTGATTTTGGATATTTGGTTTTTATTATAGTTTCATTTATTGCGGCAGTGGATGTGTACTCAAGAGAGAATTATAATATTCTTTTAAATCCTGCCAGCGATAGTATGGAAGTATCTCGCTTTCCACCGGAGGGATGAGAATCTCCTGTTCGTTATGCAAAAATTTAACAAGAACATCATGGGATATTTCATTCCTGAAAAATATAATCTGAATGTTAGCAGCCATAGGCGAAACTTTAAAATCATTCCAGGCATTATAAAATTCCGAAGGGTCTGAAATACTGTTATAAAAATCCTGAAGATGCAGGAGCATGGCCAGAGGAATGATATTTCCATCGTGCCCAAAACGGAATGATGCTCCAATATCTTTTGTTTCAATGATATGGTCGGCACTTTCAATGATATTCTTCAGAAGCGGCTTGGCATTTTCCATCATCATACCCTGATTTTCGGCTGCGTTGGCATACTGAACATACAGGCTGTAATTTTTACATTGCCAGAGATCGAAAAGCTCTTTCTTTTCAAAAAGATCATACAATGAAATGGAAATATCCATATTTTGTAGAATACCGGCTATGTTGTACAGATCCCAAATCAAAGAAACAGGATTTATACTTCCTTTTACATAATCTTCATCAGAAAATAGTGCCGTTATAAGCCTGTCCGGGTTGACGTGCTCTTTTTCAAACTCCTTATACTTTCCAATCCATGTATCGGGATTATACCTGAAACTTACTGCCTCTTTTGTATGATAATTCAGATAATCCATATGCCTAGGATCAGCATCTTCAGCAATATGCAGACCCGGACATAATTCTTTCAGTTTCCCGCAAAATATTTCCATACTGTAGATGCAGCGCTCTGATGTAGTGGAAACAGCCGTTACCTTTGCATTGGCTGTAAAAACTTCCGGATACTGCCTCTGCATACGTTCAGCAATCCCGGTGAGCTGACGAATTCCCAGTGGTGTCAGGTTTCCGCCATTGCCCCTGACTACTGACCATATGATCTTTAATCTCTCATACAAATCTCTTCCCAACGACGTTAAAGCATCACAGGAGTTTGCATGCCGGAATGTGTCCAGTACATGCTTATATTCATTATCATCAACCAGATAACGTGATCCGTGGCGTCCGAAATGACTGATATAAAACGGAATATATCCGTCAGGAAGCGGTGTAAGTTCTCTAATATTCTGTAATGGATAGGCATAGCTGATGCCACCTGACTGTTCGGGAGTATCAAATATATCCTGTATAAACATTTGTCCTGAATTACTATTTTCCATGCAATATTAACTTTATCAATATGACCACATAGTTTATCATTCAGCATAATATCAATAAATAAAATTTTATAAAAATGTAAACTCAACAATAATTGAGCACATTTATTTTTATTTATTCAATTTGCACGCAAGGTAATTAAAAAAATTTAACATCAAAATGTGAGAATTTTTCTAACTATTTGATAAAATAATTGAAAATATTATCAAGACTCAATAAAAACCATCATATATCATCAACTGGTGAAGAAAAAAATATTAATGATTTTTTCTAAACAGAACTTTTCAGTGCGATAAATTTTGGCGTTTTTTTTAAAAAAAGGAAATAAAACCAAGCATAGAACAACGAATTTTCCTTTATCCATAAGGCTTTTTGAACTATAATAAAATTTGCGGAAATATTGTAAACATATTGCAATGTTATAAATAGGATCTATATGATGTCTTTTTTTAATATATTTGAAGCCTTCCCAGGTATTAATTGCCAATATAGCAATCAAAATATTTATTTAGAGTGGAATCTTTATTTGAGGAATTATATTCGAAATACAAGCATCAGGTCTATTTTTTCGTGAAAAAATACATTCACGGACAGGAGGATATTGAGGATGTTGTACAGGATATTTTTGTTCATGTATGGAAACACAGAGACTCTTTAAGCAAAAATGCAGAGGCAATAGTCTTTAAAACAGCGAAACAGGAAATCGCCAATTTTTTTAGAAAAAACAGGCTTTCATTTGTTGATCTTAAAGAAAACGCCGTTCTGGATTTTGAAAAGGAAGACTATGATGAGGACGAGCAGTTGCTCCGTTCCGAAGAAATCAAAAACTTATTACACCTTATCCCGGAAAAAAGCAAAGACTATTTTCTGAAGCATAAAGTAGACGGGCTAAGCTATTCCCAGATTGCGAAAGAAAACAATATTTCCAAGAATGCCGTTGCCAAGCACGTTAATAAAGTATTGCAGCTTTTAAAGGCGCGTCTGAATATATTTTTCTTTTAGGTTGACGATTTCAGCATTTCTGCGTATTACTTAAGTATGAGAAAGACTGAAAGAATATTTACCCGAAAAGACAATAAAAAAATATCTTTGGAAGCTCCGAAAAACATTTTGTTTATGATCACCTTAAACTCACAATTAAGGCGGTTTCAGTCTCTTTTTTTATTTGCGGCTGTAATTCTTTGCAATGCCCAAACGTCTAAGGAAGAAATATTTTCAGATATCCGTAAAACAGGCGGAGTGTATTATGTTTATCCGAATCCCGCAAGTACCCCTCCCCCTCCTCCTGCAGGCTATCAACCCTTTTATATCAGTCATTATGGACGTCATGGATCCAGATGGCTCATCAATGACAAAGATTTTTCCGGAGCCCTTGAAATCCTGAAAAAAGCTTCTGAGAATAATGCATTAACGGAAACTGGCAAATCTGCCCTCCAACGGCTTCAGCATATCTGGGCACTGGCAGAAGGACACAACGGCGACCTTACCCAGGTTGGAGCAATGCAGCAGAAACAGATTTCACAAAGAATGGTCAAAAATAATCCACAGGTTTTTGAAGGAAATTCCATCGTTACAGCAAAATCTACCCTGGTTCCGAGATGCATTCTGAGCATGGCGTATTTCACCAATGAACTGGTCATCAAAAATCCCAAACTACAGCTGAATATGGAATCTTCCGATAAGTATATGAAATATCTTAACCATCACACGAAAGAATCTATAGATTTCCGTTCAAATGATAGCTTCTGGCAGGAGGAGAAAAGAAAATTCAAGCAGGAAACCCTTCAGTCTGACAGGTTTATCAAAAATATTTTCAACAATGAAGAATATGTTTACAAAAATATAAATCCGGAAAAACTGATAGAAGCATTTTACTGGATAGCCAGCGATATGCAGAACCTTGAAACAGATATTTCTTTTTATGACCTGTTCACAAAAGAGGAACTTTTCAATATTTACCAGGGCATAAATTATCAGACGTATGTAAATGACGGTCCTTCGCCTCTTAGCAAAGGGCTTGTAAAGAACAATGCCATTCCATTGGTAAAAAATATCCTGGAAGAAGCTGAAAATTATATTAAAAACAATACAAACGGTGCCTCATTGCGTTTCGGGCACGACGGAAATATCATTCCTTTACTTGCTTTTTTGAATGTAAATGGGATGAATAAAGAAGAAACAGACCCAAAAGAAGTTTATAAAATCTGGAATACTTTCCAGGCCGCTCCAATGGCCGCTAATTTTCAAATGATTTTTTACAGGAATAAGCAAAATGAAGTTCTGGTGAAATTTCTTCTCAATGAAAATGAAGTTAAGATCCCGGTTCAGACCAGCCGTTTTCCGTACTATCCCTGGCAGGATGTAAAAGCATATCTGAAAAAGCTCACCAATTCTTAATCAAATCTTTACTGTTAAAATCCTGATTATTCATAGAAATATTTTTTTTAAGGTTGACGATTTCAAATTTCTGCGTAATACTACATATGAACAGCATGGAAGAAGAACATTACAAGAAGAACTGGGAAGAAACTTACAGGGAAAACCAGACGATAGATCCGCAGACAGATGCCCGGATCAAAGCTGGTATCAACAGGAAAATAAAAGCCGGGAACAGGTCTAAAAAAATATACTGGGCTGCAGCAGCGGCTGTTTTCATAATTGCCGGTTTCATCTTTTACTCTTCTCCTTCGCATGTTTCATCAAAAATCACAGTACCTCAGCCCTATCTGAGCGTTGATTACACCAAACGGGTAGAGCTTCCCGACGGAAGCATCATTATTCTGGACCCGCACAGTACCCTCACATTGTCTCCTGATTTTGGTAAAACAGACAGGAAAATTAAATTTACGGGTAAAGCAACTTTCAGCATTGCAAAAGATAAATCCAGGCCATTCAGGTTAAATGCAGGAGATTTTACAGTACAGGTATTGGGAACAAAGTTTTTCCTGGACCAGACGAAGGGTAAACAAAAAGTAGAACTGCTGGAAGGAAAAGTAAAAATAAACCATAAAGGAAAGATCACATACCTCCTGCCTAATGAAGCGTGGAACCAGAACGAGGAAAATATTGTCCGCACATATTATGCCGCAGATGTAAAAAGAAACTTCTCTTTTGAGGATGAAAATTTTGAAAAGATCATAGCCGAACTGGAAGATGTTTATAACATCAGGATCACTTATCCTCAACAATACAGTAATAAAAAGATAAAAGGTACATTTTCCGGAAATCTGGATGAAGTATTATCTGCAATATGCTATCCGTTCAATCTTAATTCGCAAAAAAAATCAACCCATGAGATAGAATTAAAATAAAAAAGCACCGATAATAATCATTATCGATGCAAAATTAACTGTAGAACCCGCTAAAATTCATTAAAGTTAATAACCAAATTTATGAAAAAAACAATAATATCCGTAATATTATTGGTTATTGCCGGATTGCCTGTTGCCCAGGGACAAACCGTGCAGGCACCGCAAATGATTCAAAAAAAAGAGAATAAAGTATCTATCATAAAAGTTTTTGAAAAACTCAGTAAGGTCTCCAAAATTCCTTTTCTTTATTCCAGCACAGACTTCAAAGATGTTTTTGTGGATAAAAGCGAAATGAATTATTCCTCTCTGGAAAACTCACTTGATCTTCTTAAAAAGAACTACCCGATAGAATATGAAATAAAAAACAATACGGTAGTTCTCCGGAAAACCAAACCAAGACTATCCGAAGTTTCCATAGCATCAGATACCATTACAACGCCTATCCAGGAAAAAAAGATTGATGAAATTGTTGTTATAGGATACGGAAAAGTGAAAAAATCAGATGCTACAGGCTCCCTTACCACTGTAAAAATTGACAGCGAAAATGATGGAAGCCCTGTTTCTGCACAGGAAGCATTAACAGGAAAATCTGCCGGAGTCAACATTATTTCTCCCGGAGGAGCTCCCGGAGCTGGTTCTACCATCAGGATCAGAGGAGGCTCTTCACTTTCAGCCAGTAACGATCCCCTTATCGTAATCGACGGGATTGCCATAGACAATTCTTCTATTTCAGGCTCCGGCAATATCCTGGGAATGATCAACCCCAATGATATTGAAACCTATACCATTTTGAAAGATGCTTCCTCCACTGCAATTTACGGTTCAAGAGCATCTAACGGTGTCATCATTATTACCACCAAAAAAGGAAGTAAAAAAACCAGATATCAGTACTCTTCCACAACGAAGGTCAGCTACAATCCAAATATGCTTGATGTATTAAGTGGAGATGAGTACAGAAATTTCATTAAAAACAGTTATGCAGGAAATCCCGCCGTAATTAATGGATTAGGCACTTATTCTACCGATTGGCAGAAGCAAATCTACCGTACGGCTCTAAGTAATGATCAGAATTTCAGCATGACCGGGGCCATCAAAGAAATTCCATACCGTTTATCTTTAGGATATACCAACCAGGAAGGAATCATCCGGAAAAATGCCTATGAAAGAATGAACCTGAGCCTTAACCTGAATCCTTCTTTCTTCAACAAACACCTGAATATAAACCTGAACTATAAACCAAGCATTGAAAATAACGATTTTGTATCCAATCCTGCAGGCGGAGCAGCGTCTTTTGACCCTACCCGCCCTGTTTATGACAGCTCCAGTCAATACGGGTTGGGATATTTTATCTGGACCGATGCTTCCGGAAAACCCATTACCCTTGCCGGTGCAAATCCCGTTTCCATCCTCGATTTAAGAAAAGATGAATCCCAGGTAATCCGCCATATCGGAAATATACAGCTGGATTATAAAATTCATGGTTTTGAAGATCTGAAATTAAATGTAAATGCAGGTTTTGATGTATTAAAAAGTAACGGTGATATCTTCGTTCCGGATAATGCTCCGCTTGCCTGGACTTCCATAGGAAATGACGGACAGGGTCTTACAGAAAAATATGTCCAGAAGAAAAACAACCTGCAGTTTGATGCTTACGCCAATTACACCAAAACCTTAGCCAATCATAAAATCGATCTGATGGGAGGGTATTCATGGCAGAGATTCTGGAAAAGCTATGATGATAACCAGACGAATCTTACCGGAACTAAAATTTACAGGGATATCACTACCCAATCGGAATATTATCTTGTTTCATTTTATGGGCGTTTAAATTACAGCTACAAAGACCGTTACCTGTTTACTGCAACATTAAGAAATGACGGTTCTTCACGTTTTTCCAAAGAAAACCATTGGGGACTTTTCCCTTCTGCAGCTTTTGCATGGAAAATCAATGAAGAGGAATTTCTGAAAGGCAATAATTTCTTTTCCGATCTTAAACTAAGGCTGAGTTATGGTAAAACGGGCCAACAGGACATCGGAGGAGATTATGAATGGATGCAAACCTATACTTTCAGTCAGTCTAATGCATTATACCAGCTTGGGAACCAGTACTATCAAACCATCCGCCCGAACGGATATGATCCGAATCTTAAATGGGAAACCTCATCAACCTATAATGTAGGATTAGATTTCGGAATTTTAAAAAACAGAATTTCCGGAACACTGGAAGTTTATAAAAGAACTACCGATGACCTGCTGAATAAAATCTCTGTTGCAGCAGGCTCCAACCTTACGAACATGATCTTTACCAATATCGGCTCCATGGAAAACAGAGGTGTAGAACTTAGCCTTAATACAATTCCGGTTAAAAATGATAACTGGCAATGGAACCTGGATATGAATGTTACCTTTAACAAATCAGAAATTACCAAACTTACCCTTGTTGACAGCCCCAATTACGGTGTGAATATTGGAAATGTTTCAGGCTCAACTGCCGGAACTATCCAAATTCATTCCGTGGGGTATTCTCCTTATACATTCTATCTTTATCAGCAGGAATATGACGCCAACAACAATCCCATTGAAGGTAAATACAAAGGCGGACTGGTAAAAGATAAAAATCCTATGCCTAAATCTTACCTGGGAATTTCTTCAAAGCTAAGCTACAAAAACTGGTATTTTGGATTCAACGGGCATGCTAACTTCGGGAATTATGTTTATAATAACATAAAATCCAAAGATTACAAAACCAAAGTATATTCCGGAAACGGCACTTATTCCAATATCTTAAGCTATACGGCAGAGCAGGGGTTCAATGATTTGCAGCTCTATTCTGATTTTTTCCTGGAAAATGCTTCGTTCTTCCGTATGGATAATATCACACTGGGCCATCATTTCAAAAACATCAGCAGTAAATTTGACTTAGGGGTAAACCTTTCTGTTCAGAATGCTTTCGTTATTACCAATTACAGCGGCCTTGACCCGGAAGTATATCTGGGAATCGACAATAATATATATTCCAGACCGCGCTCTTTCCTGTTCGGACTTAATATTAATTTTAAATAACACCATTATGAAACGTCTATACATATTCCCTTTACTACTTTGGATCTTCACTATAACTTCCTGTGTTAATGATCTGGACACTGCGCCTATCGATCCGAATATTGTAACTACAGAACAGGTATATTCCAATCCGGATAACTATAAGGGAGTTCTTGCAAAATGTTATGCCTCATTATGTCTCAGCGGACAGGAAGGCCCAACCGGAGATCCGGATATGAGTAATTTTGATGAAGGGTACAGTTCATTTATCCGTCTGGCTTTTTATATTCAGATTCTCACAACCGATGAGGCTATAATGGGCTCTCAGACTAATGGATTGAGGCAGCTGGCAACTAATTCATGGGATTCAAACACAGCAATTCTCAACGGTTATTATGCAAGATTATATCAAATTATAGGCTACACCAACGAATTTTTAAGGCAGACAACCGATCAGAAATTACAGGAAAGAGGACATACAGATCCGAATTTCAAACAGCAGGTAAGTAATTTCAGAGCAGAAGCCCGCTTCTTAAGAGCATACTCCTATTGGGTATTGCTGGATACTTACGGAAAAGTACCTTTTGTAACGGATTCTGACAAACTTGATCCGCAATTTCTTCCCAAACAGATTTTACCTGCTGATTTATATGCCTATATAGAAAAAGAGTTAAAAGAAATTGAAGTACTTCTTCCGGATACCAATGAATATGGAAGAGTAGATAAAACGGCAGCCAATTTCCTTCTGTCAAGACTGTACCTGAACGCCCAGACCTATACAAAAACTGCCCAATGGAATAAAGCTTCAGAGTATGCAGAAAAAGTAATAGCCAGCCATTACAGCCTTTCTCCCAAATATCTCTATAATTTCCTTGCAGACAATAATACTTCCCCGGAAATCATCTGGTCACTGAACATGGATGGGATAAAATCCAAAACATACGGAGGAACCACTTTTTTTGTACTGGCTCAAACGGGAGGAACCATGCTTAATTACCTGAAAATGGGAATTGCAGGAGGCTGGGGAAATATTCGCGTGCGTCCGGAATTTGTAAATAAATTTCAGGCAGCAGACCAGAATTTTGATCCGGCAGATCCCAATGCATTTGCAAAAAATGACAGCAGGGCTTTATTCTTCAACATCGGACATAAAAAAACAATTGCAGCACTTCCCGGAACTTTCCAGGACGGATATGCATTTACGAAATGGAGAAATACAGATAAAAATGGTGTTGCAGGATCAGATGCAGCATATGTAGATACGGATTTTCCGATGTTCCGTCTATCTGAAGCCTATTTAACGGCTGCTGAAGCCTACTTTAGATCAGGAAATTCTTCCCAGGCACTTAATTATATAAATATCATCCGAAACAGGGCATACAACAATGGAACTGGCACCATTTCCCTTTCTGACCTTAATCTCGATTTTATTTTAGATGAAAGATCAAGAGAGCTTTCCTGGGAGCTTATGAGGAGAACTGACCTTATCCGTTTTAACAAATTTACTCCCGGAGATTATGTATGGAGCTGGAAAGGAAATACACAAACCGGAAAAGCAGTAGATGCAAAATTCAATATTTTCCCGCTTCCTTCTGCTGATATTACGGCAAATCCTAATTTAGTTCAGAATGAAGGCTATTAATATATAAATCTATTAAGAAATAACCTTTTCATTAAATTGAAAAATTACTAAAAAATATAACAAGACATGAAATAAATCGGAAAAGTAAAAGTGAAAATTTCCGGCACCAGTTGTAGTTATATAGTTTTGATATTAGAACCGGATGTATGTTCAAGTTCTAATATCTTTTTTATTTAATTGAATTTCAGCAGCATCTGTGTATCACAACGTTCATAGGCAGAACCTGATATCGGCATATGTTTAAAACCAAGCTTCTCATACAGCTTTATGGCAGGAACCAGAATGGAATTGGTTTCCAGGAAAATACTTTCTGCGTTTAAAGCTTTTGCCTTATCTACCAATGCCTGACCTACCAGATATCCTATTTTCTTTCCCTGTGCTTTGGGACTTACAGCCATCTTTGACAGTTCAAATCTGAGCGGCTCATCTTCCATTTTCACTAAAGCACATGTCCCTACAGGTTCATCATTCAGTAAAGCAAAAACAATATGCCCTCCTTTATTTATAATATGTTCTTCCGGATTGTCCAATAGTTTATAGTCTCCGGCCTCCATTGTGAAAAAAGTTTTGATCCATTCTTCATTCAATGTTTTGAAGGCTTCCTTATATTGGGGATCATAGGTTATAATTTTAACTTCATTATTCATATTGCACATTTATATCGTGTTTATTAAATTCTTTTTTTCACCATTTTTGCCAGCTTTTCAAGATCACTTTCTACCCTGTCCGTCCATTCCAGGGCATAATTAAGGCGCATACAGTTCTGGTACTGGTTGTATTGGGAAAACATCCTTCCCGGGGCAAAACTTATCTTATGGCTCATTGCTTCATCATACAAATCTTCCGTACATATCTTTTTATCCAGCTCCAGCCACAGCATAAAACCGCCTTTCGGTTCCGAAATCTTTGTATTGTCCGGAAAATACTGTGTCACAGACTTCTGAATCTGCAGATAATTGGCATACAGCTTATTTCTGAATGTTCTCAGATGATGATCATAACGGCCATGCTCCAGGAAATCCGCAATTACATCTGAATACAGGGACGGACTGCATACCGTCTGTACCAGCTTCTGCCGGATTACCTTTTCTTTAAACTTCCCGGGAGCCACCCATCCTACACGGTAACCGGGAGCCAGCGCCTTCGAAACAGAACCTATCCACATCACAAGTCCGGCCTCATCATAAAACTTACACGGTTTAGGCCTCTCTGCTCCAAAATACAGATTCCCGTAAATATCATCCTCTATCAATGGAACATTATATTCTGTAATTAGCCTTACAAGCTCCTTTTTATTCTCATCAGGCATCTGGAAACCAAGCGGGTTATTAAAATTTGTCACAAAACAGCACGCAGAAAGTGTAGGCAGAACTTTTTTCAAAGCTTCCAGATCTACTCCATAAATAGGATGGGTAGGAATTTCCACCACCTTCAATCCCAGTTGCTGAATTGCCTGAAGCACTCCAAAATAGACGGGACTTTCCACGGCAACAGAATCTCCGGGTTTTGTAACTGCCATCAGACAGGTATACACCGCATTCATTGCTCCCGAAGTGATGACCAGATCATCTTCTGTAATTTTTCCTTCCAGGACCAAAGCCCATTTTGCAGCTTCCCGGCGCAGGTATTCATTGCCCTGTACCGGCTCGTAATCTGTACCGCTGTCATTCTTTCTTTTGATCACATTGATCATACATTTCTTCAATTTCGCCAGAGGCAGGAAACTTTTCCCCGGAATACCCAAGGCAAACTGGGTAACATCTGTTCCGTCAATGGTTCCGAATACTTTATCGATAAGGTCTTCCGGTGTATTCTTCTTTTCAGCGATTTTCATCGGAGCAACGGATGGCAATGCAAGCTTTCTCTGTGATGTCTGGCTCACAAAATAGCCATATTTCGGGCGGGATTCCACTAAAGAAAGGCTTTCCAGCTCCATATAAGCCTGCTTCACAGTATTCAGGCTGACGTTATAAAGTTTCTGGGCACTTCTGAGTGACGGCAGCCGGTCTCCGAACTGAAGGGTATCACTTTTAATCTGCTCAGTGACCGATTTTGCTATTTTAAGGTAGAGAACGTCTTTTGACATAAGGATCCGGTTTTAGGTAAATGTACAAATTCCTGCAGGTTTATCCGGCGTTCAGCCAGCTTACCATTTTACTGATACTGCTTTTGAGCTGTTCTGTACTCCGGAAGTTTCCCGAATTATTCTGATTAAAATAACGCTCTGCACACAGGCTGAAATTCTTTTTTTCTGAATCTGAAAGATGGCTGTTCTCATATATTTTAAATGAGATTTTTCCACTTCCTTTGAGAATCAGGCTGGCGAATCCTAAAACGTCATTCCCTTTTTTAACCAAAAGAAAAGGAACCCCGAAATCCGGATTAAGTTTAGATGAATTCTGTGACTGCAGAAAAATATTTTTCAGAGACGGCATATCTGAAATATAGGCTTCAGCATACCGGATCTGACCTTGATTTCGAACGATTGTTTCCATAATACTCTGTTTAGTACAGCAAAATTATGAAGTATTCAATCAAGGATACAGATACAGAAGTTAATATTATTATGGGTACAGGAAGAATAAGGGTTTCATTGTATAAAAATTACTTCTCTTACTTTTTAAGTTCACACAGAGCCCTAAGAACAGTTTATCTAATAAAAACAAAACTCTCTACTGAAATTCAATAGAGAGCTTGTTATACTTTGTGCGGATGAAGGGACTCGAACCCCCACGCCTCACGGCACCAGATCCTAAGTCTGGCGTGGCTACCAATTACACCACATCCGCTGCTTGTTTATTCTTTTATATAAAGAATTGTTTCTTTTGGAGCGACAAATATAAAACTTTTTGTTTAAAATAAGAACTAAAAATCATAAATATCCACAAACGGGAGTAGATAGATTTTCTGCAAACCCTTTAAAACTAAAAAACTCTCCGTTGAGATCAACAGAGAGTTTTAGTACCCCGGGCGGGACTTGAACCCGCACGCCAAAAAAGGCACAGGATTTTAAGTCCTGCGTGTCTACCAGTTCCACCACCAGGGCATGGTGTGGAGCGAAAAACGGGATTCGAACCCGCGACCCCAACCTTGGCAAGGTTGTGCTCTACCAGCTGAGCTATTTTCGCATAGTGCGGATGAAGGGACTCGAACCCCCACGCCTCACGGCACCAGATCCTAAGTCTGGCGTGGCTACCAATTACACCACATCCGCTGGTTTGCTTTATTTATTTTAAAGAACTTGTTTCGTTTTTGTGAGTGCAAATATAGCGCTTTTTCCCTTCCTTCCAAACTTTTCAGGAAAAAAAATTAAAATTCACATATTTTTTTTCCGCCCGTCCTATTATTACATTTCATTTTCTTACTTTTACAACGTTAATAATTACAATATGGAATTACAAGGAACGGTAAAGAAACTTTTTGATGCTCAGACATTTGCAAGCGGCTTTCAAAAGAGAGAAATGGTTATTTTAACTCAGGAACAGTATCCACAGCCGATAAACATAGAATTTTTGTCTGATAAGATCAGTTTATTAGATAACCTTACGGAAGGCGAGACTGTAAAAGTGGGAATCAATATCAGAGGAAGAGAATGGGTTTCTCCTCAGGGTGAAACTAAATATTTCAACTCTATTACAGGATGGAGAGTAGAAAAGGTTACGGATAATGCTTCGGAGCCTACGCAAGCTTCCCCGTCACAATCTGCATCACCTGTTTCCAATGAAAATCCTTTCGCCGGAGATGATGATGATGATTTACCTTTTTAATTAAAAAATAAGATTCAATATAAATCCTGCTTTTCTTAAGTGGGATTTTTTTTCTAAAAAATGGTCCGATTAGACGAAAACGAGATTTCATTCCCTGATCCTGAGCTTTATGACGGGCATGATGGGTTAGTTGCTTTTGGAGGCGACCTGTCCATAGAGCGTATCTGGTTTGCCTATCAGCTGGGAATTTTTCCGTGGTACAATCCCGGAGAGGAGATATTATGGTGGTGCCCCGATCCAAGATTTGTGCTGTTTCCTGATGAAATTAAAGTTTCAAAATCGATGCGGAAAGTACTGGACAGAGAGGTTTTTACTTTTTCGGAGAACAGAAATTTCAGAGAGGTTATTCTAAACTGCCAGCAAGCGAGCAGAAAGGGACAGACGGGAACATGGCTTTCTGATGAACTGATGGAATCTTTTATCAAACTTCATGAATATGGTCTTGCCAAAAGCATTGAAGTATGGCAGGATGGGGAATTGGCAGGTGGTTTTTACGGTCTCCAGATCGGGAGTGTCTTCTGCGGGGAAAGTATGTTTGCCAAAGTAAGCAATGCCTCTAAAGCCGGCTTTATCCATTTTGTTGAAAGCAATAAGGAAACTATAGATCTTATTGACTGTCAGTCTCATACCGAACATTTAGAAAGCCTGGGTGCAAGAATGATTCCTAAAAAAGAATTTTTAAAAATTTTACACAAAAACAATGAACGCAAATAAGGAAAAATGGATTCTTCTGATTGTATTAACTATCATCTGGGGATCTTCTTTTATCTTGATTAAAAAATCCCTTGAGCATTTCAGTCCTTACCAGGTTGGCGCTCTGAGAGTCCTGATCGCTGGAATTATTTTAATGCCAATTGCAATTTCAAAATATAAATTGTTCCCCAAGAAGCATTTAAAGTGGCTTATCCTGGCTGCAATTACCGGAAATTTCATTCCAATGTTCCTGTTTCCTATCGCAGAAACGGAAGTGAGCAGCAGTATTGCGGGCATTATCAATTCTATGATGCCGATTTTCGTGATTATTGTGGGTGCACTGGTCTGGAAGTTTGAAACGACAAAGAAACAGATCGTGGGAACCTTAATAAGCTTTACAGGAGTATGTTTACTGGCTTTCGGCGGTGACGGAGAGGGAGGAAAATTTAAACTGATCCCGATATTATTGCTGTTACTGGCAACGTTATGTTACGCAATGAGCACCACAACGGTAAAATCTAAGCTTATGGAGGTTTCTTCTACGGTTTTATCGGCGTTTGTTTTCTCATTCGTCCTGTTTTTTCCGTCTCTTATTGCTTTAACATTCACAGGATTCTTTTCAACATTCAGTTTTAACGAAGATAATATGATGGGGCTGATGTTTGTAAGCCTGTTATCTATTTTTGGAACAGGGCTGGCTATGACCCTGAATTACAGGCTGCTGAAAGTATCAACACCATTATTTGCCTCAACGGTAACATTACTGATGCCGATTGTTGCTATTATCTGGGGCTTTTTAGACGGTGAAAAACTGAGTATCTTACAGTTTATAGGAGCTGGGGTTATCATTGGAGGGCTGATCTTTTTGAGAACTAAACCTAACGTTATAAAGAAATAAATACAGTATTTAATTGATATAAAAAAAATCCTGCAGCAGTGCAGGATTTTTTATTTGGTATCGCTGATTTTTAAACCATTAAGAATTTTAAGCTATGAAGAAGGGTTAAGGCAAATCTTTTGATTTTTAAGACTTTAATCAACTCCTGTCATCAGGCTTACTTCTTTCAGCTTACTAAGAATTCTTCTTTTTTACTTTAGCTTTGACTTTCTTTACCTCATCTTTGATGAAAGGATATTTTTTCTGCATATCCGTAGCAAGAGATGAATCAATGCTTAAAGCTTTCTGAAGAGACTCTGAGCCTTTTTCTGTATTTCTGAGGTTGAAATAACAGTTGCTGAGCTGATAATAAAGCTCCGCTCTGTCGTGCACCTTTATGGCTTTGCCCAAAATAGTTACTGCGTCTTCATATTCTCCAAGAAGCATCAATACTTCTGAATAGGCATACCAGTTGTAGAATCTTGAAGGTTCTGCATCTACCAGCTTTTTAAGGCAGGCAAGGCTTTCTTCAAATTTTCCGGAATCAATGAACAGAAATGCCAGTCTTTTCTGATAATCAAGGTTACTGTCATTGAGCATGGTTGCTTCTTTTGCAAAATGCAGGGCTTCTTTCATACCGCCCATTTCTTCATACAGATAAGACTGTTCCATCATTGCAAGGTAAAACTGCGGGTCTTCCCTTAATGATTTCTGAAAGGCATTAAGTGCCATTATGGACTGTTTCTGTGCTTTATAGCACAATCCTATCTTATAAAATGTAAATGCTTTGGTATATTCAAGCTCAAGCATTTCCTCGTAAACCTCCACTGCTTTCTGATATTGCCCTAAAGCTTCATAACAGGCTGCTTTGTTGGCATATACTCCTACAGAACCTGAATTGATGGCCAGCAGGTAATCATATCCTTTCATGGCTTCTTCATAATTCTTTCTGTTGAAGTAAAACTGCCCGTATTCAAACCAGGCGGTTTCAGAATAGGCAAATTCATCTAAATATTCATTAAGAAAGGCAATAGCCTCCTCGCTCTTGTTCAGATCGCTGAAACAGATCATACAGTTTTCAAGTGAATACTCGTCCATAGGATCTTCTTTCAATGCTTTTCTGTAGTGTTTAAGAGCGTTAAAGGGATCTCCCAAGTTTACATATTCGTCCGCAATAAAGTTATGAAGGAAGTTTTCTTCTTCTTTCAGTTCTAATGCTTTTTTGCAGATGTCAATGGCTTTTCTGGGGTTTCCCAGGTTCGAATAATACTTCGCATAGCAGACCATAAAGTCTGTATTTTCCATAGATGAACCTTTCAGTTCGTCAATAAGTTCTTTCGCGGTATTATAATCTTCCCATTCCAGAAGGATTTCAAGTCTTTTGATCTTGATATCCAATGAATTGGGATGAAGCTTAAGGCCATAGTTAACAGCATTGTCTGCGTAGTTAAAATCTCCCAGCTCCAGATAATAAACAATAATGTCTTCCAACTCTTCGGTATCGAAGTAGAATTCATCATTATTTTCCATCATTTCCTCGAACTTTTTTACAAGTTCATTTCCAAAATACTCTTCCAATAGTGTCTTCTCCGTCGGCCCGATGTCTGAATATACTTACAAACCCCGGCAAACTTTTTAATTAATAATAACTTCTGAAACTGAAATTCAAATGTTTATGCAAAGTTGCAACTTTTTTTTGAATTAATTTTTCATAAATTTCTATCTTAAAGATAGGAAAAAAAGAAAACAGATAAAAGGATTGTGGATAAAAAAACCAAATTGTGGTTAAATATTTATACTGGGTCTTTTCACTCTTTTCCTGCAAAAAAAGAACGGAGCATTTCTGTTCCGTTCCTGTTTATTTAAATTAGTGTCTTAATCTTGGCTATGATATCATCTCCGAGCTTATCTGCTTCTTCCTGTGAGTGAGCTTCCGTATAAATCCTGATGATTGGTTCCGTATTGGATTTTCTCAGGTGAACCCAGTTCTTTTCAAAATCAATCTTAACGCCATCCACGGTAGAAACTTCTTCATTCTCGTATTCTTTTTCCATTTTGGCTAAAATATCATCTACATTGATCTCCGGGGTAAGCTCTATTTTTTTCTTACCCATGAAGTATTCCGGATATCCGGCTCTCAGTTCGGAAACGGTTTTGTTTTCTTTTGCAAGATGGGTAAGGAATAATGCGGCACCCACTAAAGAATCTCTTCCGTAATGAAGATCAGGATAGATGATTCCTCCGTTTCCTTCTCCCCCGATTACTGCATTTTTCTCTTTCATCAGGTTTACTACATTCACTTCTCCTACGGCACTTGCAAAATATTCTGAATTGTGGCTTCCTGCAACATCCCTTAAAGCACGGCTTGAAGAAAGATTGGAGATAGCAGCTCCTTTTTTATGCTTTAATAAGTAATCTGCTACGGCTACCAAAGTATATTCTTCTCCAAACATCTCTCCTTTTTCATCAATTAAGGCTAATCTGTCTACATCCGGATCTACAACGATTCCTAAATCTGCATTTTCTTTTTTAACCAGTTCGCAGATATCTCCCAAATGCTCTTTCAGCGGTTCGGGATTATGTGGAAAATGTCCGTTTGGTTCGCAATATAGTTTAATGGTTTCGCAACCTAATTTATCAAGAAGCATTGGAATGGCGATTCCTCCTGTAGAGTTGACAGCGTCCAGAACTATTCTGAATTTTTTAGCTTTAATAGCTTCAACATCTACCATTGGTAAATCAAGGATCTGCTGGATATGAATATCGAATGCATCTTCTCTTTTTTCATATTTTCCAAGATCATCTACTTCTGCGTAGTTGAAGTCTTCATTTTCTGCTAGCGCCAATACTTCGGCTCCGTTTTCTCCGCTTATGAATTCTCCTTTTCCGTTTAATAGCTTAAGGGCATTCCATTGTTTCGGGTTATGGGAAGCGGTAAGGATAATTCCTCCGTCTGCTTTCAGTTCAGGAACCATTATTTCTACTGTTGGTGTTGTAGAAAGTCCAAGATCCACTACATTTATTCCTAATCCCTGCAGGGTTGCTGTTACCAGTGAAGAAACCATTTCTCCGGAAATTCTGGCATCTCTTCCTATAACCAGGGTTAAATTCTTTTTATTTTGTGTATTCTGAAGCCAGGTTCCGAATGCAGAAGCAAATTTCACTACATCCAGAGGCGTCAGGTTATCGTTCACTTTTCCGCCGATCGTTCCTCTGATTCCTGAAATAGATTTTATTAATGACATTCCTTTTTTGTTGTTTTAATTGGTTGTATTTTGGAGCAAAGATACTTAAAAGACCCAATAAGTTATAAGATGGGAATTTTTTTCTGTACCCTGTCGTAATTTCTTTTGATCACCTTTGGTGGCGGAAAGCGGTAACCTATGTAAAGAAGTCCGTATATATTATTATTCTGAACATTCTGGTTATCTTTTTCATTGTAGGCATATGCTGTGACATTGAATTTGCCCCCGAACAGAAAATGGTCTGTGTTATATCCTATATGAAGTCCTGCAGCAAACTTAAGGGTTAAATACTGTGTGTTCTGCTTGTTGGCTTTTGCTCCGTTATCAAGGATGTCCCAGCTGCTGGAAAACATTCCGCCCAGTCCTAAAGAAATATTGGGAGCAATATTTACTTTTTTTCCGGCTCCCGGAACCCAATTATAGAAGTAGCCCATACTTGCTCCGAAACTGTATTGGTTTTCTTTACTTTTCTTACCTTCTATAATATCCCTGAATACGGAAAGGTCATAATCTACAACAGGAACCCAGCTTCCGCGGCTTTCTTTCTGCCATTCGCCCTGGGTATAAATGCTTTTCAGGGAAAAGTTATCTTTCAGGACGTAGGCTGTAGATCCTCCAAAGCTTTGAACTCTCAGATCGGGAAACTGAAGATATGGATCCTTTCCTTCCCTCCAATCCGGGAAAAAGTCGCTCATATTTTCCATGTAAAAACCTTTTACGTTTTTGTAATAAACAGTCTGTATGAATTTTTTCGGGAAAAACCTGAATCTCAGGTCTGCGTAAGAGCTGCTGCCTTTAAGTTCATCATCATTATTCCCGGGAAGAAAGCCTGGTGTAAATGAAATGGTTGCACTTATAATCCTGTAATCTATAGAAAAAGAAGCTCTTGTTTTATTATTGATACTAAAGATGGTTTCTATGGGCTTATCCTCCGGTCCTTCTGTAAAAATATAGTTTTCAATATTGGTATCAAGGTTTACGCGGACCATTACCTGATCTGCATAGGACTTGATTTTGGCGGTATCGGTTTGTGCCTTCAGCAGAGAAGCTACAAGAGAACACAAAAATACAATGGCTGATTTCAGTCTCAAATCGAAATGGTTTTAGTTTCAGGAATGAAATTACTACAATTTTTTCAATTATGAGCCTGAGGCAGGATTATGAGCAACCGCAGTCCTTATCGCAGCTGGTTCTTTTGGAACTGAACTTTTTCGGTGCAAAGTTTTTCCTGAGCACTTTAAATAAGGAGTAGCAGGCAAATACAACGATCAGTACAATGATTACGTACTGAAAAATCAATGAGGTATCCATTATTTTAAAATCTGATATGCTATCAACGACACAAAATATGCCAAACCGGTCATCATCACTACCTGAAAGCCAGTCCATTTCCAGCTTTTGGTTTCTCTGTAGACTACTGCAAGTGTGGAAACACACTGCATTGCAAATGCGTAAAACAAGAGTACGGAAATTCCTGTTGCGAAGCTGAAAACTTTTTCACCGTTTGGCTTCACATCTCTTCTCATTTTATCTATTACTTTTACTTCGGGAGCATCGTCTTCCAGACTGTAGAGGGTAGACATGGTTCCTACGAAAACTTCTCTTGCCACAAAACTTGTCAGGATTCCCACTCCCATTTTCCAGTCGTAGCCAAGCGGTGCAATAAGAGGTTCTATTCCCTTACCCATTTTAGCAAGGTAAGAATGGTCCAGGTGAACGTCTGCGGCTACAAACTCGTCCGCTTTCTGTTTTGGTCCGAAATAACTCAAAAACCAAACGATAATACTTACAATAAAAATGATTTTTCCTGCTCCGGTAACGAAGTCCCAGACTTTTCCCAAAACCATTTTAAAATCGTATCCGAAAAGTGGCTTTTTATAGGTTGGAAGATCCATTACAAGGTAAGTCTTGTCTTTATTTTTGATAAACCTTCTGAGAACGGCTGCTGAAAACAGGGCTACAAGGAAGCCCAGAAGATACATTCCCATCAGCACGAGGGCTTTATATTTAATTCCGAGGAATGATCCGTCTGAAATGATAAGCCCGATAATGATACTATACACCGGAAGCCTTGCAGAACAGGTCATGAAAGGGGTAACCAGGATAGTCAGCAGTCTTTCTTTTACATTCTCAATGTTTCTCGTGGAGATTACCGCAGGAATAGCGCAGGCTGTTCCTGATACCAGCGGGACGATACTCTTTCCGTTGAGTCCGAAAGGGCGCAATAACCTGTCCATCAGGAATACAACTCTCGCCATGTATCCTGAGTCCTCCAATAAATATAGGAAATATAATAAAATACCGATCTGAGGGGCAAATACTACAATTCCTCCGATTCCCGGGATAATCCCGCTTGAAATCAGTGAATTGACGGGACCTTCCGGCAAATGTTCTCCTGCAAAAGCAGCTAACCATGAAAAGGAATCATCGATCCAGTTCATTGGATATTCTGCAAGGAAGAAAACGCTTTGAAAGATAATCAGAAGGATTAACAGAAAAACGACATAACCCCAGAATTTGTGGACGAGTACTTTATCTAACTTTTCTGTCAGAAGCTCTTTGAACTGGGCTTTTTTAGAAATTACATCTGCTAATATTTTATCTACATTCTGATATCTTCTTACGGTTTCCTGCACCTGAAGTCTTTTCGGAACCAGGCTTTTGGAATCCGGTTCGTTCAGCAGGTCTTTTATGGACTCTATTCTTCCCGGGTCAGAACCTAAAGAAAGGCTCATCCAGGCTTTATATTCGTTATCAAGCCCTTTATGGGCCGTTATTTTCTGAATAAAATCTTTATGCTCGTTCGGTGTTTCAAAGGAGATTTTGTCTGCTTTTTTAAACCCGTTATTTAATACGGCTTCTTTTATTTCATCAATTCCAATGTGTTCTTTGGCATTGGTCTGAATAATTTTAATGCCTAAAGCATCGGAAAATTTCTGAATATCAATAGTGATTCCTCTTCTTTTTGCCTGATCCATCTGGTTAACCACCAAAATCATAGGAATACCCAGATCCTGTATCTGCTGGAAAAGAAGCAATCCCCTTTTTAAGCTTAGCGCCTCAAGGATATAGATAACTCCTTCATAATTTTTCTGTTCATCAATAAGAAACTTGGAAAAAATAGCTTCATCTTCAGAGCTTGGATAAACGCTGTACGAACCGGGAAGATCAATTACCTCAACTTCCTCGTTTTTATAGGTATAATTTCCGGAATGACTAGCGACAGTAACACCTGCGTAGTTTCCGGTCTTCTGTTTCTTATTGCACAGTGCATTGAAAACAGTAGACTTTCCTACGTTAGGGTTCCCGACTAAAAGGACCTGTTTTTTCTTATTTTCCTGCATTAATTCAATTCTTCAACAATGATATAATCTCCTTCTTCTTCACGAAGAGCAATACGGCTTTTTTCTTCTCCAAATTCTACATACATGGGACCATTGAACGGGGCCTGGTACAATATCCTGAAAACGGTTTCCGGCAAAAGCCCCATTTCTATGATTTTGTTGGGCATTTTCAGGTGATCATTATCATAACCTAAAATCTTCCCCATTTTATTTTTAGGGAACCCGCTTAATTTATGCAAGTTAATCTCTTTCAAAGCCTGGTTTTTTGTAAGGGCAAATATACGCTATTTAAATTTAATCTAAATAAAGAGGCATAAAAGAAATCAACCCAAACACATTGCTGTATCCGGGTTGATTTTAAAAATATAATTAGTTGATATGAATGTTATTTTTTCTTCTTGTCCTGATCTGATGATGATATTTCTATCGGGTTATCATTGGCACTGTAGAAGTCTTTATACTGTTTTTCCTGTTTTTTTACCATATCACCAACTGTTCCATCCATTCCGGGAACTGTTTTAGACAGCATCTCCTGTGTCATCATAGGTCTGATGGATGCAAAAGGGTCTTTTTTGAAATCGTTGAATGTTTTTTCAAATTTCTCTCTCGTCAGTTCATTCACTTTCCCGCCTTTTGCCTGCATCAGGTTTTCAATATAAGAATATTCTGTATAATCTTTTACTTTTTTGTTTCCTTGTAAAACCCATGAGTAATTTTTCTGATCATCTTCAATTTTAACGATCAAACCGGGAAGTCCGAAGAATTTGTAAGGCCCATCCTGAAACGGTAAGTCTGTGCTGAACCATGCTGTCCATTTTCTTCCTCCAAATTCAGTGGTGGCTTTTTGAGCATTATACTCGCCTATTTTCTGTTTGTCATTAAGGATATTCCAGTTGAATTTTATGTCTTCGCTGTATCCTATGTTGCTTGGCGTAAATCCGTTGGCAATCTTATCTACATACTGAACTTTCATGCTTGGGTAGGACTTGTATACTCTGGCTGAAATTTTCGGACTTTTCAGGGTTTTTGAAAGGTCTTTCATCATTCCGGCTTTCTGCATGGCTTCTATTTCAACTTTCATAATAGAATCCTGTGCAATTACAGTATAATCCTGGTAAACTGATCTGTTTTTATCTGTAATATCCAGTATGGTCACCACTTTATCCGTCTTGGCAGAATCTTTCTTCGGCTTAAAAGTAAGCTCATAGAAGAAACGGTTTGCCGACTCTTTTGATTCTTTGGAATCCTGTGCCGATGCAAAAGCAAAAAGTGCAATAAAGAATACAGAAAATAGATTTTTCATTGTAATACATGTTTACTAATTAGTTATCGGTTCCTGAAATATGTTACAGTTTTTTTTCAACATTTCATCCGAGATATTATATAACACTGATGTTCAACAACATATATTACATCCCATATCATCCGGTATATTTCTCCAAACTGAATTATTATGTTAAGTTTTCAGATAAATTATGATTTCTTTAAAACATTTTCCTTCCCAAAAGCTATACCTTTAAGTACTAAAAAACAACATATTATGGATACTTTATCACAATTTAAAGATGAACTTGAAGCAGAGTACCAAACGACCAGAAAGTTTTTCGAGGTTTATCCTGAAGGAAAAAACGACTACGCCCCTCATGAGAAAAGCATGAAAATGATGCCTCTTGCCACCCACATCTCCGAAATTTTCGGATGGCCGGATACCATGCTGAAAACGTCTGACCTTGATTTTGCCAAAGGGGATTATCAGCCTAAGCAGCTTTCTACAAAGGAAGACCTTTTACAGGCATTGGAAGAAAATTACCATGCTGCACAGAAGGCTCTCGATAATGCTGAAGAGGAAAACCTCAATGATAGCTGGGCGTTAAAAAACAACGGCCAAGAACTGGCAAAATGGAGCAAATACGGCTCTATCCGCCACTCTTTAAACCAGATTACCCATCACAGAGCCCAATTGGGGGTTTATTACCGACTGAATGACATCCCTCTTCCGGGAAGCTATGGTCCTTCTGCAGACTATCAGGGTTTTTAGGACCCCTATTATAAGAAAAAAACCAATCTCGATGAGATTGGTTTTAATTTTTATTTGAAGTTGAATTTTACGGTAAACATAACCTGGCTTGGGCGGAGCTGGTATCTTGTAAAAGTAATATTGGTTGTATTGATATCATATGTTTCAAATACTTTTTTGTTTGCAATATTCATCCATTTAACTTCAAAATCAATTTTCTTTTTAGCCCAGGTAAACTGATATGAAACGTCATAAAACCCATTGCGGTATTTTTGGTCGGCTGCGTTTGTATTAACCTGGTCCCAGTTGAATCCGATCGTATGGTTTTCAACAGGATAGAAAAACACGCCAAGATTATGTGTAAATCCTGTTCTGACGGCATTGGAATTTATCTTTCCTGTACTTGTCTGCTTTGTTCTGGAAATACTTGCGTTATAATCTACACTCATCCAGCTAAAGTATGTGTTATTGAATTTAATGCCATAAGACTGACCGTTATTCTTATTGTTATAAGAATCATTATTCAGGAATGCATCGGATTTCGTTGTATTATTACTGTAAGTAAGGGAAGCATTTGTTTTAAACTTTGGAAAATACTTTCCTACTTCTGCTGAATATCCGTTACTGATAATATGGTTGTCCTGCTCTATATACTTCATTATGCTATACCCAGGCCCATTGATTGTAGGGTTGGAGATCAGGTTTCTTTTAGCATCAGAAAATCTATAGTTCACATTAAAGAAAAGGTTATTCAGCGGGTTTCTGTATTCTATTCTTGTTCCTGCAGATTTGTTATTATTCTGGGGAATCGGGTTGTCTATATCCATTGCATTAATTGCACTTGGTGAAGTCATCAAAAATCCTGAATAAGCCGTATTTATTTCTCCAAAATTATTATTGATGTTAGCATTTACCGAAGCTTTCCAGAAAGAGGCAAAAGTGTACTGTGCAAAGATACTTGGCTCAAAAGTAACTTTGTTTACTGTTTTTGCAACATTTCTTAACGGATCTTCCGCTTTAATATTATTAGAATTTACAGGGAAGTTGGCATACAACATCCATGATTCGCTCTTAAAGTTTACGCCTAGGCTTCCGTATGGTGTTGCCGTTGTATATTTCAGATCATTACTATAAGCTTCCGGAAGTACTCCTGTTGTGGTTATATTTGATAAATCTGAAACCAGATCTGTTGTTTTAAAATTAAATCCAACTTCCGGAGTAAATGTCCAGCCTTTTGTAGAAAAGCCAATATTTGCGGAATGGTTGGCTTCAAAAGTTTTGAGCCTTAAATTCTGGCGGACAAAACTGCTGCCTGATGACGGAGTAAATCCAGGAATATCCAAATAAGAAGATGGTGAAACTTCCAGATCCTGTTTATCTGTCTGATAGCTTAAATAAGATAAAACATTGACCATTTTTTCTTTCCATGGGATGATTGTACTCAATGAGTTTTGGAATGATGTGGTAGGTGATTCTGTGGCTTCATCTGCATGTCTCTGTTTACCGTCTTTAACATCTGTTCTGTCAACAATTCCTCTGTCTGCATTCCAGTATTGAGAGAAGCTTGTTGTATTTTTAAAGAATCCCTTTTTGGCATTTTTGGTAAATATCAATTCTCCTTTTGCCTTATCGGTATAGAAATTATTCAGAATGTTTGTATAGTTAGAGCTTCCTCCAAAGTAATCTGTCTGGCTGTAAGACTGTCTTTCAACAGCGTTATTGGTATAGTTGGCGTTGGCTTTAAGTTCCCATTCTTTCTTTTTGTCGATATTGGTAAGATAGTTGGCAGAAAGATAATGCACACTGTTCATCAGATATCTTTTTACCGGAAGGTTGGGTGTACTTGCATTTTCCACGTTCAGCCAGTCGTCCTGGGAGGCATTAATTCTTCTCCCCTCGAACCTGTTTCCGAAAGCCAGGATATTTCCTTCGTTTTCTACCTGTTCCCCCATATTATTGGTTTTATAATTAACTACCCATTGGCTTTTCTGTCCGAAAAACATTGGGGTAAGCTTAACATTCCATAGCCATGGATCTCCAAATCCCGTTCCCACTTCTCCTCTTCCGGTCATGGTAACGGAATTTTTTAACTTGATATTGATCGCAGCCTGGTCAGAAGGCACTTTATCCTGAAGAATCTTTACCGGCTGGTGATTTTCCAGTACTTCTACTTTTTGTACGGCATCTTTTGGAAGTGAATTGTTGATTGTTCCGTAACCTCCTTCCATCAGGTCTTTACCATTAACATAAAATTTATTGATTGCATTTCCCTGGTAGAGGATACTTCCGTCTTTATTAACTTCAATACCGGGGATTTTTCTCATCACATCGGCAAGTGTTCTGTCACTTTTACTGTCAAAAGCCTTAAGATCATAGGCGATGGTATCTCCTCTCGCGGTAATCATTTTGGTTTTTAACTGAACTTCTTTTATTTCTGTTGCTTCAGACTGCATTTTGAACGTTAGGGTCTGGTCGCTGTTACTGATCTGCTGTGTCAGAGGTTTTTGATTGAATGCCTTCACTTTCAGGTCCACATTGGGTTCTGCTGATGTGAATGTTACTTTATACTCCCCTTTGGAATTAGTGATCCCATATGCCAGAATAGCATCTTTGCCCGGTTCCTCTATGGTAACACTGGCACTGGGTATGCCGGATCCGTCTTCATCAGTGATTTTTCCTGACACTGTTTTCTGCGCAAATGTGAGCACCGTGAAAAAGAGCATCAGAAATAAAGAAATCTTTCTTTTCATAATTTATTATTTGTCTAATTAGTTTGTAGCCTGTGTTTTTTGTTACACTTTTTTATTAGAGATATCTTTTACAGGAAAAGGTTAAATTTTTAACACTATAAAAATAGTGATATTTTTCACATTTCA
This sequence comes from Chryseobacterium shigense, assembly GCF_014207845.1. NCBI lineage: Bacteria > Pseudomonadati > Bacteroidota > Flavobacteriia > Flavobacteriales > Weeksellaceae > Chryseobacterium > Chryseobacterium shigense. Next base: position 371,219 of record NZ_JACHLC010000002.1, read on the forward strand.
ATCCGAAACTGGAATTTTTCAGAAATAAAGTCTGCAAAAAGAAATTATATGATTAAAATTCAAGGGTTAAAGTATGACAGGTAACAACATTGTGATTTTCATCCTGATAATCTGTTTGGTATATCGATTCTGTAAAATCAGGTCACAAAATTAAGATTGGTAAAAGTTATTTTTTTGTCCATTTCCAGATGCCTGAATCAAAAAATGTAATTCAGTAAGGAAAAATTAACGTGTTTTTAATTATGAATAATTTTCTTACTTTTTAATTTATTCTAAATAGTTAAAAATGATTTGAATCATAGATTAAAAAAAACTTAAACACTGATTCATATATATTTATTTAATAATTTTGTAACATAAAATTTATAGAATGGGAATTATTTTAAAGCCTATAGATGTTGTAGATGATATTACTCAGGAAGAGTTTACAGAAAAATATCTAAAGCCCAGAAGGCCCGTTGTCATTAAAAATATGGCAAGAAAATGGCCTGCTTACCAGAAGTGGACCATGGATTATGTAAAGGAAGCGGTAGGTGATGTGGAAGTTCCTCTTTATGATTCTAAAAAAGCAGATCCTGCAGCTCCCATCAATACACCGACTACAAAAATGATGTTCGCAGATTATATAGACCTCATCCAGAAGGAGCCTACCGATCTGAGAATCTTCTTTTTTGATCCTATAAAGCACGCCAAAAAATTACTGGAAGACTATATTTCTCCAAAAGAACTGATGGGCGGCTTCCTTGATAAATATCCTTCCATGTTTTTTGGTGGAAAGGGTTCTGTAACTTTTCTTCATTTTGATATTGATATGGCGCATATTTTCCATACGCATTTCAACGGAAGAAAGCATGTGAAGTTATTTGAATATAAATGGAAAGAAAGACTGTATCAGCTTCCTTATGCAACCTATGCACTGGAAGATTATGATATCGACAATCCTGATTTTGAAAAATATCCTGCCCTGGATGGCGTAGAGGGCATTGAATGTTTCCTTGAACATGGTGATACTCTTTTCATGCCTACAGGATGGTGGCACTGGATGAAGTACCTGGACGGAAGCTTCTCTATTTCTTTAAGAGCATGGGACAAATCCTGGGCAGTAAAGGCCCACTCTTTATGGAATCTTACCGTACAGCGTAAATTTGATGATATCATGAAGTCTAATTTCAAAAAGAAATATATGGACTGGAAAGAAAAAGTAGCCGTTAAAAGAGCTGAAATTGCTTTAAAAAGAGGTTTACCAAGAAGATAAAATAGAAAAGACGTTTCAATTTGAAGCGTCTTTTTTTATTGCTGATTACTTACAAGAAGCTCTTCCATGTTCCTTGTTACTTCATTGCAGGAAAAACAGGCTTCTTTGCCATCCTGGGAAAACCATCTGCACCGGGACCGGATCGGGCAAAACATAAGTTGCTTTTCTTTGTGAAGTTCCAGGTCCTGAACTTTGCGGGAAAGGGAGCATTTAGATCCTTCTTTATCCCACTGCGCACAGCCTTTTTCAACACATTTTCCGGTAAAACGGAACCTCTGTTCAAGACTGTTCTTATCTTTATTCTGATCCAGAAAATCTTCTGTAACGGTAAGAGGTGTAATAAACTGTACTTTGCCGTCTTTGCTGACCACTCCAAAAAGCTGTGCCCCAACTTTTCCTATATAACTGGGACACATCTTTTTTGAAGTATTGGAATTAGCCTCCATAGCTTTTTATTTGGGACTGGATGTCTTTCACCTGGCTCAGAATATCAATTCCCGGTTTGAAAATAACGATTCCCCACGGAAACCAGTCTTTTATTTTCAACGGTCTTACAAGCCCTTTGAAATCCCTGTGAGCTCCAAAAGCCTGTGTATTGTCGATTTTTGAAAGTTCGGAAAGAACTACATTCTGAATTCCTCTGTCGATATTCTTCAACTGTTCATCTGAAAGGTCTACGCCTTCCAGCGAAACGAAAAAATGCTTTTTAGTTGCCATAACTATAGTTTTTATTGGTTTTATAAAGCAAATTTCAGTTGAATGCAATCAGAAATCCACAGGAAAAACACCCTAATTGCGTCCGTGTAAAACCTGTAAATTAAACACTGATTATCAATATTTTAAATCAAATTTTATCTATTTATAAGATTCTGTAAATTGGATATTGCCTGAATGTTTTTTCTTCGAAGTAGGGAGAATTTCTGTAGATCCAGTCGAGCTGGGCCGTTCCGTCGTCTGCAAACTTTTTATCTGCAGATTTTTTTGCTTCAAATGCATCTTTCAGCTTTTTATCTGTCTTTAATAATTCGGAAGCGGTGTCTTCAAAAATATAGGCGGAATAATATTCTTTCTGTGCAAGGATTCCATCGAAGAAATTCCAGTTGAAAAACGAGTCTAATGCTTCAGGTTCAAGTGTTTCCACGATATATTTTACCCCTGGCTGATCTGTTGAAATTAAATAATCTCCAGCCGAAAAAACAAAATTTCCTTTTGTGACCTCCACACTTGTTTCATAGTGGAGATAATGTCCTTCATAAGGGTTTTTCACTGTTTTAAAATCTTTGATCTTATAAGACTCTACGTTTGCAGCGCTATCTTTTTTAAGCACTGTCATTTGAATTCTGTTTCTTTTCAATTCTTCAATCACGCGGTACTGCGACTGCGGAACAACATAATATTTCGGAATTGTAATATACCCTACAGGAACTGCTGTGGTAAAAAGTTTTATTTTCTTTGTAAAAGGTTTACTTCGGTCATAATAAAGTCTTGGTTTTCCGGAAATATCACTTGGTTTGTACTTTCCGCCATATCCTTTGAAATCCATTGTGGAAAATTTTGTAGAATCGATCTTCCAGCGGATTCCGTACTGCATTCCGGCTTTGTACTGTTTTAAGTTTTCAATGCGGAGCTGTTTTATTTTTTGGTAATCTTTATCTAAATTCTGAAGATTTACCAGCATATATTTATATGTTGCATCTACTCTTTTATCATAAGGTTTCAGCATATGGGTTTCAGGAACGGTTCCCAGTGAGTTAAACAATGAGGTATACCCTGTAGAATATCTCGGGGAGTCTTCAAAAGCAGCAAAGCCTTCATCCGGTATATCGCCGTGAATATTTACATAAGGTGTGCTTTCATAGCCCTGTTTCTTCATCTCTTCAAGGTTTTTAGCCTGGTAATCGTTGTAAAAATAATTTCCAAGTACATTTCCCAGCCGTTCCTTAAAGGTAGAAATATAGGTAAAAGTATACTGATAATCTGCACCGTTGCTTACATGGTTATCAATAAAAACATCCGGCTGCAACCACTGATAGATTTCCTGAAAACTTCTGGCATTTCTGGAATCTGCTTTAATAAAATCCCTGTTCAGGTCATAATTTCTTGCATTTCCTCTAAAACCGTACTGTTCCGGCCCGTTTTGATTAGCTCTTGAATAAGAACCCCTGTTCAGCATTCCACTTACATTATAAGCAGAAATAGCTGCTACGATGAAGTTTTGAGGCGTTTTTATCTTCTTCGCCGCCAGATCGCGCATAAGCATCATGGTTGCATCAATTCCGTCCGGTTCGCCCGGATGAATTCCATTGTTTACGAAAAGAATAGCTTTATTTTTTTTTAGCTTTTCGATATCTTTTTCGGGAAAAGGATTGTAAATGACGACATAAATGGGTTTCCCATTATCATCTTCTCCTTTTTTAAGATATTGAATCGTGCTAAAGCTTTTTGCAAGGTTCCGGTAATAGGCATTCATTTCTTCATAGGTAACTGTCTGGTTTCCGTTTCCTTTTTCAAAAGATGTCTGAAATGAATTCTGAGCAAAAAATAAAGATGAACTTAGGAAGATTAAGAGGTATTTCAGGTTCATTGACGTAAGATTTCAAGCTTTAAAATTACTTAAAGTTTTTTGGAACGGGAGTCCCTGAAATTTGTTTATTTTATCTTTCGCAGATTGCGCGGATTTTGCAGATGATTGTGACTATTTTGTTTTAGTTGTTTCTTCCCTTTTCATCAGGGTATAAAGCGGGAAGCGGATCGCTCTGCCAGAATTCTTTGGTATCAATATCCATGATTGACAATGAGCCTGTATATGCTGCTCCGGTGTCCATATTCCAGATATTAGCTTTGTTGACGGGATATTTAATGCCTATATCCAATGTCGGGGTATGGCCTATAAATATTTCATTGTACAAAAGCAGTCTTTTAGGATAAAGCTGTGAGTTTTTTGCTAATTTCTTATCCATGGCAACTGCGGTTTCCCACAAGGTCCTGTCCCAACGGTAATTGCTGGAATAGACTTCTTTTTCGGGGCCGTGCATGGATGAATAACCGGCATGAATAAACAGCCTGTTAGCCTCATCTACATGATAATTTTTCATCCTTTGAAAAAACTCAAGGTGAAGGTCCAGATCTTCCACTGAATAATCATTATAGCTTTCAACGGTACTCTTTCCGCCATTAAAAAGCCAGACATCCGAACCTTTTCCAAACGAAAGCCAGTCTTCACACCAGGCATCGTGATTTCCTTTGATAAAAATACATTCCTGCTTTCCGGAAAGCTGTGTCAGAAACTGTATAATTTGGGAAGATTCGCTCCATCCGTCCACATAATCTCCCAAGAAAATAAGTTGATCATTTTCTACAATTCCTGCTCTATCAAGAACCTGCTTCAGGGCCTTAAAACCTCCGTGAATATCTCCTATTACTAATGTCCTGCCCATTTTTTACTTTGAAATATATTTGGCATCCACAAAATCAGCCAGCCAGACTCCGTTTGCAGAAAGATAGAACGGTATTCCGTCTTCATGCATCTCTTTTGTCCTGATTGTCAGAATAAAAGGTCTTCCGTGGCGCATGCCTACTTTTGTGGCCGTTTCCTTATCTGCACTTAAGTGAACGTGCTGGCGGGCCCTTTTTTCAATTCCTTTTTCCAGGATGGAAGAAATATTGGATTCTGCTGTTCCGTGATACAGGAAATCGGGTGGCTGAATTGCTTTCAGAGCCAGATCTACATCAATGGAGTGTCCCTGACTTGCCCTGATCTTTGTTTTATCATCGTTAAAGGCAAAACGTTTTTTATTATTGGTTTCTACCACTTCTTCAAGGTCTTTGAAAGTAAAATGCATTCTGCCTTTTGCAGATTTTGCAATGAGTTCACTAACGTCTGCCCAGCCGTTTTCATCCAGTTTCAGCTGAATGATTTCGGGTTGATGTCTGAGAATAAGGCTTAGAAATTTGCTTATTCTTTTGTTTTCTATTTCATTCATAGTGTGTGTTTTTATTGTATTAGTTTTTTCTGAAGCTTTTCGCATAAAGCTTCAATATCATTTTTTCTTGCCAGTTCAGCAATCCATTCTTCCGGAATATTTTCAAAACCGTAATAGATTCCTGCAATTCCTCCGGTGATGGCTCCAGTGGTGTCTGTATCTTCTCCTAAATTTACAGCCTTCAGGACTGCTTCTGCATAGGTTTCAGAGTTCAGGAAGCACCATAGTGATGCTTCTAGGCTGTGGAGGACGTAACCGGAAGAATTTATTTGTTCTTCTTTCAAAGTATATAGCGGGTCCAAATCATATTCTCCTACTTTTAATTCTAAAATTCTATGGAATTTATCCATCTCATTTTGAGAACAGATAGGATTATGATTCAAAAATTCGCTAACTTTCTTCTGCATTGTTCTATATGCTTCCCATTTATCTTTTCCCGTCAGAATTTCTAAAGCCAATTCCAAATAAATAAAGCAAGCCAAAACAGATCGGATATGTCCATGTGTAATGGACGAAACATCTTTTGTAATATCAAAGCGTTTTTCAATAGGAAAATCCCTGATATAAAATAATAATGGCATGATCCGCATTAAAGAACCATTTCCATTATCAAACTCCGAATTTCCTCCGCATAAAGTAGGGGAGATACCCTTGCCTATTCTATGTATGGCTTGTGAAGTTGCAATTCCAATATCAAAAACCCTTCCATGAGGTGTCCAGATCTCTGCATTATACCACTGGAGAAACTTTAACGCAATATTTTCCAGATCATAACCATTGGAAAGATTATCTGCAAGGCATAATGTTAATGAAGTATCATCACTCCAAGTTCCTGCGGGTTGATGGTGAGTTCCCAACGCTCTCATTTTAGTAACCGGTGAGCGTTTAAGCTGATCTCTGCTTCTGAATTCCACCGGAACTCCCAACGCATCTCCAACGCATACTCCAAAAATTCCGGCTTTTACTATATTTTCCATCAGGCAAGGTCTACAAGTTTATCAAACAGAAGTTTCATTCCTTTTGTTGCAGATTCTTTCATCACTACGGCTCTTTTACCATATCCGAAACCTGTTTCATTAGGATTGATTACAACCAGTAAGCATTCATCTTTAATCTCATGAACTAATCCTGCGGCCGGGTATACCTGCAAAGAGGTTCCGATAACCACCAGAATGTCGGCATCTCTTACTTTTTCTCTTGCTGTCTGATATAATGGAACATCCTCGCCAAACCAAACGATAAAAGGTCTTAACTGAGCTCCGTCTTCTGCTTTATCTCCAATCCGGATATCTCCTTTCTGCTCATAGATAAGATTTTTGTTGTTACACGAACAAGATTTGAAGAGTTCTCCATGAATATGAAGAATATGGGTTGATCCGGCTCTTTCATGCAGGTCATCTATATTTTGAGTGATGATCTGAACCTCAAAATGTTTTTCCAATTCTGCTAATAACTGATGGGCTTCATTGGGTTGAACTTCATGAAGCTGTCTTCTCCTTTGATTATAAAATTCCAGAACCAGGGCTCTGTCTTTTCTCCACCCTTCCGGACTTGCAACGTCCGTTATATTATGATTCTCCCAGAGTCCGTCTCCGTCCCTGAATGTTTTTATTCCGCTTTCAGCACTGATTCCAGCTCCGCTTAATATGGTTAGTTTTTTCATTGGTTTTACTGTTCATTTATTATAAATAGTAGTTATAATCGAATTTTCATATTGAATATTTTGTTCAACTGTAAGAGGATACTTTTCTAATAGAGGTAAAACTTCTTTATTATTGAATATATATAAAGTACTTTCTTTAGTACAGTATTTCTCCTTAAAAGCCTCAATAAATTTTTCGATTTCCTGTTTATCTGTAGGATTTCCTTTATAATATATATCAAAAATTTGTTCCCATTGATTAGTTAGCGGAGGCCTAATTATTTCAAAATCAAACTTAGTAACGTCATATTTAAGTTTTCTTTTTGTTTCATTAATTAGCCTAAAATCTAATTTAAAATTCGAAGGAAATACTTCATAGAATTTTACATCTCTACTCTCAAAAAGTTTATAAAAAGATTCTTTTATTATATCCGGGGTTTTAATTCCAAAATACATTCCTGTAATTGCTGATGGATGGAACTTTTTCATACCATATTTGTCAAAAATCAAACGTATTTCTTTTTCATGTTGCCAAGCAGACTTTTTAGTGGCAAACATTTTTTGAATAAAATTATCTTTTAGATTGGTAATATCATCAATATCTAATGTTGGAATATTCTCTTTATAATTTATCTCGAATTGACATTGGAAATCAACATTTTGTCCTTTATCTACCAATTTATCCAAGTCATATTCTATACAATACCCAGCATAAGAACTAGCATAATAAGCCCATAGTTGTTCGTTTAAAAAATCACTACTCAAACAGTAAACACCAATTTTTTCTTTAAATTTCAAAACCTCTTTGAACTGATTTTCAAAATTATCTAACTCTTTGATAGGAAATAAAATTTTTAAAATATTTACTAACTGGGATATCTCTTCATCGAAATAAATATCAAAAGGATCATTCAAAATGCTATAATTTGATGAATAGAAAGAATTGTTTTCAATAGTTTTAAAATCTCTATCAAAAACATCCTTTTCTATTGACCGATATTTGTATCCTTTCATAATTTTCTACATATTTACTTGTTAAATCCTTATTCTATTTCTTGGAACAATTCGAGCATTTTTTCATTTTTAGTCAAGACTGCAAAAACCACTTTTTTAAATTTGTTCTTATATTTTCCGTACAAATGCTTTTTGAAAAGCTCTACAAGATCTTTAGGATCATTTCTGAAAACTCCGCATCCCCAAGCTCCTAGAATCAATATCTCATTTCCCTGACTCAAGGCAAGAGCAAACATTTTATCCATTCTTACATCCATTGCTTTAAAAATTTCATTTGCTCTTTCCGGTTCCTGTCTTCTTACAACTCCGGCATTTACCGCAGGAGACGTAATGAAATTACACAAAACAGGCTTTAATAACAGCTCTCCTTTGTCTTTTCTGAAAACAGGCACTTTCGGACTGTAAATCATCATATCTGTATAAAAACAAGATTCCATTGCGCGGTGAATTCTGTAATAATCCCATGCCTGAAGCTGTGTTTCATACAAGGCTGAAGTTCTTGCCAGGCTTTCTTCCTGAGCCTCAGCTCCATTGATAAAACCTCCTCCCGGATTTTTGGCTGATGCAAAATTTAGGCACATCAGTTTTTCCTGGTTTTCTTCTTCGGATAACTTTAAAATTGCTTTTAAAGAACTGCAATTCCAAGTTTCAAATTCGGTTTCAAAAGATGTTTCCGGAAGTTCATTTTTGATCATTGTGGAAAGTTCTTCGGATGAAAATAGAACGGTTTCTTTTTTACATACTTCCAATTGATTCTTTAAATCTATCTTCTCGTTTTCTTCGTTTATATAATATGTTCTAGCTAAGATTTCTAGTGTATCTTTTGCCATTCCTTTATTTGTCATGATTAATTTTTAATAATAAATTTTCTATCTCTCTATTTGCTGCTTCTTTAAAATTTTTTCCGATGAAAACTTTCATCACTTCAATATTCCCGATAATTGCATCATTGAAAATCTCCAACCCTTCAGCCGGAACCCACAATTCATTATGATTTTTTGCACCTACATTCTGCTCTGGATATTGGTTAACCACTTCTTCCTTTACCTTAAACCTTGTTACAAAACCCAGGTAATTTCCGGCCTCATCTCTTGTATTCCATTTTTCAGCAATTTCTGACGCATAGTTTTCATCCAGAACCGGATAAAAGATCGGCTGCCATTCCAGTCTTGGTGGGAATTTTTTATATCTGCTCTCAATAATTAAAGCCATTTCTTTTTCTCCTACTGGTCTGTATAATGTTTTTGCGTTCATCACTTTAATGTTTTATGGTTTAGTTCTTAAATATAAGTCATTATTCTGTTAAAAATTTGTTTAAAGTCTTTGGAATAAGGAGAATATGATCCATAAATTTTGTCAAATTTTATTTTCAAATTCTCGGTTTTAAACTCTTCATCAGTTTGATCCAGACATGTAATAACGAGATTTTTTTGGCATGTTTTTACATAAGCTCCATCTACAACAAGGGCATAATTCAAAAGATCATAATCCAGGTCTCCGAAACGAAGTTCTTTCTGATACTCGTTAAAAATACAGGTTTCCTCTTCATTATTTTCAAGTTTCAACTCCTTTTCATTGCTCATCCAGCCGTTTCCGTGACGCGTGGAATAAACCCTTGTCACATAATACATTTCAATATCCTCTATTTCCAATATTCTGCAGATCTCATAAGCATTTTTTGAGGTGGTATTTGCATAGGTTACATTTGGAAATACTCCATGATCCATATCGAGCAGAATTCCCTGGCTGCCTTCAAAAATGAGGTTTTCAAATGAATTCAGATAGGTATAATCTTCTATTTTCCAGTCGATCTGATCTATTGCATTCAGAAAATCCTGCAGTGCTTCCTGTACCTGATTCTCATCCATAAAGCCATAATAGTAAGCTATTCCTTTCAGCTTTTCAACCAGCATTCCTCTTGGAGCAATTAAATCGGCAGCAAATAGTTTGTAAGGGCTTTCATGTCTTTTCATTGTTGCACCAATCCCTTTTCCACAGGTTCCATGCTCAAGGTTTTTTGTACTTTTTCTGTTTTGCCATACATCAAACGGAGTGGTCACTTTAGCCAAAGGATGAATATGTAATGCAACATTTCCGCCTTTTTCTATTAACTCTTTTCTTTCATTCAACAGAAAAACAGGATGAATGGTACAGTGTTCTGTAAAATAAGAGGGTAATCCCCGAAGTGCTCCACTCCCAAAACTGGAATGAATGTGCTTCTTACCGTCAATCATTACCGTATGTGCAGCCTGCTGTCCTCCGGAAAACCGGATGATAACAGACTCAGGGTTTTGCTGTGCCAGAAAATCCGTAGTGATTCCTTTTCCTTCATCCCCAAAACCCAGGCCTATTACTATTTGTGCTTTTTTCATGACCTAAAACATTTGAATATTATCAAACCCTGCATTATCTGCTGATCCGAAAGTTTTATTTTTGAATGTATCACAGATAATTCTTTTAATAACGTTCGGGATTTCCCTGTGATCTGCTACGGATAAACAATTTTGTCCCAATAATTCTTTCCAGCCACTATCTGCACGCATTGCCTGTTCTGAGTGCAGAACATTGATATGGTATACTTCATAACGTTTTCTTGCTTCTTCCAGCAACTCAAACTGTGTATATGTTTGCTGGCCGGTTCCCATGATTTCCCTGATGGTAGAAGCGGGAAGCGTTTTTAAACAAGGTTCATCTCCTACTGTAAATAATATCCCTTTCTGGTTTCTCTTTTCGAAAGCGTCTGTTCTGGTATGGAAAGCGGCAAAATACCAGGCCAGCAGATAACTTTCTCCTGCATTTCCTCCTCCACCGGATTCAATATAGGTTCTGGTAAGCCACATATCCAGCTCTTCATCACCGGATTCAAACTGCCCGACCTGCAAAGGATAAGCATCGCATTCATGGTCTCCTATTCCAAGGAATAAAAGTGCAGGATCAGGAACTCCGCCCTGGATAATTCCGCCCATCAATTTAGGTAAGCCTTCTTTAATAAGTTCGTGTGGAATATGCCCCATACTGCCTGTTACGTCCAATCCTAAAATGACAGGAACTGAGTTGGGGTGTACATCTGAATCCCTGGATTCCCTGAACGAAATACCTTTTGGGTTCATAGATTCGTGTGCTCTTCTTTTTGCATTCTGGGTGAAAATTTCACCTGCGGACTTATATCCGTAACCTTCTTTTCTTGCTCTGTCGAAACGAGCGTCCATATCGTATCTTGTACTTCCCATAATTAAATTGTTTTACCGAATAAATATTCAAATCTTTTTACTGCAACCTCTAACTGAATATTCAAATTTCTGATTGTTAATGATAATTCTATATCTTTCTGAACAAATGCTTCCAGCTGAAAATCTGCAAACGTAAGACTGTTCCTGTCTAAAGGACTGATATCAATGAGCCCTTCCCGCTCACGTTCCAGTCTTTTTATTTTAAGCTCAATATCTTCTACCCTGCGCCTGTAGATCAGCTCGGAATCTGCTCCGATAGTTTTTGCCCGGTCTTCCCTGATCTGGTCATTATTTCTCTGTAATGACTCTATGAATTTTGGTTTCAGTTCGTTTTCCATCTTTTTAAATTCTATTTTGTGTTATTTATACGCTAATTAAAAATAGCATAGCAATGCCCATCCTGTAAAGATTATTATCTGTTGGAATACATTACATCAGTTCTCAAAACATATTTCAGGCCACTGATCAGAGTTTTTCCCTCATGTCTTAAAGGATGATAGAAAACCAATGCAGACCCTTTTTTTGGGGCTACAGTGAACAGATTTTCGAATTCTGTTTCTCCTCCTTCAAAATCATCATTCAGATAGATCAGAAAGGTATAAAAGCTTTTCTCGTTCTCGTTGCGGATATAGCTTCCGTCTCTGTGCATTTTAAACCTTTGCCCGGGAGAATACTTATAAATTCTGAACATTTCATTAAAATCCCGGAGCTTATAATTTTCATGGTTTTCAGGAAGAAAATCGGCTGCTTTTTCAAAAAGATCTTTAGCTAAAGTATTATCAAAAACCATTAATCTGTCATTATTCCTTATCCCTTTACTCATCATCTGTCTTCCGTTCATGTTGATTTTAGCTTCTTCAAAAACTTTTTCCTGCGCCATAGCAATGTAGTTGTCACAAGCATCGGAAGAAAGAAAATCTTCGATCAGGAATATCTGCGGGTGAAGTTCTGTTTTTTCCATAATTGATATTTTGTGTTTGATGGTTGTATTTCTATTTTTTCAATTCATCTCTGACTTCCATGAGAGCAAAACCCAGCAGGTTCTCTCCATTCCATAAAGCCGGGTCGGCTGCTCCGGAATCAGATTCCAGCATACCTATACCCCAGATTTTATCATAAGGGTTTGCTTCAACAAGGACTTTATCTGCTGTAGACAGAAGGAAATCCTTAAAATTCAGATTTTGAGAGAATTTCAGATGATTAGCTCTTTTTACAATCTCATACTTATTCTCATCCCAAAGCTTCGGATCAAAATTTTCTACTTTTCTTCCCAAACTTTTAGCCTGATTTGGAGTTTCAGAATTTAAAATTTTCTCTAATGCTTTCTGATCATTGAATAATTTTGCTTTTCCGGCCATCATATAATGTTCTGCGGTTTTATATACGGTTCCGTTTTCTTCAAACTGAATTGGAAACCATTGACTGAAGCATGATTTAGTAATCTCGTCTTTTACAGTATGTTCCCAGAAAAAAAGGAATTCAAGTTCTTCTTTTTTCTGAAATCTTTCAATGATATTTTGTAAGCTAAATTTCACGATTGTGTTATTTGTACACAAATGTAAAACAATATTATCTTATAAACAAAATTTACTTTGTGTTATTTTTACGCTAAATATTTAAGTTACTGATTATCAATTGAAATATTTTAATTCTTTAAACACAAATGTCACAAATGCTTTCACGAATGACACTAAAAATACAATTAAACTAAAACTTAAGTTTAATTTAAAGAGATAGGGAAAATCAAAATTTATTTCTGATTACAGGCTTAGGAGAATTTGATACAGGAATTATTTAATCTCGAAATAGAAGCCTTCTTTTTCGAGTTCTTCATACTTCTTCTGATTGAAGGTAAAGAGTTTTCCGGGCCTGCCGCTGCCTTCTTTTTTAACATTATTGGTTTCATTCAACAGGCCGTAGCTCATGATTTTTTTACGGAAATTTCTGCGGTCTATTTCGTGCCCGACAATAGTTTTGTAAAGATTTTCAAGGTCTGAGAAGGGGAATTCTTCATTCAGAAGATTAAAGCCAACCGGCTGATATTGAATTTTAGTACGAAGTCTGTTCAACGCCATATCGATAATAGATTTGTGATCGAAGGCGAGTGAAGGGAGCTTATTTACACTGAACCATTGGGCATCTTCTGCATCCGAGTCTGCAAAGAGTTCATGATAGGAAGGGTTTACAAGGCCCAGATAAGCCACAGAAACCACTCTATTTCTAGGGTCCCGGCCCACATTACCAAAACTGTAAAGCTGTTCCAGAAAATCGGGCTTTATGCCGGCTTCTTCATACAGTTCTCTTTTTACAGCATCATCCAGGTTTTCATCATCCATAACAAGACCGCCGGGAAGCGCCCAGCCTCCTTTGTACGGATCAATCTTTCTTTTGATTAATAGAAGCTGAAGGTCCTGCTTATCGAAATAACCGAAAATAACGGCATCAACGGCAACTTTTATATCCTGAATTTTTTTTGAAGACCCCATAATTTTAGTTTGCGTTATGAATACACAAAGGTATGGTTTATAAATGAAATCAAAAAAAGAATTGCCCGAATAATGAAATTGATTAACTTTATTTTACAATAACATACTTAAAACTAAACAATTATGAGAAATTTACTATCACTGTTATCCATTGTCTTTCTAATGACGGCCTGTGAGAAGGGTAAACCTGCCACAGAAAAAGATTCAGCTAAAGCAGATTCTGCAACGGCGTGGAAGCCTGTAGACTCTGCAACCGCCACGAAGGCATGGATGGAATATGCAACTCCGGGTGAAATGCACAAAACACTGGCTCTTTACGATGGGAACTGGACAGGAGTAACCACTACATGGATGGAAAATGGCGGCCAGCCCATTACAAGTCAATCTGAATGTACAAATAAAATGATATTCGGAGGAAGATACCAGCACAGCACATATAAGGGAAATTTTATGGGGATGCCATTTGAAGGAATGAGTATTATGGGTTACGACAATTCTAAGAAAAAGTTTATAAGCACCTGGATTGATAATATGGGTACAGGAATTATGCATGCTGAAGGAGACTGGAACCCGACTAAAAAATCCATTGAATTCAAAGGTAAAATGACTGATCCTGCAAGACCCGGAGAAGACTGTGATTTCAGAGAGGTTTACACTTTCACCGATGCTAATAATCATATTATGGAAATGTACGGTCCTGATGCCAAAACAGGAAAGGAATATAAAACTATGGAAATAAAATTCACAAAAAAGAAATAAAAAGGAGAAAAGCACTATAATGAAACAGTGGTTTTCCTTACTGATTTCCTGACAGATATGCTCAACTTTGGTATAAGAAATAAAAATTTATACCATCATGAAAACATTATTAAGAGCCTTTATCGTGGTCATTATCATCATAGGAGGAGTACTGATCATTGTTGTGGGGAAAAAGCCTTTCCCGGAACCTGAATGTCTCGTATGCGGGATCAATCTTATAAGAACACTGGGAATTGCTGAAGTAATTCTCGGTCTCGGAGCCCTTGTAATACAGGCGAATCTGATTGAGAAACAGCGAAATTTCTGAAAAATAAAAGACCGGTAAAATTTACCGGTCTTTTTATATTAATCGTTTAGTTTTAATACTGCCATGAATGCAGACTGGGGCACTTCAACCCTTCCGATCTGTTTCATTTTCTTTTTACCTTCTTTCTGCTTTTCAAGAAGTTTACGTTTTCTGGAAATATCTCCTCCGTAACATTTTGCGGTAACGTCTTTTCTTAATGCCTTTATGGTTTCCCTGGCAATAACCTTCGTTCCCAGTGCTGCCTGAACAGCAATATCAAACTGCTGCCTCGGGATCAGCTCACGAAGCTTTTCACACATTTTTTTACCAATATGATATGCATTACTGTCGTGGATCAGTGAAGAAAGGGCATCAACCATATCTCCATTGATCAGGATATCCATTTTTACAAGTTTGGAAGCCCTGAATCCTATCGGGTGATAATCAAATGACGCATATCCTTTAGAAATGGATTTTAACCTGTCGTAGAAATCGAATACAACTTCTGCCAAAGGCATATTGAAGACCAGCTCTACTCTTTCAGAAGTTAAATAGCTCTGGTTTACGATCTCTCCTCTTTTTTCAATACATAAAGTCATTACGGCACCAACGAAATCGGATTTCGTGATGATGGAAGCTTTGATAAACGGTTCTTCCACTCTGTCCATAATCGAAGGATCCATCATTTCTGAAGGGTTATTGATCAGGATCGGAGTTTCAGGATCTTTTTTGGAATATCCGAAATAAGATACGTTCGGTACTGTGGTGATTACGTTCATATTGAACTCTCTGTCCAGACGTTCCTGAACAATCTCCATGTGAAGCATTCCCAGGAATCCGCAACGGAAACCGAATCCTAAAGCGGCAGAACTTTCCGGTTCAAAAACCAGAGAAGCATCATTCAGCCTTAATTTTTCAAGAGAGAATCTCAGTTCTTCAAAATCTTCTGAATCAATAGGATAAATACCGGCAAATACCATTGGCTTTACTTCTTCGAAACCTTCAATAGGTCCTGAGGCCGGTTTTTCAAAAGAAGTAATGGTATCTCCCACTTTTACTTCTCTTGCATCTTTAATTCCGGAAACCAGATATCCTACATCTCCACAACCGATTGTCTTTTTTGGAACCTGCTTTAATTTAAGTGTTCCTACTTCGTCTGCTCCATATTCTTTTCCGGTAGCAAAGAATTTGATCTTTTCATTTTTGGAAATACTTCCATTCACTACTTTGAAATAAGCTTCAATTCCTCTGAAAGGGTTATACACCGAATCAAAAACAAGTGCCTGAAGCGGTGCGTCAGGATCTCCTACTGGTGCAGGAATTCTCTCCACAATCTTTTCAAGGAGGTCATGAACACCTTCTCCTGTTTTTCCGGAAACTCTTAAAACGTCATCATATTCGCATCCAATCAGATTCATGATCTCATCGGTTACTTCTTCAGGATTGGCTGAAGGGAGGTCAATTTTATTAAGAATCGGGATGATCGTTAAATCATTTTCCAGTGCCAGGTAAAGGTTACTGATGGTTTGTGCCTGAATACTCTGAGCTGCATCTACAATAAGAAGCGCTCCTTCACAGGCTGCAATGGAACGGGAAACTTCGTAGGAAAAATCCACGTGTCCCGGTGTATCAATAAGGTTTAAGATATATTTTTCTCCTTTATACTCATAATCCATCTGGATGGCGTGAGATTTTATGGTAATCCCACGTTCCTTTTCCAAATCCATATCATCCAGGGTCTGAGACTGCAATTCTCTTTGAGTAACTGTATTGGTGTACTCCAAAAGACGGTCTGCCAAAGTACTTTTACCGTGGTCAATATGAGCGATTATGCAAAAATTTCGTATGTTTTTCATTTAAGAACGTTGTAATTTGCAAAGATAAAAAAAAGCAGGCAGATTATCTGTGCTTAATTTTCAGTGTACAATTTATTTTTCAAAGATATAGGCTCCGGTTAAGGAATCTATATAAACGTTTGATAAATTAGCATTATTATTTCTTCTGCCTGTTTGTGATCCGGAATCAATTGCTGCACCAATAAGCCCCCCGATAAGTCCTCCTGCCATTACTCCAACCATAGCTCCTGTATTGCTGTTTCTTGGATACAGCTCTAATCTTGAAGAAACAATATAATATCCTTTATCGTCTTTCTCAATCTCTAAAAAACCCACAGGTGTAAGTTTATAAGCTTTACCATCCTCAATATATCCAAATATTTCCTCACTTGAGACAAGAAGGTCGTTTTCATTTTTCACTCCAATTATATTCCCTTTTTTATTTTTATCTACATAATATCCTTTTTGTGGTTTTTGCTCGGAAAAAGACTTAAAATCTTTATAAACTCCATTTACAAGATCTGAAGAGTTAATATATTTCATATTCTTCTCCAGTATTTCCCCATAATTATTGAGCTCAGCTTCCAGAATAGGCGTACTTAAAACAAGATGGGAATAAGACTCAATAATAAAAGAGGATAATATATCCGAAATAGCTGAAGAAACTGCACTCGGAATATTAGGTGTGATCTTAGAGTTAAAATCTAATGTA
This sequence comes from Chryseobacterium shigense, assembly GCF_014207845.1. Taxonomy (NCBI): domain Bacteria; kingdom Pseudomonadati; phylum Bacteroidota; class Flavobacteriia; order Flavobacteriales; family Weeksellaceae; genus Chryseobacterium; species Chryseobacterium shigense. The sequence goes on from NZ_JACHLC010000002.1 coordinate 388,421, forward strand.
TTATAGTACCTGTTGATAAAAAAATATTTGCCGCTTCTGTTGATGAAGCTGCTTACTTTAATTTTTACTTTTGCGAGACCTGTATTTTCAAAATTACTGATCTTTACATCTTCTAAAAGAATTACAATATCGTTATTTCCCCTTACTTTATTATCATCGGCAAACCAGGCTTCAAAATGATTTTTTAAATCTTCATTGCTGAATTTCATCTGAACAGTTTCCCCTTTGTAATCCAGGGTTCCTAAGTCTTTATCTCCCCTGTTATCAGTTAACCGTAGAGATTTTGTTCGTGAATTTTTATCCTTAATATTTTTATTAAGTTTAATGATTTCTGTTTTTTGTGCTGACAATATAACTGAAAACAGAAAAAACAACAGTATTTTTTTCATAATAGAATTTGCCGCAAAACTAAGAATTCATTTTAAAAATTAAACGGCTCTCACAAAAAAATTTGTAAGAGCCGTCCAACATTAAAAAAATAAACTATTATGGGTTCTGTTTGGGTCTTGCCATATTATTGTACCCGGAATGAGGCTTTCTTTCATTCATTTTATCTCTCATCATTCCTTCAGACTGGAATAGTTTTAATACTTTCTGGCAAGGAATCACCTGCTGCATTTTATCAGCATATTTTTTTCTGTTATCCAGAAGCTTCTGCCCTACATCAAAACTCTGCTGAAGCTTGGCTTTCGCTTCTTCATCAGATAATGTTTCCGGGTTGAAATTAGGATCAAACTGGCTTTTTATCTGTTTCTGGTTATCCAGGTATTCGTTATAAAGCTGAGTGAATTCTGTTTTATCACTGGGGTCAATTTCAAGATTTTCCAGCACCATATTATTTCTGAACTTTTTAAGAAGTTCTTTTCTCTCTTCGGGAGAAAGATTGTTTATTACCTCTTTTCTTTTTTTAGGGTCCATTTTTTTCCAGTCGTAATCTGCATTCTGGGCATTCAGACCAAAACCATAAATAATAAAAAGTATAAATAATATCTTTTTCATCTTTCTTTTAATTATATAAATCTAAATAAACATCCTGAGTTGAATTGCTTGCCAGCTCTGATATTTCAGAGTTTGAAAACGAATCCAGATATTCATTCATTTTAGTTTCCTCTTGTTTGGCAACAGCTTTTACGGGCTGTGAGCTTGTTTTATTATCAACTCTGTTTTCAGGGTTGCTTGCAATAGTTTTATTTCCCTGATTTACAACTGTTTGATTATTATTTTCAACAGAAGTTAAATCCGCTTCCAGGGTCTCGTAAGCACGTTCGCTTTCCGTTTTAGGTTCCTGGTTATTAACTGCATATGTTTTTGAATTCGAAACATCTTTTGAAGGGTCACTATCAGAATTAAAAACATATGTTGCTCCGAATATCAAAGCCAGTGATGCCGCAGCGGCATACATCCAATTCAGTTTGAAAATTGGTGCTTTTTTACCCGTTTTTACTTCGTTCATTACATGATTCTGGATATTTTCAAATAAATGATCCGGAACTTTGTAAATGTTCTTTCGTTCTAGTTTTTCTATGTCGAACTCTTTCATCTTGCTTTGGTCAAAAAATTATCTTTCGTAATTTTCTTTTATATATTCTTCTATTTTCTGTTTGGCATAATGATAATTCGTTTTTAAGGTCCCTACAGACATATCTACAATTTTAGATATCTCTTCGTAAGGAAGATCATCATAATACCGCATCATAAATACCAGTTTCTGCTTTTCGGGCAGGCTTTGTATTGCATTCTGGAGCAGCAGCTGTATCTCTTCCGCATCTCCTTCTGTATTGTCAGACACCAGGTTCTGCATGTAATATTCAGGATCTTCATCGGTTTTCTGCATTTTCTTCATCTTGTTTACCTGCTGTAATGCTTCATTGGTGGCAATCCTGTAAAGCCAGGTATACAGTTGGCTGTCATTTTTAAACTGGTGAAAATTCTGATAGGCTTTAATAAAAGTCTCCTGCAGTGTATCCTGAGCAAGATCCCCATCTACAATAATTCTTCTGATATGCCAGTACAATCTGCTCTGATAAGCATCCATCAAGGCCCGTACCCCTTTTTCCTGGGTCCGTGGGTTTTGCATCAACGAAATAATTTCCGCGTCCTTAATCTTCATAAGATGCTTTCACTGTTTTGGATTACAAAAATAGCCGAAAGTTAAATTACTTATTCAATTTTCAGTCCAAATATTTAAAATAATATCAGATTGTTATGATGTGAGCTTCAGGTAACAGGCTATAAAGGTATTTGCCATAAACTTCCGGTGTTCTTCTTTCATCTTCCTTTAAAATCTTATCTTTGTTAGATGCAAATTGTAATTATAGGATCCGGAAATGTGGCTTACCATCTGGCAAAAGCTTTTAGCCTGAACAATATTCCATTAATGCAGATTTTTGGAAGGAATACCGAAGAACTGAAGAAAATTTCCGAAGAACTGAATATTCCCTATTCTACGGAAAATCTTCAGGATGCAGATCTGTATATCATTTGTGTAAGTGATAATTCTGTAGAAAATGTTTCCCGGCTTATTACCAAAAAAGACTGTCTGGTTGCCCATACTTCAGGGTCTCTTCCCAAAGAAATTCTGAAAGGGGAGTACAGAAAATCAAGCTTTTATCCATTGCAGACCTTTTCAAAATCAAAAGAACTGGATTATGAGAAAATTCCGTTTTTCATTGAAACTGAAAATGAACAGGACAAAAAGCTTCTTTTTGAAACTGCCTCCAGAATTTCCAGCAATGTGATGGAGAGCACTTATGAAAAAAGAAAATACATTCATCTGACAGCCGTTTTTGCCTGTAATTTTGTGAATCATCTATTCGCCAGAGCTAAGGAAATTTCAGACTCACAGGAAATTCCATTTGATTATTTTCTGCCGCTTATTGATGAAACGGTACAAAAGATCCATGAGATTGAGCCTAGATCAGCGCAAACGGGGCCAGCAGTACGAAATGATATGCGGGTGCTGGAATTACATGAGCAGTTATTAAAAGACGAAAGTCTTGAGATTTATAAAACAATGAATCATTCTATTCAGAAAATGTATGAGCTATAAAGAGAAATTAAAGGATATTAAAGCATTTGTATTTGATGTGGACGGAGTTTTTACAGATGGAAGCGTTTATCTTCTTCCGGGCGGAAATATGTGCAGGGTGATGAATGTCCTGGATGGATATGCTGTGGTTAAAGCATTAAAAAACAATTATTTAATTGGTGTTATCACAGGCGGAAACGATGAAATGGTGAAGCACAGAATCAATTACCTGGGAATACAGGATTATTATCCGAAATCACACAATAAGATGGCTGATTTTGAAGATTTTAAAAAGAAATACAATCTTAAAAACGAAGAGATTCTAACGATGGGAGATGATCTTCCCGATATTCATATCATGGAAAACTCTGCTATTGCTGCATGTCCTGAAAATGCCGTTCCTGAGGTAAAAGGAATATCCGATTATATTTCTGAAAAAAAGGGAGGCAGCGGGGCAGTACGTGATGTGATAGAGCAGGTAATGAAGGTTCAGGGAAACTGGCATGATGATAATACCCAATCTGTATAAAACAGCTTATGAAATTACTTTTAGCATCCCAGTCTCCGAGAAGGAAGGAACTTCTTTCAAGTTTAGGCTTCGATTTCGAGGTTGTAAAAATTGATTGTGAAGAAATTCTTCCTGAGAATATTGAAATAGGAGAGGCTGCAGCTTATCTGTCAGAATTAAAAGCAAAAACATTCCGGGAATTGACTGCCGGTGAAGTACTGTTAACTGCTGATACGGTTGTTGCAACAGATAACCAGATCCTTGGAAAACCGAAGGATGAAAAGGAAGCACGGCAAATGCTACGCTTTCTTTCCGGAAAAACTCACCAGGTTTATACCGGAATTACTATAAAATCTGCTGATAAAACTTTTACAGAAACTGATGTGGCAGACGTAGAATTTGATGAAATTACGGATGATGAAATAGAATATTACATTCAGAATTACAAACCTTTCGACAAGGCGGGTAGCTATGGTATCCAGGAATGGCTGGGTATGGCAAAGATCAGGAAGCTGAACGGAAGCTTTTATACGATCATGGGGCTTCCCACCCATCTGGTTTATAAAATTCTGAAAGAAATATAAATATTATTCATTACAAAATTTTGTTATTTTTACAAAATTATCAACTGCTGATAATAAAAAGCAGATTAGATTGTTATATTGAATAATGAAAAAGAATATATTATTCCTCTTAATCATGTGTATCGTTGCTTCCTGTGCTACCAAAACCAAAAAGCCGGAACAGCGATCAAAATTTTTAAAAGGATTCCACACATATTACAACACCCTTTTTAATGCAAAAGATGCGTTAAACAGTGAGTTCACGAGTAGAGATAAAGGACATAAAGATAATTTTTATGCTCCTTATATTCCTATACTTACATTTGAAGATCAGCCTTTGGGAAGTGATCTGGGACAGTCTGAGGCCTTCGCGGAAAATTCCATGAAAATGGGTGAAGTGAACCGGACTTCTGAAAGGGGGGCCCCTGGAATGCCTCCCGGAATGCCTGGAGCTCAGGGAAATGGTGTTCCCAATATGCCTGACGAGCTTCAAAATAAAGGAGCAAGCACTTTGGAAATTGCGGAAGCAAAAGCTCAAAAAGCGATCAATAAATACTCCGTTATCCGAAACGGTGAGGAAAAGAATAAAAAGATCTTTGATGCCTATATGATCCTTGTACAGTCGAGGATTTACCAGAATAAGGCAGTGCAGGCTTTAGATGCTTTAAATTATGTTTTTTCACACATGAAAGAGGATAAGAGGCTTCCTTTGGCCAGAATTTACCAGGGAGTAGCCTATGCACAGATCAAAGACTATCATAAAGCCAATGAAACTTTTGCCAAACTGAAAGGGGAGGACATTAATAAAAGCTATGCAAAACTTTTGAGCATTTATTCTTCCGAAGCACTTCTTGATGCAGGAAAACTGGAAGAAGCCGGCGCTGAACTGGACAGGGCTTTTGAGCTGAATTCTGATAGAAAGCTGAAAAGCAGGATAGCTTATCTGAGAGGACAGGTTTCTGAAAATCTGGGCCAAAATGATAAAGCACGCGAAAGCTATACTCAGGCGTATAAATATGCCAATGATTTCGAATTCGAGGTGAAATCCCAAATTGCAATTGCTAAAACCTTCAATGGAAAAGGTGATTATAATGGGGCTAAAAGTTACCTTGAAGGCATCAGTAAAAAGGGAACTTATGTTTCAAGAAAAAATGAATTTTATTACGCTCTGGGTTTAATGGCCAACAAGGCCGGGAAAAAAGAGGAAGCCCAGGAATTTTTCAGAAAGTCTCTGTTCGAAAAGGTATCTGACCCTCAGATAAGAGGGCTTACCTATTACGAAATAGGAAAAAGCTATCTTGAAAAAAATGATTATATCGGTGCGGGAACTTACTATGATTCTGCTCTTACGGTAATGACTTATGAGCCTTCCAAAATCCTTTTGAAAGACCAGTCCGAATATATCAAGAAGATCTCCAAAAACTACTACCTGATCAAAAAGAACGACAGTATTCTTTCTTTAGCAAAGATGAACGATGCACAGAGAAATGACTTTTTCTCCAAGTATATTGCCAAACTGAAAACTAAGGAAGAAAAAGAAGAGCAGGAGAGAAGACGCGCAGAAAGAAACAAAGGTTTTGACACGGGAGATTACAATGCCAATTCAATATTTGCCAATAACACCAATTCTTTTGAGGATTTTGGGGTAACTACCAAAGGTTTTTATTTTAGCAATACAGGGACGATAAGTAAAGGAGCTTCTTCGTTTAAACAAATCTGGGGGGAAAGGGCTTTGGCTGATAACTGGCGCTATTCCAAAAAAATGGCGACCATTGAAGATATGAAGAATGAAGCTCTTGGCGTTACTTCAGCACCTAACCCAAGACGTTTTGAGCCTACTTACTATATTGAACAAATCCCTACAGACCAGGAAAAACTGGGCCAGCTGAAGAAAGACAGGGACACCGCTTCCTTAGGTTTGGGAGTAATGTACCAAAATTATTTCACGAATACCCCTTTAGCCACCAAGACATTGTATGACCTTGTAGACGTAAAACCGGAAGAAAAAGTAATGCTTCAGGCGCTTTATGAAATATTTGCAATGAATTACCAAAAGAATCCGCAGGTTGCAGAAAGAGCAAAACAGATCCTTTTGACCGATTATCCTTACAGTTCTTATGCTGAATTTGCAAGAAACCCTAAAAACAATTCATTTGTAAAATCTTCGGCAGATGTTGAAAATGAATACAAAAAAGCCTATGCCCTCTATGAATCTGAAAAGTTTGGAGAAAGCAAGGATGTTATAGACCAGACGGTACAGAAGTATCCCAAAGATGCCCTTATTCCGAAATTTCACCTGTTAAATGCTTTCAACACAGGAAAAACAAGTGGAAAGGAGGTGATGATCCTACAGCTTGAGCAGATTGCACTGAATTATGCCAAAACTCCGGAAGGTATAAAAGCCAAAGAGATGCTGAATTACCTGAAAAGTGATCTTTCTTTCCAGGCTACCGATAACAAAGGAAATTCCGTTCCGCAACAGCCGGCAGGAGTTCCAACACAACCGGCGGGACAGGACATGAACGGCATTCCTTCAAACCCTGGAGGAAATGACAAAAACAGCCAGCTTCAGCAGCTATTGCAGGATGCTGATGCTGATCCTAAAAAAACAAAACAGAAACTGAAAAAGGATAAGAACAAGGAAAAAGATCCTGACTTTATTCCTGAAATGCCCAAATAAATAAAAAAGCGAAGATTTATTCTTCGCTTTTCTTTTTCTTTACTCCGTGAAAGTCTTTGAGGTAGAAAGGTTCAAAATAGGCAATATCTTCAAAATCTTTTTGACTAATCTTTTCCATAGTCTTTCTGATCAGATATTGTGAAGAAGGATAAATATCATCCTTAAAATCTGCATCCGGAAGGTTCAGAATCTCTTTAGCCTTCTTTGCACCATCTCCCACAAAAACCACTTTTTTATCTTTAAATTCTCCAAAAGAAGTTTCATCTAAAATTTTAGCTTCGGTTGCTGAAAGTTCTTTGCCCGTATTACCGTCGTAAACGGCCGTATAAACCTCCATTCTCCTCGCATCGATCAATGGCACTATATAATCATAGTTTTTGCTTATAAAAGGCTCTATCATGCTTTCCAGAGAATTTACTGCAACCAGCGGAATCTTAAGACCATAGCAGAAACCTTTTGCAGAAGCCGCCCCGATTCTTAACCCGGTATAAGAACCCGGTCCTTTTCCCAAGGAAACAGCTTCAATATCTTTCATGGTAAGCCCCGCTCCTTCCAAAGCCCATTCTACAAAGGTATGGAGGCTTTCAGACTGTTTATAGTTTTCAGAAACTTCTTCACACAGACATAGGAGCTTTTCATTATCTGAAATAGCTACAGAACAGTTTTTGGAAGAGGTTTCGAGGTATAATACTTTCATTTTCTTATGTTAAGCTGATTTGTAAAATCACGAAGACAAAATTGCTTCAGATTCATGCAAATTTATGGCTTTATTTCGATACTCTGCCGGCTCCAGAGTTTCCATACGGCATTCTTTTTTATCCAGATCTCCAGCAAAGCCAGTTTCATTTCAAAATCCTGGTTTTTGTAAATTCCGGAAACCTTTATTTTTCTTCTGATACTTGCCATATTTTTATATCGTTTGATCTCTGAAAGCTCGGTTTGCTGAATGTCTTTATAGATTACTTTCTTTGATGAAAAATCTTTCCTGAAATCTTCAAAGTTCTGTACCCATCCGTTAGAATGGCCAAATGATACGTCCGGATTTAAAATTTCAAGAATTCTTTCATCATTATTCTGTAAATAGGTATCCAGAAGTCTGATATTTTCTGTTAGCTTTTCATCTTTTTGGGAGACACTCACGTTTTGGGCGTTCCAAAAAGAAAACGAAAGAAGCAGTATAAAAAGTAGTGTTCTTCCCACCCTATTTTCTGTAAATAGTTCTCGGCTCACTTTGCGCACTAGGGTAGATGGTCATATCTGAAACCATAACATGCTTCGGAGCGTTGACACAATAAGCAATGGCATCAGCAATATCTTCAGCTTTTAGAGCGTCATAACCTGCATATACGGTAGCAGCTCTCTCACTGTCTCCTTTGAATCTTACAAGAGAGAAATCTGTTTCTACAGCACCCGGCTGAATGTTGGTCACTTTGATTCCAAATTCTGTAAGCTCAAGACGCATACCATCGGAAATTACATCAACTGCTTTTTTAGTTGAACAGTAAACGGTTCCATTGGCATAGGTCTGCCTTGCTGCTACTGAACTAATGTTTACAATATGCCCTGAATTACGGTCTTTCATAGATGGAATAACCATTTTGGAAACATACAGCAGTCCTTTTACATTCCCGTCTATCATAGAATCCCAATCATCTGTATTTCCGGCAGAAAGAGGTTCCAAACCATGTGCATTCCCAGCGTTATTGATAAGAACATCAATATTTTTCCATTCTTCCGGCAGGGAATTTATTGCCTGCTCAACTTCAGCAAGATTTCTTACATCAAATTTTAAACTAAATATTTCGGTATATTGAGAAAGTTCGGTATTTAATGAGTCTAAAACTTCATTTCTCCTGCCACAGATAATAATTCTGTTTCCTTGTTTTGCAAGAAGCTCAGCTGTGGATTTTCCTATTCCGGAAGTGGCTCCGGTGATGAGTATTGTTTTCATAAAACTTGTAAATTTTTAATATAGCAATCTAAAAATATAACAGGCAACAACTTATAAGCTGCTATATTTTCAGGATTAACATTGTATCAGCCGGCATCAAATGCTTCAAAAGCATCAGTTATATGATCGATAACCAAGTTCTTTTTTTCGTCCGGAAGCACAGAGATAATATCAAATCTTACTTCACTGTTCTTGTTAAATTCTTCAAGATAATGATTGGCTGCAGCAACGATGGATTTAATCTTTGATTTGGTAACAGCTTCCTGGGGCAGCATAAAAGCATCTGTGGAACGGGCCTTTACCTCTACAATGATAATTAAATCATCTTTTTCAGCAATAATATCAATCTCAGCTTTCTGAAACCGGAAGTTTCGGACGAGTATTTTATAGCCTTTTTTCAAAAGAAAACCAGCGGCAAGATCTTCTGCCTTTTTCCCGAAATCGTTGTGATCTGCCATTAATAAGAGTCTTTTAGAATGATAAAAATTCGTCTTTGGTCAGTAGAACTTTTCTGTTCTTACAGTCCCAGTAAAATCTTGATTTCTTAGGTTTTTCGACTGAGGAACTGTCGTCAGCATATCTTATATTGTAGATTCTGATACCTTTTATCTTATTTTTCACATTGTTATTCTGATCAACAATACTGAAGGCATATTTGGTAGTAGTCGTTCTTTTGGATCCGCTTCTATACTCATACTGCAATATGCTTAAATTTTTATTGCAGATGCATTTTTCCTTATAGATTAATTTTGAATTAAAATCCGGGTTAAAACCTACATAAATAACAAAAACCAGAAGTCCTGTTGTTACTATGTATCCCATGATTTTAAAAAAATCCTTCATTTAAAATTCAATCTTAACCTTAGTACTAACCTGTAATTTCACGTTTCCACCAATAATCAATGGTCTGTTGTCTTTGATATGTCCGTTCGGAAATCCGAAAACAGCAGGAAATTTATATTTTGAAATTCTGTCTGAAATCAGCTTGTAGGCAAATTCATCGAAGCTTTCTTCATAGCTTTTGTTTTCTTTTTCATCACCCATATTGGTCATTCCACCAACGATAAGGCCTTTTATTTTATTGAAAACCCCGGCTAATTCCAGACTCATGATCATTCTGTCTAAAGCATAGAAATTTTCACCGATATCTTCGATAAATAAAATCTTATCTCTGAAATCAAAAGAGTATTTGGTTCCCAAAAGAGCATAAATCAGGGCTAAATTACCTCCAACCAATTCTCCTTCAATATTTCCCTGCTTATTAAATCCGTGAGATTTAAGAGCATATTTAGGGCTTTTTCCTTTTAAAATATCAAAGATCAGATCGTAGCTTTCATCAGTAACTCCAAAGCTGGATGTTTTGATGGTCTGCCCGTGAATAGATGCAAATCCTTTGTTCAGTAAATAACTTTGGATAACGGTATTATCTGAATAACCTATATACCATTTCGGGTTTTCGGTAAAGTTTTTCAGCTTCAGCCTTTGGATCAGGTGCTGGCATCCGTACCCGCCTCTGGAAGCCCAGACTGCAGAGATTTCATTATCGTTTAAGGCCCAGTTGATATCTTTCAGCCTTTCTTCTTCAGTGCCGGCATAGTTATAGCCGTTTGAAAATTTAGTGTAAAGATGTTGACCAAGAACAGGTTCAAATCCTCTGTTTTTAATCATTTCTATCCCTTTTTCAAGCTGAGTGGTATCTACAGCTCCGGCAGGGGAAATAACGGCTATTTTAGCTCCTTTTTTAAAGGGTTTTGGAAATATTATTTTTTTCATTTTGTTTTTTGATACTTGATTTCTTTTTTCTCAGCTTCTTCCAGGCGTTTATCGAACTGATTGAATTTTTTAAAGCTCTGCAGGAATATAAAGAAACTGAAAACAATCAGAATCCCGCCAACAACTCTTCTGATCTGGTTGGCAAGCTTCTGGGTAAGTTTATCGTGAAATTGTTTGGCAAGGAATATTTTAGCCAGATCAATACATAAATAGGTACCGATAACGATGCTTATGTATAAGATGAAACTGCTGGTATCAGGATACTGGTTTCTTACGGAAATTACCGTAACCAGCCAGAAAAGAATAACCCCTACATTTAAAAGATTAAAGAAAAAACCATTGAAGAACGTTTTAAAATAGTTCTGTCCAATGATTCTTTCTTCGCCGGGCATGTGCATTTTGGTCTTGGTGACCATCATAACGATCCCGTATACAAAAATAAGAATAGAGGTGATCCTGTAAAATCCGGGATGTTTATCTATTAAAGTAACAATGTCCGCACTTGCATAATAGGCAGCAACAATGCATAACAAATCTGCTGTAATTACTCCGAGATCCAATGCCAGAGCATGTCTTGGCCCTCTGGAGAAGCTGGTTTCAATTAAAAGGAAAAAAATAGGTCCTATAAAAACCAGGCTCAGCATAAATCCTAAGACAATGGCAGAAAGTACAAGTTCAAACATTCAATAGTATTTTAAATGAAAAAATTCATCCCATTTATACAAAGTTAGACTTTATGATTTAATTAATCAACAATCTTAAAGTCCAACTGTTTTTGAATAAGGTTTGCTTTTACCACTTTGATCATCACTTCATCACCCAGCTGGTATTTTTTACCGGTTCTGTTGCCGTAAACGGCATGGGTCTTGCCATCGTATGAATAGGAATCATCCACAAGGTCTCTTAATTTGATGAGGCCTTCTGCACCGTTTTCCGGTATTTCAACCCAGAATCCAAATTCTGCAACCCCTGAAATAACTCCTCTGAATATTTCTCCAAGATGTTTTTCCATAAATTTAACCTGCATAAACTTGATGGAATCTCTTTCTGCATCGGCAGCAAGTCTTTCCATAGAACTGCAGTGTTTTGCTTTTTCTTCAAGTTCCTGCTTGCTCGGAGATTTTCCTCCGTCAAGATAATGCTGTAAAAGACGGTGGGCAAGAAGGTCAGGATAACGTCTGATAGGAGAGGTGAAGTGGCTGTAATACTCAAAACCAAGACCGTAATGGCCGATAGGTTCTGTAGAATATACTGCTTTACTCATACTTCGCATAGCCAGTGTTTCAATCATGTTTTCTTCGCCTTTTCCTTTAACGTCATGAAGTAGATTATTCAGGGATTCTGCTACTTTTTTGGTATTGTCAAGGTTCATTTTATACCCGAAAGTGGATACAAAATCTCTCAAAGCTTCCAGTTTTGCCGGATCCGGATCATCATGGACTCTGTAGATGAAGGTATTGTTTGTTACACCGCCTTTGTTTGTTAATGATACAAACTCGGACACCTTCTTATTAGCCAGAAGCATGAATTCTTCGATCAGGTGATTGGAATCTTTGCTTATTTTAAAGTAAACTCCCACCGGTTCATTATTTTCATCCAGGTTGAATCTTACTTCACTTCTGTCAAATGTAATGGCCCCGTTTTTCACACGCTGGTCACGCATGATTTTAGCCAGTTTATCTAGTGTATTGATTTCTTCTGCAAGATCTCCCTGTCCCGTTTCTATACGTTCCTGAGCTTCTTCATAGGTAAATCTTCTGTCTGAATGTATTACTGTTCTTCCGAACCATTGTTTCTGAATTTCTGCTTTATCATTCAGCTGGAAAACTGCGGAGAAAGTATATTTATCTTCATTAGGGCGAAGTGAGCATACATCGTTACTCAAAACTTCGGGAAGCATTGGAACCACACGGTCTACAAGATATACGGAAGTTGCTCTTTTGTAAGCTTCATCATCCAGAATTGTTCCGGGAACAACGTAATGGGAAACGTCTGCAATGTGAACTCCGATCTCCCAGTTTCCGTTTTCCAGTTTTCGGATGGAAAGGGCATCATCAAAATCTTTTGCATCTTTAGGGTCAATGGTGAAAGTACAGATATCACGCATATCCCAACGTTTTGCAGCTTCTTCATCTGTGATCCTTCTGTCTATTTTATCTGCATCAAGCTCAACTTCCTGTGGAAATTCATAAGGAAGTCCGTATTCGGCAAGGATAGAGTGAATTTCTGTTTCATGCTCACCCGGAGCACCCAATACCTGGATGATTTCTCCTTCAGGGTTTTTATCACCCGGTCTCCATTCTGTCATTTTTACAATGACTTTATCACCGTTTTCAGCACCTCCGAATTTCGTTTTCGGGATAAAAATATCTGTATTGATCGTTTTTTTATCACAAACTACAAACCCAAAATCTTTGTGGGTAACCAGCTGGAATGTTCCTACAAACTCGGTTCTGTTTCTCTCAAGAACTTCAAGTACGGATCCTTCCAGTTTCTTTCCTTTGAAATGATAGGTTATAATCAGAACTTTATCGCCCTGTAATGCATCCTTCACGTTTTTGGAATGAATAAAGATATCGTCTTCCACTCCTTCCACACTAACGTAGGCATTACCGGACTGGTTGAAATCAATGATTCCTGTTAAAGTTCCTGCAATTTTAAGGTTTACAATGTATTTACCTTTTTCCACTTCTTTGATCTTTTCAGATCCCTGAAGTTTATGGAGAGCCTGGATTACCTGCTCTCTCTGTCTTGGATTTTTATAATCTATTCCGTCTGCAATCTGCTTATAATTATAGATTTTTGACGAATCGGCATTCATAAAACGCAGGATATGTCTTCCGATATCCATGAGTTTCTGCTCGTTTTTATGACTTATATATTTACCTTTTTTTCTTGGCATTTTAATTTTCTTTTTTTGTTTCAATAGTTGTCCATTGGTTATTAACGTATTGATATATTATTATATACTTTTCGCCGTATTTATTATCAGCATTTGTATACAATACCATTACCTTAATTTTATTTTCAAAATCATTCTTTAAAATTTTGATAAACAGACTATTGTATTTATTAATTTTTATTTGACTGTTCTTAAGCTTTGGATATAATACTGCTTCTTTTTCGATCTTATTTTTATCCAAAATCTTTACAGGTTTACTAACTTCATTCAAAATAAGATCTTTCTCATATTGTAAACCGCTTCCTTCACCTTCCCTATTTATTCCAAAAATTATATTTTTTGGCAGTGCATCATATATTTTCGTGACTGCTTTATCATTCCAAAAATCTTCTGTGGAATAAACCGGAGTTTCACGATCATAATAAGAAGGACAATAATAATTCTTTCCTGTTGTTGTTCCACAAGTAACCATTTGATTTTTGAAAAAAATAACAACATTATCTTCTTTGAGTAATTTTAAATTAATGTCGTTAATAATTTTATCCTGTAGTTTATCGTAGTCTGCAAACTTCGATTCTTCCTGAAATTTCTTTAGTATGATCTGTGCTTCTTCATATAATTTTTTACAATCCTCTTTCATGCAGCCATTTTTATAAGGATCATCTGAAGCATAACCAAAATCTGCAGGACAGGCATCATCTTTATCCAATACACCATCTCCGTCATAATCATACCAGGGACAGCCATTGTTTTCTATTTCTCCTATCAAATCGGGGCAAAGATCATCTTTATCTCTAACGCCATCACCGTCTTTGTCAGGCCATGGACACCCATTATTTTCGGCAGAACCAGCAGTTTCGGGACACTGATCCAAGTAAAACAAAGTGCCATCTGCATCCTTATCAGAGAGACATATCTTTTTACTGTTTTCCTTTCCGCATTTCTTAAAAGCATCTTTATCCGTTATTTCCTGGGCATGGAAACAACTTATTACAAAAAATAATACAGCAGATACTTTTATCTTCATTCAGTCTTTACATTTTTTTTTATTAAATCAACACAATCAATTTTCCTTCCAATTTACTTATAATGGAAACTTTAGTTTGTATAAAATTACTACAAATATGGAGAAGAGGGGAGAAAAACCTTTGATTAAATATCTTTTAAATATTTCAGGTCCGGTATGGAAATAATAGACTGGTAATTTCTATTAACTGCTGCAAATGTACAAAATAAAAAATAAATAAGGCCTGTAATTTGATTTACAGGCCTTTATATATTTAGCAGACAGCTATTTTATCTACTCTGTTCTGGTGTCTTCCACCTTCAAAATCTGTGGAAAGGAATTTTTCAGCAATTTCTACAGCTAATTCTTTAGAAATGAATCTTGCCGGCATAGAGATCATATTGGCATCATTATGCTGTCTTGCCAGTACAGCAATCTCCGGCATCCAGCAAAGTGCGCATCTTATTTTCTGATGTTTGTTGGCTGTAATCTGAACTCCGTTTCCACTTCCGCAGATTAAAATCCCCAGTTCGTTCTCTCCGTTTTCTACAGATGTTGCTGCAGGATGAACAAAGTCCGGATAATCCACACTGTCTGTGGAAAACGTGCCAAAATCCTGAACATCAAACTTTTCCGAAAGATAGTTTTTAACAATCTCCTTGTATTCATAGCCTGCATGGTCTGCAGCAATAGCTATTTTTCTTTTCATAATACTCTTATTAGGTCTTTTTAGATTTTATTTCATGACAAAGGTAAGAATAATAACAAGGTGAGTGAATTGTTCGGGAGTAAATTGTGAAAAGCAATGTGAATAACTGTGGAAAAGTTTTTTCAACTTTCTGTTTTTAGAGATGAATTTATTTCGTAATGGGAAATTTATTTGAAAATTTTAATCACAATTTCAAAAATGTTTTCTCCACTTAATCCGAAGTTTTTCCATAATAAAATAACTAATAATGGTTTTTAAGGGAAGTTATTCACATTTGTGAATAAGTCTATGAATAGACAGGTTTTCAAGATATTATAATGTGAATTAAATATGAATTGAATAAAAATTATTTGTTACCTATTATTCAGTTAAAACTTATCCCCGAAACTAACAATACTCAACAACAACTACATTATTTCTTTTTTTTAAGAGAAAAAAAATTGTTGATTAATGGGTGAATGGGGATGGGGAAAGTTTTCCAAAACTTTTGTTTTAATGGTTCCGTTCAAAATGTTTAAAAGCTTACATTTGTGAAACGAAAATTCAAAGATACTTATGAAAACAATCAATGATTTCAATTTTAAAGACAAGAAGGCTCTGGTAAGAGTGGATTTTAATGTTCCGCAGGACGATCAGCTTAAGGTGACTGACAATACAAGAATTGTAACTGTAAAACCTACGGTTGAAAAAATTCTTAATGATGGAGGTGCTGTGATCTTAATGACACACCTTGGAAGGCCGAAAGGAGAGGTGAAAGATGAATTTTCTCTTAAGCACATCGTAAATGAGGTATCTGCTGTTCTTGGAAAAGAAGTTAAGTTTGTGGATGAATGTATCGGGGAAAAGGCTGAAAAGGTGGCTTCTGAGCTTCAGCCGGGAGAGATCTTACTGTTGGAGAACCTGCGTTTTCATAATGAAGAAGAAAAAGGAGATGAAGGATTTGCACAGCAGCTTGCCAAACTTGGCGATGCTTATGTAAATGATGCTTTCGGTACAGCACACAGGGCACATGCTTCTACAGCTGTTATTGCTCAATATTTCGAATCAACTAAATTTTTCGGTTTATTGATGGCTAAAGAGCTTCAGGCGATCGATAAAGTTTTAAGAAAAGGAGAAAAGCCTGTAACTGCGATACTTGGTGGTTCGAAAGTTTCAACTAAAATTACCATTATAGAAAATATACTTCCTGCAATTGACAATCTGATCATCGGAGGCGGTATGGCATTCACTTTCATTAAAGCCTTAGGCGGAAAAATAGGAAACTCTCTGGTAGAAGAGGATAAACTTCCATTGGCTCTTGAAATTCTTGGAAAAGCGAAAGAGAATAATGTAAAAGTATATCTTCCTTCAGATACTATTATTGCTGAAGCTTTCAACAATGATGCAGAAAGAAAAGAAGCAGATATTTACGCTATTCCTGAAGGATGGATGGGACTTGATGCCGGCCCCAAATCAAGGGATCAGTTCAATGATGTACTTTTAAATTCCAGAACAATACTTTGGAACGGACCAATCGGTGTTTTTGAAATGTCCAACTTTGCAGCAGGAACAGTTGCTTTAGGAGACAGTATTTCTGAAGCAACGAAACTGGGAGCTTTCTCTTTAGTAGGAGGAGGGGACAGTGTTGCTTTTGTGAAGCAGTTTGGTTATGATGACAAAGTGAGTTATGTTTCTACAGGAGGAGGTGCGATGCTTGAAAGCCTTGAAGGTTTGGAACTTCCCGGAGTTGCTGCGATCAACAAATAGATTTTAAATTTTTATATATAGGAGACCGTCATTACTGGCGGTCTTTTTATTTTTCAGTTATTTTAAATTTTGAATGAAATTTATAGATTTTTAAAATTCAGTACTGAGTTTTAGATTTTGTTAAAAGAATGTGGATATCTGTAGTTTCTATTAAGTTGTGTTAGGGAAGCGAGATTCTATTAAAACTCAAATTTAAAGATGTGATTTTTGAATTTGACATTTTAATGAATTTTAAAAATTATTGTTATAAAAGATAGAAATTATTTAACCAAAGATTATACAGATGGTATGTTTAAGAATTTGCAAGACTAAAAAAGTCTATCGTTATGAAATTGACATAAGCATCTGTGAAATCTGTACCATTTGTGATTATAAAAAAAATAACTAAGATTGAATGCTCTAATTACTTTTTTTGGAAAGAGTAGGGAAGGAGAATTTTTTTCTTGCTATTTTAAATTAAGAAAAGTAAAACCCGGAAAATTCTCCGGGTTTTTATTTTTTAGGTTGAAATGGACGAAAATTGACCTTCAGAAATGTGCCAAAAATCGATTTTCTATCTTTTTTCGATAATGTATATCAAACTTGAAAATTCGTTGGAAAAAAGTGCTTTTACGTTAGAAATCGTTCCATGGATGACCGCTTTTAGCCAAAATAGGGGTGATTTTTTATATTTTTCGCTTAACATTGAGATGTAAAAGGAGTCAAGTACCAAAGGTTTGATTTTTCTCATTTTCCAATCCGGCTTCTTGGAAATTAAATTTTCCATGCCGTTTTTGGAGAAATGATAAATATGTCTCGGCACATCATAAGCAGCCCAATATTCCTTGTAATGTTTTGCATCATAGGAAGTAGGGTTGGGAACAGCAATAATGAGAAGACCTTTATCTTTTAATTTCGTGTGAAATATTTCCAGCATTTCATCCTGATTTTCTATATGTTCAAATACGTGCCATAATGTAATGCCATCTAAACTGTTGTCAGGTATAGCCTGTATATTATCAAGTACAGTTGCTTTTGATATTTTATTCAGTGCAGCTTTCCTGGCATCTGCATCAGGTTCAAATCCAAAAGTTTCAAAATCATTTTCTATATATTTTACAAATTCTCCGGCGCCGCATCCGTAATCCAGAACTTTTGATCCTTTTTTAATCCTGTCTGCAAGAATATTTTTTTTGTATTTCAGATTAAAAGACTGCAGGAACTTATAAAGTTTTTCTTTTAAGCTTCCGGAATCCTGGTGGTGGGAAATGTAATCTTCACTTTCATAATATCTGGAAATGTTAGATGGAATAGGGGAGGTTTTGAAAACTCCCTGTGTTTCCGTTTCTTTAATTTCAAATATTTCCTGCGAAAGAAAATGATCCTTTATTTTCATGAAATTGTATCTTGATAATTAAAATTAAGGTATTTCAACAGTTTATTTAATGCTTAGAAACACCTTAATTTTTGCTTTAATTTATATATGTTTCACGTGAAACATTTTTTATTTTAACGCCCTAAATAGACCAGTAAAACATTGATATCGGCTGGAGAAACACCACTGATCCTGCCTGCCTGTGCAATAGTTTTTGGTCTTACATTAGACATTTTCTGTTTTGCTTCTGCAGAAAGGCTGGAAAGGCTTTTATAGTCGAAATCATCCGGAATTTTAATGTTTTCCAGACGGTTAAGTTTAGCTACATTTTCTTTTTCCTTTTCAATATAGCCTTTGTATTTAATGTTGATTTCTGCCTGTTCTCTTATTTCATCATTATATTGCGACGAAAATTCTTTAATGGAATCAATTTCATCCAGTTTTTCTAATGTGATATTAGGTCTGGTAAGGAATTGCGCAGCTTTATAAGCCTGATCTACAGGATTGCTTTCTGATTTTTCAAGAATAGGATTAATCATGCCGGGTTTTAAAGAAGTTTCTCTTAAAAACTCTTCAAGTTCCTGACTTTTAGATACTTTGGTTTCAACTTTTCTTAATCTTTCTTCTTTCGCAAGCCCTAAATCGAATGCTTTTCTTGTAAGCCTGATATCAGCATTGTCCTGTCTTAATAAAAGCCTGTATTCTGCACGTGAGGTGAACATTCTGTAAGGCTCTTCTGTTCCTTTTGTAATCAGATCATCGATCAGTACGCCGATATAAGCTTCATCTCTGTTCAGTATAAAATCTCCTTTTTCGTGTACTTTATTATGAGCATTGATACCGGCAATTAAACCTTGTCCTGCTGCTTCTTCATATCCTGTGGTACCGTTAATCTGGCCTGCAAAATATAAGTTATCGATCAATTTTGTTTCTAAAGTATGCTTTAATTGGGTAGGAGGGAAGTAATCATACTCAATAGCATAACCTGGACGGAATACCTTTACATTTTCAAAGCCGGGAATTTGCTTCATAGCTTTAATCTGTACATCTTCAGGAAGCGAAGAACTGAAGCCGTTAACGTATATTTCCACAGTTTTCCATCCTTCCGGTTCTACGAAAAGCTGATGTCTTGTTCTTTCTGCAAAACGATTGATCTTATCTTCTATACTTGGACAATATCTCGGGCCCAAGCTCTGGATTGTTCCGTTGAACATAGGACTCCTGTCGAAACCTTCACGTAAAATATCATGAACTGTTTCGTTGGTATATACAATATGACAGCTTAATTGTTTTGTAAGTTTCGGAGTATCCGTATAACTGAACTTTTGGGGATTTTCGTCTCCTTTCTGTTCTTCCATTTTGGAGTAATCGAGACTTCTTCCATCTACGCGGGGAGGGGTTCCTGTCTTCATTCTTCCTGCTTCGAAACCTAAACTTACAAGCTGTTCTGTAATTCCGAATGCTCTTGGTTCACCCATTCTTCCTCCGCCTAATTGTTTGTCTCCAACATGAATTAATCCATTCAGAAATGTACCATTGGTAAGAACTACGGATTTCCCTTTTATTTCAATTCCTAAAGAAGTAATAACTCCGGTTACCTTATTATTTTCTACAATAAGCTGTTTCACCATATCCTGAAAAAAATCAAGATTTGGAGTATTTTCCAGTGCCAGTCTCCATTCTTCTGCAAAAAGCATTCTGTCGTTTTGGGTTCTTGGAGACCACATGGCGGGACCTTTGGAAAGATTCAGCATTTTGAACTGGATCGCGGATTTATCTGCTACAATTCCGGAGTATCCTCCCATAGCATCAATTTCTCTTACGATCTGTCCTTTTGCGATTCCTCCCATTGCCGGGTTGCAGCTCATCTGTCCGATGGTCTGCATATTCATTGTAACAAGCAGTGTCTTTGAACCGAGGTTCGCGGCTGCAGCTGCAGCTTCACAACCTGCATGTCCGGCACCTACTACAATTACGTCATATATATCTGAAATCATTTTTATTTTGCTTATTTAAAGCCTTTAATTTTAATCTTTTCTATAAATGTTTCACGTGAAACATTTTTAGAGAATGCGCTCCAGATGAGCCTTTATTGTAGCTAAAATTGAATGCTTTACGGATTACTCTTTAAGTGATTCTTCAATTTATCAAGGATTTAATTCCTTAAATTTAGCCAGATATAAATCTTCCATTCTCCGCATCTCTTTCTCTTCTTCTTCCGTCTTATCCTTGTATCCCGCGAGGTGAAGGATGCCATGAGCAAGGACTCTTTTTAGTTCTTCCTCATAATCTCTGGATAGGGTAGAAGCGTTGTCTGAAATTCGCTGCAAAGATACGAAAATCTCTCCGCTTATTGTTTTACCTTTTACATAATCGAAAGTGATGATATCTGTATAATAATCATGCTGCAAATAATCCTGGTTGATCTTTAGCAGATATTCGTCATCACAGAAAATATAATTGATTTCACCCGTTTTTTTTCCTTCTGAAAGAATAATATCTTCCAGCCATTTTTGATAATCTGTATTCACAGATTCCTGTAAGTTTTCGTAAAAGAATTGTATCATTGTATTAAAACCAGTGCCCTAAAATAACACTGAATATGCCTTTTTGATTGTTTTTAAGTGAATGGCTAAAGTTGATTTTGATCTGCCCGAATGGAGATTTATATCCTGCTGTAAGTCCTACGGAGCTAAAGTTTACTTTAACTGCATCTTCGAAATTAATATCATCCGAAAGATTGGCAAAGCTGAAATTACCGCTCAGGAAATAGTTTTTATTGAATTTAAACTGGAGATCATTGGAAACAAGAATCACATTATCGGTGTTTAACTGTGCAAAATAGAAGCCTCCGAAGCTTTTGAAGTTGATCATATTCTGTTCGAAAATTCCTCCCAGCCTGTATTGGTAAAATTCCGGAAGATCATCACCAATTGTAATACCGCCATAAAGATTAAGGCGGTAGGAAAACTGCTTTGAAATGGGAACATTAATCCTGATATCAGCTTTTACCTGTATGATTCTTTTTTCAACCTCAGATTTCAGTAGATCTACTACTTTCCCTTCGGCATTGATATAAATACCTCTTGAAGGAAAATCTTTGTCGTTCTGCGTATCACTTTTCAGAAATACATAAGGATTTAGGAAACGCATATATCTTTCATGCTCTCCGTTTATTTCTGCACCGAAATAATCATGACTGATTCCGCCGCCAATAGCGAATTTATCCTTCCATATAGACTGTATAAAGGCCTCATTACGGAACCATTCCCATTTATCTACAATATTATTATCTACATTTTTAAGATCAAAGCTCATTCCGGAAGAATAAATACCAAATCCCGGAATATAACCGTTATCAATGAAATAATTCAGGTAATATCTGGGCTTGTCACCTACCACTACATCCAGAGACAGATTTGAATTTTTGAATAAAAGACGTTTTCCTGAATAATTCAGAAGAAGTCCTGTCTTGAAAACTTCATCATAATGCAATCCTACTTTTAAAAAGTGCCGGGCTTCATCTTCGGTGACGTAAAGCTTAAGGTAATTGGCATTATTTTCAGGAATGATATCATAATTAATAAATCGGTAATTATTGGTGGCAACCAGTTTATCTATTTTCTTATTGATAGAGCCATAAGTCTGCATTGAAGGCAAACGGAGTCCCATTTTTCCTAAGACGTAGTTTTTACCGTAAATACGGCCTCCATCCAATGAAATACTGTCAATCTTATACACATTGGAATATATGGGATTTACGCGCTCCCTGAGGCGGTCAAAAGGCCGTTTTGGAAGCTGGTCCAATATGGCTGTATATTTTTTTCCTTCCGCATAGCCACTGTCCAGAATTTTTTTCTTCTCATCATAGCTTGTTGCGGTCATCCCTTTTAGATTGGGTTTGATATTAATATCTGTGTATTTGTACTGTTTTCTGGTATCTCTCTTAATTCCGAAATCAATTACCTGGTTCAGAATTGATATGATATTACTTAAATCTTCTCTTTTCGACAAATCCTGGTTAAGATCCACACCTATCACGATATCGATACCTTTGTCCTTTAACGGCTTTGAAGGATAATTGACCGTCATGGCTCCGTCTATGTAAATGCTGTCGCCAATTTTTACAGGATCCATAAGAGAAGGGAAGGCAGAACTGGCCATAATAGACTGTACAAGATCTCCTTTCTCAAAAATTTCCATATTACCGCTTTCAAGATTGGTGGCTACACACATGAATGGAATCGGCAGTTTGGAAAAATCGTCAATATTGGAAACGTTTTTGAAAAGTTCTTTCAGGAGATAAACATTTCTCTGCCCTGAACTGATAGAAGAGGGAAGGGAGATTTTCCCATTTTTTAAAGGGATGGATAAAAGATATTTATCTACAGATTTATTAAAGAAAGAAGATTCCTGTCTGGATTTGGGATCCATAATCAGAGAATAGAAATCGGTATCCATTACAATCTTCTCTATTTCTTTTCCGGAATAGCCTGAAGCATACAATCCTCCGACAATAGCTCCCATGCTGGTTCCGGAGATATAATCGACTTTCACTCCCAATGAATCCAGAACTTTCAGCACTCCCACATGTGAAAAACCTTTGGCACCGCCACCGGCAAGTGAAAGGCCGATTCTCGGATTTTTCGGTATGACGAGATCCTTTTTCACTTGGGAATGGATCATCATAAGCTGGAATACGAAGAGAAGGATCAGGAGTTTTCTCATAACTAGTCTTTTATATAAATCCGTTTCACCCGGGGCGAAATGGAGGTTAACACTTCATAGGTTATTGTTTTGCAGTAGCCTGCGAATTCTTTTAAACTTGGTTTTGCATTAAATACGGTAACAGTATCACCTTCTTTTACATTGGGTATCTGGTCTACATTAATCATCATCATATCCATACAGATATTTCCAACAATGGGAGCCAGTATTTTGTTAATGCCCACATTTCCAACCTGGTTTCCTATCAGTCTCGGGATTCCGTCTGCATATCCTACAGGAATGGTAGCGATCTTTGCTGCATGATCCGGTTTGTATTTTCTGCTGTAGCCAACAGATTCTCCGGTGTCTACTGTTGATATCTGTGAAATTACGGTTTTAAAACTTACGACTGACTGAAGCTGTTTTTGTATTTCACTGTTTGGTGATTCTCCGATCATTCCAATCCCGATCCTTACCATGTCATACTGATGTGCTGTATAACTTGTTATTCCGGAAGAATTCAGGATATGACGGATAGGAGCGTAGCCCAGTTTTTCAATCAGATAAGAGGAATTTTTTTCAAAAACTTCAAGCTGTTTGAATGTAAATTCCTTTTCTTCAGGCATATCAGAAGAAGATAAATGACTGAATAAGCTCTGAACCTTTACATTTTTACTATTTAAAGTTTCACTGAGCTGGTCCAGTTCAAAATCTTTAAAACCAAGACGGTGCATCCCTGTCTCCAGTTTAATGTGGATAGGGTATTTTTTATCATAGCCGGATTTCTGTACGGCTTCATAGAACAGTTCCAAAACCCTGAAACTGTAAATTTCCGGTTCGAGGTTATATTCAATAATGGTTTCGTAGCTGTGCTGTTCAGGATTCATAACCACAATAGGAGTGGTGATCCCTTTTTTACGTAGTTCTACCCCTTCATCAGCGTAAGCAACCCCCAGATAATCAATATGATGGTGCTGCAGGAATTCAGAAATTTCATAACTCCCTAGTCCATAGGCATTGGCTTTTACCATAGCCATCATTTTTGTTCCCGGTTTCAGCAGTGATTTATGATAGTTGATGTTATGAAGGATGGCATTCAGATTGATTTCAAGTACGGTATCGTGTTTTCTGAGTTCAAGGATATCTTTAAGTTTTTCAATCTCAAATTTTCTTGCTCCTTTAAGCAGGATGATCTGGTTTTCAATTTCTGTAAGCTTTTTACTTTCAATGAGTTCCTGGGTGTTGACGAAAGTAGAAGTTTCAGCTTTAAATAGTTCACTAAACTTTGATATTTCATCACCGATCAGGAATACAGAATCAAAATTCTGATCATTCACCAGTTCTGAAACTTCCTCATAGAGTGCTTTGGAATTTGAATTTACACCTACAATATCTGTTAAAACCAACGATTTTTCAGGCTTATTATATTCATTCAGGAATTGAAGGGCAGTTTTCAGGGAATCCAGATCCAGGTTAAAGGAATCATTGATTACGATATTATTCTTAATTCCTTCAATAGCTTCAAGACGCATTTCTACGGCCTTCAGAGAATTAATTTTTTCAATGATCTTTTGAGTATCAATATTCAGTTCCTTTAAAACTGTGATCAAAGCCAGAGCATTCGTTAATGTGGCTTCATCTCTTTGATTAACAGGGAAAGAAAATTCTTCATCAAAATAAACTACTGTGATCTTTTCATCTTTGGAAGCACCTTCTTTGATGAAAACCTGGTTATCCTGCTTAAGCCCGTAAGAAATTAATTTCTTACTTGAATATAATTCTTTTATTTTATTGTTAACCAATGAATTGTCACCATTGTAAATAATAACTTCAGAGTCTTTGAAGAGCTTTATTTTTTCACTGATCAATTCATCTTCAGAT
Source organism: Chryseobacterium shigense (assembly GCF_014207845.1). Taxonomy (NCBI): domain Bacteria; kingdom Pseudomonadati; phylum Bacteroidota; class Flavobacteriia; order Flavobacteriales; family Weeksellaceae; genus Chryseobacterium; species Chryseobacterium shigense. The sequence continues at coordinate 413,229 of NZ_JACHLC010000002.1, forward strand.
TTAAAATTGGCAGCGTGGGCAGTTCCGATATGAGTAAGCAGTCCGATCTGAGGATGGAATATATTTTCCAGTTTTTCCATCTCGTGAGGCTTTGAAATTCCCACTTCAAAAATTCCAAGCTCGTAAGAACTGTTAATCTGAAGAAGGGAAAGGGGAAGGCCGATCTGGGAATTGAAACTCTTCGGGCTTTTAACGGTGGGGAATTCGTTCCAAAGACATTGGTAAAGCCATTCCTTTAAAATGGTTTTTCCGTTGCTTCCGGTAATTCCGATAGATTTCAGATGGGAGTTTTCGAAATGATATTTGGCAAGTTTCTGAAGAAAATCTACCGAATTTTCAACAATGATCCATGTTATGTTTTCAAACTGCGGGTACTGATGTTCAGAAATAATCACACCGATACCGCGGTCCACAGCAGATTCAATAAATTTTTCCCCGGAGTTTTTATGCGTATTAATTGCAATAAAAGCCGTATTTTTTGTTGAATAAATAATCCTGCTGTCAAACGCTATATTTCTGATCACTAAATCTTTATCCCCAATGATCTGTGCGTTGGTGATTGCTGCAATTTGTTTTACTGTATAGTTCATTGATACCTCCTTCTCTTTATTTCTGAATAAAACGGTTATTTAGCGAAAGCGGGAACGGATTTTATACAATATCCTTTTGCAGTTCCGCCTTTTTACGTTTTACAAATCTTATTATTTTTTCTTCTTTAAAAGTACTTCGTCTATAAAAACCCGGCGGCTCACCGCTTCATAGCTTTCTGTTTCGCCTAGCTCTACCAGGTTATTTCCCTGGGAAGTTCTCATAGAATAATTGGCCAGATTTCCTGTTCTCTTGCAAATGGCATGCACTTTCGTAACATACTCTGCGGTGGCCATCAGGTTGGGCATAGGTCCGAAAGGACGCCCCAGGAAATCCATATCAAGCCCTGCCACAACCACTCTTATTCCGCTGTTAGCAAGCTGGTTGGCGATGTCAACAATGCTTTCATCAAAAAACTGTGCTTCATCTATCCCTACTACATCGCAATTGGAAGCAAGCAGAAGAATTTCATTGGGATTATCTACTGCCGTGCTGCGGATTTTGTTCTGATTATGGGAAACAACATCTTCTTCAGAATATCGTGTATCCAGTCTCGGTTTAAAAATTTCCACGTTCTGTCCTGCCATTTCTGCTCTGCGTAATCTCCGGATCAGCTCTTCGGTTTTTCCCGAGAACATAGAGCCACAAATAACTTCCATCCAACCGCTTTGTTTGGAATGATTAATTGTATTTTCTAAAAACATTTGTTAAATTAGCCGTATATTTTTAAGATCAAAAGTAAGCAATTTTAATAAGATTCTTATTATGCAGAACATCCAAGATTTAAAGGAAAAAATTTTTTTTGAATCCAAAAATATCATTGATATTTTGGAAAAAATAAACAATGTGGACGAATTACTTTCCAAGCAGGATCTTGTAGATGAGCTTGCGAACAGGATCTCATTTTTGAGGCTTCTGGAAAAAAATATTGACTATTTTATTACGGATTCACAACAGAATTCAGATAATCAGTATGTTTCTTCAAGCCAGGATGATGGGCATGAATCCCACAATGAAGTGACGGAAGAGGAGGCAATTTTCAATAATGAATTTAATGAGATTGATGAAAACGAAGGTGAAAACTATTCAGTTGCATCACAGGATGAAGAGGAAAAATTTAATCATCAGCTTGATGAGATCGTAGAAAATGAATTCCATGAAAATATAATCAGTTTTGCAGAAGAAAATTACAGCAATGATTCTTCTGAAATGCTTCGGGAAAAAGCTTCTCACAACGAAGTTACGGAAGAAGAAGCTGTTTTCAACAATCAGCTGAACGAAATTGATGAAAATGAAACATTCAATACCCAGGAAAAAGTCTTCAGTTTTGTTGACGAAGAAAGAATCCTTGCCGGAGCCGAGCCGGATAATGATGAAGATCTGAATGAAGATTTATTCATTAATGAAATTACAGAAGAAGAGGCTGTTTTTAATAATCAACTCAATGAAATTGACGAAGATGAAGGGAACGTTTCACATGAAACAATTACTTCTGATGACCTTCAGGAAGAAACAAATTATACGTCAGTTACAGATAAAAACGGAGAGCAGGCAGAAAGAATTCCAAGCATCTTTGATAACGAAATGCTGGAAGATGAAATACTGATTGAGGAAAATGAAGAACAGTTCGTAGTATCTAATGTTACCATAGAACAGGGAGAAATGCTTACGGAAACTTCCAATGTGGAAAGTATTCTTAACGAAATAAAAAATGATCCTCCTGCAGAAGAAAAGCAGGAAACGATCCTTGCAGAAGTATATGACAGAAGAAAAATTGTTGAAATAGACAAGCCCCTTCCGGAAACTGAAAAAGAAAAACCTGCTTCTGATGAAAGTTTTGAGGATCTGGATGCTTACCAGCGAGAGAAAAAAATAAAACTGGCCAACATCAAGGGATTAAAAGCTGTGCAAACCCTTTTCGATGATGATCCCCTGGAAAGGGAAACTCCTCAGGAAAAACCAGTTCCTGAAGTGAAAGAAGAGCAGGGAAGCATTCTGAAAACAAATATTCCGACCAATTTCATGGAAGCGGATAAGGTAAAACCTGAGTTCAGGCTGGACCTGAATGACAGGATTGCTTTTTCAAAAATGCTCTTTGACGGAAGCCAGTCGGATCTGAATGAAACAGTAACCCGTCTGAACGGATTCAGAAATCTGGAAGAAGCAAAAGAATATCTCAGCGATCTTTATTATGAAAGGAAGTGGAATAAAGTAGATGAATATGCCCAGAGACTCTGGGTATTGGTAGAAAATAAATTCTTATAATTTTGAGCGGAATCTTATATTTTGTTCCCACACCGGTCGGGAACTTAGAAGATATGACTTTCAGGGCAGTAAAGGTCCTTAAGGAAGTTGATTATATTTTATGTGAAGATACAAGAACTTCAGGGATACTTTTAAAGCATTTTGAAATCTCAAAACCTTTGAAATCCTACCATCTCCATAACGAACACCAGGCTACGGAAAAAGTGATTGCCGACCTTAAAAGCGGCCAGAATATCGCTATTATTACCGATGCAGGAACTCCCGGAATTTCAGATCCGGGTTATCTTTTGGCAAAAGCAGGATCAGATAATGATATTGAAATGATTTGCCTTCCCGGAGCAACAGCCTTAATTCCCGCACTTGTAGTGTCCGGGCTTCCGAATAATGAATTCTTATTTGCCGGATTCCTGCCTCAGAAAAAAGGAAGGCAGACAAAACTGAAACAGTTGGCAGAAGAGAAGAAAACCATTGTTTTATATGAAAGCCCGCATAAGATCAATACAACGCTGGAGCAGATTAAAGAATTCTTTGGTGAAGAGACCAAAGCAAGTCTGAGCCGTGAAATTTCCAAAAAATTTGAAGAAACCAAAAGAGGAACGATCAATGAATTAATTGAATTTTCCAAAAGTAAAACTTTAAAAGGAGAGATTGTTCTTATCGTAAATAATTCTCTTTGAATTCATTTGGGAATTTAGTTTTCGCACCCAGGCCAATCAGCATTCCAAAATACTTTTATCAAAAAAAGATAAATAAAGTTCTATGCTTATTCTGAAGCATGGTGAACGGTTTATGATTCAAGTGTTATTGAAGAAGATATGAATTCTTATTTCACAAAATTTAAAAATCTGGGCAAGCGTTTTTAGGATATGATAAAAAACAGAGAAAAATTTTCACTAATTTGATGATTTGAAATGCATTGAATAACAAATTATAATATCTTTGCGCACTAATTAATTTGTATAAAATTAAATATGCTAAATTGCCGTTTTTAAAGACGCAAATATTTACCACGAATATAATTATCAAGAGATATGATGAAACTATTAGAAGGAAAAGTAGCACTAATTACCGGAGCTACAAGAGGAATCGGGAAGAAAATTGCTGAAATGTACGCTCAACAGGGTGCAAAAGTAGCATTTACCTATGCCGGCTCTGTAGAAAAAGCTAAGGAATTGGAAGCAGCTTTAAGTTCTGTAACCCAGATCAAAGGATATCAGTCTGACGCATCAGATTATGATGCAGCCCAGAAGCTAATTGATGATGTAATGGAAGAGTTCGGAAAAATTGATATTCTGATCAACAATGCAGGAATTACCAGAGACAACCTGCTGTTGAGAATGTCCAGGGAAGACTGGGATCAGGTAATGAGAATCAATCTGGATTCTGTATTTAACCTTACAAAAGCGGTAATCAAGCCGATGATGAAAGCTAAATCAGGATCTATTGTCAATATGACTTCTGTAGTTGGAATCAGCGGAAACGCAGGACAGTCCAACTATGCAGCTTCTAAAGCCGGAGTAATCGGGTTTACTAAATCTATTGCATTGGAATTAGGATCAAGAAATATCAGATGTAATGCAATTGCTCCGGGATTCACAGAAACTGAAATGACAGCGGATCTGGATGAAAAAACGCTTCAGGCATGGAGAGAAAGAATCCCTATGAAAAGAGCAGGACAGACAAGCGATGTTGCCAATGCCTGTATATTCTTAGGAAGTGAAATGTCCTCTTACATTACAGGACAAACCCTGAACGTAGACGGCGGAATGCTGACTTAAAAATAAATCTGTTTACACTTAAAAACCGGCTGCACATCATTTGTACAGCCGGTTTTTATTTATATAAGAATCAAAAAATCTGCTCGATCTGCAAAATCAGAGAGAACTTATCTTCCAATACATCCATTAATCTTTAAATATCTGGTTTTCCTGCTCCTGAACCCTGATAAAAGTAGTCCTTTTTGAAAGCTCCTTAAGCTTTGAAGCCCCTACATAAGTACATGTGGAACGTACACCACCCAAAATATCCTTTACCGTCTCCGAAACAGGGCCTTTATAAGCAGCTTTCACTGTTTTTCCTTCCGAAGCACGGTATTCTGCCACACCTCCGGAATGTTTATCCATCGCAGTTTTAGAACTCATGCCATAAAATAAACGAAACTTTTTGCCGTTTTCTTCAATAATTTCACCACCGCTTTCATCATGTCCTGCGAACATCCCGCCCAGCATAACAAAATCTGCACCTCCTCCGAAAGCTTTGGCCACATCACCCGGAACTTTACAGCCTCCGTCAGCAATAATATGTCCGCCTAAACCATGTGCAGCATCAGAACATTCAATAATAGCTGAAAGCTGAGGATAACCGACACCGGTTTTTACTCTGGTTGTACACACCGAACCTGGCCCTATGCCTACTTTGATGATGTCTGCACCTACCAAAAGGAGCTCTTCCACCATTTCTCCGGTTACCACATTTCCTGCCATAATGATCTTATCAGGAAAATTAGCCCTTGCTTTCTTCACAAATCCAACAAAATGTTCTGAATAACCGTTGGCTACATCTATGCAGAGAAATTCAATTTTTGGGTGCTTTTCGAGGATCAGGCGGAGTTTTTCCTCATCAGCCTTTCCTGTACCTGTACTTAATGCGATATACTGATAGATGCTTTCAGGCTGACTGTCCAGAAACTGGCTCCATTCTTCAGGGGTGTAATGCTTGTGAATGGCTGTAATAATTTTATCTTTCGCCAATTCTACTGCCATTTCAAAAGTTCCTACGGTATCCATATTGGCAGCGATCAGGGGAACGCCTCTCCATTTCTTTTTGGTGTGCCTGAAAGTGAATTCCCTTTCAAGGTCAACTTCCGAACGGGATTTTAATGTAGAACGTTTGGGGCGGAACATTACATCTTTGAACCCGAGCTTTATATCATATTCTATTCTCATAATCTGGAAAATTAATAAGAATAAATTTAGGGAAAAGTTTTAAGGAAAAATGGAAAAGAAAGGGTTTTATAAGTTTTTTAACCTGAATATGGATTAGGCTGGAAGAAAGAAGCTGGGAGAAGGAATTTTCTGAAAATATGTAGGCAAATCAGGGGTTAAATACCGGGTCTATTAAGATAAGAAAAAGGCGCAAAATTATCTTTTCATGCCCCATAAGTTTATTTTTCCTCTGTGCATAAAGCCCAGCTTTTCATACAATACTTTAGCTCCCGTATTACTTTCCGCAACATGCAGAAAAGGAGTTTTTCCGTCTTCAAAGATCTTTCCTGAAACAAAAGTTACCAGCTGTTTAGCCAGGCCTTTTCCCAGATGGTTCGTATCTGTAATTACGGCACTTACTTCCGTCATATCATTCATCTGCATTCTTTCACCTGTGACAGCCACTAATTTTCTGTCCTTAAAAATCCCGAAATAGCGCCCCAATTCCGGAGTCCTGGGTTTAAAATAGTGAGGATAGAACTTCATAACAAATTCCAGAAGCTCATCCTGATTTTCGTCTTTCAGTTCAATAATTTCTTCTGTAAGATCCATTTGAACTGGATTTTCCAGAATATACTGATCACATACAAGTAATGACAGATCAGTTTTTAGATTTCCCGGATCAGGTTTAGCCCCGAAAATCAGAAAATCATTACAGATTTCTGCATAATCAGTGATGTCTTTTTCTTTTGAAACTATAGCTGCACCACCGAAAGAAGCTACTTCAGGGTTATAGAATTTCGTGTCCCCAAAATTAAAGCAGAACTTTTCATGATATTCATTAAGTGAATGGTAAACAGGATTGTCTAGCTTTTCGTACATCAGTCGAAATTCATTACTTCTTCAAGCGTTTTCATATATTCATAAGCTGTAAGATCGAATTTTACAGGGACAATTGAAATATATCCGTTAGCGAGAGCCGTTTCATCAGCATCTTCAGAATCATCCATATTGTTGAAATACCCGGTCAGCCAGTAATATTTTTTTCCGTGGGGATTTACTCTTTCATCAAAGCTTTCTTCCCATTTTGCGTTGGCCTGTTTGCATACTTTTACGCCTTTGATTTCTCCTGTGGTTAGCTTAGGAATATTAACATTCAATACGATTCCTTTTGGCATTGGGTTTTCAAGAGTTCTTCTTACAATATTCTGTATATGTTGTTTTGCCTGGGTAAAATCGGCTTCCCAGCTGAAATCAAGAAGAGAAAATCCGATGGCAGGAATTCCTTCCACACCTGCTTCTACAGCTGCCGACATAGTCCCTGAATAAATCACGTTAATTGAAGAATTAGCCCCATGATTAATCCCCGAAACTACAATGTCCGGTCTTCTTGTAAGAATCTTGTCAAGAGCCATTTTCACACAGTCTACAGGGGTGCCGCTGCATGAAAAGTCAGTTTGCGGACCGTCAAGAGTTACTTCTTCGTAGCTTAATGTGGAATTGATTGTAATAGCGTGGCCTTTTCCACTTTGAGGAGAGTTGGGTGCAACAACTATAACTTCTCCTATTTCGTTCATGAATTGTATAAGGTTTCTGATACCAGGTGCGGTGATTCCATCGTCATTAGTTACCAGAATAAGTGGTCTTTCCATAAAATATTTTAATTTTTACAAATATACAATGTCAATTGTTCATATTGTAATTTTATCTTTTTTAAAAAACCTTTCTAAAAAAATAATTTCTCTTTTTAACACGACGAGTTCTGTCGTTTTCTTAATGGATATTTGCCCTAGAAAAAAAAACAGAAAATGCAAAATGATATTAAAAAGTAGAGTGGATATCCATTAGATAAGACACCATCTTAAAAAATAAAGCTAAATCTTCGAAAGGAGTATACTAAAAATAAACTTTTCAAAAATCTAAACAAACTGCTGAAGGTGAGAAGTGATAATCAAGCCTGCAGCATACAATTAAACAAATTTACGAAAATGAAATCAAAAGACGAATTAAAACAATTATTTGAAAACGGAGACAAACCCATACAAGAAAATTTTTGGGATTGGCAAGATTCCTATTGGCATAAAGAAGAAAAATTACCCTTAGAACAGGTCAATTATGATTTTTCACAAAAGGCGGATCTGGTAGACGGAAAAGTTCCTGCTTCCCAGCTTCCAGGTTATGTTGATGATATATTGGAATTTACAAATTTAGCAACTTTTCCAATTACAGGTGAGCAAGGAAAATTATATATGGCTTTAGATACGAATAAGTTATATAGATGGAGTGGTTCAATTTATGTAGATGTTACTCAACTGTCTAATTTGCAAAATGTTATGAATAATGGAAGCCATGCTACTTTACAAAATTCTAATTATTTATCTCAATCAGATTTTGACTCTTCCGGTATTCAATTTTTTGCCAACAGAACCAATGGAGTTTATGAATGGGGACAAATAACAGCTTCTGCAGGTAACGTTGTCTTAATGACAGGAGACAATAATTCAGGAAGTGGATTTGGGTATGGGGTATATGCAACAAATACTGATGGTTTACTCATATTTCCTAAAGAATTAAAAGCAGACTCATCTTTTACAAAAATATTAGTATCCAAACCTGATGGAACCATTGGACTAACAGATATTTCAAATACACAGGATAGTTTACAAACTGTTGTGGATAAAGGAAATACATCTAATAAAGATATTGAGATTTCATCTTCAACAAAAGGTCTTATTTTACACTCACCAAATGGAAGCAGATATAAAATATCAGTAAACAATTCAGGAGACTTAATAACAACTTTAATCCCTTAATTTGGGGTTGCTCCCTTTGTTGCGGTAAAATTCTTATACTCTTTATTTTTAAGAATATGAAAAGATCAGAAAAAAATTAAAGCTTAGTGTTTAAGGTTCAGGCAGTATATTTAAGTGGGCAGCGAGGCAATGTATCTTCGCTAGCTCAGGAATTGGGGATCTGCAGAGAAAGTCTGGTCAATTTGATAAAACTTCACAAAGAAAAAGAATACGCGAGTGAGTTTCTTGTCTAATTGTGAAATAACGATATTTTTTGCATCATTATTCCATGTGTAGACGCTATTTACAAAAATGAATCACTATTCCATTGTATTTCTTTTAACAAAAAAACTCAAAACTGTCCGATAATTATAAATAAGGTATTAAATTTGATAGTTTGTAACAGCGAATTAATTGCTGCTACTAATTATAGTACATTTTTAAAAATTAATAAATAAAGACCGTTTATGTGGAAAAATTTCAAACTGAATAAATTTTTACTCCTGATTCCATTAACAAGTCTAATGTTTTGTTTCAACTCGCCAAAAAATGACGATGAAAAGATGCAGACGATTATGGTGAGCGTAAAGAATACACTCTCTTATTTACATTACAGCCCGAAACCCATCAATGATGCCTATTCCAAGGACGTTTATAAACATTATTTCGAGTTGGTAGACCCTGCAAAAAGATATTTTCTGCAATCTGATATGGATGAATTCAGCAAGCATGAAACAAAGCTTGACGACTATATCAGCCAGGGCGATCTCACATTCTATAAACTTACCATCGACAGGCTGTACCAGAGAGTAGATGAAATAGACAAGATCACTCAGGATATCTTCAGCAAGCCCATCAACCTTCAGGAAGATGAAACATTAACTCTCGAGCCTAAGCTTAAAAAAGTACCGGCAAACAAGCAGGAACAGTATAACGAATGGAGAAAGTATATTAAATACAATATTCTTCAGGAAGTTGAATCTATGAACAGCAAAGAAGAAGCTCAGAAAGAGAAAAAAGACTCTGTTCAGAAATATAAGCTGAAAGATACCATTAAATATCAGCCGCTTAGCCAGGACCAGAAAATCAAAAAAGCAACAGACGAGGTAAAAGACCTTGTAAAAGATACCTTCACAAGATTCAAGAAGAGAAAGAAAATGGATTGGTTTACCGTGTATATGAATGCATATACCGAAGTATTCGATCCGCATACCAACTACTATTCTCCAAAAGACAAAGAAGATTTTGATACCCAGTTTACCGGAAAAGTAATAGGCATCGGGGCCCTTATCCAGGAGAAAAAAGGAAATCTTTTCCTGGGAGCTTTAACGATTGGTGCACCTGCGTGGAAATCTAAGCAGCTTTCAGAAGGCGACAAGATTCTAAAAGTAAAATCTAAACCGAAAGAAGATGCTGTAAACGTAGTGGGAATGCTTTCAGATGAAGCCGTAAGACTCATCAGAGGAGAAAAAGGAACACCGGTAACCCTTACAGTTCAGAAAAAAGACGGAACTATCAAAGACGTAACCATGATCCGTGAAGAAGTAGCTATTGAAGACACATTCGCAAGAAGTATTGTAGTGAACTCTCCAAACGGGAAAAAATACGGATTCATCAACCTTCCGAGCTTTAATGCTGATTTTGAGGATTCTAAAGGAAGAAATGCTTCTGATGACATCAAAAACGAAATCATTAAGCTTAAAGGACAAAATATTGAAGGAATCGTTCTTGACCTTAGAAATAACGGAGGAGGATCGTTAACTGAAGTAGGTGATATCATGGGACTTTTCATGGATGCAGGCCCTTATGTACAGGTGAAAGACGGAAACGGAAAGATCCAGACTTTAAAGAACAAAAATGAAACCCCGATCTGGACAGGCCCGCTGGTAATTATGCAGAACGAACTTTCAGCTTCAGCTTCAGAGATTCTGGCCGGTGTAATGCAGGATTATGGAAGAGCCATGATTATCGGTTCTCCACAGTCTTTCGGAAAAGGAACCGTGCAGACATTTGTAGATCTGAACAGATTCTTAAATACCGAAGACGATTTCGGATCTTTAAAGCTGACGATTCAGAAATTCTACAGAATCACAGGAGAATCTACCCAGAGAAAAGGAATTGTTTCTGACATTCAGATGAAAGACTTCTTTACCTACGCTGAAGTAGGAGAGAGATATGATGATTATGCCTTAGCCTGGGATAAAATTCCTGGGACTAATTTCCAGAAACTGAACTATTTCAATATCCAGGCCCTTGAAAAAGCAAGCGCAGACAGAATGGCTAAAAACAGCAACTATCAGCTACTGCTTGAATCTGCCCAATGGAGAGAAAAACTGGATAAAGAAGAAAATATAACGCTTAACGTCAATAAATTCAATGAACTGATGAAACAGAGAAAAGCTCAGATCGAGAAATTCAAAGCATTAACCAAATTTGAAAACGGGCTGAAGTTTATGATGTATCCGGGTGAAATTGAAAGAGAGAAAAAAGACGAAGCTTTCAAGAAAAAATCTGAAATGTGGATCAAAAACCTTAAAAAAGATCCATACTTACAGGAAGCAATGAACATCGTTTCCGATATGGGAGCTAAATCATAAAATAAAAAAACCGCTGATCTCGATCAGCGGTTTTTTTTATTACAATAAGGAATTATTTAATTTCTACACAACCCACTCTTCCTCCGGCATTTCCGGTTGGCTGCGTATGGAAATCATCCGCAGAAGCATGTACAATAAGCCCTTTCCCGATGATGTTTTTCGATTCATCTGTACACCCTAAGCACCATTTATTCGTTTTGAAAGTAAGTACAGCCTTTCCGGATGCATCAGCAGTCAGGTTTCCTATATCTCCCATGTGGAAATGCTCCGCACCCCATTTTCCGTGGTCGTCTTTAGCCGGATTCCAGTGCCCGCCGGTAGAAGTTCCATCAGCTGCAGAACAGTCTCCTTTTTCGTGGATATGTACCGCATGGATGCCGGGAGTAAGATTCGTAACTTCAAGTTTCATGGTTACTTCTTCTCCTTTCTGGGTAAACTTTGCCGTTCCGCCCGTCTGTGTTCCGCTCTTAGCGTTAACCGTGTACGTTTTTGTTGTGCAGCATGAAGCCGCTAAAAATGCACACCCCGCCAGTAATGCTAATGTTTGTCCTTTCATTTTTAAATGATTTAAAGTGATTTTAACGATAAATTTATAAAACATTTTCCAAAGCAGTTTATGATTTCAATCCTTTTTTCAGAACAGGTGTGTATGACAAGAGAAATATAACAGATATTTACTGCATTAATTTTCCATTCAGAAGCCGAAGTATACCTTTCAGTAAAATTTATTGTAAAAAAAGGCATATTCCGTATTATTTTTGAACCGAAAATTAAATCCATGAAAACACAGGGACAAAAACTTTTACTGCTGATTGCTTTTCTAGCCTTTATCGCCGGATATTCACAGGTGAAAATCTCAGGAAAAGTTACTTTTAAAGGTAAAGGCATTAATGAAATAAATGTCACATTAAAAGATACTTATGACGGTGCCACTACAGATGTTCAGGGAAATTTCTCCTTTGAAACCTCAGAAAAGGGAAACCATATCCTGACATTTACCCACCCGAAATACCAGGATGTAGAAAAGCCTGTTATTATTGAAAATCAGGATGTTTCAGTCAATGCAGAACTTAAAGAACAGATCAGTGAGATTGATGCCGTGGTGGTTTCCGCAGGTTCCATAGAAGCAAGTGATAAAAAAAGAGCTACAGCCCTTTTAACACCCATTGATATTTACACGACAGCGGGAGCAGACGGACAGATCTCTTCTGCTTTAAATTACCTTCCCGGCGTCCAGAAAGTAGGAGAAACAGAAGGCCTTTTCATTCGCGGAGGTACAGGAACAGAATCCAAAATATTCATGGACGGAAGCCTGATCAACAATTATTTCTCCAATTCAGTTCCGGGAATTGCAGGAAGAGACCGTTTTAATACATCACTTTTTAAAGGAAATATTTTTTCAAGCGGTGGATATTCTGCATTATACGGCCAGGCTCTTTCAGGAGCGCTGATGCTGGAAAGTGTGGATCTTCCGGACCAGAGCTCATATGATTTTGGGATTTCACCCATCTTTTTAAGCGCAGGGTTTCAAAAACTGGGAGCAGATAAAAATCATTCTTACGGAGCTACTTTAGGCTATTCATTATTAAGCCTGATGCAGAAAGTTTTTAATTTTAATACTGATTTTATCGATGCTCCACAGGGTTTGAACGGTGATTTTAACTTCAGAATCAAAACAAAATCCGGAGGGTTCATTAAATATTACGGAATGTATGATTCCAACAAAATGGGAGTGAAAACAGAAAGCCTGGAACCGGAATATGATTTTGCGCTGGTAAGGCTAAAAGGAAGAAATACCTATCATAACCTTTCTTTTAAACAGAAATTCGGGAAATATCTCCTGAATGCCGGAACTTCTTATTCCTACAACAGATCCGATCTTAATTTTTCTACAGAAACCAATAATACAGAATCCGGCAGTTCAGAACTTTTAACAGACGGAAACTATATCAATTTTAAAGCTGTCCTTGAACGGAAAATCAATAAAATCAGTGCAGTAAGAGCCGGTTTTGAGCTGAATAATACGAGTGAAAAGCTGAATTTCGGAAACGTACAGAAAAACTATAAAGATCTTATATCCGCAGCTTTTGCAGAAACAGACCTGGGATTCAGCAATGCGCTGTCTGCAAAAATAGGAGTAAGGGCAGAAACCTCTTCTTATTTAGGAAAAAGCAATATTGCGCCACGCTTTGCATTGGCTTACCGTCTGGCGAAAGACTGGACCACCTCCTTTGCCTACGGACTGTTTTACCAGAATCCGGAAAGTAAATACATCAATTGGCCTGCGGACCTTGATTTCCAGAAATCACAACACTATATTTTCCAGGTTCAGAGGGCATCAGATGGAAGAAGCCTCCGTTTTGAAGCATTTTACAAGAAATATGACCAATTAATTAAGACATTTAACATCACACCGGATAAAGAACAGAACCAGCAGGTACAGACCGCTTTGAATAATGACGGCTATGGCTATGCAAAAGGGCTTGAGCTGTTCTGGAGAGATAAGAAAACTTTTGAAAATATAGATTACTGGATCAGCTACTCATTCCTGGATTCAAAAAGAGATTTTATCAATTATCCTGTGAGCCTCAAACCTAATTTTGCTTCCGCACACACCCTTTCTGCTGTGGCGAAAAGATTTATCCCCGAGTGGAAATTAGGAGTTAATTTATCTTACACTTACTCGAAAGGACGGCCTTATTATGATATTGCAACGAAAACTGAGAACAGCAATGCAGTTAATTATATCAGAAATGAAGGAAGGCTGAAAGATTACAATGCACTTAATATCAGCTTTAATTACCTTCCGAACCTGGGGAAAAAAGATGCCAGAGCTTTTACCGTTCTTGTATTGAGTGTTTCCAATGTTTTAGGGTCCAAAAATGTTTACGGATATAATTTTTCTCTTGACGGATCAAGAAGTTCGTCAGTTGTTCCACCGGTAAACACTTTTGTTTTCATAGGCGCTTTCATTAGCTTTGGAGTAGATAAAACACAGGATGCCATCAATAATAATTTGTAAAAATAACGACAACAGATATCACAATCATTACAAAATACATAACTTCGGAAATACAATTAATTAACTTTAAAAAATTGACATAATGAAAAAATACCTATTAAGTTTCGCTTTAGCCTTTATGAGTTTAACGGCTTTTGCACAGGCAGATTACGAAAAAGTAATGGCTGAAAAAATCGCTAAAACGGAAACCTGCAAAACACCTGAAGAGTTCCAGACCCTGGCGAATGATTTCCAGAGAATCGGAAGTAAAGAAAGCTCAAAATGGCTTCCTCCATACTATGCGGCATTCTCTCAGATTCAGAAAGGAAGACTGATGATGAGAAACGGAAATATGCAGGGATTGGATGAAACGGCAGCCCAGGCAGATAAATATCTGGCCTCTGCGCAGAACCTTGCAGGAGCAGACAATGCAGAAATTCATCTGCTAAAAAAGATGGCTGCATCTTTAAGAATGATGGTGAACCCGGCTCAGCGTTATATGACAGACGGCGCAAAAGCAATGGAAGAAATGGGTATTGCGGAAAAACTTGATCCTTCAAATCCCAGAATAGCCCTTATTAAAGCAGAAGATACTTATTTCACTCCGGAACAATACGGAGGAAGCAAATCTAAAGGATTGGAAATGTTCAAAGAAGCCATTACGAAATTCAATGCTTATAAGCCCAAAACAGCTTTAGACCCGAACTGGGGTAGAGCAGAGGCAGAATATTTCATCAGCATGCCAACAAAATAGCGCAGATACCAACGAAATTTAAACCTTCCTTACCCGGAAGGTTTTTTTATTCCATTCGGGAAACAAAATCTGCCCTTCGGTAAAAAATAATTTTCGATACCTTTAATAAAAACTAATTTTGAGCCAAGAAAACGGATCATGAAGCGTAAATATTTTATTTCATTACTTTGGATATCCTTGGGAACCACTCTTTTTTTCTTTTTGTTTTTTAACGAGAAGACCTTGGAGAACTTTACTATGACGTTGCTCCTTTCAACCATGTATTCCTTTGTGCTTGGCGTAGGAAACGGCCTGATAAATGACTTTCTCAACAAAAAGTTTCCCTGGTCCGAAACCACAAAAACAAGAGCTGCTTTAAGTATCATTTCCATTATAATAGGAAATTTTATCCTGGTATACTTCTGCAATTACATGAACTATGTGGTGATCCAGAAAGTAGCAACAACAGAAGTTTTTTTCTCTAAAAAATATGGAGTTACCAATTGGTTCATGATCAATATTGCCCTTCTGATTTCTGCATTTCTTCATGCAAAAAGCTTTATGGAAGAGCTGAAGAAAACATCAAGGAAAGAAGTGGTAGAACAGAAGCTTATCGCCACATCTGCCAATGCACAGTTTGAAAGTCTTAAAAACCAGCTGGATCCGCATTTTCTTTTCAATTCTTTAAATGTATTGAGTTCTCTTATTGATGAGAATCCTCAACAGGCTCAGAAGTTTACAGCCTCAATGTCAAAGATTTACCGTTATGTACTTGAACAGAAAGATAAAGAATTGGTAACGGTAGAAGATGAGATAGAATTTGCCAAAACTTACTGTGAACTTTTAAAAACAAGATTCGAAGACAGTGTAGATTTTATTTTTGATGTTGAAAAAGAAGATTACAGGCGGTATGTAGTACCCCTCTCATTACAGCTTTTACTGGAAAACTGTATCAAACATAATTTTGCAACCTCTTCAAAACCTCTGGTCATTAAAATATTTTCTGATAATGATATGCTCTGCATTGAAAATAATCTTCAGGCAAGAGAACAGATGAAGGAAAGCGCCGGAATTGGCTTAGCTAATATTGTTCAGCGTTATGCATTGCTTACAAAGAAAAATGTTTTTATTGAAAAATCAGAAGATTATTTTAAAGTAAAAGTTCCGATACTTGTTAATAAGCCCAATAATATCAGTACACAGGCTGAAGACGAAAACGGGTCTTATGAGAAGGCGAAAAAGCGTGTAAAAGAGTTAAAAAGCTTCTACGGAAATTTAATTTCCTATTGCACCGTGATCCCGTTTTTAGTGATTATCAATCTTATAACTTCACCCAAAAATCTTTGGTTCTATTTCCCGATGCTAGGATGGGGGATTGGCCTCGTTTCTCATGCCTTTAAAGTATTTGGGGTAGGAGAATCCTGGAAAGAAAGGAAGATACGGGAAATTATGGATAAACAAAAATACAGAGATAATGGAAACCTATGATGAAAATGATATCCGGTATCAGCAGGCCAAAAGGAAGGTTGAGCGGTTAAGCGGATTCTACAGGCATTTATTCATATATATTGCCGTAAATGCTGTAATTGTTCTTTATAATTATAAACATCTGGAACCCGGAGAAAGCTATTTCCAGTTCAAAAATTTCTTTACCGCTACATTTTGGGGGATTGGGCTGGCGGCTCATGCAATAGTTGTTTTTATAGCCAATATAGGCTTTGTTAAAAACTGGGAAGAAAAGAAGATCCGAAAACTGATGAAGGAAAAAGATAATCACCGGAGCCAAAAGAGCTGAGCTGCTTAAAACATAATATCAGAATCGCTGACTATTGTTAAGAAAAAAACACCTTAATTGCACAGCATAGACCTTGTAAGAGTATATTAAAACCTTTTCCCGAAATAAAAATATAGAATAATGAGCCCTTTACACATCCTTTTTTCAGCCTCAATGGTTGCCTGGTTTCTTTCAGAAATCCTTTATAAAAACATGCTGAAATCCGGCAAGGAAGACAGCAAAGATAAAGATAGGTCTACCCTGAATATTTTGTGGATGGCAATTCCGTTTTCCATAGCCGCTTCAGTAGCCGTTTCTTATATGACTGCATTTCCTATTGCCAAAGGCGCCTGGATTCTGTACACAGGTGAGGCCTTTATTCTTACAGGCATTGTTCTGAGATTTTTCATCATCAGATCTTTAGGAAAATATTTTACAGTAGATGTTACCATAAAAAAAGATCATCAGATCAAAAAAGAAGGTTTCTATAAGTATTTAAGGCACCCTTCATATGCATTTTCCCTGTTAACATCTTTAGGATTAGGGCTTTATCTTAATAACTGGATTTCATTGATTCTTGCATTTCTGCCTCCTTTTCTGGCTTTTATTTACCGGATTAAAATAGAAGAACAGGCGCTTGTAGAGCAATTCGGGGAAGAATATATCCAATACCGGAAAACCACTAAAAAACTGATTCCTTTCATTTATTAAAAAAGGTATTCATTGAATATATTATTTTGAAATATTAGTAAAAAAAGCAGGTTGGGATTTGTCAAATAGTTAGTTTTGTAAAAATAAATTGTTGCTTATGAATTTTTACAAGATTATTTCACTTCTGTCTGTGTGTGCTTTTATGCCCGCTCAGGCACAGTCTCCCGGTGGAGTTAATACCGGATTAATCATCTGGATGAAAGCAGAAACGGGATGGACAGCAGCCAACTGGACGAACCAGGCACCCTCACCGTTATTTACAAGTATTCCTGCACTGAATATAGGAGGTACCGTGGTACCTGCAAAGATTAATAATGCGGGGTTTAATTTTAATGATGCTATACAGTTTACCGCAGGGGCAGGTAATACAACAGGAATAGCATACAATACCGGAAATAATTATACAACAGCAAATTTCTATGGAGGCACTACTTCAGCTAACAGGAATATAACCTATTTTGGTGTTTCCAATAACGGAAGCTTTGACCTGCTTTCAAATTTCTGGGCCAATACCACGTCAGCACCTTGTACTTCAAACAGATGTAATTCCGGTTTCAGAACTAATTCGGTTCAGTTTGGAAATGTAAGTATGACAGTTGCCTATCCATCTTCCAGAAATAATATTGGAGCCGCAAGAAGAGTAAGCAGCTCAGGAAGAAGCAGCTTTATAAACGGAGTTGAAACCAGCCTTGCTACCGCAGACAGCTTTGCAGATTCCGGAAGTTATTCTTTCAGTATAGGATACTGGCCTACTTTCTTTGCCGGTTATGCGGTTCCTGAAGTTTTGTGGTATAACAGAAACTTATCTAATGCAGAAGTAAACAGGGTAAATTCTTATCTGGCATTAAAATACGGAACCACCCTTACACAGACTACGGCTCAGAATTATACGGCGGGCGATGGCTCTACCGTATATTGGAGTAACGCCAATGCCTCTGCAGGCGGACCTTTTAATTATAATATTTTTGGTATAGGAAGGGATGACGCTTCCGGCTTGCAGCAAAGAATTTCAAATTCTGCAAATAATTCAGGAACAACCACTATATCAGGGTCTTATCTTACCATTTCAACCAATAATAACTTTACATCAGCTAACACATCAGCCAATCATCCGGATATTTCAGCCAATAACAATTTCCTGATGATTTCAGATAACGGGGATCTTTTAAATACCTATTCTGCCACCATTAGCGGAATTCCGAACATAAAAAGAAGCAACAGGATCTGGCAGGCTCAGAAAACAGGAAATGCCATAGGCTGCGTTTATTATCAGTTTAACTCTATTACCAATCCTACAGCCAATCAGAGATATTACCTGATAGCAGCTGATGACACAGCTTTTACAACAAATGTTTCCATTAAGGAAATTACCGTTTCAGGAGGAACGTCTACCGTACAGGTAAATCAGAATACAGGATCTGCAAACTATTTTACCATTGGATTGTGGGATAATACCGCCATACCTGACGTTGCAGATACCCCTTTCGGAATTGATGTTACAAAAACGGCAAACTGGAAACCCACTTCCAAAAACGGCTATATACAGATTAACTCCGTTGGAAAGCCTGTAATATTGTCCAGGGTATCTTCTACCTCGGCCATTACAACACCCGTGGAAGGAATGATGATCTTTGACAACTCGGATAATACCACCAAAGTATATAACGGAACCGTATGGAGAGCTTTAGGGGTAAACTTTAACAGATATTGTAACTAAATAAATCCTGAAGAAAATGAAAAAATACATCATTATATTAAATTTAGCCCTGTTCATTTCTTTTTTTAGTCATATGAATGCACAGGTGGCTATAGGGAAAACAAGCGTTAACGGATCTGGTATCCTTGATTTTGGAACAAGCGTATCAACAATAAGAACCATTGTAATGAATCCTATAAACCTGCCGACATGTAATGCCACTGTAAAAGGAGCTATAGCAAGCAATGCAGCTACAGGACAGCTTGCAACCTGCAACGGAACAGCATGGACGAATAATGGCTCTACATCTTCTTCTGTAACAGTAAGCGGAACAGATGCCGGAAACGGGGTTATTCTGGGAAATCCGGCTACAACTGCATCAGGAGCTTTAATACTTGAATCAACAGATAAGGCCCTTATACTTCCAAAATATGCTTACCCTGACCTTCAGGTGAAGATTCCTACAAGAGGAGCTTTGGTGTATGACACCACACGTAAGGCAGTTGTTTATTACAACGGAACCGCCTGGCAGATTTTTTAAAATTAAATAACATTTTATAAAATCCCGATTTCATTTGAGTCGGGATTTTTGCTGTTCAGGAGTAATTTTCTACGGTTCGGTGATATAAAATTGATTTGAAGTTGTTTTCTGTCATAAATTTGACTCAACAAAATCAAACAAATTAATTTAAAAACAAATATTATGGAAACAATAGGATATACAAAAGAAACGCTGGCTTACGAAAAAGCAGCAAAAAGAGTAAAAGAATTAAAAGGATTTTATGGAAACCTTACCTCTTACTGTCTGGTTATCCCGTTCCTGCTTGCACTTAACCTTCTTACATCTCCCCAACATTTATGGTTTTACTGGCCGATGCTGGGCTGGGGAATAGGAATTGTGGCTCATGCTGTCAATGTTTTCGGAATAGGGAAAGAATGGGAAGAAAGAAAAATCCAGGAATTGATGAACCAGGAAAAAAGAAATATAAAAACATTATAATAACCAGAAAACTTACAATCATGGATTACAACAGCGCATACGAAAGAGTCAGCCAACTGAAAAAATTTTACAAAAGCCTCCTTTGGTTCGGAATAGTAGCAGGAATCATTTTCTTCGATGATATCTTTGAAAACGGAAGAATCAATCTCTCCTTATTTAACGGATCTGTCATCCTTATCATATGGGGAATCATCTTAACTGTTAAAGCTGTAAAGCTATTTATTTTAGATGCAGAATGGGAAAATGATCTCATAGAAAAAGAGATGAAAAAGGGCAAAAAGAAGATAGATTTTTAATCTTTCCGTTTTTTATCTAATTTTATTCCCGATTTAAACTAAACTGTAACAATGATCAAAACTGTCATTATTGAAGACGAAAAACCTGCTTCAAGGAAACTGGAAAGAATGCTGGGTAATTTCCCTGAAATAGAAGTAGTTGCCAAAATAGAATCGGTAGAAGAAGGAATAGCCTGGTTTTCAGAAAATGAACATCCTCAGCTGATCTTTTCCGACATCGTTCTGGGAGATGGCCTGTCTTTCGATATTTTTGAAAAAATACCTACCAAAGGATTCATCATTTACACAACAGCTTTTGATCAATATACTTTAAAAGCATTTAAGCTGAACAGTATAGATTACCTTTTAAAACCAATCCTTGAAGAAGATCTTTCAGGGGCAGTAGAAAAGTTTAAATCCTTTATTCCGGCGAGTAATACAACCGGTTCTGAAGATATCAAGCAGCTGATCAGAAAAGAGAAATCTACACTTTCCAGGGTTCTGGTAAAAATAGGATACAACCTTAAAATTGTTCAGGCCCATGAAATAAGCTGTTTTTTCAGTGAAAACAAGATTGTATATCTTCAGACCGCAGAGCGTGTTTATCCCTCAGATTTTACGCTGGATGAGCTGGAAGAGATCCTGGAAGAGAAAAAGTTTTTCCGTGTGAACAGGCAGTTTATCATCAATTCGGATTATATAAAAAATATCCATACCTCACCCTATTACAAAGTGGATATAGAATTTCAGCCGCAGGAAGAAATCACAGTAAGCCGCGACAGGGTAAAAGACTTTAAAGAGTGGCTGGTGGGATAATATTACTATATTTCAAACCAGGCAATCATAATGATATGATACCTTCTAACCCGGATCACGAACCCCGCAACCCGTAACCCCATCTACCTGTAATCTATCCTGTTAGACTCAGTATCTTCAAGCTGTTTTACAATAGAATGAGGAATCTCATCGCTGTCAATAGGAAAGCTGATAGAATCTGAAATAAAACTTTTTCTGTCCGCCTTCTGGAATATTTCAAACAGGGCAATAGGTTCCTGATTAAAACTGATACACGTACTTATAAAATGCAACTCATGGAGCTTATATTCTGGATTTTTGAGCTTTTCCTTGATATCTTTTATCCTTGAGATAAAATGCCTCTGGCGTATAAATGTATTGCTGTTCATAATGATGAATACGTAGTCGGAATAAGCCGTTACCTTCCCAAAATACTTATGGTGGTCCCCACCGCTTCTTTCAATATAATATTCTCCGGAAGTCTCTGATTTGTAGATTTCCATCGCAGAACGCCAGATCCGGTCGTCTTTGACCTCTGAAGGATTATCCGGCAGATTCCTGTTATAAGAATACCAGTAACCCACCAAACGGTCCAGAAGGGCAGTATTTTGTTTCGCATTATCCATATCAATCCTCAGGTCGCTGAAATTGAATGCTCCCGTATGGGAATTGATGAAATCAATATAATTTGAGTATCCCAACACTTTAACGATAAGACTTAATTTCGCCAGATTCGGTTTGCTTAAAGCCGAATTTTCATTTTGATGATATTTCTTTAATTTATTGATTATCAGGTGTTCGTAGAGATAGTTTGAGCCTAAGATATCCGCTTTCTTTTTAATGTTCTTTTCCTCATTATCAGTGATGATGAGGTCATTAATTTCTGTCACAATATAAGACCACTCGGTTTTCGTGACATCTTCCCAGTGATTCTTTTTTAAAAAATGCAGACTCAGGAAATTCATCAGTTTTTCAAGGTGCAGGATATCTTCTTTTTTCATAAGACTAATTTAAGATTTTTTTGAAACTAAAAAAGACTGTTGCAAGACTTTTATATTTTAAAATCAGGACATATTTGAAAAGGAAAAACAAAAACTATGAAGCTTTTAAATGGCAAAACAATAATTTATAAAGATGATCCGGCAACAGGATCAAAAAATTTTGGGATAATCTGTTTCTCTCTTCTTTTCATCATTACAACAATCTGGATCATTGGCCTTTTTTCCGAAAGTTTCTGGGACAGTGAAGATGACATTATTTTCTGTTTAGTTCTTTTTGTTTTGGATGTCATATTTTTTAGGATTCTTCTCAGATTCATTAGGAGTGCAACTGAAACTAATAATGAAAATCCTCTTGTAATCATAGAAAAATCCGGAATTACAATCTATGATACACCATTTAACTGGAAGGATATTGAAAAAATTACACTCTGTAATGATATAGGCAATGAGTGTAAATATATTCTTATTGATAAAAAAAATAAACACAAACAGAACTTTAACCTGAACAGTATGGAAGTCTCTGAATTTATGAACCTGTCTAAATTTCAGAGGATTATAAAGCCATTCTTTGAAAACATAGAAATTCAATAATAAAAAAATAACTATTAAAACAACTATCATGGAAATAGAAAACATTTTACATTCAGCCTGGTTCGTACCGGGAACCATTATCATCACGTGTCTCATATTCTACAAATTTATTTTACGTGTATTCTTTGGGCTGGTTATTATCCCCGAAGACAAAATCGGACTTGTCACTAAAAAATTTGTATTGCTTGGAAAACAGGAATTACCCGAAGGTAGAATCATCGCTACAAATGGCGAAGCAGGATTCCAGGCACAGACTCTCGCTCCGGGAATATACTTCTGGAAATGGATCTGGCAGTATTCCATCCATTTTCAGCCCTTTACTATCATTCCCACCGGAAAAATAGGGTTGATACTGGCAAAAGACGGGCGTGAGCTTGAAACGGGAAGAATATTAGCCAGAAAAGTGGAATGCGATTCCTTTCAGGACGCAGAAGCTTTTTTAAAAAACGGCGGGAGAAAAGGAAGACAGACCGGAGTAATTGCCCCCGGATCATACAGAATCAATACCCTGTTATTTGAAATTTCTTTAACAGATATGACCCAGATTCCGGACAATGCAGTAGGAATTATTACCACACTGGAAGGAAAACCTTTGGAAGAAGGCCAGATTGCAGGAAAAATAGTGGAGGAACACAACAAATTTCAGGATGTTGATGCCTTTTTGAATAACGGTGGTTACAAAGGCTTACAGGAGCAGGTGATTTTAGCCGGCTCTTATTTTTTAAACCCCTGGTTTGTTCTTCTGGAAATGGTAAAGATGACTGAAATTCCGATTGGCTCCGTAGGTGTGGTCATCAGCTACGTAGGAAATGAAGGAAAAGATTTAAGCGGAGCAGAATTCAAACATGGAAATATTGTTGAGAGAGGCTGCAAAGGAGTCTGGGCAGAAGCGCTAGGGCCCGGTAAATATCCTATCAACCCATACATTATGAAGACAGAGCTGGTACCCACTACCAACCTTGTATTGAACTGGGCATCAGCAAGAAGCGAATCCCATCAGCTGGATAAGAACCTTTCAACCATTACAGTGCGGAGTAAAGATGGTTTCCCTTTTAATCTGGATGTTTCCCAGATCATTCACATTCCCTCCAACGAAGCCCCGAAAGTGATTGCCCGCTTCGGGAATATGATGAATCTGGTAGGGCAGGTTCTGGAACCAACCATTGGAAATTACTTCAGGAATTCCGCCCAGGACAGTGATGTGATTGCTTTCCTCGGAACCCGTAAAGAACGCCAGCAATCAGCAAGGGAACATATCAGCAATGTACTGGAACAATACAATGTTTCTGCGGTGGATACGCTTATCGGGGACATTGTTCCCCCGGATACGCTGATGAAAACATTGACAGACAGGAAGATAGCTGAAGAACAGAAAACAACATTCGAAGTGCAGAAGCTGGCCCAGGAAACCCGCCAGAGCCTTGAAAAAGAAACCGCAGTCGCAGATATCCAGAAAGAGATCGTAACAGCAGATCAGGGAGTACTGATTGCGGAAAGAGTAGCCGCAGCTGCTGTTAAAAAAGCCAACGGGGAAGCTGAGAAAACAAGATTACTTGCCAAAGCCAACGCAGAACAGATCTCTTTAATGGGTAATGCAGAAGCGGAAAAAATCCTGGCTATCGGAAGATCCAATGCGGAAGCCTATAAACTTTCAGTTGAGGCAATGGGAGATGATAATTTCACCCAGCTTAAAGTAATGGAATCTATTGCCAGCCAGAATGTTAAGATAATGCCCGATATACTCATCGGAGGAAGCGGGGATAGTGCAAACGGAGGAATAAGCGGACTTCTTGGACTAAAGCTTTTAGAGCAATTGGATGCAAAAAAGCCGGTTAAAAGAACCGAAAAGAGAAATTTTGATGATACTTCCCAGGATTAAACAGTCTCTGTAAATAAAGATAATTTAAACTTAAAAACCATGTATAAACAAATAGTAAAAGACACCAATCCAAAGAAAATTATCATTGAAAAATATATGAAGGAAGCCGGTTTCTTGGGGCTGGGATATTTTTTCGGAGACTATAAACTTCAGGTAACCCTTACGCTTGATTTTGAAAAGAAAAAAATCACAGAAGTGCATAAAAAGAAAACCACTGAACTATTTTTTAAAGAAATCACTTCAATATGGGTATATAAAGCCCGGTTTATAGAAGGGGACAGTTTGGATTACCGGGTAGCGGTATTTCTTGATAAAGGAACTTTCTTCGGCCTGTATGTTTTTGAAGAACCTCATTTCGGCAGAGCTTTTTTTGAAATGCTTGAACTTCAGATAACCGGAACCAATGAACCTTTCAGAATTCACTCTTTTCAGGAGGTTGATCAGCGAATGAAAAAGCCTTCAGGAAGAAAATAATTTAAACACCAACCAATAAAATATTAAAAAATGGCAACCATTCAATTCTACAGACCTGTAGGTCATCCACGTGATAACAGCAGATCTTACATCATTAAAATAAACGGGATAAAAAAAGCAGAACTTTTTAACGGCGATACCCGGTCCTTCGAAATTAAAGAAGGCATCCATGAAATTAAGGCAAAAGTAGCTATGGATACGGCCGGAAGTAAACCTTTAAAGATCAACGTTCAAAAAGATCAGGTATTGAAATTTGAAGTTATACAAAATGAAAGTAGTGTGAACCTTTTATCTTTTTTCAGTATTGCCATATTTGCAATCGGAGGCCTGTACAGTCTTTTTGGCGGAATATTTTTTTTACTCCTGGCAATTCCTTTAATTCTCTTCGGCATTCCCATGCTCATTGCAAAAAACGGCAATTACTTATTATTTAAACAGATTCAGCAGATAAATGAAGATAAAATCGTGAAAAACAATAGTATGGATAATCATTAAACCAATCAGAAATGAACACCAAAACACTGATAACAGATCATGAACTGTGGCAAAGAATCTCAGATTTTTCCATAGACCAACCGGGAGCTGTGTTTCCGTTTTCGAGGAAGCTGGCCAGAGAAGAAGGGTGGACATCAGACTTTACTGAAAGAGCCATTGAAGAATATAAAAAATTTGTTTATCTCTGCTGTATTCTGCCCAACGGGGCTTCACCCAGCGAAACAGTGGATAAAGTGTGGCATATGCACCTTATGTATACCCAAAATTACTGGGAAGAATTCTGTCCCGGTATTTTGAGAAGAAAACTCCATCATCATCCGTCCAACGGTGGAATTTCCGAAAAAAACAGACATCAGAACTGGCTGCAGGATACATTAGAAAAATATAAAGAGGTTTTTCAGCAGGATGCGCCCGGTGAAATATGGCATAACAAAAATAAAGGACCAAAACCTGAAAAGAGAAACATATGGATCAAAAGCATCAGTGTTTTTTCTTTACTATCCCTGTTACTTCTGATGGCCTCCTGTTCAGACAACAGTGATCCATTTTTCCCGGTCCTTTTTATACTTATTATGGCATTCATTTTCTTTATTACACTCGTTTCATGGTCCTCGGGTATAAATAATTTCCAGGATGGAGATCAGTATAAAAATAAGGGTAAAGATGACGGAAGCAGTGGAGGGGGTGGAGGCTCGGGCTGCGGAAGTAGCTGTGGCGGAGGCTGCGGAGGTGGTTGTGGGGGTTGTGGGGGTTGCGGAGGCGGTTAAAAATAAAAATTATGAAAACAATATTATTTCACTCAGCATCAGTTGTGATAAGTATGGTATGGCTTATTACAGAGTATCAGACCTGGAATCCGGTTTCTTTAAGAGGTCCCCGGTTTTTGAAATTTTATCTGATTCTTTTGGTTCTCTTCTATACTTCCTTTTTTATTCTGAAGAAGCTTAAAGAACAGACATCAAAGGCAACACTTTTCTTTATGATCTTCATTTTTCTTACGGGAATCATTAAACTGATCAGGGGCATTACTTTAGGAAAACCGGTTGGATTCCTGCTGATGATTCTGCTCGCAGAGATTATTGTGACTTGTTTATACATTTTCATCAACAGGAAATACGGATCATATTATGGTTAGAAAATTTAGCGGAACAGAGAAGGATATCCTTTACAAAGGAGCTCCTTTACATGTGAAGAAAAACGGATGTGGCGGAATTTTCCTTTTCGTGATTGTGTGTCTTGCACTATTTTTTCTGGAAATGTATATGTTGCTTTCGGGGATTGATCAGGAACAGAAAGACTCTGTATTTACAGATTTGATAATTGTTTTTTTGCTGATTGTGGGATGGACGGTTCAGCCTGTTCTGCTATTCTTTTTTTTCAGGAATCAGTTTGTGTATGCCAAATACGGAGAATATGCTGTGGAAAATACATTTACAATCGAAAGAATTCATATCACCGGAAGTAAAAGCAAACATGATTTTATTATTCAGTTATGGAATGATCAGGGAAATAAAATAGAAATAAAGACAGACATCAGACTGACTGCAGATTCACTTGACAAAAGTATGATTATGGCCGAACTTGAAAAGTACAGGATACCCGGCTTCAATACAATCAATATGACTCTTGAAGAAATTGAAGGAGTGAAAAACAGATATGGCACTTCCTATATCCAATCCTGGATAGAAAACTTTTCCACTCCTGCAGCATTTGATTTTACCAGTAATGTATCCAAGTACAATGAATTGCTGAAAACAGAATACGGACTCATTTACAGTGAGAAAACTAAAGAACTTCTCTTTATTGATCTACACAAGGGCAAAAAACACAATTTTCAGAACGGTTTTATGATAAATAATGTCGAAAAAGAGATAGAGTATATGTCCCATGAACCCTATGAGATGTAAATTAAATTATCCGATCACTCCGCTTCCGATCAGTTCCTCACCAATATACCATGCTGCAAACTGTCCTTCTGCAATCGCAGATTGGGCTTCCTCAAATTCAATATAAAAAACATCTTCAAACTGGTAAAGCGTCGCTTTCTGTAAAGGCTGTCTGTACCTGATCTTTGCCGTTACTTCCATAGATTCACCGTTTTTCATCCTTAAATCTTCCCGTACCCAATGCAGTTCAGAATTATCAATTTTCAGCGCTTTTTTATGCAATCCCGGAAACTGATGTCCTTCTCCTACGAAAAGAATATTATTTTCCATATCTCTGGAGATGATAAAACAGCTTTCTTTATGTCCGCCTATCCCAAGCCCTTTACTTTGTCCGATCGTGAAAAATTGAGCTCCCTGATGTTTGCCAATTATTTTTCCATCGGTTTTTTTATAATCGATTTTCTGGGACAGGAATTCAAGTTCTTTCTCTTTTGAAGAAAATTCAGGTTTTTCTGCTGAAAATAATGGCGAATCTTTGAAAATTTCTACAATTTCGCCCTCTTTTGGTACCAATTGCTGCTGCAGAAACTGAGGAAGACTTACCTTTCCGATAAAGCATAACCCCTGAGAATCTTTTTTATCAGCAGTTACAAGCCCAATCTCTTTGGCAATTTCCCTCACCCGAGGCTTTGTCAGTTCCCCGATAGGAAATAGAGCTTTAGACAGTTGATCCTGACTCAGCTGACACAGAAAGTAAGACTGGTCCTTATTATCATCTTTCCCAGCCAGTAAATGGAAAGTTTCTTTACCATTCTCATCAAAAGTAGAGTTAACCTGTGCATAATGCCCTGTAGCCACCTTATCAGCACCTAAAGACAATGCAGTTTTCATAAAAACATCAAATTTTACCTCCCTGTTGCACAGGACATCCGGGTTCGGGGTTCTTCCTTTTTCATATTCAGCGAACATATAATCAACGATACGTTCTTTATAAAGATCACTCATATCGATCACCTGAAAAGGAATTCCAAGCTTCTGGGCTACCATCAGGGCATCATTGCTGTCCTCAATCCACGGACATTCATCCTCAAGCGTTACGGAAGCATCATTCCAGTTTCTCATGAACAAAGCCACTACTTCATGGCCCTGCTGTTGCAGCAAATATGCCGTAACACTGGAGTCTACACCTCCGGATAATCCTACTACTACTTTCATCTTATTTCAATTTTACGAAACTCTTAACGGGAGTTCTTAGTTGACGGGGCAAAAATACAACTAAATAAATTCGTAAAAAAACCATAATTTTAAACATTGATAAAAACGATATTAATATGAAAAAGTTTATTATTCCTTTGATGCTGATGTTTTCAGGATCAGTATTTTCCCAGATTTCAGTCGGCACACAGGCGCAGGAAAATAACAGATGGACCTTTGGTGGTGGAATCGGCCTAGGATTCGGAAGCAACAGTGCATTTTATCTGCAGGCCTCACCAAGAGTAGGATACAAAATTACCGAAGATCTTGAAGGAGGCGTTATAGGAAGTATTTCATGGCAGACTTCCAATTATTATAAATCCACGATGTTTGGTGTGGGGCCTTTTGCCAATTATTATATTGCAAGATCTTTCTATGTAGGGGCGAACCTTCAGCAATATTTCATCAATTATAAGGACAAATTCTACGATTATAAAGTGAATGAACAGGAAACGGCTTTATATCTTGGCGGGGGTTATATGCAAAGGATAGGGACTAATTCTTTTATGCAGCTGGGCATCATGTATAATGTGCTTTGGAAGGAAAATTCAAGTGTGTTTTCAAGCGGGCTTGTACCCAATATAGGTTTTGTTGTGGGGCTTTAGTCTTCCAGATATTCCGGAGATTAATTGATGCTACAAATTTTTTTACCACGGATTTCACAGATTTACACAGATGATTATGGATAATAGATCGTATATTATTAAAAGAATAATTTAATGATCAATGAAAAAAATATTTTCACAAATAAAGCGCAAACATCCGTGTAAATCTGTGAAATCCGTGGTTAAAATAAGAAAGTATTATTATATATGAATAGAAACGGGCTTTAGCCCGCTTAATTTTCACACATCTGAAATGGCTTTAGCCAAAACCTACCTAAAAACAAAAAGCACCGGGAAATTCCCGGTGCTTTTCTATATTAAATTATTTATTCTTAAGATTGAGAAGACTTCTCAGTCGTTTTTTTTGTTTTCGGAGCTTTTCCAACTAATGCATCTTTTGCATCATTAAGATCCAAAATCACGGTTTCTCCTTCAGATAACTGCTTGTTTACGAGCATTTCTGCCAATAAGTCTTCAATATATTTCTGGATAGCACGTTTTAATGGTCTTGCACCGAAATCTTTATCCCATCCTTTTTCAGAAATAAAGTCTTTTGCCTCATCTGTTAGCTCTACTTTATAGCCTAATTTTTCAAGTCTGCCATAAAGTTTGTTCAGTTCAATATCAATAATTTTCTTGATATCATCCTGTACAAGAGAGTTGAAGATCACAATATCATCAATTCTGTTTAAGAACTCAGGAGCAAATGCTTTCTTAAGAGCGTTCTCAATAGTGCTTCTTGCTCTTGTGTCTGAAGTTGTTTTCTTTGCAGAAGTTCCAAATCCTACACCGTCTCCGAAATCCTTAAGATCTCTTGTTCCGATGTTTGAAGTAAGGATGATAATTGTATTTCTGAAATCAATTTTTCTTCCTAAACTGTCTGTAACGTGTCCTTCATCCAGGATCTGTAACAGGATATTGAATACATCAGGGTGAGCTTTTTCAATCTCATCCAGAAGAACCACAGCATAAGGCTTTCTTCTTACCGCTTCAGTTAACTGTCCGCCTTCTTCATATCCAACGTATCCCGGAGGCGCTCCAACTAATCTGGAAACTGCGAATTTCTCCATGTATTCACTCATGTCAATTCGGATCAGGGATTCATCGGACTCGAAAAGCTCTCTAGCCATTACTTTCGCAAGCTCGGTTTTACCAACTCCGGTTGTTCCTAAGAAAATGAATGTACCGATTGGGCGGTTCGGATCTTTAAGACCAGCTCTGTTTCTTTGAATTGCCTTAACAACTTTTTTCACAGCATCTTCCTGGCCGATTACTTTTCCGTTCAGCTTTTCGTCCATCTGAGCTAATTTATCAAGCTCATTTTTGCCGACTTTCGTTACCGGAACACCACTCATCATAGAAACCACTTCCGCTACATTTTCTTCCGTTACGGTTTCTTTCTTCTCTTTTACGTCTTTGTCCCACTTTTCCTGAGCTACATTCAGTTCCATTTGAAGACGTTCTTCTTCATCTTTAAGCTTTCTGGCTTCAAGGTAATCCTGAGCTTTTACAGCTTTCTGCTTCATTTCTTTGATATCCTCGATTTTTTTCTCAAAATCAATGATTTCGGTTGGAACTTTCATGTTTTTAATATAAACACGGGAACCTGCCTCGTCCATGGCATCAATAGCCTTATCCGGTAAGAAACGGTCCGTAATGTATCTCGATGTCAAATTGACACACGCCAGGATAGCTTCCGGAGTATACACTACATTATGATGCTCTTCGTACTTATCTTTAATCTGGTTCAGGATCTGGATCGTTTCATCAATGGAAGTAGGTTCCACCATTACTTTCTGGAATCTTCTTTCCAAAGCTCCGTCTTTCTCAATATACTGACGGTATTCATCCAGGGTAGTAGCCCCGATGCATTGAATTTCACCTCTTGCCAAAGCTGGTTTGAACATATTGGAAGCATCTAAACTTCCTGTAGAACTTCCTGCCCCTACAATGGTATGAAGCTCATCTATGAACAGGATTACATCTCTGTTTTTCTCCAGCTCGGTCATGATCGCTTTCATTCTTTCTTCAAACTGGCCACGGTATTTAGTTCCGGCAACTAAACTTGCCAGATCCAGCGTGATCACTCGTTTTCCGTAAAGAACCCTTGAAACTTTCTTCTGCTGAATTCTTAAAGCCAGTCCTTCTGCAATGGCAGATTTACCAACTCCGGGTTCACCGATAAGAAGTGGGTTGTTTTTCTTTCTTCTTGATAAAATCTGAGAAACTCTCTCAATTTCTTTCTCACGCCCGATTACAGGGTCTAATTTTCCATCCCTTGCCAAAGAAGTCAAATCTCTGCCGAAGTTATCCAGGGTAGGAGTTTTGCTTTTTGCAGAGCCTAAATTTCCTGTAGGCTTTCTCATCTGCTCGAATTCCTCTCTTTCATCGTCATCATCATAAGCACTCATCTGTGGTGACTGCCCGGAATTTTTAAGCATGGTCTGGTACTCTTTTGAAACTCCTTCATAATCTATGTCGTAAGCTCCCAGAATATTTGAAGTAGGGTCCTCATATTTGTATAGAATGCCTAAAAGCAGGTGAACGGTATTAATTTCATTGCTTTTGTATTGTCTGCATTCCAGTTCAGCACGTTTGATTGCATGATCTGCCATCTTGGTGAAAGAAATATTAGTAACCTCCTCAGAAATAGGATTAAGACTTGCTGTATTTAGAGTTTCAATTTTTCTTCTGATTTGTGTTAAATCCGCATTAAGGTTTTGAAGGATTTCTTTTGCAGAGTTTTCTGTTTTTATAATACCTAAAAGTAGATGTTCTGTATTAAGAAATTCACTTTTGAGCCTTTTAGCTTCGCTTTTGCTTTGTTTGAACACCTGGCTCAAACCTTGTGAAAACTTATAATCCATAATATATCTCATTAGAATAACGGCGGTGGTGCCATTATCCATTATCTAAATTACAAATATTTTACCAAAAATCAATTAATGACTTTATGGCAGAAAAAATTTTATTATCTTATTGAAAATGATTAAGTTTGTGATCCCTTAAAATTTCCCCATGAATCCCGAAATTACTACCTATATCGGTTATTCCGCATCAATATTTATAGTCCTCAGCTTTATACTGAAAGATATAAGAAAAATTAGAATAGTCAATATGATAGGCTGTATCTGCTTTGTCATTTATGGTATTTTTAATGGAATGCTCTGGCCTGTGATTATTCCAAACGGGTTAATTTGCTTTATTCAGGTTTATCATTTACTGGCTGGAAACAAAAAGTAATGAAGAAAAAAATAATTACATCTGCTTTCAGTAACCTGTATACAGACCAGCGTATCGAAAAGGTCTGCAGAACCTTACATGAGGCGGGATACCAGGTGGAACTTATTGGGAACGACTGGAAAGGAGCAGAACATATGGAGCGTCCTTATCCTTTTTCCAGGATACATTTATCTTCCGGGAATTTAAAAACAGGATATTTCGAATTTAACTGGAAATTATACCATCAGCTAAAGGAAAAAGCAGATCAGAATACCATTCTTCATGCCAATGATGTTGATGCTTTGCTGCCCAATTACCTTATTGCCAAGAAATTAAATATTCCTTTGGTTTTCGACAGTCATGAAATTTTTTCAGAAATGCCTGCAATTCAGGGCAAAATGTCACAAAAAATTTGGAGATACCTGGAAAAGAAGGTAATTCCCAATCTTAAATTCATGATTACGGCGAGCGGAAGCTATGCAAAATGGTTTCAGAAAAAATACGGAATTGACCCTGTTGTTATTCAGAATGCGCCAAAAAAACAAGATTTTACTATGGAAATCCCGGAGAACAATCCTAAAATATTTTTGTATCAGGGATCAATTAATCCTTTCCGGGGGATTGACAAGGCTATTCTGGCAATGCATCATCTGGATGGGGTAGTTTTTAAAATTGCAGGGGACGGACCAAGAAAAGATGAATATGAAGATCTTGTTAAAAAAGAAAAACTTGGCCATAAAGTACAGTTTCTTGGAAAATTAAAACCGGACGATCTAAG
Organism: Chryseobacterium shigense; assembly: GCF_014207845.1. NCBI lineage: Bacteria > Pseudomonadati > Bacteroidota > Flavobacteriia > Flavobacteriales > Weeksellaceae > Chryseobacterium > Chryseobacterium shigense. The sequence goes on from NZ_JACHLC010000002.1 coordinate 446,565, forward strand.
GAAGATAACGGTAACGGCAGATGTGGGAATGAGTATCGAAGAAAACGGTGGAGAAAGCTACTTCTACTCACTTCCGAACAAGGTTTTAGATTGTATCCAGTCCCGCGTACCTTTGATACTGGCGAATCTTCCTGAGATGCAGAACATCATGAACCAGTTTGATGTAGGGGAGATTGTTAAAGATCATCAGCCTGAAAATATTGCTGCTGCCGTGAAAAATGTTCTTGAAAAAGGAAGAAAAAACTACCAGCATGAACTTGAAAAGGCATCCGGTGCTTTCTGCTGGGAAAATGAAGAAATAAAACTATTGAAAGTTTTTGAAAAGGCATCAGAATAAATAATCTTTATAAAAATGATATCTTTGCATTAAAAATTTGTTAACAAAATGACCATTAAACAAAAACAGCAGGAAATAATCGACGAGTTTGCATTTCTGGATGACTGGGAACAAAAATATGAGTATATTATTGATCTTGGAAAAGAACTGAAAGGACTTCCCGAAGACCGCAAAACCGATGATAATTTAATCAAAGGCTGTCAGAGTAAGGTATGGATTGATGCCGAATTCAAAGATGGTAAACTTTTTTTTAATGCAGATTCTGACGGGATTCTTCCTAAAGGAATCGTTTCTCTTTTAGTGAGCATTTACAGTGGTCACTCTACCCAGGAAATCTTAGATTCTGATTTTGAATTTATTTCAGAGATCGGACTTCAGGAGTTTCTTTCACCATCCAGGGCAAATGGCTTGATGGCGATGACAAAACAAATTAAATTTTACGCAGTTGCCTATCAGCTAAAATCGTAGCCGTGACCAGAATTCTAGCATATCGTTTTTCTGCTTTTGGCGATGTCGCGATGACGGCGCCTGTTTTTAGGGAATTTCTGGAACAGAATCCGGATGTGGAAATCGTTATGGTTTCCAGAAAGAATTTTGAGGGTTTATTTGCTGATATTCCGAATGTTACATTTAAAGGAATCAACCTTGATGATTATAAAGGTGTCTTTGGATTGAGAAGGCTTGCCAATGAACTGGCCAAAGAATTTAATCCTGATCTTGTAGCTAATCTTCATGATGTAATCAGAACCAAAATCCTGGACAGAATTTTGAGAAGGAAAGGATTTAAAGTTTTTAAAATCAACAAAGGTAAAGAAGAAAAAGAAGAACTTACAGATGTCTGGAACCTGAATAAAGTTCAGCTAAAAAAAACCGTTGAGCGTTATGCAGATGTTTTCCGTGCCATGGGGTTTCAAGTAGAGCTTTCTCATAGGCTCAGACCGGTTCCGGGAGTGAAATCAGGAATAGGACTGGCTCCTTTTGCACAGCATAAAGGAAAAATGCTTCCCCTGGAAAAATCCTACGAACTGGCAAAAATCCTGGCTCAGAATCACACTGTATATTTCTTTGGAGGAGGTAAAAAAGAAACGGAGACCCTTGAAAAATGGGAAAATGAGATTCCTAATACGAAAAGCCTTTCAGGAAAATTAAACCTTTCAGAAGAACTTCAGAAGATCTCCGGACTGGAGCTTATGATCTCTATGGATTCTGCCAATATGCACCTCGCAAGTCTTATGGGAACCAGGTGTATATCCGTTTGGGGTGCAACTCATCCTTATGCGGGATTTCTGGGCTTCGGGCAGAGTGAAAGTGATGTTATACAGGTGAAGGATCTTACCTGCAGACCTTGCTCTGTTTTTGGGGATAAAGAATGCTATCGTGGCGATTGGGCCTGTCTTGAGGAACTTAATGTTCAGAAAATAGTGAAAGCTGTTAATTCCTGAAAATAATTTTACTTATTTCCTCCGCGTTGGCATTATCTGAATAATTTTTTTCTAAAACTTCTTTTCTGGTTTCGTATTCATTATAATCCTGTGATGCAGTTTCATTGATCAGCTGGCGGATTTCATTCGATGTTGTTCCAAAATGGCATAAACCCATCAGCGTTTTGTCGTCAGTAATATTCTGATTTACAATTATATATCTGCTATTGTATAATGCGTTGAACAGCTTTACCTTCGTGCCTGAATTCTGGTAGGAGAGAAGGATATTGGCATGGGCGTTTTCAAAGAGTTTATTAAGATTTTCACTTGTTTCAATGGGAACGATACTTATATTTTCAATGCTTTTGATTTTCTTTTTTAAATCTTCACCAGCACGGTCAGAGGCCACTACAAGTTTATGCCGGGGAAGAGTTTTGAAGATATTGATCGTTTCCTCCAATGCTCTTTTATTGTCTGAAATACTTAAATCACCATGAAAAAGAAAATAATTCCCTTTTTTATCCAAATGTTTCACAGATTTATTACCATGGAAAATATGGATAAGATGCGCATTTTTTGAATAAGATTCCACATCATGGAATTCTTTTTCAGAAAGGCAGAATACACCTTCAAATTCTTTTAAAATTCTTTTCTGGTAACCGGAAAATTTTAAAGACTCTATTTTGTAGATAATCTTTTTGAAAATATTTTTTTCTGAGGAAGAAAGCCCTTTATAGTATTCAAATTCATTATTATGATACCGGAGATAAAGCTTTTGGTCTTTATTTTTTAATCTGCTGATAATCTGGGTTGTTTGCAGTCCTTCAAACAATATCGGAGCTTTTATAGTCTTCAAGTTTTCAAAAAGATCATCGGAAGTTCTTATGGCTGCAGCAAAAGGAACAGAGGAAAAATAATAGAAAGGATTCTTCTTTTTTTTGTAAAAGAAAACGTTTTCTGTAATACTTTCAATTTCCTGATCAATAGTTTCCGGAATATGGTCTACAAAACAGTGAAGATGGATTTTTATACCGATGTCTGCTAATGCCCTGATTTTATAATAAACATCAATAATACCGCCGTAAGAGGGAGGATAAGGATAATTGAATGATATAAGATGAAGTTCCTTCAAAAATGGAGTATTTAAGGCTGTGAAAATACAAAGATAAGAATATCACGATGGTTTAAATAAAAAAGATCTCTCAATTTCCTGAGAGATCTTTGTGGGTCCTGAGGGATTCGAACCCCCGACCCTCTGGGTGTAAACCAGATGCTCTGAACCAACTGAGCTAAGAACCCGAATTTTTTTGAAAGGTTTCGTTTCCTTTTCTGTGGGTCCTGAGGGATTCGAACCCCCGACCCTCTGGGTGTAAACCAGATGCTCTGAACCAACTGAGCTAAGAACCCTCTATACTTGTATTCTCGTTTAGAGTGGTGCAAATATACGACTTATTCGGAAATCTCCAAATTTTTTTCTAAAAATTCTCCCACGACAAAATTACTTCCGCCGATAAAAATCATTTCTTCTTTTGTACATTGCTCTTTTGCAGAAAGATACGCTTCCTGTACCGAATTGAAAATTTTATAAGAAATTTTTGCCTCCTGTAAAAGATTTTCATAGTCTTTGGGATGCCTTCCCCGGTTAATGGACGGCTTTGCAAAATAAAACTCTGAATTTTCAGGAAGGAGAGTCATTACTTCATCTATTTTTTTATCATTCACAAACCCCAAAATAACATGTTTATGTTTGTCAATGGAATTCAGCTGGGAAAATACATACTCCAATCCTGCCTGGTTGTGGCCGGTATCACAGATGGTAAGAGGATCTTTTGAAAATTCAAACCATCGTCCGATAAATCCGGTGTTCCGGTGTACATATAATAACCCCTGTTTAATATTTTCTTCAGAAATATCAACATTCAGTTTTTTTAATTCTTCTGCCAGGGCAAGCACAACACGGATATTTTTTGTCTGATAATTTCCTTTGAGATCGGAGCCCAGATCAGATTTTACCATTGTGGAATCAATGAAAGGAGCTTTTTCTTTTTCAGCTTTCTGCCGGATGATATTTTTAACAGCTTCATTCTCATCTCCTGAAATAATGGGAATTCCATTTTTAACAATTCCTGCTTTTTCTGCAGCAATTTCTTCAATCGTATCACCTAAAATATTCTGGTGGTCTAGCTGTACATTCGTGATGGCAGCAACCAGAGGTTTAATGATATTTGTTGAATCCAGCCTTCCGCCAAGTCCTACCTCAATAATAGCGAAATCTACCTTCTGCTGGTAGAAATATTCAAAAGCCATGATAGTTGTAAATTCAAAAAAAGAAGGGAGGATATCTTCAGGTAACGTTTTCAGCTGCTGGATAAAATTATAAACAAACTCTTTACTGCAGTTTTTACCGTTTACTTTGATACGTTCCGTAAAATCTATAAGATGGGGAGAGTTGTACAGGCCTACTTTATATCCTGCTTCCTGAAGAACAGAGGCCAGCATATTGCTTGAAGATCCTTTTCCGTTCGTACCCCCGATATGGATACATTTTATCTTCTCCTGTGGGTTTCCGAAGAAAGCACATAGCCTGGTGATGTTATCCAATCCCGGTTTATAGGCTTTAATGCCATCAATTTGATAATTGGGAGCCTGTACGAAAAGCCAGTCGACAGATTCCTGATATTGTTCGGTTGTCATGACACAAAATTCTCAAAAGTTTTATTAAAATGAAACAATAATTTTTTTAAACTGTAACTTTTTTATATTTGACTCGTCTAATTGGGAAAATTATTAATATGAAAAAAGTTTGGATTATCGTTTTTGGATTAAGTTGTCTGGGACTAAGCGCTCAGAAAAAATGGTCCTTAAGAGAATGTGTAGACTATGCTGTAGAGCATAATCTTCAGGTTATCCAAAATCAATATTCTAAACAAATTCAGGACTCTAACCTTAAAATGGCTAAGAAAGAATACCTGCCGTCCGTATCTGCAGGAATGTCTAATTCTGTAAGTTTTGGACAGCTTTCTCTGGGAACCGGAAGTATCAGGAATGATAGATTCAGCAACAGTGCTAATGTGGGAGCAGATATCCTGGTTTATAACAACGGCAGATTAGAAAAAAATATCAGAAAAATACAATTTGATGTAGAAGCCAGTCAATATGACATAGAAACCATTAAGAATGATATTTCCCTCCAGATTGCACAGCAATATCTTACAGTTCTTCTGAACAAAGAAATCGTTAAGATCTCCCAGAGCGCGGTAGAAAATGCACAAAAACAATATGACAGGGCAAAAATAACCACTCAGGTAGGAACTACTGCACAGACCATTCTTGCTGAAGCGGAGGCTGCTCTTGCAAGAGAAAAGCAAAACCTGAAAACAGCAGAAATTAATGTGGGAAGAGCTTTATTTGCTATTGCCCAGCTTCTTCAGCTTTCGGATTACAAAGGATTTGATGTGGAAGATGTAACTGTTTCTGAGACATTACCTGCCCAATTAAAATCGGTTGATGATGTGCTTACCACAGCTTATGAGAACCAGCCACAAATAAAGGCCGCAGAAAGCAGAATAAAATCAGCAGAAGCTCAGACGGAAGTTACCAAAACCGGATTTTGGCCGACATTAACTGCCAACGCCGGTCTTTCTTCCTTCTACAATAATCTGTTGAATAGCCGGGGTAATGGGACTTCCAGTACAGATCAAATCGGGTTTTTCCAGCAGTATAAAGATAATTTCGGACAGAATGTAGGACTTTCCCTGAATATTCCAATTTTTAACAAAGGAATTACCAGGCTGCAGGTAGAACAGTCCGTAATTAACCAAAGTGTTGCAAAAAATACACTCGAACAGCAGAAAAATGCAGTGAGACAAAATGTACAGAAAGCCCAGTTTGATGTGGATGCCAATTATGAAACTTTCCTTTCGGCAGTAGAGACGGAGAAAAGTACTAGGCTGGCTCTGGAATTTGCAGATAAAAGCTATGCAGCAGGAAGATCCACAATTTATGATGTGAATGTAGCAAGGAATAACTACGCCAACGCACAGGGATCGGTTGCGCAGGCAAAATACAATTATCTTTTCAGTCTTAAACTGCTGAATTTCTATTCAGGAATTCCATTAACTTTGTAAAATGTCTATTCAGTCATTAGAAAAATATTTACCTCAAAATACCCATAAATACTTAAGGATCTGGTTTGCGGATCACTTTATTCATATTAAAGTTACCCGCGGAAGAAATTCTAAACTTGGGGATTACAGAAAACTTCCTGATAATTCCCATGAAATAACCGTCAATTCTACATTGACGCCGCCACTTTTTTTCTTTGTCCTTACCCATGAACTGGCCCATCTGATTGCTTTTGAAAGATATGGACGGAGAATATCACCACACGGAAATGAGTGGAAGGAAACATTCAGAAATATGCTTCTTGAAAGTCTTGAAGTATATGATGAGGATCTGAGGCCCATTATTGTAAGGTTTTCGAAATCTCCGAAAGCCAATTTCATGGCCAGTCCGGACCTTGTAAGATATTTTCATACTGAGAAACAGGATGATAGTCTGAATTTTATTGAAGAGCTTCAGAAAGGAGAATTTTTTATGTACCGGAATGAAAAGTATTTGTTAGAAGGACTGATTAAAAAAAACTATCTTTGTAAGAATCTGGCTACAGGAAGAAAGTATTCTTTCAAGCCTCTGGCTAGGGTTGAAAAATGTAGGCAAGAATGTTAAAATCAGATAGATACTGTGTCATCATGGCGGGAGGAATCGGGAGCCGGTTCTGGCCTATGAGTACACAGAAATTTCCAAAACAGTTTCAGGATATTTTAGGAACAGGGCGTACCATGATTCAGCAGACTTATGACAGAATCAGCCGCATCATTCCTAAAGAGCAGATATTCGTAATCACGAATAAAGAATACGTTGCGCTTTCCCATCAGCAGCTTCCGGAAGTTCCTGAAGAGAATATTGTGGGCGAGCCTCTTATGAAAAATACGGCAGCCTGTAACCTGTATATGGCGAACAAGATTGCTGAAATTAACCCGGATGCAACAATGATTGTTCTTCCGGCAGATCATTTGATTTTAAAAGAAGATGTATTCCTGGAGAAAGTGGAACTGGCTTTTGACCTTGCTGCAAAACATGAATATCTGGTAACTTTGGGAATTACCCCTACAAGACCTGATACAGGCTACGGATACATTCAGTTCGTAGAAAAGAAAGGTTCAGATTATTTTAAAGTAAAAACCTTTACGGAAAAACCTATTCTTGAAATTGCACAAAGCTTTTTGGAAAGTGGGGATTTCCTCTGGAATGCAGGAATATTTATCTGGAATGTAAAAAGTATTCACCATGCATTTGAAATGTACCTTCCCGAAATGATGCAGCACTTCATGGCCTGCGAATATAATTCTGCGAAGGAAAACAGCTGCATTGAAACCATTTATCCGAAAGTCCAGAAAATTTCTATCGATAACGGAATTCTGGAAAAAGCAAAGAATGTTTATGTAATTCCGTCAGATTTAGGCTGGAGCGATTTGGGAACATGGACTTCGGTGTATGAGAACACGGAAAAGGATAAAGATGGAAATGCCGTAAATCTGAAATATTTCCTGAACTATAATTCCAAAGGAAATATTATACGTTTAAAAAATAACAATAAAGCCGTGATCATTGACGGGCTTGAAGATTTTATTGTTGTAGACACAGATAAAGCATTGTTGATTTGCCCGAGAGAGAACAATCAGCTCATCAAAGACTATGTTCTTGATCTGAAAAGTTTTAAGAAAGGAGATAAATTCATGTAAAATATGGGTATATTTCTATTGATTTTTTGAATTATGATAAAAACCTCAATACGATTAACAGTCCTTGTATTTCTGCTTTTGGGATTCTTCGGACATTCCCAGAACAAGAAGAATTTTTCCGGAATCCCGAATATTTTACAGCGAATTATCCCGAATGACAGGATTGATTCCTGGGTGTTGGTTTACAATACCTACGGAAAAGACCAGGAAATTAAAATCTCAGGTGGAAAAACGGATTATACACCCCAGTTTTCCGGTTTTGATTTATTCCCCGATGAAGACAGCTTTTACTATATTGCTTATGAATCTGCCGGAAAAACGAATTACATAACGGACCTTGAAGGGTTGAAAAAATTCGTCGGGAAAATTGATAATGCTGAAGAAGCAGCCATTGCCCTGACTGTTGACGGCTATATGGTAGATGAAGAATTTAAAGATGTTGCAGGGAACTATTATGAAGATTCTGCCAATTATTATCTGGATATTGGGAAACTTACCTCAAAAGAATGCCCTTACCAGAAAACACATTATACTGTAACGGTAAACAAATCTTCCGGAGCTGTATCCAAAGTAAAGGAAAACGGAACTTATATTGAGCTTTACAATAAGAAATGCGCAAATAATCCAAGACTTTTAAAAATCCCGAAAAAAGAAGAACCAAAAGATGAGCCTAAAAAATCAACCAAACGGAAATAATAACGTTTACGAAACGGAAAGACTGATCTTGAGACCAATGTCTGTGGATGACAGGGAGTTTATTTTTGAACTTTACAACAGCCCCAGTTTTATCAAATATATCGGGGACCGTAATATTAAAACCCTTTCTGATGCTGAAAATTATATCAGAAACAGGTTCATGCCGCAATTTGAAAAATTAGGTTTTGGAAATTACCTGATGCTTACCAAAGATAAGGGCGAGAAAATAGGAGGCGTGGGAATCTTTGAAAGAGAAGGGCTGGATGTGGTAGACATAGGATTTTCCCTGCTGGAAAGGTTTGAAGGGAAAGGTTATGCATATGAAGCCGCTCAAAAGGTTAAATCTATAGGAATGGACGAATTCGGATTGAAGAAGATTTCTGCCATTACTTCCAAAGATAATTTTTCTTCCCAGAAGCTGATCAAAAAATTAGGGCTTGAATTCAAAAAATACGTTACAATTCCTGATGATGATGAAGAGCTAATGTATTATGAAACAGAGTAATATTAAATATATTTCTGATAGTGTAAAAATAAATCCGGCGGCCATTCGGCCGCCGGATTTTTAGTAAAAACAATTACTTTTTAAGTATTTTAAGAGCTTTTGTGGAGCCGTTTTCAAACTGGAAGGAAATAATATATAATCCGGTTTTCAAATCCCTTAAATCAAGTTCAGCAGCAGGAATAAGTGTTTTAAGGCTTCTTCCTGAAACATCATTAATTTGAATTGATTTAATTCCTTTTACATCTGATATTTTCACGACATCAGTGAAAGGATTCGGATAAACAGACATTTTAATTTTATCTGAATTCACATCTGATACCGCAAGAGCAGTAGCTGTAAACTCGTATGCCCCCATATCAGGTACTGCGCCTCTCGCTGTTCCGCTGAAATCTACCGTTACTTCAGGTAAGGTCATGCCTTTATTATCAAGTCCGGGATTTGAGCTTGGGTTTAAGTGAAGGTCCGTAGCGCTCACAAAAACAGGAGCTACGCTTAGTGAGTTGGCATTACCTCCAAAACCAGACTGGATATCTGCAAGTGTTGTTTTGTTGGCTCCTCCTATATAGCCTAATGCTGTTCCGGTGCTATAATAATCATTATAATTAATATTTCCGAATACCGAACTGGCTGCTGTAGAGTAAATTGCAAATCTGCTTCCACTTGTTCTGGTGTTGGCAAAAATATTATTTCTGATATCCAGGGCTCCTGCAGCAGTTATATTGGTTCCGTACACATACATGGCTGAAGAGACCCCCGTTTCAGAATTAACGGTATTAATGTTTATGGTATTGTTATAAATTTTATATCCTGCTCCCGAGAAAGCATATATTCCCTGAACCTGAGCTGTACCACTTCCCAGAATGTCGGAAATAACATTATTGTAGACAATACTGTTAGCAGCTGTAGAGGAAGAGCCCAAAAGAATTCCCTGCATCGGTGTTCCTGTTGTATTGTTGTTTTTAAGGCCGGATATCTTATTGGAATATATATTTACATTGGGAGTGGCACCGCCAAGATATATTCCGTTACTGTTAATATAAGTAAGTATCCCGCTGACTTCAGTAATGGTGTTGTTGTAAACTTTAGTCAGAACATTTGTTGCTCCGGGAGAAATATAAATTGCTGACGCATAGCTGACTCCGGTGGCTGATGTGGATGTGTTTTTAACACTGATTGTATTTCCTGAAACGGAAGCATTATTTGTTCCTGTACTAAGGCTGATTCCAACAGAAGCAACGGGTGAAGCAGAAGTTCCTGCATTTGTACGTACCACAGCTATTGTATTGTTGGTAACATTAGAAGATCCGCCAACTCCGGAAAGCAAAATACCATTCTGAACAATATTAGTGTTCACGGTATTGCCTGTAACTAATAAGTTATTTCCGTTTCCGGCAGTGGCTGCATCTGCAAGAATGAAAATACCGTTATATCCTGTATTGATCTCGTTATTCTGTACAGTAATATTATTAAAATACCCTGCAGCTGTTGTTCCGTTGGCAACTACGAAATTGGTTGAGCCATTGCTTCCATTAATAAAGATCGCGTTTTTAACTGTTACATTAGCGATTGGGGCTGAACTGGTAGCTGATCCCATAAACAATACAGACGGTGATGTGGTAGCTGTATTACTGAATGTAAGATTTCTTGTGGTTCCTCCGGCAGTAGTAGAGCCGTCAATAGTAACATTTGAGCCTAAGATACGCACTACAGGATTCGAAGCAATAGAACCGGTGATAGTAGCGGTAACTGTTGGCTTAATCACAACAGAAGAATAGGTTGTAACGGCATTTAAAACCGCCGTAGCTGTTTCTGTAGTGTTTGCAGTAATACTCAGATTGATGCTTCCTTGGTGGGTTCCTGCGTTGATCGCATCAAATGCATCCTTTAAAGTAGTATAGGTTGCGGTTGATGTTCCGGCGCTAGCTGTCAGATTAATCTGTGCATTCGCACATAGCCCAAGAAGTACCAGGCTAGAAAATAGTATTCTTTTCATATTGATTATTATATATAATGTTTTTACCAAATATATAACAATCAATTAAATGTTTTGTTATTTATTTTAAAAAATACAGTTTTAGTGGTATTATTAATAAGTTTTATTACAAGAGACCAGTAATTCTGTGAACAAAGAAATAAAAGATTGCTTCTGTTTTATCAGCCTGCCCCTTTCCCTATTTAAGATTATTTCTCTAAAATCTGCTCTGCTGCTGTTTTTGATGTCACTTTCTCTATTACTCTGGTACAAACTCCGTTTTCATCAAAAATAAAGGTTGTTCTTACAATTCCCATATAAGTTTTTCCAAATGTCTTTTTCTCCTGCCAAACACCGAATTTATTAATAACATCATGGTTTTCATCAGCAATAAGATCATAGGGGAATGAAAATTTGCTGTGGAAATTCTTCTGTTTCTTTACAGTATCTCCGCTTATACCAAGTAATTGAAATCCAGCATTTTTAAGCTTTGAGTAATTGTCGCTCAGGTTACATGCCTCTACTGTACACGTGGGGGTATTGGCTTGAGGATAAAAGAAAATGATTAATTTCTTTCCGGCTAATTTCGATGAGGTTATTGTTTTTCCATCCTGATTTATTCCTTCAAATTCAGGTAATTTATCTCCAACTTTCAGCATAATGAATTAATTTTGTTCAAATTTAATGGTTACATGACAAAAAAGCAAAGAGCCGGGCTTGTTCAGCAGGAATTGGACAAATTATATCCCACAACACCTATTCCGTTAGATCACACAGATCCTTATACCTTGATGGTTGCTGTAGCGCTTTCTGCACAGACCACAGATAAAAAAGTGAATCAGGTAACTCCTGATCTTTTCAAGGTGGCCGGAACCCCTCAAAGGATGGCAAGGCTGGAAGAGTTTGAAATTAAAGAACTTATCAAAGAAATAGGACTGTCCAATACAAAAGCCAAAAACCTGAAAAGAATGGCCGAACTTTTACTGGAAAGGCACAATGGTATAGTTCCGCAGACTTATGAAGAATTGGAGGCACTTCCGGGTGTGGGGCATAAAACAGCATCTGTAGTTATGAGCCAGGCATTCGGGCTTCCTGCTTTTCCTGTCGATACGCATATTCACAGGCTGATGACACAGTGGAAGCTTACTTCAGGCAAAAACGTGGTAGAAACAGAAAGAGATGCCAAAAGTCTCTGGAAGGAAGAGGTGTGGAATAAGCTTCATCTCCAGATTATTTATTACGGCAGGGAATATTCGCCGGCCAGGGGAAAAGGGGAGAAAGATTTTATTACTAAAATGCTGTTTGACAAGTAGAATTTATTTCTTCTGTAAACTTTTTTGTATAAAATCCCGGTTTTTAATTTGTGTAGACAGCTCTCTGTAGAGCACAGAAGCCAGATCAATGCTGATATCTGTAAACGGATCTTCATACACCATAGAAAGAGATCCGGTGTCATTTACTGAAATAATAACATGGCAGAGATCATCTTGTATAAAACTATCTACTTCAATGTTGAATTCTTTACAAAGATTAATGAGTCCAGTATAGATATCCGCGTTCTTAATACCCTGATCAATGATATTGACAACCAGCGTGCTGTTTCCTTCGTTTCCTTGTTTTTTTAAAATCAGCTCTTCAAAGCTGGAGATATTGATTACAGGGGTAAATGCTTTTTTCATATTTTACATATCAAGCAATCTTCTGTGATAGTTAATCTGCCCCAGATGATAATCCAGGTGTGCAACCAGATGGATCAGAAAATATCCTGTTGTCATTTTATCTTCAAAAACCACAAGTGGATACTCTTTTTCAAGGTCTTCGGGAGCTAATTGGCTGAGGGTATGATCAACCATTATGATAGTTGCTTCTACCTTTTCAATAAGCTCTTTTCCTGGAACGTCTTTTAATGAAAATTCCAGTTCTCTGTTTCTGATATAGCCGGTCTTTCCAAGTTCTGCACCTATAAAATGGTTAAGGTTTCCAACCAGATGCAGACAGAGGTTTCCTGCAGAATTGGAAATGTTTTTATCAATTTTCCAAAGATTTTCTTCGTTTTGATAGGCTTCTATTTCTGTTTTTAATTTATTTAAATCTCTGGTATAGAGAGATTTCAGGCTTTCCAGGATCATATTTTGCTTGAATTAGTTATAGTTTCCATTTTTTGAATCTGTCAACTTCCAGAGATTATCAACGTACCTGTAAGTTTGTATATAATTTTTTGCAGGATTATTTTCAAAAACAAAATTAATGTGTATTTCTTTAGAATTTGAGTGCTGCACAAATGTCTGTACAGTATCCGTATCCAGAAATATATTAGATGTTGAAATTTTTGTAATAATTAAAGGTTTTGCATTCTTCCTGTAGGGGAAATAGTAGAAAGTTCTGCCTTTGCGTGCAAGTTCTGAACCGTCATTTATTTGCCAGCTTACTTTCTGCAGCCCTTTTTTAAAGTCCTTATTTTTGAACTGATGGTAAAAACCGTCTTCTTCCGTATAAAAATTTAGGCTGGAAATAGGGATAATATTTTTTTTTGCTTTTTCACGTAAAGTCAGAATTTGATCAGCAGTCCACAGTTTTTCCTCATTAAAATGATACGCGGTATCTTTAAATACCGGACATGGATTTTTTGGAACACCAGCAGGGCAGTATTCTGTAACATTGCTTACATATAAAACAATATTTTTTTCTGTAAACCTACTCATATCAAGGTTTTCAAGAATCGTTTTACCCAAACCGGAATAATCTACACTTGCATTATTCCCAAAGTTTTTTTCAAAATTTTCTTGAGCTTCAGTATAGAGTTTTTCACAATCAATGTCCTGTCCAAAAATTTGAAGTGATAATAAAAGAGGTATGGAGAACAGGAATTTTCTGATCATGAGCGGATAATTTTTTGTTAAAAATAAAAAAATTGAAGTAACCGTTCAGAAAAAAGATACCCGAATATAAAAAGGCTAAACAAAAAAGCCACAAATTGCTTTGTGACTTCTATAGCTTAATGAGGAATTTCCTCTACTAAAATTTCATTTCCTGTTTTATCATAATAGGTACAGGTAAACTCATCAAGGCAGACAAACCATTTTTCAATTCCTGTTTCAGCACAGTGCTGGCAGAAAGTCATATAATCTGTTTCTCCTTTCTGATGGCTTTTAAGATATTGAACGAATTTTTCTTTATCAGATTGATCTTCAATAGTTAAATCCGGATATTTTGGTTGAGACTTCGTGTTGAAATCATTGTCTCCGAAATATTCAGTGTGGCTGTCCTTTACCCATGTTTCAAAAGACTTTACCCCTAATTTTTTAATTTCCTGAATATAATCTGGAAAATCTGCTCCTGATTTTACTTTGCTGTGAGCTTTTTCAATTTGTTCTACTGTAAACATTTTTTCTGGGTTTTTATTACAGTGCAAAGATGGGATATTCAAAAATCTTTTGATTGTAAAAAATCGTTTTTATAAAAATCGTTTAAAATTTTCCGGCGTATCTCCTGTGTATTGCTTGAAATCTTTAATGAAATGAGCCTGATCGAAAAAGTTATTGTCAAAACAGATCTCTGCCAAGGATTTCCTGTCATTCAGATCATCTATAACAGAATTGAACCGGATAATTGAAGCAAATTTTTTGGGAGAAGTCCCTACATATTTTCTGAAACGTTTTTCAAGCGGGCTCTGACTTATAAAAAGCTTTTCCGAGAGCTCTCTAATCCTGATGTTTCCTTTTGCATGATAAATCATAGTTAAAGCTTCCATAATGAGCTTATCCGTCTGAATATTTTTGAGCTGCGACAATAAAAAATACTCAACAATGGAAATTCTCTGGCGGTCTGTTTTTGCAAAGAATAACTTCTCTTCTGTCTCGGAAACTTTGCTTTTATCAAAAATATTTTCAAGTGAAATACTCTGATTAAAAAGCTCATTGGCGGGATTAGCAGCAAACTGTGAAAAACCTAATTCTGTAAAATATACCAGAACCGTTCCTGTATCGCGGGAGTTCCTGAAAATCTTATAACTGTCTGTAATACCTGTAATTCCGGCAGAAGAAAGTGCTGTTTCCCCCAGATCCTGTATGGCAGATAATTTGCCCTTATATTGAAAGCCAATTACAATTCCCGCAGATGGAAACACTTTGTACTCGGACTCAAATTCATTTTCTGAAAGTACGAAGTATTTCACATAAGGCTTAAGCCTGTCTGACGGTGTAAATGTATCGAAACGCATTGCCCGTGACTATTTCTGTTTCTTCGCCCAAAGTTCCATTTTTCTGTTCAGAACATCAAGGGGAAGGCATCCCTGGTTTAATATCTCGTCGTGGAAGCTTGCCAGATTAAACTTATTTCCAAGCTGCTTCTGGTACTGATTTCTAAGTTCACGGATTCTTAAAGACCCGATTTTATAGCCCAAAGCCTGTCCCGGCATTGCCATATATCTTTCCACCTCTGCGGTAGCGCCAGCTTCATCATAAGAGATATTGCTCAGGAAATATTTTATGGCTTCTTCTCTGGTCATGGTTCCCGTATGAATTCCTGTATCTACAACCAGTCTTACAGCTCTCAGCATCTGGTCGCTCAGGTAACCCATTTTCTGATAAGGATCCGTATACAGTCCGAATTCAGGGCCCAGCGTTTCGCAGTAATGTGCCCAGCCTTCACCATAAGCTCCAAACCAGCCAAATCTCATAAACTTTGGAAGCTTGGTATTTTCCTGTTGCAGAGAAACTTGATAATGGTGTCCCGGAATCGCTTCATGAAGGAAAAGAGATTCCATTCCGGAAGTTACATTGAATTTGGAAGGATCGGGAAGGGGAACATAAAATATTCCCGGTCTTTTTCCGTCAGGAGTTCCCTGAATGTATTCTGCGCTGGCACTTGCTTCCCTGAACTTTTCTGTCTGTCTGATCTCAAATTTCGTTTTGGGAGTTACACTGAACATTGTTTTCAGTTTGGGAGTGATCTTTGCTAAAATTCCGTTAAATCCATCCAAAACTTCCTTAGATGTTTTGTAAGGCATTGCTTTAGGGTCTGTTTTCACGAAATTGATGAATTCTTCCAGGGTTCCGGAAAATCCTACCTGCTGTTTTACCTTTTCCATTTCTGCTCGGAGCATAGCCACCTGCTGTAATCCGATTTTATTAATTTCTTCCGGCGTTTTCTTTGTGGTCGTCCAGCTTTTGGCGTAGTATCTGTAAATTTCATTCCCGTTCGGAAGACTGTTGTAGCCGTCCGTATCTCTTGCTTTCGGAAGATATTCCTTCTCCAGGAATGTTCCCATTTTAGTATATGCAGGAATAATTTTCTTGGTAATTGCATCAGCATAAAGAGCCGAAAATTTATCTTTCTGGGCTTTTGTAAAGTCTTTCGGGAAATTTTTAACAGGCCCGTAAAAGATATTTTTATCCATATCTGTTGTGGTAATCTCCTCGGCTTTCATTTGAGGGATCATTTTGACAACCAGTTTTTTAGGAAGAACAAATTTATTGTTGATTCCTTCACGGAAGTTTTCAGTTGCGGCGTTCATCCAGTCCGGGAATTTTTCCATTCTTTTCAGCCAGTCACTATAATCTTTTTCAGTTTTGAAAGGCTGGCTGCCCTGTCCGCTTCCATACAGCGGAAAACTCAGGGGAAGGCCTCCGAACTGTGTAAACGGGATGTATTCCGGATGATAGGCATATGCTTCAATTCTATCTTTTAAAGTATAATCCAGAACATCATAAACTACTTTTTCTTCATCTGAAAGACCTTTATAATTAACATTTTCCAGCTGTTTCTGAACGGAATTGTAGAAAGAAATCTCTCCGGAAATAAAATCCCTGTCGATATTAATAGGAAGCTGGTCATTATATCTTGTATCTCCCTGAGAAGTAGCCTCTAAAGGATACAATTTAAGATACTGCTCATAATAATTGGATGCAATGGAATCCATATTTGTGGGAGTCACTTTCGTTAACGGAGAATCAGCTTTTTTACAGGATGCCAGGCCGATCACCAGCCCCAGTCCTAAAATGCTTTTTAATAAAATGTTTTTCATGTTCGGAAACTTTATTGAGCAAAAGTAAATATTAATTGTTTTAAACGGGTTAAAAGCAATCATTAAAACTACGGAACCCAAAAACTTTTATTTCCACAAAATACTCTTTATGAAAACAGGGTTGAAAAAAAATATTTTTCACACTATTGTTGAGTAATTGAAAAATTTTATATATTAAACAATTGCTAATCAGTAATTTTAAGTGTTGATCGCAATCTGATTTGATAAAATTTGCTAGTGATTTTTGTTCGTAAAAAATCATTTTTGATGGAATTATTTTATCTTAAATCTTTAAAAGAAATTAAATATGAAACAAAAAAATTACAATTAATTAAAAGTCAAATTATTAAAAGCTAATACCTATGAAAAAAAAATTATCAAGTTTGGTAGCAGCAGTTGCTACTTTTTCAACAATTTACGCTCAAATTGGTGTGAACATAGCTTCACCTAATGCCACGTTCGACATCACACCTAAGACCACAGGCTCACAGCCTGAAGGAATATTGATTCCGCGGTTAACAGGAGATCAGATCAAATCAATGGAGGCACAGTTGGGGATCAACCAAAACTCAATGATGATCTATGCTACAAGTGCGGCGACAGTACTGTCGTTAAGCACTATTGATCTTACATCTCCCGGATTTTATTACTATAATTCCGGCTTAACAAAATGGGTAGCGGTAAACAATGGTGGAGTTGCAGCTAAAATACCTATTTCCGGGCTTATTGACGGAACGGCTGTTAACGCTCTTGACAGTAAAAATTTCGCCCAGACCTGGAACTGGACAACTGCAAGTACACAAACACCTTTAACATTAAGGGCAAATGCATTAACAACCGGAACTTTGCTGGATATAGCAACCGCCAGTACAGCTTTAAATTCCACTAACGGGTTGGTAAGAATTATCAACAATGCGGCACCTTCCACAACAACCGGAATTTTTGCAAGATTACAGCCCAACAGTACCTCGGGCAGCGGAATTTCACTTTTAAATAATGGTAATTCCGGGTTTGGAATATTGCTTCCCACAGCAAAAATTCATGCATCGGAATCCGGAACAACAAATCAGCCTGCTGCTATTTTAAGCCAGACAAGCAGTGCTGCAGATGCGGGAAGTATTACAGGCACGGGATCTAAAGGAATGTATATCGATATGGGAGCGGCTACTCTGGACAGAGCTTTGGCAATTAATCAGAATGGGGTGGCCGCCAACTCAAGGGGATTAAATATTACGATGGCTTCTGCCAATAATGCTTTTGCCGGATTTATAAACCACACAGGTACGGGCGAGGGATTTAGAATTCAAAACAATAATGCAGCAAATAATAGTGATGGTATTTTAATCATACATGACGGAAATTCCACCGGAAACGGAATCAGGATACAAATGGAAGCAACCGGCAATACAGGGAATGGCGTAAATGTACTGGAATCAGGTGCGGCCACTTCCATATATGCCACTTCGAGTATTACAGGATCAGTGGATCCCACTACTGCAGTCTCTACAAAAAGAGCTGGTGTATGGGCGGATAGAACCATTGGAAGTGCTGCCGGTAACAATGCCGGAAGTGGTTATTCGGGACCTGCTTCAACGGCGACTACTTCAGCCCACACTTCGCTCTATGGTGTTATGGGAAATGCAACAACGTCCTCAACAACAGATTCTTATATTTTCGGAGTAATAGGTGAAGTATTGTCATCCGGAGGAGCGGCAGCTGTTGACCGCTCCGGAGGAGTGTTAGGAAACGGACAGGTGTCAGGAACCTTTGGTATTTTGGGATATAAAACATCTGGTTCTGCGAGTGTTGGTGTTTATGGAAATGCTGCAATGGCTACAGGTACAGGTAAATCAGCAACCGGTACAACGGCAACAGGATTTGGGGTGATGGGTGTAGGAGATCTTATGGGAGCTGCTTTTAAAGGTGATGTATATGGAATGAATGTAAGCGGGAGCCGTTACGGAATGTACATTGACGGTGCTGCATATACCAATAATGTAATTGCCAACGTAAGCAATACGGAGAGTATGGAAAGAATTGCGACCTATGTTCCCACTTCAACAACTGTAGACGTATATACAAGAGGTACGGCAACGATTGATGCCAATGGAAGAGTGGATGTAAGGTTTGACAAAAATTTCTCAAACTTAGCAGCAGAAAACTCTGTTGTTGTAACCATCACACCTATTGGAAAAAGCTCTCAGATATACCTGGAAAAAGAGCCTACAGCTTCGGGTTTCAGTGCAAAAACAGATGATAATAATCTTGTGAAGTTCTCATATATCGCAGTAGGAACCAGAAGAGGATTCGAAAATGTTTCAGTGCCAAAAGAAATTTTAGCAGGAGATTATGACGAAAAAATGTCTAAAGTTCTGCATAACGAGGGCGATATCAATTCAGAAGGAAAACCTGTACACTGGAATGGGAATGAATTGAAATTTGAAGAATCAGAGAATTTAAAAAGCAATACAAAATTAGATATTCTGCATAAAGCTGCGAAAAAAACAGAATAAATCATTGATATGCAGTTTTATAAGCTTTAAGGAGTGCCGCAGATTTATCTGTGGCATTTTTTATTCTAATATATCCTGTGTGGGAAAATTTAAGCTGATTTTTTAAAAATAATTTTCAAAAAATTTTTCACATTCAATCAATTTTTTATCTTTGTTGAAAACGTTTAACAATCATATTATTACAGTTCTTTTTTAAGAAATAATGAAAGGGATTTTAAAAATTTACCATCCGGAAGAGACGCTAAAATACAATATCAGAAATACTTATTGTAAAGCAGTCTATAGCAACCAGCAACATTTTTTAGAGGTTGAAATCATAACGGATGACAGTTTGGATCATGTAGATGATGATTCATTACAGTACAACTTTCCACAGCTTTCACTTGAAGTTTTTGATTTTCCTATCGAATCTAAGGAGATCGAGGGAAAAACAATCAAAATCAGTGATTCTGATGAAGAAACCTACACAGAGGTAGATTTATTTGATGATGAAGAAGCCTTTATCTACGATAATGAACTTCAGTTTGAGAAAAATGAAGAAGGCGAGCTTCAGGTTATATGGAAAGGAACTATTGACGATTTCTATACAGGGTCAGATACGCCGATCCCATTCCGTTTAAAATGCGAATTTAAGGAGGATGATATTAACGTAGACGAGGACTAACCTTTTTCTCTTCTTTTTATAATAACAAATTTCTTTTCAAAATCTCTTTTGGAAAGAAATTTGCTGTCTCTGAACCATAACAAATTTTAAGTTGTTTTTAAGCAATTTTTAAGAGAGCAATTCATAATATTCCACTACATTTGTCGTTAAATTTTTATAAAAATTCACATTAATGCTGTTAACGGAACTTACTCAGATTTTATTTGCACAGATTACTGCCCCGGCAGTTGCAACAGACGATTTAGAATTTTCATTTTGGAAGATCATGTTCCACGGAGGGGCTTTCGCTAAAATAGTGATGGTTACCGTTTTGGCGTTGGGTGTATTTTCAGTGTATCTGTTTTTTGAACGCTTTTTCTTTATTAAAAGGCTGACTTCAAAAACAGATGCCAATTTTATGGACAATATCGAAGACTTTATTAAAGAAGGAAAGATAGAATCGGCGGCAGATTACTGCAAAAGACAGAATTCTCCGGAAGGAAGAATCCTGGAAAAAGGAATTTCAAGACTGGGGCGCCCGGTTTCAGATATTGTAAGTGCTATGGAGTCTCAGGCACAGGTGGAAGTTGCCAATATGGAGAAAAACCTGAACCTTTTGGCTGTAGTACCAAGTATTGCTCCGATGTTGGGGCTTTTGGGAACGGTTATCGGGATGATCATTGCATTCTTTAACCTTTCGCATGCAACAGGATCTTTCTCACCAAAAACACTTTCTGAGGGTATTTATACAGCATTGGGACAAACTGCGGTAGGTTTGGCCGTTGCAATTCCTGCCAACTTTTTCTACAATATTCTTTTAACAAGAATTGATAAGTTTGTATTGAAGGCACAGAATATGTCGGGAGAGTTTTTAGACCTTATCAACAAACCTTTATAAATCTTTCTTACGATGAAAATTCAGAGAAGAAATAAAGCAAATCCGGAATTCAGTTTAGCAGCGATGACAGACGTTATCCTATTGATGCTGATATTCTTTATGATAACCTCTTCAGCAGCAAACCAAAGTGCTATTGATGTGAAGCTGCCAAAAGCGGGTGCGGTAGAAGATAATATTCCCAATCCTTTAACGGTAAGCATTAAACCGGACGGATCTTATTTTGTAGATGACAGTCCTGTGACAAGAGATCAGTTAGAGCCTTTGATTATCAGTAAATTAAATGGTCAGGCTAACAAATCTTTTACCATCCGGGCAGACGAAAATACGATGCATAAAGATGTTGTTTTTGTAATGGAAATTGCAGAAAAGAATAAATTTAATATTGCTATTGCAACGGTTAAAGATAAATAATGTCTCCGGAACTGCCGGAAAGAATCCTTTAAGATGAGAAGTTACACCGTAAACAAAGATGAGCAGAATAAAGACAGGATAAAAAGTGCTATACTTTCTATCCTTATCTGGTCTGCAATTTTACTTTTTGTTTTTCTATATAAACTGAAGCCGGAACTGGATAAACAGCCGGATGAGGTAATTACAACAATGCTTGTTAACTTCGGGGACAACAGAAATGGAAAAGGCATTGAAGAACCGGCAGACCAGCCGGGGAGCCTAGCTGCAGCTAAAGAAGAAGTAACTCCTGAACCGGTTGAAACACCCGTGCCGGAAACGAAAACAGTGGTAAAACCTGAACCCGCTCCCGAACCAAAGAAAACAGAGGTTAAGGAAAAGGTAATCACAGGAAATAATTCTAAAACAAGCGTTCCTAAGAAAGAAGAATCAAAAAAAACAAATAATAAAGCAGCAACAAGCGCAAGTGCTTCAAAGAGTACTAAAAAAGCAGGGGCAACTACTGCCAATTCCAAAACTGGAAACGGGGATGGAAAAGGAAATGCTGCCATCGGAAACCTGATCAGGGGTAGAGGAACAAAAGCCGGAAGCCAGGGTACAGGTGATGGAATAGGAAATGCAGGAGATCCTTTAGGTGGGGACGGAAATGGTGACAGTAAAGTGGGAATTGACAGAAAACTTATTGGGTACATTCCCGGAACTATGGGAAGAGGAGGTTCCCAGCCTTCACACAGCTGTACAGCAGGAGGATCCATTACTATTGCTTATACAGTGGATAAAGCAGGAAATGTGGTGTCCGCAAGAAGGGCCGGAGGAACTTCAGATCCGTGTGTGTCTTCCACATCAGTAGCATGGGTCAAAAAGTACGTTAAAGCAGAAAAGGCAAGTACCTCTTCTACCGGAACCTATAAAATTACATTCTAAAATACAAAAGCACTTTATTCAAGTGCTTTTTTCATTTCGTTGATTCTGTTGATGACAGGAAGGGCAAAAATTCCGCTGGTCTGGAGATAAAGCTCATAGAATGTCTTTGACTTGTCTAAAAAGTCTTTATTATCTTCCAGTTTGCCCTTATAATAAAAAAGGTTTCCCAGCATCTCATAATAATCTTTATGATCTCTTTCCTGTCTTTCACTGACGATTTCAATGATTTCTTCTTTCGCTTTTGAAGAAATTTCGGTAAAATCTATCTTGAAAATATCTTTCATTAAAGAATCGAAGTCTAGTTCTTTCTGCATTAAACTTTCTTCAGGTTTGTCTAAAATCAGTTTTTCCAATGCTTGAGTTAACTGGCGTATTAATCTTAATGTGAATTCTTTATCTGTGATCATGATCGTTTACTATTTAAAGTTTAAGGTTTTCGCTATACCAACTATTCTATTGTCACTTCTTTTTATGCATCAGCTGAATGGAATCATAATATGCTGAATGCTCGATAGGGTTGTCAAATACTTTTAAGCCTAAAGAATTAAAAAAATCCCGGAAGTTTTTCATGCTTGCCAATGATGGCTTGCTTCCTTTAATTCGATTACATTCAAAACAAACCACAATGTGATTAACCAGCTTATTTTTATTTAGAAATATAATGTTATGTCTTGGGTAAAAACAGTCGGCTATTGCAGCAACAGAATATATTTTCTGATTTTTTCTTCCACTCAGAATATCATTGAGTTCCCTTATCTGAGCCGGATTCAACTTCCTGCTGACAGTATCCTTAAATTTTTTTACATTTAATTCTCTATCGAAATCACCATCATAGTAATCCATTGGGTTTACACTTGCAAAGGCAATCACTTCATCATATTCAAAATCAATATAATCTTTCAGATTTTTATTTTGGGTGATCTTAGTTTTTACAACCTTATTTTCACTGTCTTTTTTACAACCGGCTATTAATAAGCATAAAACGATAAGAGAAAACAACTTTATCATACTATTTCGCAAAAAACAAATATGCCAGTGCAATAGCAGTAATAACACCCACTAAATCCGCAAGAAGCATAGCAATAACCGTATATCTCGTATTCTTTACAGCTACGGCTCCAAAATAAACCGCAATCACGTAGAATGTCGTATCTGAGCTTCCCTGAAGAACTGCTGCCAATTTTCCCTGGAAACTGTCTGCTCCGAAAGTTGACATAGTATCTACCATCATTCCTCTGGCGCCGGATCCGGAAAGAGGCTTAATTAATGCAGTCGGAAGACCGTCTACAAATCTCGGGTCAAATCCGGCTGTATTGGCGACCCATTTCATTCCGTCTATGATAACATCAAAAACACCTGAAGTTCTTAAAAGGGATATGGCAATCAGCATTCCTACCAGGTAAGGAATAATTTTGACGCAGGTGGTAAAACCTTCTTTTGCCCCTTCAATAAACGCATCAAAAACATTGATCTTTTTATAGACGGCTCCAAGAACGATTGCGAGGAAAATAAAGAGAATCAGGCCATTACTTAAAACTTTACTGAAAGTGTCTAATTCATCTTTACTTAACTGAACCAAATAGACCACCAAAAGAGCTATAACAGCTGAAATTCCTCCTACGTACGCAATTACTACCGGACGAAGAAGATTGATCTTTTGATAAAGAGAAACAATAATCATGGCTGCCAGTGTCGCTGCAAAAGTAGCGATCATGCAGGGAAGGAAAATATCGGTTGGGGTTTTTGATCCCATTGAGGCCCTGATAGCGATAATAGAAACCGGAATAAGCGTCATTCCGCCCGCATGAAGACACAGGAACATGATCTGTGAATTGCTTGCGGTATCTTTATTGGGGTTTAAGGTCTGTAAACTTTCCATCGCTTTTAAACCAAACGGCGTAGCGGCATTGTCGAGCCCCAGAAGATTGGCGCTGAAATTCATGAGCATATGTCCGAAGGCAGGATGGTTTTTGGGGATTTCAGGAAATAATTTCGAGAAGAAAGGCTGAATAAAACGGCTTAAAAGATTAATTCCACCTGCTTTTTCAGCAATACTCATGAATCCCATAAACAAAGTCATAATCCCAATCAGGCCAATACAGATCTTTACTGCGGTTTCGGAAGTTCCGATAACGCCATCTGCTTCCTGAACCCTGTAGACCTTGACATTCTGTTTTAAAGAATCTGTCTTGTAATGAATCCTGCTGTCCGCAAAATCATTCTTTTTCATCAGGCTGTCCCTGACAACCGGGGTTAGCATGTTCATGGGCTGTGAAGCGATCTGAACTGTATCGCCACCTTTTCCTACAACCATATCATTATAGATGGTTTTGTAGTGGCTTGATGAAATGTATTTTATACTTGCAATCCCGATAGCAATGATAATAAATGCTGACCAAATTCTGCTGAGAACCATTTGAATTTATTTTGGTCTTAAATGTAGTGAAATTTGATAAATTTGGATAAACCTTTACCAGAAAAATAAAACTTTAAAAGCCAGTATTAATGCAAGGATACTCAGAATAATAATAATAATTCCTAAGCCAGTAAAATAACTGGGAATTTTTCCCATTAGATCTTTTTTGTTTTTCATATTATAATCCCAATTCTAATTGATTCTGTATCAGTTCAAAATATTTCCCTCTTATCATGATTAATTCATCATGTGTGCCTTGCTCAGAAATGACCCCATTGTCTAATACAACGATCTGGTCTGCGTTTTTTACGGTAGACAGGCGGTGCGCAACCACAATCATTGTTTTGTTTTTAAAAAAGTTATCGATATTTTGAACAATGATCCGTTCATTTTTTGCATCTAATGAGTTGGTTGCTTCATCAAAAAACAGGTAATCCGGATCTTTATAGATTGCACGGGCTATGAGTATGCGTTGTTTTTGTCCCTGGCTTATTCCTATACCTTCAGAACCGATAATGGTATTGTTTTTCAATGGAAGACTGTTGATAAAGTTACTGATATTAGAAAGTGAAATAGCAATTTGCAGTTTTTCTTCATCCGGATTTTCTTCAAGAGATATATTGTAGGCAATAGTATCTGAAAATATATAACTGTCCTGGAGTATAACACCACATTTTTGCCTCCAAATAGTATTCTCTACTTCTTCTAAGGGGATGTTTCCAAGAAAAATAGTGCCCTGCTGCGGTTTATAAAATTTTAAGATTAATTTTAAAAGAGAGGTTTTTCCACTACCGCTTGCCCCTACTATTGCTGTGGTTTTGCCGCTTGGGATATTTAAGTTTATATTATTTAAAATATAATTTGAATCGTCATATGCAAAGCTCACATTTTGAACAGAAATATCAGATATTTCATTCAATGAGTCAACTTTACTGATATTTTCTTCGTCATTTTTATTGTGAATTTCATTAAGTCTTTCAAAACTAATTTTAACTAGGTGATAACGCAGGAAGAATGTTATTAATTGGGAAATAGGGTTGTTCATACCACCGATAATGTACATAATGGAAAGCATTGTCCCGATTGTCATGTTCTGATTCATTACAGCGATCGATGATGTGAAGACCACTAAAATATTTTGAAAGAAATTTATAAATTTATAGCTTTCATATTTCTGATTAACTTTAAGTTTTTCGATGTTATTGAGGTAAATGTTAGATTGAATTTCCCCCCATTCATGGCGCTTATAATCTTCGAGATTATTAAGTTTGATTTCCTGCATAGAATTGATGATTTCATAGATCTTGTTTTGATCAGTAGACTGCAGAGAAAATGTTTTTTGATCAAGGATTTTAATTTTTTTGAAAAAATTAAATATCCATGAAAGTTCAAGAGTTGTTCCAATTAAAACAATCAGAAATACAGTGGTATTAAAATAAAATAATACGAAAGAATATATTATAATACTAAATAAAGAGAATACAGTTTGAATCAAATCTTGTGATAAAAACTCTTCGATCCTTTTGTGGTCCTGAATTCTCTGTATCAAATCTCCCGTATTTTTACTGTTGAAAAACTTCAACGGAAGCTTCATAAGCTTTGCTAAAAAATCAGAAATAATAGACAAACTGATTCTGCTGCTGATGTGAATAAATAGCCAGGAGCGGTAATATTCTAACCCTATTTTACTTATAAATAGAACGATTTGGGCAATTAAAATTAGATATATAAGATTGACCTGCTTTAAAGCAACTCCTTTGTCTAGAATTTTTTGGGTAAAAAAAGGAAAAACCAACTCAATGCAAGACGATACTAATAATGTGAGTGCTATGAGAATAAATTGAGTTTTGTGTTTTTTTATATATTGAATGACGTATTCAATGTTCTTGGCTGATTTCTTCTGGTTTTTAACTGATTTCTCATATAATTTTTCCGTAGGATTTAATATTAGAATGACTCCTTCTTCTTTATCCTGTGTCCAGCCTTTTAAGAATTCTTGCTTTGTATATGTGGTTTTGCCAAAAGCAGGATCCGCTACATACACTTTATCTTTAGTAATCTTATATACAACAAGAAAATGATTTTGATTCCAGTAAAATATAGAGGGTAAAGAAATATTTTGAAGGGCATTTTCATAAGTTAGTTTAACGGGTAGTGTTTCAAAACCGAGCTCTTGTGCTGTATGATTGAGATCGGAAATAGTGATTCCTCTTTTTGAAAGATTGATGTCAGAAAAAATAGAATTAGATAGCAAAACACCATAGTACTTACTTATCATTTTGAGGCAGGCTAAGCTGCAGTCTTGGCTATCTAATTGTTTTATAAAAGGAAATTTTTTCATTGATCAGTACAGCAATTTTATAGATTCAATATTTTAGAGTAGGAAATAAAGAAGCTACATGTTGATAACTTTTGAGAAGCCTATTCTGTCAAATACAACCTGGGTATATACTAGTTGGCCATAAAGCGGAGTTTGATTGATATATGAATTGTTTTCTAAAAAATATTGCCTTTCAATTACATTTTGTAGAACAACAGGAAGTTTTTCAATTTCTTTTTTTTCCTTAATTAGATGGATAATTGGTGTCTTTAGATAAAAAAGGTTATTAGTTCTCATATATTTTAATTTTATGGTGTTAGGGTTTCATTTTGAAAGTTAATTGAGGGACATTTTTTACAAATTTCAAGTCCGTCCTGATGATACCATCTACAGTCTTTTCTGATGGGACAGTTTTCTGCCAGATGCATGAAATTCTGATGTATCTTCGTCAATATTTTTTCTGGGACATTACATTTTTTTCCAGTCCAATTGTAACAAGATTTTGTTTCACAAGCGTTTATACTTCTGTAATGTTTTTTATTTCCGCCAAATACTTCATCAATAGAGACCGGAGTACCTAAAAAATTTAATAATCCGTTTTCATAAAATCCAATTATTTGGTCTTTATCATCCCCAAGCTCACTATTAGGACAAATTTTCATAGCTGCAGTTTTTGAATAATTCTTAAAAGATAAAAGAAATTAGTTACTTAAAGCGAAACTCTCTAATTTTTTTGCATAAGCAGGTTCTGGAATGGTAGGAAGTTTCTCTTCAATCAGTTTTACGGCGTCTTGGTATGTCAGTTTTTGTATTCCTGTCTCTTCAATAAGGTTTTCTGGAAGGCTGTCAATAACCCTATTCTGAATGTGAGTAATAAGCATTAATAAATCATCACAGTAGACCGAAGGGTTATTAAATCCATTCTTTGAACTGTATCTGTGAGGTAAATATCCGCCTCCGCACACCTCATTTACAGGGCAGGCCAAACATTTTTTGCACAGCATCTGCTTACTGTTATAATATACATCTATCAGGTCACTTTGGAAGATATCGTCAAATTCATTTGTATGAAGATTAAATTTATGCTTGGTGAAGCTCTCTCCACAGATCTTCAATACATCAAGAGATTCAATATCGCCGTTTGTTTCTATGACAGCTAGCTTATTATAGCCTTTTCCTGCGCTCTCAGAACTTGATTCTGATCCAAAAATAAGATTGATAAAGTCTTCAAATTTAATTATGGATGTTTTTTTATTTCCTTCAAGGTCATACCAATAATTAAACAGTTCAATTAGCCAGTCGGCATTTTTGAGCCTTGGTACCTGATCTATACTATCATAATTTTCATCCAATAATAAGAGATTAATGGTGGAAAAGCCTAAAGACCTGTAAGCTTCATAGAGATCAATCGGGGAGGATTGGAAATTTATAACAGACAGACAGCCTAAGGGAAATTCCATGTGCTCCTTTGCCACATTGATGCCTTGTTTTACTCTCTCGAACGTTCCGTTGCCTTTTTTGTCTATCCGGTACATATCGTTCACCTCTTTGTCGCCATCAAGGCTTATTCCTACACCTACATTATATTTATTAAATAGTTCACAGTGCTGCTTGCTGATCAGCATTCCATTGGTCTGCATTGCAAAAATTATGTTTATTCCATCTTCATGCAAAGAGTGCAGGGTTTCTAAAAAGAAAGCCAGATCTTTTACGCTGGAAAGCAGAGGTTCTCCTCCATGCAGAACGACAAAGAAACTGTTTAAATTATGGGATAAGCAATGGTTTTTGATTTTTTCTTTCAGCGCCTCTACAGTACTTTTCGACATAAACTTGGGCTGGACCAGATAAGATTGATCGGCATGATTATACATATAGCAATATGTACAATTAATATTACATCGGCTGGCAACTTTTACTACTAATGCCTGTATATTCATGGGTATAAGTTTTAATGAGATAATGTAAATTAGAGAGGTATAAATTTTATACCTCTCATAATTTATTTGTTACTCAGAGATAGTAGCTCCTGTAACGTGTCTTGTATATATGATTCTATCATATACTACTTGCGAATAGCCTACTAGGTCACGAGAAGTACCTCCTATTCCGTTTTCTGCTTCAAGCTGTAAAACAGCTTTTTTTAGAACATCATTTTTGATTAAACCTGAATGCTTCGCTAAATTTTTAGCTTCTTTTTTGTTAAATGTAAACATGTTAAATAGTTTTTAAATTAAACGATAGAATCATTGTTTAGAGAGTATAATTCTGTGAGTTTCACTCTTGCTTGCAAGCGTTTTATTTAGTTGCCGCTTATGCTATATGTGCACTATAGTATTTGCGGAAATCAAATCAAATTAATTGACTCTTTTCTTTTCTTCGTCATTACTTAGCTTTCTAGACTGAATCTTTAAGGATTTTCCAAAATTCCAACTTAATGATAATCTTATTTTTTGGGTATCACGGTAATCATAATTCTCCTGCTTTATATTATTAACGATTTGGGTAAATGTCATTTTGTTGGTTTTGAAAATGTCCATTGCATTGAGCGCTATCTGAAGTTTTTTTTCTAATAATGATAGCTTTATACCTGCATTGAAATAATAAAAAGATGATATTTTATAGCTGTTGGCAATTGAAGGAGATTGGTAAGTGAAACCAAGTTCTGCTCTA
This sequence comes from Chryseobacterium shigense, assembly GCF_014207845.1. Taxonomy (NCBI): domain Bacteria; kingdom Pseudomonadati; phylum Bacteroidota; class Flavobacteriia; order Flavobacteriales; family Weeksellaceae; genus Chryseobacterium; species Chryseobacterium shigense. The sequence continues at coordinate 476,117 of NZ_JACHLC010000002.1, forward strand.
AGTGTTTTTGAAGAATTCAAAACAAAACTGTTATTTGAGCTTACAGAAACGGTCCAGGCTTCAATATCATTTAATGTATTCGTGAGATCAGATATTGTTTTAGAATAGAAAATATTTGCCTGATTATTGCTTTCCCACCAGCTCCATTGATTCAAAACATAACTTTCCAATATACCCCAGTTTGCCTGTTTAAAAAAATTAGTAGGAATTACAGCCTGAACAGGATTGCTGCTGGAAACATAGGTTACTTGGTCAAACCCATTCGTGATATAGCTCGTATAGACTGCGGTATAATAATTTTTATAGCTATAGGACAATTCAAGATTGTCCGTAAAATAAGGCTGTAAAAAAGGGTTTCCTTCTCCATAATTGTATTTCGTGGTGTAAAATCTGAAAGGATTTAAATCCCCATACGTTGGGCGGTCTATCCGTCTGTTGTAGTTAAGGCCCAATACACTATTCTCACTGATTAAATAATTTAAGTAAAATGTTGGAAAAAGTTTTATATAATTGTTTTTATTCGTTTGATGAAGAGTTTCTGAAAACCCTTTGGTCTGGGTGCTTTCCCATCTTAGCCCCAATTGTGTCTCCCATTTTGAAGATAATTTTTTGTTACCCGAAATATACACGGACTGTGTGTTTTCTTTATAATTAAACCCGTTGCTCTTCCCCAAATCTAAACTGGAATTTCCATTACTTGTATCATAATAGAACACCTTGCTGTCATTATTGATAAAGGATAGTTTTGCCCCAAATGATAGATTAATCCATTTCAGCGGCGTTTCAATATCTATTTTTGATGAGTATATATCAATGTCCTGGCTGCTGAGATTATTTGCTGATAAAAATTGGCTAGGTGTGCTTTCATTAGGTAGAAAGCTGGATGACGAAAACTTATTATCGGCATTAGAGTCAAATTTAAAATAATCTAGATCAAAGGATATCTGTCTTCCTAAAGTATCCAATTTTGTTATTGAATGGAAATTCAGTGCATGATTTTTTTTATTTACTTTTAGGTATGACGGAGTGTAAACCAGAGAATCTAAAACATTCTTTGAACTTCTAATGTAAGATGTATTTGTTCCTTTGCGCATAGGGTTATTTATTCCTCCGAGGTACTGTATACCTATTGTTGTTTTATTAGTGAGAGCATAGTCTAAAGAAAGCCTGCCACTTAAATTATTTCTAAAGTTTCTTGAGTTATTGATTTCAAACCATGTGTAATTTGGATAATGTAAGGTATATTCCTGGTAGGGAGCAATACTTCCATTTTCATAATCTAAGCTCGATGTCAGCGTTACTTTTTTCTTCTGATAATTAATCCCAAGACCGTAATTCCCCAATGAATATTTGGCTTGAGTATAACTAGATTTTATTGTTCCGCTAAGATAATTTTGCTTGGCTTTTTTCAGCTTGATATTTATGATTCCACTATTGCCTTCCGATTCATATTTTGCCGGAGGGTTATTAATGATTTCAATACTTTTAATATCTTCAGACCTTATGCTTTTTAAAAAACTTATTAAATCTGCATCTGAAAGCTGAATAAGCCTGTCATCTACCATAATGGACACTTTATTTTTCCCGACTATACCTATTTGGTCGTTAAGTATTTTTACACCCGGTGTTATACCTAAAGCTTCATATGCGTCTGCGCCTGTGGCAGATACGGAATTCTCTACATTAAATACAAGTCTGTCAATTTTTCTTTCAATTAATTTTTTCCTTACAGAAATAACTACATCCTGAATCTTTGTTTCCTTTAGATCTATGATAATATCCTTTTTCGTTTGATTTAAAATACTGATGTTTTTTTCATAAATCATTCTTCCATCCTTCAGTACAGATATTTTATAATCTCCGTTATGTGGCAATTGCATAAAAAAATTTCCATGCTCGTCACCTATTGCGGAGACTTTTATTTTGTCCTGACTTAAAGAGACTTCTGCATAGCTGATTTCTTCTTGATGGGGGGTTAATAACTTTCCTGTTATGCTCTGCCCGCTTACAGCTGCTCCGGCCAAAAGAATAATTATTTTGAAAAGAATTACAATATTTTTCATCAATGAAATCAAAGGTATAGAATAGGGTTTTTATAGGCACTACACAAAAGTGTAGTATTGATGAGGGGTTGATAAAACTACACTTTTGTGTAGATTTTCTTCATGACAGCTTAGAAAATGGAGATTGTAATCAAGGAAATTTTTTAAAGTCTTATAGGTTAAGATAACGGGTACTGTTTCAGATCCTAAATAATGGATAGAATTTGTAATGGCTGTTGTTTCTATGCCTAGTGCTTTCAGTATTCTTAACAGCTTAACGTCGCATTCTGCTATGGCTAAAGAATTCGTATTAGTGCAGACATCATTAATAGCATGGACCATTAATGTTTTAAACAGACTGAATCCAGATCCTTCAGCTCCTTTTTTTATTGCAAACCTTCCGATGTGCCAGATATCTGTTTTTTTCGTTTCTAGTATGTTTTTAAGATCAATGGCAAACATTTTTTCTATAGGCAGGATATCCAGTGTATTCCACTTTAATGTTCTTATAGATCCTATGATTTTGTTCTCACTGTTTGTTGCTACTAAAACTTTTGAATTGGAAAATTTTGATTCTTCTTCATAAATATATTCAATTTCTTTTTCTATAAAGGCTTGATTATGTGCGGGTTTTTCAACATGGTGTGATAAATTTTCTTCTACTACAAACTTTGCAAGGTGTTTTAAGTCTGATTTTTTTAAAATAGATAATTTGATTGTTTTCATTATTTTGGTTTAGTTTTGATAAATTTATTATGATTTTAATAGTATTTTGCTACACTTTTGTGTAGATTTGATGTAAAATGCTTAAAAATACAAACGGGTGTGGAGGGCGTTTATATAACTGGAATTATATGGAGGAAATCAACAAATTTTTTTCAGAGAAAAATACGGTGCATAATTTATCACAAAATGAATTGATGCAGACGTTTAACTATCTGGAACCTATAAAAGCATTTGCGAGGATCACTTACAAAAGCATATATGTTATAGATTATCAAAAGAAAACGTTTGAATACGTGTCAGATAATCCGTTATTTTTATGTGGCCATAGCCCGGATGAAGTGAAAGAATTGGGGTATGCTTTCTATTTCAAGCACGTAAAAGAAGAAGATTTAGAACTTCTGATCACTATAAATGAAATTGGATTCAATTTTTATGAAAGCATTCCTATAGAAGAAAGAAAGCAACATACCATATCATATGATTTTCATTTGGTGAAAAAGAATAAAAAAAGTATTTTAGTAAATCACAAACTTACCCCTCTGTTCTTAACAGAAGATGGAAAGATCTGGAAAGCAATATGTATTGTATCACTTTCTCAAAATAATTCTTCAGGGAATATCCAAATTTTTAAAGATGGAAGCGATACTATCTGGAAGTTTAATCTTTCTGAAAATGAATGGATAAAAAAGACCAAAATAAAACTTACAGATCGGGAAATAGAAATTTTACTGCTTTATGCACAGGGCTTGACTATCAATGACATTGCAGAAAAAATTTATCTTACGGCTGATACAATTAAATTCCATAGGAGAAAGCTTTTTGACAAGATCGGTGTACAAAATATCACAGAAGCGCTATCTTACGCTACAAATAATAAGCTCATTTAAGACTATTCCATGATGGTATTAAAATAAAAATCGGGGAACTGCTTGACCTTTTTATTGGTAATAATATTATACATTATAGTTGTACAGATCCCTGCGATGATCCAAGAACCAATAGCAAGCTGGGGAGGAGGGAGGGTTTCTTTCTCATCCTTGTAGCTTTTAAGTATTTTCTCAAGCCATAAGTTGGGTTCCATTATATGTTTTAATTGTTCAGCAAAAAATTCAACAACACTCAATTCATTGATACGGGTGCTGCTGTTCAGGCTTTCTAAGGACAAGCCGTCGGGAGTAATGACCATTACCAATCCGCCCCAACCCAGATTGTAAGGGTGTAAAACGGGTATTCTTTTTTCTTTGCAAAGAGTATCGAAATGTAAAGGAATATCAGAAGTAAAATCTAAAGCATTAATAGCAATTGAATGGCCTTCAATTATTTCTCTGATATTTTTTTCTGTTATAAATTCATTGATGTATTTGATTTCAGCTCCAGGATTAATACTTTTTAATCTGTTGTATAACGTTTCGGCTTTAGGCTTTTCTACGTCGTAATAAGTGAAATTTTGGCGGTTAAGGTTTGAAATTTCTATTTTGTCCCCATCTATGACGGTGATGTTTTCAAATCCAAAACGAAGAGCACATTCTGCAATATTGCTTCCGATCCCGCTTCCGGCAATTAATATAGGGTGTTTTTTAATTAAATCCTGTTCATCATTATTTACATATAATCTATTTCTTGAGTATCTTTCTTCCATGGGTTAGTTTATAATGTAAAATTATAATTAGATAACTAGAAATACCCTACACTCAGGTTTAAATTTTATATATAAATAAAATAATCTTAGAATATTTATTTTAGAAATACTAAATGACCTGCAAAATCGTCGTCTAGATTCTGCAACACCTTTGCATCGTCCATTTTTTTTGCCAGATTATCAATAAAAAATCCTTTTTCAAAAAACTGCCGGTGGATTCCCGGAAGGAGTTCCATAAAGTAATCCATACCGATTTTGTTGTTATGAAGATCCATTTTGGTTTCCAGTGGCTCGTTGGGAAAAAGCTCTTCATGCATATCTGTTATTCTTTTACAGAAATCCAATGCTTTTTGGGGAGAGGATACTTTGCAACAGTACATCATAATGAAACTACACCATAAAGCATGTCTGTAGGCATTTCCAATCCCATTGTTAGATGCGGTTTCAGGATACTTTTTCTGGGCAATAGTGAAAGCCTGCACGGTTGCATATAAACTTAATAATGCAAAAACAGGGTGGGGAAGAAGGAGCGATAAAAGACGCATGATCTTTTTCAGGCTCATGCTTTTGATGGTATTAAAAAATATCTTAAAGGTCCTCATAAAAAAAATCTCTCCCTAATTAGAGAGAGACTGTATAATGTTTGTTACAGATCTTAAGCTTTAACGGCTAATAAATTTACTGTTTTGGCTATTGTATCTTTAATTTCAGTTCTTTTTACGATGAAATCCACGAACCCTTTTTCCTGTAGGAATTCAGAGGTCTGGAAGCCTTCCGGAAGATCTCTTCCGATGGTTTCACGGATTACTCTTGGACCTGCAAAACCGATCAGTGCTCCCGGTTCAGCCATAATAATATCTGCTGTCATAGCGAAAGAAGCGGTAATTCCTCCAAAAGTAGGGTCGCAAAGGTAAGCAATGTATAAAAGTCCTGCTTCAGAAAGCTGGGCAAGCTTGGCCTGTACTTTGGCAAGCTGCATCAGTGAATAGGTTGCTTCCTGCATTCTTGCTCCTCCGGACTGGCAGATGATCATGTAAGGAAGTTTGTTGGCAATGCAATAATCTATTGCTCTTCTGATCTTTTCTCCCATTACAGAACCCAGAGATCCGCCGATAAATGCAAAATCCATACAGGAAACTACCATTTCGGTCCCTTTTACGGTTCCTACTGCATTTCTGATGGAATCTGTAAGCTTTGTCTTAGCTTTTACTTCTTTCAAACGGTCTTTATAAGGTTTTGTATCCTTGAAATTTAAGATGTCAATACTTTCAACATTGGCATCCAGTTCTGTAAACTTACCTTCGTCAAAAAGGATGTCAAAAAATTCTGCACTTCCTATTCTTACATGAAATCCGTCTTCAGGAGAAACGTAATTGTTTCTTCTCAGTTCATCATGTTCCACGACTTTTCCTGACGGGGTCTGATGCCATAGGCCTTTGGGAACATCCTTCTTTTCATCAGTAGAGGTTGTAATGTTTTTTGCCTGTCTTTTAAACCACTCGAATGCCATATTGTCTGTATTAGTGTATAATGTAAAATGTATCAGTGTAAACGGTATCCCTGAAGAATATTATTTACACTGATACAAATGTACAGTTCTTATTTTAAAGTATTTACGTTGTTTAAGTCTTCAAACGCTTTAACCAGTCTTGTAGAGAAAGTTTCTTCACCTTTTCTTACCCAAACTCTCGGATCGTAGAATTTCTTGTTCGGTTTTTCTTCACCTTCAGGATTTCCGATCTGAGCTCTTAAATAATCAATATTGTTAACCATATAATCTCTTACGCCTTCTGTGTAAGCGAACTGAAGATCAGTATCAATGTTCATTTTGATAACTCCATAGTCAATCGCTTCTCTGATTTCTTCCAAAGTAGATCCGGAACCTCCGTGGAATACAAAGTTTACCGGCTTGGCAGCTGTTCCGAATTTCTCCTGAACATATTTCTGAGAGTTGTCAAGGATTTTTGGGGTAAGAACCACATTTCCTGGCTTATAAACTCCGTGTACGTTGCCAAATGCTGCTGCAATAGTGAAGTTTTCAGAAATAGCTTTTAATTTTTCGTAAGTATAAGCGATGTCTTCAGGCTGGGTGTATAATTTGGAATTATCTACATCAGAGTTATCTACACCATCTTCTTCACCACCTGTAACACCAATCTCAACTTCTAAAGTCATCTGCATTTTAGCCATTCTTTCGAAATATTTAGCAGAGATTTCTAAGTTTTCTTCTAAAGATTCTTCAGACAGATCCAGCATGTGGGAAGAATAAAGAGACTTTCCTGTCTGCTTGTAATGTTCTTCACTTGCATCTAATAATCCGTCAATCCAGGGCAATAATTTCTTTGCGCAGTGGTCTGTATGTAAAATTACAGTAGCTCCGTAAGCTTCTGCAAGGGTATGAATGTGTTTAGCGCCGGCAATAGAACCTAAAACTGCAGCTCTCTGACCGTCATTGTTTAATCCTTTTCCTGCATTGAACGCAGCTCCACCGTTTGAAAACTGGATAATTACAGGAGAGTTTAATTTCGCTGCAGTTTCCATCACAGCATTTACATTGCTTGAACCAATTACATTTACTGCAGGCAGTGCGAATTTGTTTTCTTTAGCATACTGAAAAATATCGGTAACCAATTGACCTGTGGCAACTCCTGCCGGAAAAATTCTGCTCATGTTTTACTTTGTTATTTTAAATTATTAGGCGTTTTTAAAATTCCTGTAAAGGTAATCATTTTTGAGGAATTACTAATTTCTTTTGTCTCTGCCCCAAAGCAGCTTCTGACGGATCGTTTCGTAGAAGCTCAAATGGTTTGGCTGTACCAGAAGGATTTGAAAATCTGCCTTTTTGATGATAATTTCTTTGTCGGTTTCTATATGGACCAGTCTTGAGTCCAGGGAAAGGGAGTACTGTGGCACTCTGCTTTCCACTTTAAATTTTATTTCCACCCTGTCATTTACAACCAGAGGTCTTACGTTCAGATTGTGTGGAGCAATAGGGGTAATGACAAAATTTTCGTTGTTCGGAGAAATAATCGGTCCGCCACAGCTTAAAGAATAAGCTGTAGATCCTGTAGGGGTGGAAACAATTACCCCGTCTCCCCAGAATACATTTAAAAATTCGTTATTGATATATGAATCTACCGTGATCATGGATGTTGTTTCTTTCCTTGAAACGGTAACATCATTCAACGCATACGGGAAAAAATCATCAGATTCCGGAGAAACCACTTGAATAACTGCACGGCGGCTTGTTTTTACATCACCTTTTAAAATAGCATCAAGTTCTTTGAATGCTTCTTCTTTTGTAAAGCTGGCCAGAAACCCCAGTCGTCCGGTATTTACACCTACAATCGGGATTTCAAGGTCTTCAATAAAGGTTAATGAATTTACAATGGTTCCGTCACCTCCAAAGGTAAAGAAAAGATCTACTTTCTTGTCCAGAAGATCCTGTTTGCTGTTGAATGTTTCAAATATCTTTGAGAACTGAAGCGCTTCAGCCATTTCATCATACAGAACAGATTTTACGCCTCTGGTTTCAAGTTCTGAGATAAACTTGCTTAAATATAAAAAAGTATCGAGGTCTTTTTTCTGAGAATATATGGCTGCCTTCATGTTATATTTCTATGAATTTTTGGAAAAACCCGAATCTGTCCTTAAACAGATCTGATTTTTCGTCAGAATAGTATTTTTCAACAATTCTATAGTCGTAACGGTCAAAAGTGGCGTCTATCGAAGACAGGTTTTCATTGCTGATCTTAATGGTTACATGGATTACCTCATCAGACATAAAGGTGATGAATCCGCCGTAGAACTTCGAGTTGTTGCTTTCCACAATATTGGCAATCTCCGTCATTGAATACTTTCTGGCCGGGGTTTCAATCGTGAGAATGGCCCCGCTTTCTGAAAACAGGGGATAACGGGAAAAATTCTGAAAAATATCATCGCAGGTAATATATCCTAGGTATTTTTCATTTTTATTGATCACCGGAATCACATTGGCATTGAAAGTATAGAAAAGACGGATACTATCCATAATATTATTGTCATCCAGAATAGCAAAACGCTCGATCTGATGTTCAAGATCTTTTAATATCCCATCACCTTCATAAAGGAAATCCTCTGCGATGGCCCCATAAAAGTGGTGAGATTTTTTTATAAAAACATGGGAATAGCCAAAATCCTCTAACATATTCCTTGCTGATTCTATTGAGTCAGTCAGGCTAAAACATGGAAAGTCTTTTGAGATATAATCCTTGATAAACATTGTGCTAATTTATAAAAAATTAAATGAAACTTTTTCTCAAAACATCACTTTTTTTCATGAAAAATAAAAAAAATGATATTAAAATTTGTTTGTAAGGAAAAAAAAGGTACCTTTGTCGCCTTTCATTTTTACTTTTTATTAGATTTATTTCAAACTGCACTGTCTACTAAAGACATATGCAGTTTTTTTATTTTAGGGCTTTTGCAAACTCCCACATCACAATTCCACCGCATACGCTTACATTCAGGGAGTGCTTTGTTCCAAGCTGGGGAATTTCCAGAAAGGTATCAATATTCGGAAGAGCCTCATCACTTATTCCTTCCACTTCATTTCCCAGGATCAGCGCATATTTTTTTGATTTGTCGATGCTGAAGTCTGTTATCATTTGGCTGTCTGTAGTCTGTTCGATCCCTATAATTTCATATCCTCGGCTTTTATAATCGCTGATGGCAGTGTTGATATCACTTTCATGGCTCCATTCTACACTTTCTGTAGCTCCGAGAGCTGCTTTATGGATCTCGCGGTGTGGTGGCTTCGGAGTAATGCCGCAAAGGATTATTTTTTCGATCAGAAAAGCATCTGCCGTTCTGAAAGATGCCCCTACATTATGCATGCTCCTTAGATTATCTAAAATAATGACCAATGGAATTTTCTCAACTTTCTTAAATGTTTCCACATCTATCCTGTTAAGCTCTTCCAGTTTTAGTTTCTGTACCAATTGTTTTATTTTGTTGAGATTAATTTTCCGTCTTTGTAGATTTCCGTTTTTTCAACGCTTCCGTCTTCACGGTAATGAATACGGGTTCCGTTCCATTTATCGTTGGCAAACTCTGTTTCGCGCTGTATTTTTCCTGACGGGTAAAGTGCTTTCCATTTTCCTACGGCAATTCCGTTTTCGTACTGGCCGATCTGCTTTACAGATTTTCCGTCCTCATGGAAAAGTCTGGTTTCACCATTCAGTTTTCCTAATCTGTAGTTGGAAATTTCAGTTATTTTTCCGCCTGGAGAATAAAACGTAGCGAGAGAACTGTCATCATACACATTTTTTTCGCCGTTTCTGAAAACTTCTTTGGATGTAAGAACACCATTTTTGTCGTAGTAAGACCATTCTTTTGCTTTATAACCTTTCTTATTTTCTCCTTTGGCCTGTACTTTTCCGTTATCGTAATAATAAACGGCTTCACCGTCTATTTTACCTTTTTTCCATTCCACTACCTGTTTTACCTGTCCGTTTTCGTAGAAATCTTTACAGGACCCTTCCTGCAGCCCGTCTTTAAATCCGCATGGTTTTTGAGCTATAACCCACGATGATGTGGTTATCAATAGCAGAAAAAAGTATTTCATAGATATTTTTATTTCAAAAATAGCAAATTACTTATATTTGATTTAAATTATTATCATGAAAAAAATATCCGTTTTACTGTTGTTGGTATTCACCTTTATATTTTCACAGGCGCAGAACACGTATTATCCACAGGCTTTTTTTGATAAAAAGATGGCCCGTGAAATGCTCAGCTTCGGAAACTCTACCATAGAAGGAGTAGCTTCCACAAAACAGAAGAACAATTGGGGGATCAAGCCTTTACTGGGGCAAAAGCATTATGCTCCCAAAGGAACTGTAGTGATGCTTTTTCCTGTAACACCTTATTTTGATGAGTTTTACAGAATGAGGAGAAAGTATGAGAATAAGAAAACAACCGTATATATGTCTGAAGAAGCTTTTAAATACAGATTGGAAGCTTTAACGGATGATTACGGAAGATTTAAGTTTGAAAAGCTGAAGCCCGGGAAATATTACCTGGAAACCATTGTTAATTTTACAGCAACAGCAAGTTACCAGCAGCAAACAGGAACATCGGATGCCTATAATGGATATGGGGGATATCTGTATTCCACCCCGATATATCAGACTTTTTTCTACGGATATTCTACAGCAAACCGCGAAAGCAAGTTTGTAGAAGTAAAAGAAGATGGCGAACTCAAAGAAATCAATCTCTAAGGTTGATTTTTATTTTTTCAACCCCATGATCTGATGAACGCTTCTTTCAATATTTTGTGCCAGAGCTTCCATAGGAATATCATTTTCATCATTATTGAACGGGTCTTCAATTTCCTCGGCAATCAGCTCCAGGCTCATCAGGACATAATAAACAAATACGGTAAGCGGAATCATCAGAAGCCCGATTGTAATGACATAGGCAACAGGAAGCGCCAGTACATATAAGATGATGAACTTTTTCACAAACGAAGAATAAGAATAGGGAATAGGGGTATTTTTAATTCTCTCACAGCCACCACAAACGTCCAGGAAACCGGAAAGCTGGGTATCCAGATACAGCAATTCAATATCTGAGATTTTTCCTTCTTTTTTAAGCTGGTTCAGTTTATGGGTTAGCAGAATAACAATTTCACTTGGGCCATGATGCTTCAGTGATTTTTCAATTTCGGAATAATCTTCATCCAATGCCAGCCTTGTAGATTCCTTAGAAAGGTGTTTGGCAAGGAAATGAGGAAAATATTTTAAATACCTTGAAATCTGTTCTGCATTCTGGCGGTCATCTCCTAAAATTGTACTGATTTTTACAGCAAAATTCCGGGTATCATTCACCAGTTTTCCCCAGAGTTTTCTGCCTTCCCACCATCTGTCGTAGGCCGTATTCGTTCTGAAAACAAGCAGTAGAGAAAGTACAAAGCCCAACAAGGAGTGAATCATTCCAACATTACTTACCCCCGATTTTGTGGTAAGGTGGAGATATTCCACTTCCAGATACTGAATTCCCCACGAATAAAGCCCCACAAGAATCATTGTAGGGAAAAGGATCTTCATGGTGTCACTTTTGTGCATGCTGAAAAGAATCTTCAGGAAATGTTTGGTATTGTAAACTCTCATAAATTCGCTTGGTCTTACAAAGATAATTTTTTTCGTTTTAACTGCTCTTTTACGGAAAACCATAAGATTAATAAAGGTAGAGGTAATTTCTTTACGGAAAAAATGAGTTACTACAGAAAAGGACATTTCAGGAACGGAAAATGGGTAAGCGGGCATCGTGTAAATACTTTTGGGAGAAAAAGAAAAAGAGCAAACAGTCCGCAGGGATGTGCTGTCTTGATCTTTGGAGGAATCATTTCTGTTTTGCTTTATTTGCTGGACTAAATGACGTGTAATAGAATTATCAGACTTGTTTTTGCTTTGCATATTTTTACAGATTTTAAAAAAAAGCACTATTTTTATTTCATATTAAATAACAAAAAACAAGATGATCCTCGAAAACGTAGATGTAGTCAGCGATATCAGTAAAGAAGATTTTCAGAAGAATTATTTCAAAAAACATAAACCGCTTCTGATCAAAAATTTCGCCAGCAGATGGGAAGCTTTTGACAAATGGAATCTTGCCTATATCCGGGAAAAAGCGGGTGATCAGGAAGTTCCTTTATATGATAATAAACCTGCTGATGCTTCCAAAAGTTCAGATGCACCTGTGACGCATATGAAAATGAAGGATTATATTGATACCATAAAAAGTAAACCTTCAGATCTGCGGATCTTCTTTTATATTATTACAGACAGGCTTCCTGAACTGCTGAAAAACTTCACGTATCCTGATATGGGAATCAAGTTTTTCAAAAGACTGCCAACCCTTTTCTTCGGAGGAAGTGAAGCTCATGTACTGATGCATTATGATGTGGATCTGGGAGATTTTCTTCATATTCATTTCGAGGGTAAGAAGAGAATATTGTTATTTGACCAGAAACAATCTGAATTCCTATATAAAGTGCCACTTTCGGTACACACAGTATACGACATAGATTATGAAAATCCTGATTATGAGAAGTTTCCGGCTTTACAATATGCCAAAGGCTACGAAATTTTGATGGAACATGGTGATGCGCTTTTTATTCCCGGAGCATTCTGGCATTTCAACAGGTATCTGGAACCGGGCTTTTCCATGTCGCTCAGGGCACTTCCCAATAAACCGGGTGTTTTTGCCAATATGATGTATCACGTTTTCATCATGAGGTATACGGATAAGCTTCTTCGTAAAGTTTTTAAAGCTAAGTGGGTGAATTACAAGCAGAAGTGGGCCTGTAAAAATGGGGCAGCGGCTTTTGAAAAGAAGAGGAATATAAAGAGTTAAAAGAGGGAAGTTTGAAGAAAGAAGATGGGAAAACTAAATCTCACTGTACTTCTGGCAGTAATATTTAATAAATTATAATTAAAAGACATTGAAGATTAATTAAAGCAGACATCAATGATTTCTGTGAACTTCAGAAACCTTCATCTTCCGGCATCCTTTCTTCCATCTACTCATTAATAAGCCCGAAAATTTTTGCATCTACAAATCTTCCTTTTTCGAAGAAATAATCCCGGAGAATTCCCTCATCTTTAAAATTTAAAGAATGTAAAAGTTTTTCTGAAGCAATATTGGCAGGATCTGTGAAAGCATCTATGCGGTGAAGCCTCATGCTTTCGAAACCGAAAGTGAGAATAGGAAGAACAGCTTCTTTCATATAAGAATTTCTCCAGAATTTAGGATTGAGCTCATAGCCGATTTCTGCCCGGAAATGTTCCTGGTGCCAGTTATGATAGCCGCATGTTCCAATAACCTTTTTCTCAGATTTTAATTCCAGTGCCCATCGGAATCCCTTTCCTTTTTCGAATTCACTGTTGAAATGATGGATGATATTGTGGGCATCTTCCAATGTTTTAAAAGTTTCCAGATCATAATATTCCATGACTTCATCCTGGGAAAAATATTCGAAAAGGTCTTCCGCATCACCAGGGGTCAGCTGCCTTAAAAGAAGTCTTTCTGTTTCTAAAACAGGATACATCATAGAATTTTATTTTACTGAAAATTACAATAAATATTTTGTTCCGAAACAGATAAGCGGAAATTTTGATCCCCAGAAAGAGATTAATTGTTCACGAATTTCAATCCCTGAATTTATTTTATTTAAATTTGGGGCTCATTTTTTATTATGGCAAAAGCAGCGAAGAAAGAAACCCCATTAATGACGCAATATAATACCATCAAGGCAAAATACCCTGATGCATTATTGTTGTTCAGGGTTGGTGACTTTTATGAAACGTTCGGGCAGGATGCAGTGAGAACCTCCCAGATTTTAGGTATTGTTCTTACCAAAAGAGCCAATGGGGATGGGCATATAGAGCTGGCAGGATTTCCGCACCACTCGGTAGATTCTTATCTTCCAAAACTGGTAAGGGCTGGGATGAGAGTGGCTATCTGCGATCAGCTGGAAGACCCGAAAATGGTCAAAGGAATTGTAAAACGAGGAGTTACCGAGCTTGTGACGCCCGGAGTTACCTTTAATGATCAGGTATTAAATTCAAAAAAGAACAACTTCCTCCTTTCCCTGCATAAAGAAAAGGAAAAATACGGAATTGCGCTGGTAGATGTTTCTACCGGAGAGTTTCTGGTAAGTGAAGGAAACCTGGAAAAATTGCTGCATATTGTCAATACTTTTGATCCAAGCGAAATTATTTTTCAGAGAAGCGTTCAGCTGCCGGAACAGTTAAAAAACAAAAGTGCTTTTAAGCTTGAAGACTGGGCTTTCCAGTATAATTTTGCCTATGAAAAACTGACATCCCACTTTAAAACGAACTCTTTAAAAGGTTTCGGAGTTGAAAATCTTCCGCTTGCCATTACGGCTGCAGGCGCTATTTTCGCTTATCTTGTGGAAGATACCCATCATAACCTTCTTGCCCATATTACAAAACTTCAGATCATTCCACAGGAAGATTATCTGATGATGGATAACTTTACCCTACGGAATCTTGAAATTGTTTACCCAAGCAATCCACAGGGAAAATCGCTGCTGGATATCATTGATAAAACATCTACCCCGATGGGCGGAAGATTGTTGAGAAGAAGGATCATTCTTCCTTTAAAATCAGTGAATGAGATCATGAGAAGGCTTTCCCTTATTGATTTCCTGAATGAAAACGACCAGTTGAAATATGAAATCTGCCAGCTGCTGAAATCCATCTCCGATCTGGACAGACTGATGGGAAAACTGGCCGCAGAAAAAATATCACCAAAAGAATTGGGTTATCTTCGTCAGAGTCTTATCAATATTCATCATATCAAGGGATTACTCCACCCGCATGCTGATGTTCTGGCATGGCTGGAGCCATTGTTTGATATGGAAGAGCTGATTAAATTTTTACAGAATCACCTTAATGAAGAACTTCCTGTAAACCTTTCCAAAGGAAATATTATCAGAGAAAGCATCTCGGAAGAGCTTGACAGGCTGAGAGGGCTTCAAAGCAAAGGCCGTGGCTTCCTGGATGAAATGTGCCAGAGAGAAATAGAAAGAACAGGTATATCAAGCCTTAAAATAGATTTCAATAATGTTTTCGGATATTATATAGAAGTGAGAAATACCCATAAAGACAAAGTTCCGGCTGACTGGTTGAGAAAGCAGACATTGGTGAATGCAGAACGTTATATCACCGAGGAGCTGAAAGAATACGAAAACCAGATCTTAGGCGCAGAAGAAAAGATCAGTGTGCTGGAAAATGAGCTGTACCGAAATGTATGCTCCGAAACAATGGTGTATATGGATCAGATCCAGGGAAATTCCAATATCATTGCACAGCTTGATGTAGCGGTAGGGTTATCTGAACTTGCTGTTTCTGAGAGTTATACAAAGCCTGTTCTTAACGAAGGTTATGCCATTGATCTTAAAGAAGCAAGACACCCGATTATTGAAAATGCCCTTCCTTTGGGAGAAAAGTATATTCCAAACGATATCTTTTTAGATAAAGATTCCCAGCAGATTATTATGGTTACCGGACCGAACATGGCCGGTAAATCCGCAATTCTGCGTCAGACGGCTATTGTATGTCTTTTAGCCCAGATAGGAAGTTTCGTGCCTGCGAAACATGCCGAAATCGGAGTGCTGGATAAAATCTTCACAAGAGTAGGGGCAACCGACAATATTTCTGCCGGAGAATCTACTTTCATGGTGGAAATGAATGAAGCAGCTAATATTCTTAATAATATTTCGGACCGCAGCCTTATCCTTCTGGATGAAATAGGCCGTGGAACATCCACCTATGATGGGGTTTCCATTGCTTGGGCTATCGCAGAATACCTTCACCAGCATCCTACACAGGCAAAAACGCTCTTTGCAACCCATTACCACGAGCTGAATGAAATGACTGTAAATTTTGAAAGGGTAAAGAATTTCCATGTTTCCATCCAGGAGAATAAAGGGAATATCATCTTCTTAAGAAAGCTTATTCCGGGAGGAAGCGAGCACAGTTTCGGTATCCATGTGGCCAAGCTGGCGGGAATGCCTGCCAAAGTAGTCAACAGGGCTAATGAAATTCTGAAGACCCTTGAAGCAAGCCGCTCACAAACTACAAATACTTCCGAAAGTATTAAAAGGGTAACCGAAGAAAATATGCAGCTCTCTTTTTTCCAGCTGGATGATCCTGTTTTAGAGAATATCCGTGAAGAGCTTACGAAAATAGATATTAATACGCTCACCCCCATTGAAGCTTTAATGAAGTTGAATTCGATAAAAAAAATGATAGGAGGGTAGCTTTACCTTTAAATCAATATATAATTGCATAAAAAATGACCGGATAATTTCCGGTCATTCATATGTATATCGTACTGCAAAAACTAGCAGCAGTATCCGTCTTTACCTCTCGGGCCGATAATCATAAAATGACTGCCCACTCCTCTGAGTTTGCATGGTCCTTCCGTGCAGGCAGCTCCTCCGTTGATCTCTTTCAGTTCTTTTTTACTGAGCTTTTTGATGTTTGAATTTTTCATACAATTCTGGTTTAATATTGATCATCACGTTTTAACAGCAGTATCCATCCTGAACACCGGTAACACCGTATAATTCTACTCCGCTGTCAGGGTCAATACAGCTTATTACTCTTGGGCAGACAGGCCTTGCTCCCTTAATCTCTTTCAATTCCTTTTTTGAAAGTCTTTTTTTCTGAAAATTTAATTTTTTCATAATAATTTTAATTTGGTTGTAGGCTAATTTACATTTTATTTCATATAATTCAATTAAAAGTGATAAAATATTAATGAAAATTCCAATCCCATTAACAAAGTTTAACAGATTGATTCTTAAAGAAAAGGAAAGCATTTGCTACCTTTAAGCATGAAGAATTTGTTAAGCATATTTGCTCTTTTTATTTGCCTGTTAACAGTGAAAGCACAGCAGGCAGAAGTTGCTTCCGTGAAATATGAAGAGCTTGAAAAAAGAATACAAAAAGAAAATGATAAGCTGCTGGTAGTGAATTTCTGGGCTACAACCTGTGCTCCATGCGTAAAAGAACTGCCTCACTTTATGGAAGTTAACAACAAATACAAAGACAACCCGAAATTCAAAATGATCCTTGTTTCACTGGACAGGCTGGTAGATAAAGAACGCGTCATTAAATTTATCAAAAATAAAAATCTTACCGCTGAGGTCATTCTACTAGACGATATTAAAAGAATGAATACCTGGATTCCAAAATTTGAAAAAAACTGGGACGGGAATATTCCGGTGACCATTTTTTATAAAAACGGTGAAAAAGTACATTTTAACGATGGCGAAATGAGTAAGGAAGACCTTGAAAAGACCATCACCGAACATTTAAAATAAAAAATATCATATGAAAAATCTGAAAATTTTAATGGCAGTATTCATTGCAGGATTGGGACTGTTAAGCTTTACAACGCCGGATCATGAGAAAAACAATTCTCCAGAAATCAATTCAAAAACTCCCGTAAAAGGCTATGAAATAGGAGATGAAGCGGCTGATTTTAAACTGAAGAATATAGACGGGAAAATGGTGTCTTTAAGCGATTTTAAATCTGCAAAAGGATTTATAGTAGTTTTCACCTGCAACCATTGCCCCTATGCCAAAAAATATGAAGACAGGATCGTGGAGCTGGATAAAACATTTAAAGAGCAGGGTTACCCGGTGATTGCCATTAACCCCAATGACCCGAATGTACAGCCGGAAGACGGTTACAGCAAGATGATAGAAAGAGCCAGGCAAAAAAGCTTTACTTTTCCGTACCTGGTAGATGAAGGGCAAAAGATATACCCGCTTTACGGAGCTACTAAAACTCCCCATGTTTTTGTTCTGCAGAAAGAAAATGGAAAGAATATCGTAAAATATATCGGCGCTATCGACAATAACTACGAAAATCCTAAGGATGTCTCTGAATACTATGTTCAGGATGCGGTAAATGCACTGATTAAAGGAAATCCGGTAAGCATGACAAAAACAGTAGCAATAGGTTGCACAATAAAAGCAAAGAAATAATATATTTGCTTCATGGTTTACATAAAATCGGTGTTCTCTGAATACCGATTTTTTATGACCTTAATGCTGATTCAATAGGAGCGGGCTTTAGCCCGCTTAAACAAACAATAACCAATCCTCAAAAGGCTTTAGCCAAAACATACATTAGAAATGAAATTACAATTCAGCCTGAAATACCTTATTCTTACAATTATTATTTTCCTGATAGAAGTTTTAATTGCTACAAAACTGGCGCATATTTTCCTTGTAAGGGCCTATCTTGGTGATGTTATAGTTGTGATGCTCCTATACACATTTGTTAAAAGCTTTGTAAAAATAAATAATGAAAAACTTATTTTGGGGATTCTTTTCTTTTCATGTATTGTGGAATTTGCACAATATTTCACCATTGCAGAAAAACTGGGATTCCGTTCTGGAAGCCTGATGTATATTGTAATCGGAAATTCTTTTTCCTGGATAGATATTCTGTGTTATGCGGCAGGATGCTTACTGCTTTTTCTTTGGGTAAAGCTGAAGCCTTCGAAACATCAGCAGACTATTGCAGATTAAATACCAAAGGCTGCCTCATTACATTTCTGACCCTTTTACCATCCTGTTCTGCAGGAACCCATGGGGTTTTTATCATTTTCAGAGCTCTCAGAAATTCATCTTTTACCATTTCAGATTCATAGGATTCTATTTTAATGTTCACCATATTTCCATCCGTATCTACAATAAAACTAGCAACAGCCCTGGCACTCATGACCCCGGCTTTTACCAATGGAGAAGTCCGGAAATTCTTTAAAATTGCGGCAACAAAAGCCTGATGTCCACCGGGAAATTCAGCAGATTTAGTTGGTGCAGATTCAGCATAGACTGATGGCTTTACCGCAGGAACTACATCGGAATCTTTCTGGGCGGCAACAGCTGCAACCCAGAATATCAGAATAAAAACCAGATACTTTTTCATACTATAAAAATTACCTTCCGAAACTGTCATACTTATCTTCCGCATATTGGATAAAGCGGTTAAGCAAAGCCACATTTTCTTTTTCCATTGGGGTAAGATCCTTATCTACATTATTGGCAACGGGGATATACCAGTCAGTTTGTTCAAAGAAATACCTGTAGGTTTCTTTTTTGAAAGAATAGCCGTGCCTTGCGAAAACAGAATTCTTAATAATTTCAAGGTCTAATTTCCTTAAATTCTTCAATTCCTTTTCAGTTAATTTCTGTTTGGAAGCATTCAGGCTGAAAATAGCCTCGGAAGCCACTCTGTTTTTAGAGGTAGTATAGCTTTCGGTTTTTCCGGTTTCTTCATCCGTATATTTTTCTACAAAATCTTTTGGATTAGACCAGTCTACCAGGTCAGAATCCTTATCCAGCATAAAATTCGGGTTATATACGAACTCCTTTTTTGAAAGCTTAATGGTTTTTAAAGGTGATTTTACTGCTGTTTTGTTAAAAGCATTCCATTTTCCGGTGATGCTGTCACCATTTAATTTTATTTCAAACCTGCCATCTGTTTTATCATTTCCAGGTTCATCCAGCACAAAAGACTTTGTACTTTCATTGAAAATACCTCTGAACGGACGCTGGTTACCATTAACAATACTTTGTCCGTAAACACTGTCTTTGGTTATCCTGTTGATCTTCAGAGAAATTCTCTTATTGACATAATCCTCATATTCCTCACCATCTTCAGCTGTAATCTTTTCTTTTCCTGCAAAATTTCCCATGTAAATCCCGTAATATTCCTTATAAATTTCAGGAACAGCCACAGAATCCTTTTTTGCAACCACAGAATCCTTTCCTGTTTCGCTTATTTTTCCATCTTTTTTACAACTCAACAGGGAAACTGCGAGTAAAGAAGCAAGGGTGTAATTTAGAATTTTCATATATGTTTTTTTGTAATTAAATATTCAATCAAAAGGATATTGGGAATCCAGCCCAGCCATGCAATAATCTGGTAAACGTCCATAGGATTCGGGTGGAATAAATATACAATAATTACCTTCCAAATTCTTAAAGTGAGGGCAGATATTGTAAGGGCAAAGCTTCTCCACATCCATTGCTTGTGTTCCTTAAACTTTTTTTGTCTGGCAGCCTGGTATGCTTTATATGTAGAAAACCACCATAAAGAGCCCAGAATAACAAATGAAATTTTTGACAGAAAACCACCATTGGCAAAAAATCCCATATAAATTCCGGAAGGTGCGGCAAGGATCAGGATTAAAAAAATATAAACCTTACCCATATTCCTGTGAAAATTTTTTAAGCCGAAATCTTTCCTGAGAATAGCCAGAAATCCGGAAAGCAGAACAAAAATACTCGTATATACATGTGTATAGAAAAAGGTAAGATATTCCGGTCTTTCCACAACTTCCGTCTGTTTGATCATCAGGAAACTTACATTTGGGTTAAAAGGAATATATTCCAGTGTAATTTTAAGCATTAACCAAAAGAAATATCCGAACCCGGCAATTAGAAGGGTTTTTAATAAAATAGAAATATGTTTTTTAGTTGTAAGCATTTATCTAATCCATGCTTATAGTCATGGGCATTCGAAACGTTGATTCAACTGGTTGCCCATTGCGGGTTGCTGGCTTCCATTTCTTTTTAATTGTTCTCATAACCCGGGTCATTTCTTGATTCATAGCAGGACTATTTCCTGTTGTAGAAATAGCACTCATACTTCCATCGGGAAGAATCAAAAATTTGGTTACAGACTTAAATATTCCTGTGCCTTTAAGATTAGACGTCTTAAACTCATTACCAATATGATTTCTCAGGGCTGATAATCCACCAGGAAACTCAGCAGAAACCATTGTGTCACTAAGTTTTTGAATACCTGAGGCTGAATCTGTTTGTATCTGTGACTCTTCTTTTTGTAATGTCTGAGAAAAGGCAAGCTGAAGTCCTAAAAGTAAAATTAGTAGTAATGTTTTTTTCATCATGATAAGTTATTTAAATGTTGTGCAATGAGCCATCCTTCACTCCAGCATGCCTGAAAATTGAAACCTCCTGTTACGGCGTCTATATTTAAAACCTCACCGGCAATATAAAAATTAGGAAGCAATTTCGAAGACATGTTTTTGAAGTTAATTTCCTTTAAATCAATACCTCCGGCGGTTACAAACTCGTCTTTAAAAGTAGACTTACCTGTTACATTCAATTTCTTTCTGCATAGATTTTCAAGGATCTTCTGCATTTCCTTTCCTGAAATATTGGAGATCTGCTTATTCAGATCAATTTGTGAAACATCCAATATCTTCTGCCAGAACCTGTTGGTAATTTCAAAGATTTTCGACTGTCCGATAGTCTTTTTCGGGTTCAATTGTTTAAAGTTCTGGAAAGCCTGCTCGGCATCCTCTATGGATTTTGAGATAAAGTTCACCTCAATTTCAAAATTATATTTCGCTTTTGCAAGGCTTATGGCTTCCCAGGCTGAAATCTTCAAAACAGCTGGCCCTGAAAGGCCCCAATGGGTAATAAGCAAAGGTCCGTTTTCCTCTGTTTTTAATTTCGGAATTGAAATTTCAGCATTTTCAAAACTGGTTCCTGCCAGATCTTTGAGCAGTTCGTCTTTAATATTGAATGTAAAAAGTGACGGAACAAGATCAATGATTTTATGGCCCAGATTTTCAACAATTTTCAGTGACTTTGGAGAACTTCCGGTGGTATAAACAACATAATCTGCCTGGAAATCGCCCAAACTCGTTTTTACCACATACTTTTCACCCTGTTTTACAACTTCCTTAACGGAACATTTCGTTTTGACCTCTGCTTTTTTATTCTGAATTTCATTCAGTAAAGTATTGATAATGGTCTGTGAAGAATTGCTTTCGGGGAATACCCTGTTATCATTCTCAATTTTCAATGGAACATTACGTTGGTCAAACCATTCCATAGTATCTCCCGGTTGAAATTTAGTGAAAACACTCAGTAATTCCTTATTGCCTCTCGGGTAAAACTGTACCAGTTCTCTGGGATCAAAGCAGGCATGGGTCACATTGCAGCGCCCGCCTCCGGAAATTTTCACTTTCTGAAGTACATCCGAGTTCTGTTCCAGGATGGTAATATTATATTTTTTTTCGTCAATATTCGATGCGCAGAAAAAGCCTGCCGCACCGCCTCCGATAATGATGATCTGTTTCATGTATGGGTAATCCTATGCTGAAGATTATTTTTTCAAAAGTACAATTTTTATAAACCATCTTATTTGAGTAATTTTGAAGATTATAATTTAATCATACTAAAAACGACTTTTACATGATTTTTTACCATAAATTCGAAGTACGCTGGAGTGACCTTGATGCGAACAAGCACTTAGCCAATTCATCATACGTACAGTATTGTGCTCAGTCCAGAATGGCTTTTATGACCAAAGAAAAAATGGGAGTTACCCAGCTAAGCAGATGGGGAATTGGCCCCGTGATCCTACATGAAAGATATTCTTTCTTCAAAGAGATTTATGCGGACCAGACGGTTATCGTAAGCCTGGAGATTGATGGCTGCTCGGAAGATTCTTCCATCTACAGATTCGTGCATAAGTTTTACACACCGGATGGGGTTCACTGTGCTACAGCAGAAGCTACAGGAGTGTGGATCGATATGATGCTGAGAAAAATGACAACTCCGCCGGACGATGTGGTAGAAGCCATGAATAAATACAAAAGCCCGGAAACAGTGGTGATGAGCAAGGAAGATTTCAAAAAACTTCCTTTCCAGCCGAATAATGTGGATCCGGCAGAATTTAATTAATTCAAAGCTCAAAGCTTAATGTTATACATACATTTGCATTAGGCATTAATACAAAAAATTATGTTTGAAGATAAATCACAGGAACTGACCCCGATTTCCAAATTAGGAGAATTCGGCCTTATAAAGCATTTAACAGAAAATTTCCCCCTGTCTAACGAATCTTCGGAACTGGGAGTGGGAGATGATGCGGCAGTTATTAATCCCGGAAGTAAAAAAGTGGTCGTTACTACGGATGTTCTTGCAGAGGGAGTCCATTTTAATTTAGGTTATGTCCCCTTAAAACATTTAGGATACAAAGCAGTAGTGGTGAATCTTAGCGATATTGCTGCGATGAATGCTGTTCCAACGCAAATTCTTATTTCTCTGGCAGTTTCCAACCGTTTTCCGGTGGAAGCTTTGGAAGAAATTTATTCCGGTATCCAGGCTGCCTGTGGAAGATATAAAGTAGATCTTATAGGTGGAGATACTACAAGCTCCAACTCTGGTCTGGTAATGAGCATTACTGCGATAGGAATTGAGAATGAAGAGAATATTGTAAAAAGAAGCGGTGCCAAGCCCAACGATCTTCTGGTGGTAAGCGGTGATCTTGGTGGCGCCTACATGGGACTTCAGATCCTTGAAAGAGAGCACGCTGTTTTCCTTGCAGACCCAAATATGCAGCCGGAAATGGAAGGGTACGACTATATTCTGGAAAGACAGCTGAAACCGGAAGCCAGAACAGATGTTAAAGGCATTCTGAAAGAACTGGATATCCAACCTACATCCATGATCGATATTTCTGATGGCCTGGCTTCAGAGATCCTTCATCTTTCTGACCAGTCGAAAACAGGATTCAGGCTGTATGAGGAGAAAATACCAATGGACAGTCTTACCATTTCCACAGCGGACGAAATGAATCTTAATCCTGTAATGACTGCATTGAGCGGAGGTGAAGATTATGAGCTTCTGTTTACGATTTCACCTAATGATTTTGATAAGATTAAAAATCATCCGGATTTTACCATTATTGGACACGCTGTAGAACATGAAGAAGGAAATTACATGGTAGCAAGAGGTTCTAATCAGTTGGTTCCTCTTACAGCTCAAGGCTGGGATGCTTTTTTAGGCAATCAGCAGAATGGATAAAATTATACTAATTTTGAATATTGTGAAAAACCACAGCAGGAATGCTGTGGTTTTTGTTAGCTATATCAATAAGGCTGCTCTTCACAATTGGAAGGAGGATTACATCCGCCTCCGCCACCACCGGGGTTTCCGCCACCTACTGCAATGCAGGTTCCCGGATTTCCGTCATCAGCCATCTCGCAGGCCTTTCCGAATGTACATTCGCAGTCTGTCCAGCAATAGGCGGAATCACCGTTCATATGACAGCCTCCACTGCCTCCGCCAAGAATCAATGACAGTTCTTTTCTTGAAATTTTCTTGATTTTTTTCATAAAATTGATTTTCTAAAGTTAATGATCTGATGTTTAAGTAAATATAATAAAAAATATTTTCATCCTGAAGGGAAATATTATATGCCAAAACCAGAAAATGAATCAAAAAAATGATCGGAATTTATTTAAGAAGAAGAGTATAGAAAATAATTGATAATCAAATAATTAGTTAGCACACCGCTTAATCAAGGATTAATTCCTCTTTTGCAATTTTAAAATATTTGTGGTGAAAATTGAACTTTGTATTAAAAGGTCAAAAAAAACCGCTGCTCTCACAACGGTTTACTATTTATTTACTAAAATTCATTTGTAAAGGAAGATTAACCACGGATAAAACCGGCCTTCCATTAGATTCAGCAGGTTTCCATTTCCCCTTATCCTTAATTCTGTAGAAAGCAGCTTCTATGAATGTATTGACCGCTTCATTATTACCTTTTACTTTCGCATTGTATACATTTCCTTTAGAGTCTAAAGTAAATTTTAAATTGATCTTATAAGGATTAACCGCAAAATTTAAAAAAGAAAGGTCAACTGCTTCATTTAAAAGTGTTTGAAACGTAGCTTTTCCGGTTGCATACTCAGCTTCTTTGGTGATCTTCGGGGTTATCGGAGGCGGAACATCAGTTACCATTTTCTTTTCCTCCTCAGCTATTTTTTCCAGTGCATTTTGATAGGCTGAAATTTTTTCTTCAGTAAGCAGCCACTCCTGCTTCGTTCTTTCATCATTAGGTTTAGGATACTTCTTGTATAAAGATTTGATCTTTCTTTCATACTTAGAATCCGCTTTCTGAAATTCAGAGACCTGTGCGTTGCTGATACTAAAAATCAATATAAATGCTAATGCTGAAAGTCTTTTCATCCGTATTAAGCTTTTACGATATTAATAATGACTTCAGCTGCTTTTTCCATGCTTTCCAGCGCTACATACTCGTATGGCCCGTGGAAATTGATTCCCCCGGCAAAAATATTAGGACAAGGAAGTCCCATATAAGACAGCTGTGCACCGTCTGTTCCTCCTCTTATCGCTTTGATTTTCGGCTCAATACCAGCTTCTTTCATCGCTTTTGCAGCAAGATCTACAATATGCATTTTGCCTTCAAACTGCTGCTTCATATTTCTGTACTGCTCCTTAATTTCCACTTCAGCAGTGCCTTCGCCATGTTTTTGGTTGAATTCAGCTATTTTTTCCTCCATGAACTTCTTCCTTGCCTCAAATTTATCAGCATCATGGTCACGGATGATATATTGAAGTTTAGCCTCAGAAATATCAGCATTAATGTCCATTAGATGATAGAACCCGTCAAAACCTTTTGTAGTTGCCGGTGTTTCATTGGCAGGAAGCATTTGGGCAAATTCAGTTGCCAGAAGTGCCGCATTGATCATTTTTCCATACGCATAACCCGGATGAACACTTAGCCCGTGGATTTTTACTACAGCTCCTGCGGCATTGAAATTCTCGTATTCCAGCTCGCCAACTTCTCCACCATCCATAGTGTAAGCCCATTCAGCACCGAATTTGGCAACATCAAATTTATGAGCACCTCTTCCAATCTCTTCATCAGGGGTAAAACCTACGGCAATCCTTCCGTGCTTGATTTCCGGGTTGGCTATAAGATATTCGGCTGCTGTTACAATTTCTGCGCATCCTGCTTTGTCATCTGCCCCCAGAAGTGTATTTCCGTCAGTAGTGATCAGGGTTTGTCCAATATATTTCTTTAAACTTTCAAATTTTGAGGGAGAAAGAGTGAATCCTGTAGCCTTGTTCAGAACAAGATCATTTCCGTCATAATTTTCCCAAACCTGCGGTTTTACATTTTCACCACTGAAATCCGGGGAAGTATCATAATGTGAGATAAAACCAATTGTAGGTCTGTCATTATTATCTAAATTAGAAGGTACATATCCCATAATGTAACCGTTGTCATCAATAGAAACATCTTCCAGGCCTATTGTCTTCAACTCTTCGGTAATATATTTTGCAATATCCCATTGGCGGGGAGTAGAAGGTGTTGTTTCACTTTCTGCATCGCTGGTTGAATATATCTTTACATAGGCGAGAAAACGGTTCAGTAATTTCTCTTTCCACATCTGGTTAAATTCTATTGCACTCATCAATTTTAAATTTCAACAAATATACAATGTAAATTTTTCAAATTTGAATTTTAAACGCATTTTCAAAGGGTAATTTAGATTCATTTTTTTATCCGGTGAAGCAATTTCGTTAATCGGATAAATTGTTATAACTTGCATCAATTATGATGTCCAAACGTTGCAAATATGCTTTGAAAGCAATGGTTAGGCTGGCAAGAAACTACAATCAGGGATTTTTGTCAACCAATATTATTGCACAGGATGAGAATATTTCCAAAAAATTTTTAGAACAGATTCTTCTTGAGCTGAAGAGAGCCAAACTGGTTAACAGCAAACAGGGAAACGCAGGAGGATATTATCTTCTGAAGTCGCCTGATGAAATTTCACTGGCGGACATCTACCGTATTTTTGAAGGACCGATTGCCTTAACTCCCTGTATTTCATTGAATTTCTATGAACCCTGCGATGATTGTTTAGACGAAGAAACCTGTTATCTTAGAAATGAGCTTATTATTGTAAGAGAAAAAACAAGAAAGAGCATGATGGAAGCTACCCTTACTTCCTTCATAAAAAACAGCTGATTTTTTTTATATCTTATATCCTAGTAATTTGGTAGGATAAATAGGATTTATATATATTTGCAGGAATTAATTTCAACTCAAAATGGAAAATACGCTGGAAATAGAATTCGAAAATCTGTTGGGAAAGGCCTCTTCAGGTACTTTTGAACCCGATTTTCTGGAAAATCTTGCCAACAGGTTTTCCGGTGAAGTGATCTTTTCTACCAGCTTCAGCTATGAAGATCAGGTCGTAACTCATCTGGTAAAAAACCTGAATATTGATATTTTCACTCTGGATACAGGAAGGCTTTTCGAGCAGACCTATGAAACCTGGGCCTCATCCAGAGCTTTCTTCAAAAAAAATATCAAAGCCTATTATCCCGATCCTGAAGCGTTACAGGAATTCGTTTCGGAAAACGGTCCGGATTCTTTCTATCAATCCGTAGAAAAAAGAAAAGCATGCTGTAATATCCGGAAAGTTCAGCCATTAAAACAGGCTCTTCAGGGATATAAAGTCTGGATCACGGGATTACGCTCGGAACATTCGGCAGGCAGGGGACAAATGCCTCAGTTGGAATGGGACCCGGATCATCAGGTCATTAAATTTCATCCGATCCTTCACTGGACCACTC
Source organism: Chryseobacterium shigense (assembly GCF_014207845.1). Classification (NCBI taxonomy): domain Bacteria; kingdom Pseudomonadati; phylum Bacteroidota; class Flavobacteriia; order Flavobacteriales; family Weeksellaceae; genus Chryseobacterium; species Chryseobacterium shigense. Next base: position 503,554 of record NZ_JACHLC010000002.1, read on the forward strand.
AGCAGGTTGCGGAATATGTTCAGAACCATCAGCTTCCATACAATTACCTTCATAAAAAAGGATTTGTAAGCATAGGTTGTGAACCCTGTACCAGAGCAATCAAAGAAGGGGAAGATTTCAGGGCAGGCCGCTGGTGGTGGGAAGACGCGGATAAAAAAGAATGCGGATTACATGTTCATCAATAAAGAAATACCAATATGTCATTATATCATTTAAATTATTTAGATCAGCTGGAATCAGAATCCATTTATATTTTAAGGGAAGTAGCAGGGCAGTTTGACCGTCCGGCCTTATTGTTCAGCGGAGGAAAAGACAGTATTGTTCTGGCTCACCTTGCAGCAAAAGCATTTCCCCACGGAAAAATTCCTTTCATATTTGTTCATGTAGATACCGGGCATAATTTTCCGGAAGTTCTAAATTTCAGAGACCAGCTGACTTCAAAACTGAATGTAGATCTTGTAGTAAGAAAAGTGGAAGATACCATTCGTCAGCGAAAACTGACGGAACCGAAAGGAAAATTCCCAAGCCGTAACTGGCTGCAGACCTTTACACTGCTTGATACCATTGAAGAATTCGAATTTGATGCATGCATAGGCGGAGCAAGAAGAGACGAAGAAAAGGCCCGTGCAAAAGAAAGAATTTTTTCCGTAAGGGATGAATTCGGACAATGGGACCCAAAACTGCAACGTCCTGAGCTTTGGAATATTTTCAACGGAAAGATCCACAAAGGAGAAAATGTAAGAGTATTTCCTATAAGCAACTGGACAGAACTCGATGTCTGGAACTACATCCGGAAAGAGAAGATAGAGCTGCCATCCATCTATTTTTCGCATGAAAGAGAAGTGGTAGACCTCAACGGACAGTGGATTGCGAATTCAGAATTTGCCGTACTGGAAGACAATGAAACTATAACAACCAAAAGAATACGCTACCGCACAGTAGGAGATATGACCTGTACCGCTGCCGTAGAATCTGAAGCCGCTACAGTAGACAAAGTAATTGAAGAAATTGTAGCCACCAGAATCTCAGAAAGGGGAGAAACCAGAATTGATGACCGCGTTACAGAAGCAGCTATGGAAGACCGGAAAAAAGGAGGCTATTTTTAATAAGTAATCAGCAATGAGTAATGAGCAATAATGCTGTGTTGGAAATAAAAACTTCTATCAATATTACTCATTATCAATTACTTATTACGCATATTTATCATTAAACTAAAAAAGTGTGGATATATTAAGATTAATAACAGCAGGAAGTGTAGATGACGGGAAAAGTACCCTCATCGGAAGACTGCTTTACGATAGCAAAAGCATTTTGCAGGATCAGCTGGAAGTGCTTGAGAAACATTCTAAAAATAAAAATGAAGACGGCGTGGACCTGGCTCTTTTAACAGACGGGCTTCGTGCTGAACGGGAGCAGGGAATTACCATAGATGTGGCTTACCGATACTTTTCTACATCAAAAAGAAAATTTATCATTGCAGATGCTCCGGGACACGTACAGTATACCAGGAACATGATCACCGGAGCTTCCAATTCAGACCTGATGATTATTCTTATCGATGCCCGAAAGGGAGTTATTGAACAGACGAGAAGGCACTCCATCATAGCTTCATTGCTTAAGCTGAAAAAAATAGCTGTTGCCATCAACAAAATGGATATGGTAGATTATTCAGAAGATGTTTTTGAAACCATCAAAGCAGACTATTCCAAAATTGCTCAAGAACTGGAGCTGAATGAAGTAACCTATTTCCCGATTTCCGCATTGAAAGGAGATAATATTGTTTCCTTATCATCTGCTACAAATTGGTACAGAGGCAGTTCCCTTCTGGAATACCTTGAGGAAGTACAGCTGGATCAGGAACAGAACATTGGAAGCCGTTTCCAGGTACAGTATGTGATCCGTCCGCAGACCGAAGAATTACATGATTACCGTGGTTATGCCGGGCAGGTGATAAGCGGAAGTTTTCAGAAAGGAAGTAAAATTGCCATTCTTCCCGCTGAAATTATAACAGAAATTACATCTATAGAAGTGAATGGTGCTGAAGTTCAGGAAGCTTTTGAAGGACAACCGGTCCTGATTCAGGTTAAAGAGGATATAGACATCAGCAGAGGAGATTTCTTTACATCGGCAGAAGAACTTCCGAACGTTGAAAAAGAAATTGAAGTTTTGTTGTGCTGGCTTGACCAGAAAGGGCTTCAGCCTGGGAATAAATATATTCTGCAACATCACAGCAGACAGCTAAAAGCCATAGTAAAACAGGTAGATTACAAAATCAACGTAAATACACTGGAAAAAGAACCTACAGAAGATGGAATAAAGCTTAATGAAATTGCGAAAGTAACAATAAAAACCGCGCAGCCTCTGGTGTTTGATGATTTTGTAAGCAATAAAAAAACAGGATCGGCCATTTTGGTAGATGAAACCTCCAATGCCACAGTTGCAGCATGTATCATTCAATAGGAAAAATATATATTGATGAGTGGAGCCATTATAGACTTTTTTATCATATTCTGAGTTGCAAAATCTCAGAATTGATGTACAGGACAGCTTATCAGGGTATACATATAAGTTATCGAAATTTTAAATGAGATATAAATTATTGAAAATCAAAATAATATTAGCTTTGTATAAAGCCTGTACAGAATAGTATAGTTTTATTATATTTGAGAAAATCAAAAAGTAAAAATGTTTCTAACAGAATGTCCCAGAGATGCCATGCAGGGTTGGGGAGAATTTATCCCTACCGGTAAAAAAATAGATTATATCAACTCACTGATGGAAGTCGGGTTTGATGTATTGGACTGCCTGAGTTTTGTTTCCCCGAAAGCAATTCCACAGATGGCTGATTCCGATGAGGTGGCTGAAAATATTGATAAATCTTTATCCGGAACAAAAGTTTCAGCAATCATCGGGAATTACAGAGGGGCGGAAAAAGCATTAAAGCACCAGTCGGTTGATATTTTAGGATTTCCGTTTTCTATTTCAGAAACATTCCAGCACAGGAATACCAACAAGAATCAGGAAGAAGCTTTTGACGAGATTCTCAAAATGCTCGAGCTGGTTAAAAGTGAAGGAAAACAGCTGAATATCTATTTTTCTATGGCCTTTGGTAATCCTTACGGCGAAATGTGGAAATGGGAAGATGTAGATTTCTGGGCGAAAAGATTTTCAGAAATAGGCATTAAAGACATCCTACTTTCTGATACTACAGGCGTTGCAACACCGGAAACTATCGCGCTTTTATTCGAAAAAATTCCGTCAAAATATCCTGAAATCAATTTTGGAGGACACTTCCATAACCGATATGAAGATTCCTATTCAAAACTTAAGGCTGCTTATGATCAAGGCTGCAGAAGATTCGATAGTGCGATCAAAGGAATTGGCGGATGTCCTATGGCAAAAGATGACCTGGTAGGAAATATGCCTACAGAACAGGTGATTAATTTTATGAGCGTTGAAAAGGTAGATCATAAACTGAATCTGCTGAACTTTGAAAGCTCCTACAACAAGGCAAAAGATATCTTTCACTTTTAAAATAAAGCCGTTTTAGCTTTACTGTATAGAATCATTTTCTGCATCTGAAGCATCTTCCTCATCATAATGCGGGTTTTTCATGTCGTTGAGTTCCTCTGCTGTGTATTGATGAAGTTCTTCAAAATTTTTAGTTCTTGTATCATAGACAAGAGCATTTTTCTGATATTTGAACTTGATAATCAGCCCGTCTTCAGGGGAAGGCTGTAATTCAGATGAGTCCATGAAAATTTTGCTGCCCTTTTCAAAAGAATTGATAACGGGCAATTCACCATCATATCTTTTCTTGAAAAGAAGGTCTCCGGTACTGGATATAATGAACAGAATGCTGCTGCTTGAGTCTTCATTTTCCACTAAAAATGCAAGGTCCGGTTTATTTTCTTCACTTTGTCCGGTAAAATTGCCAAAGGTAAATACCTTTTTTGCCCTGTCTTTAATATTCGTCAGGTGAAACTTTTCAGATACATCTTCAGGTTCATAAAACTTATTGTTGATGAATGTCTGAACAATTCCCCTCTTGTATTCATCAGGAATTTCATCATATTCTCTCACTTTGAAAGTTATTGTTTTCAGGTATTCAAAATTCTCAATAGCAATAATAGGAGTAGCGTATGCATCGGCCTGCATGGTTTCATCTTCAGCAAAATAACGCTGCCAGTTATATAAAAATGAAAATGCAATTAAAAGAAGAATGACTAGGGATATAGATATAATCACCCATTTTTTCTTTGATTTTTTGGGTAGCTCAGGGCTGGAATTCATGATTGTGTTTTTAAATGCGTAAATTTATGCAAAAATATTTCTCAGAAAAATAATTTTTACTTCAAAATTTATAATTATCCACTATGAAAACCAGTCCATTTACAAAGAATATTGAAATTTCGGAAAACATAATCATTTTAGATGCAAGAACCGGAAAAGAAGCAAAGCAGAACTATCTGGAAAAGCACATTAAAGGAGCGAGATTCATTGATCTGGATACACATCTTGCAGAAATAGGAGAAAATGCCGCCTTTGGAGGAAGGCATCCGCTTCCTTCTGTTGGAAAATTTGCGGAAACACTTTCAGATCTTGGAATTACAGAAGATTCAGATATTGTGGTGTATGATGATAAGAACGGATCCAATGCTGCAGCCAGGGCATGGTGGATGCTGAAATCTTTTGGATTTGATAAGGTTCAGGTTCTTGACGGCGGAATCCAGGCAGCAGAAAAGAATGGGATAGAATTTTTTTCGGGAGAAGAAACATTTGAAAAAGCGGCATTGATAAAAAAAGATCATTGGCTTTTACCTGTTTCAGGTCTGGAAGTGGTTGAAAATGAATTGATAAACGGTAATTCGACAGTAATCGATGTAAGAGATGCTTACCGTTACAGAGGAGAATCCGAGCCGATAGATCTTGTAGCCGGACATATCCCCGGAGCGATCAATATTCCTTTTTCGGAAAACCTTGATGAAAATGGAAATTTCCTTGACCCTGAAATCTTAAAAGAAAAGTATACGAAACTTTTAAAAGATAAACCTCAGCATCTTATTATCCATTGCGGTTCCGGTGTTACAGCCTGTCATACTATTCTGGCACTGGATTATGCTGGCTTCCCGATTCCTGATCTTTATGTAGGCTCATGGAGTGAGTGGAGCAGAAGAGAAGGAAAAGAGGTTGCAAAGGAAATTTAAAATATTTTGAACCGTTAAGCCCTGATTTAGGATCTTGGAATAGATGTTTATAAAGAATAAAAGGCTGCCAAAACTGGCAGCCTGATTTATTTCAGTGGAAATTTTAAAGCATTCCCAGTTCAAACTTAGCTTCTTCGCTCATCATATCCTTATTCCAGCTTGGTTCAAAGGTAAGCTCCAAATCTGTACTTTTTACACCTTCTACTTCGGATACCTTGTCTTTCACCTCCTGAGGAAGCGTTTCTGCAACCGGACAGTTTGGGGTAGTAAGGGTCATGATAATTTTTACATCACCTTCATCGGAGATCTGCACATCATATACAAGCCCCAACTCGTAAATATCCACCGGAATTTCAGGGTCATATACGGATTTCAGGACCTTAATGATTTCCTCACCAATGTCAGCAATTTGATCGTCTGTAAATTTCATTTTTTAATCTAGATTGATATTCCTTTTCAACAAATCTTCCTGACGCATACGCCGGAAAACATTTGCCAAAGTTAAGACATCTTTTTCACAATAGTCAACAATTCGCTGCAAGTCTTTCTCTATGTAGTAGATTGATGAAACCATTGAGCCGTCTATATCATCTTTGGGAGTAGGAATTCCGAAGACATGGGCCAGCAATTCCAGGGAAACAAAACTTTTATAATCCCCGAATTTCCAAAGCTCCATAGTATCGATATGTGGAATTTCCCAGGGCTTTTTCCCAAACATCTGAAACGGAACCGGAGGCTGTATTCCGTTGATGAGGTATCGTCTGGCAATCCAGGGAAAATCAAATTCTTTTCCGTTGTGGGCACACAGGATCACATTATTCAGTCTGGGACTGTTAAAAATTTCTCCGAACTCCTGAAGTATTTTTTTCTCATCGTGGCCGGAAAAGCTTTTGATTTTTAATGTATCATTCTTTTCTACCATTCCGATGGTAATGCAGATGATTTTACCAAACTCAGCCATAATGCCGGCACGTTCATAAAAATCTGCGGCACTAACGTCTTCTTTTCTCTGAAATTTTGTTTTCTTGTCCCAGAGTTTCTGTTCGGCTTTAGGTAATGTGTCCCATGATTCCGATCCCGGAACAGTCTCAATATCAATAAATAAAACTTTTTCTAATGGAATGTGTTGTATCATATGTGTTTGTGTTTTATCCTATCGGCATCCCGTTTTTTACAGGCAATGAAGGGGTTAAAAGGGTGACGTCTTTTTTGTCTTCACCATAAACTCCCATCACAAGGCATTCACTGAAAAAATTAGCGATTTGCTTTTTGGGAAAATTCACTACAGCCATTACCTGTTTTCCTATGAGTTCATCTTTTTGATAAAGGGAAGTAATCTGTGCTGAAGATTTTTTTATTCCGAGGTCTCCGAAATCTATTTCAAGCTGGTAAGAAGGGTTTCTTGCTTTTTCAAAATCATCTACTGAAACTATTGTTCCGCACCGTATGTCTATTTTTTCAAAATCAGCCCAGGATATTTCCGGTTTTATCATCATGGTAAAGAGTTGATTAAGTGTTCTACTTCTGCTTTTTCTGCTTCATATTTTTTCTGAAGCTCAGATCCTTCGCTCATTCTTCTGTAGTATTCCAGTGCCTGGCCTCCGAAGAATTTTTTATAATGATCCGAAACTTCCGGAATCTGTGGGAAAACTTTATGAAAAAGCATTTCATAATAGGCCTGAAATTCGCGCTCGTTTTTGTCTTCAATAACCTGTCCGGGAGCTTTCTGCCGAACATGGAGCATTTCATGGGCTACCATATTCAGGACAAGACTCAGGTCAAAATCAAATAAGTTCTTAGGAATCATTACGGTTTGTGGTCCGCCTAACACTCCTTCAGCCGTCAGGAGCATAGAAGTGGGAGACAGCTCTTCCCGGAATCCGAAACCGGCAAAGTTTTCATGTTCCAGGTCGAAGGAATGGATTAAAAATCTCGCGGCATCCAGAATCTGGTCGTGTTCCTTATAAGCCTCCAGATGTAAATTGATCTGCTCTAAATTCATTCAGAATATGTTTTAAACAAATGTATTAAAATATTTGTAGTGTTGTTTGTTTCCTAAACTATGTAGGTCGATACAAATTAAAATCTTATTTACCAGTTATTCAATAATAATATCAGGGGATAAGTTTATTTTGGGTCAGAAATGTTTTGATATCTTTCACAACCTCACTGGGTTTTTCGTCTTTCACGCCATGCCAGGTTTCTTCATAAATCTTGTGTGTAATATAAGGCTGATGAGTTTGTGCAAGTTCAGTATTTTCATTTTTAAAATCAAACCAGTCATTTTTACTGATCGGATCGAAAATAAGCAGGGGTTTATTGAGATTACGGTAAATAATTTTAGGATTTAACTGATGTGTGGTTGCTCCAAAACTATGTTTTGCTGTAAATGGAGTATAAATAATGGCAATATTCTGTTCTGCAGTATTCTCTCCTGTAAGCTCTTCTGCTCCCGGGTTAATTTCATACTTCCCGGTTGCATTTTTTTTAATTCTGGCATATGATGTGAAGATTTCTTTCTTCAGGCTTTCATTTTCTTTACCCTTTATCCCCCAATTATTATACATATACCAGTAAGCTTCAAATTCAGTGTCAAATACAAGTGTCTTCTTGCTTTTATAATATTGTTTTGTTTCCTCGATATCTTTTGTGATTTCAGATGATTTTGCATGAATATCCCAGGCTACAGAACCGCCATCTTCAAGAATGAGTGCCTGAACCATGTCTGGATAAGTATCATAAAATGCGGTGGTGATACTGCCTCCTCTTGACCAGCCTCCAATGATTGCCTTTCTGATTTTCATTTTATCTAAAAGAAACTTTATATCATCTGCAACATGATAAATAGAGACATCTTTATTGGGAATGGCGGTATTTCCATGACCATAATAATCAATGGCAACAACATGTAGATTCATCTTAACTAACTGGTCAATAATTTCATAAAGCTCATAAGCATTACTATAAGTGCCATGGATCCAGACAAGAGTAGGATGGGCATCGTTTCCCCATTCCAGATAATGCATTTTTGTATTATCGGTTTTTATATATTTTCCATGCTGCTTTTCATATTTTTCATATTCAGGTTTGAATTTATTGAATAGATTTACCTGATTTAATGAATCTTTTGAACCAATTGACTGCCCAAATATTGTATTGAAAATAGGCAATATTAGAAATAGAGTAATAATTCTTTTCATTTTTTAATTGATGGTATACTTAAATGTATCAGGCATAAAAATATATAAAATATTCTTTGATTTCATTATCCAATCAATTTAAATAAAGCATTAAAAGAGCCTGGCAAAAAAGCCAGGCTCTTCATGATTAGTATAAAAATTGGTTAAGGATGTTCGTTTCTCGCTCTTATCACGAGATTCACAAGATCTGAGCCGCCACTCGCAAAATTCTCGCTCGGATTATGGGCACTTTGTGTAGCAACAGCATAAGGGGCTCCATCCCAATAACCCCAGAATGGGCCGCCACTTTGTCCGGGCCAGATATCTGCTTTATGGCTCATGCTTTCATTATCATCGGCACTCCAGAAGTCTCCGTCCAATGCAATACCAGTCTGGTAAGTTGGCCTCTGCGTTCCGGTAAGGTCCCCGGGATAGCCTGCATGTGTCCAGTAGGCCCCGCCATCCCATGAATCAGAATATGATTTTGCACCCAGCCAGCCTGTACTGTTTCCGATAGGTCTGTCAAGGACAATAACTACATAATCATATTGAATTTCTGTTGAATCAATAGTAGGGCCTGCCACTTTGTATTTATAATAAGTTAAGGTACCCCATGCACTTCCGTAAGGAGCACTTCCGTTATAGTACATTGGGGTGAATTTTAGCCAGCCTGTGGTGTTATTAGGCTGCCAGTCTACAATATGGGCACAGGTAAGAAGATGTCTCGGACCAATCATTACTCCGCTGCCTGAGCCCAATGCGCTTTCCACTCTGCCCACGCATCGCCACGGGTAGGCAGTAGAATTATATACTTTTCTCTGATCAGGACCGAATATAGTTTTTACCCCTTCTGCGGTTAAGAAAGATTCTCTTTCAATGAATTTTGGTTTACGGTCTTTTTTTGCTTCCAGTTTAGGCTGGTATTCAAAATCTGAATAGGTAGGATAGAAGTGATCGGTTTCCAGTACTTTTCCGTCTGCGGCTTTTTCACCGGCAGGCATTCCGATTGATTTCATTCCTTTAGGGAAAGACCGTCCGTTAATGGTTTCCATGGCTGGTCTTTGGCTAGTTAGTTTTTCGGCATCCGCCGGTTTCTCAGTTGATTTTGCTTTAACGGTTCTAAGTCTTGATACTTCTTCTGCCGTCATTGGTTGATTACTTTCAGGTTTAGACATGATTGTTAGTTTTTATCAGTTTTTCCTACTCTTTGGATGGCTTTTCGGATTCCGCCAGTGGTTTTATGAAAATATTTTCTGAGAGAATTCTGCTGTGATACTTTCTGTCTGATTAATTTGGGCTGCCCCCATAGCTGCCAGTGCTATGGCAATCTGCCTGTCAAGTGTTTTTCTGATGATATTTCCATTGGTGGCCCGCAGTATTTTACAGAAATGATAAGTGAAATATCCTCTTATCTGGCCACTCATATTTCCTTCCATAGATACCTGATTGTCTTTGGATGCAGCCCATAAAGTATGGTTCATTCCCGCAACAGGAACCAGTGCTTTGGTCATGGTGATGGCTTTTTTAGAGCTTTTAGGCTCCTGCATTTCGCTTGCATAGGTCATATAAAACTCATCTTCAAGCATAGGCGGAATAAAACGGGGCGCTTCATATGATAGCTCTAAGTCGAGTCCGAGCTCCATTTTTCTTGTTCCCGTTCCAGAATGACAGCAGTCGAAAATAACTTCCAGATTAACACCTGCTTTCAGTTTACTGAAAACGGCTTTGAAATCATCATCCCTGATCACCCCGGCACTCGCATAATCGTGAGGGCAGATAGCTTCATCCAGGCCATCTATTTCCAGATCTGTTCCGATGTTGGCCACTCTGGTTCCGTGCCCGGAATAATAAAATACCAGTGAATCTCCTTTTACACTGCTGTTGACAAGTGATTTCAGGTAATTTAAGATGTTGGCTCTTGTTGCGTTCTGATTGGTCAGAATTTTAATCTTTGCAGGACTAAAACCACAAATGACAAGGGTATTGGCCATATCTCTGGCGTCATTTACACAGCCGTTTAAGTCCGGTCCTCCTGATCCTATTGGTGCATAGTCGTTAATTCCTACTATTAATGCTTTTTTCATTGCTATTAGTTTTTAATGGTCCCTACTCTGTTTGGGCTTTTCGGGTTCGGCCTTCATGGGTTATTTTTACAGGACAAAGTTCTGTTATTCAATAGTATAAAAACAGAGGGAAAGACCTAATTATGAGGCGGGAAAAACACCTTTTTTGATGAGTTTTATTAAGATAAAACCGGTGGAGATCACAAAATGGATAAGAGCAAAAAGAATCCGGCAGATTTGAAAAATCTGCCGGATCGTGAAGGCCGTAAATATCGTATTTTAATAATTTGATAATATCAATTTAGCATAAGTCATGCTTTAAAGCAAAAAGAACCAGGCCAACTCTGTTTTTTATTTCCAGTTTCATGAAAACAGAATCCCTGTAACCGTCAATGGTCTTGGGACTGAGAAACATTTTATCCGCTATTTCTTTATAAGTCAGTTCGCTGCAGGCCCATTTTATGAATTCTTTTTCCCTGTCTTTTAACTCGGAAAGGAGGGACGCATTTTTGATGTCTTCTGATTTTACCTTAAGTAATTTCTGGGCAACAAAATCTGTATAAAAGCTACCCTTATCGAATACAGTATCTATTGCCTGGAAAAGGATAGACGGCTGCATATCTTTCAACAGGTAGCCTTTTGCTCCCGCTTTCAGCATTTTGATGAGAACTTTTTCATCATCTTCCATAGTCAGGGCAATTACTTTTACATCGGGACGATGTTCGGTTAACCATTCGGTGGTCTCTATACCGTTTTTATAGGGCATATTGATGTCCATCAGCACAACTGCAGGTAATTCTGACGCTTTTTCTATGGCGGCAATAAAATCTTCACCATTGGGATGATTCATGATTACACTGTACTGAGGGTTTTCCATGATCATATTTTCCAATGCCTTAGACATCAAAGTATGATCATCAACGATAGCTATGGGAATAGTTTTCATGTTAAGTGTTTATAATAGGTTATTGAAGTCTGTGTTCCTTTATCAAGTTCCGACTGTATGGAAAATTCTGCATGGATTAGTTTTGCTCTCAGTTCCATATTCTTCAATCCGGAACCGTCCTGTATTTTGGAGGTATTAAAGCCTTTTCCGTTATCTGAAATACTGATCCGTAAAATTTCATGGTCATCTTCCAGCCGGATAGATACATTTTTGGCCCTGGAATGTTTTAAGATATTATTGATGCTTTCCTGGATAATCCTGAAGAGAATCAAGCCATGTTTGGGAGAAATATCAACATCCTGTTTCTGGGTAATGAATTCTATCTTTAATAATTTCAGCTTCTGTATCCTTTTTACCTCTCTTTCGATGGATTCCGTCAATCCGAAATGAATGATCTGTTCAGTAATTAATGTTTTGGATAAATTTCTGATGTCCTGAATACATTCTCCCAGAAGTTCACTAAGCTCATTCAGTTCTTCTTTTTCTGTATTTTTCAGCTTGGAAACAAGTTGGTTTTGCCGTAAACGGACCACAGAAAGCTTTTGTCCCACATCATCATGAAGCTCCTGCCCGATATAGTTTAATGTCTGCTCCTTTATTTCTACCTGCGAAGTGGCCAGTTCCTTTTCAAAGCGCATGTCTTTTTCTTTCTGTGCGATCAGTAGGGTTGTTTTCTTTTTGATAAAAACCACATAGATAAAGATCATCATCAAAACGACAATAAGTAAAGTAATTGTAAAGGTAATAACCAAATTATTTTCTTCCATACTTTAAAAGAATGTTTATCTGAGCCTGTCCTGTCTGTTCAAAAATAATCCTAACATAAGTATTCCGTTACTGATAAGGTTAAGCATAAATAAAATAAAAAAATAAATATGCTCTGAAACCGTTGTCCTGAAATATAAAATAGGAATACTTCCGATGAATAAAATCAGTAGGGAGACTGAAATCCAGAATGGCAGGTAATTATTGAGTCCCAGTATTTTATCCGAATTAAAGGTCTGATATAGAAATAAAATAATGGAAAACAGTAACAAGAGGATATCAACATACAGCATATTAAAGGAAAAATGATGCAGAAGATCATCCTCAGTATAAAACATTACAACAATATTGACGATAAAAAGGATCAATAAAAGAAGTTGTAATTTTCTAAGAACAGGCCAATACAATAACTGGAAATAATACAACAGGTACATGAAAAATACAATCATTAAAAAGCCAATCACATAAAACATCTCGGTAGACCTGTTGGTAGATTTAAAATGGAAATAACAAAAAATATCAATCAGGGAAGACAATATATAGGCTGTAATAAAAAATAAATTCTCTTTCCCGATTTTTCTGTATTTAATCATCATCAGGGCCATTACCACAACGTATATGACCATAGTTATCTGCTTTCCTGTTTCTATGTTCCAGTTCATGACTTTACCTTTTACTGCATCTCTGCTGTGGACACCTTAGGAGGAGGAGCCAGATTGGTCATATTCAGGGATTGCATAGACTGTACATCTGTATTCTCGTTTGATGATCTCATCATTCTGGACATTACTCTGGTACTGTCCTTTCCCTGGTTTTGAGAAGTAGGCACCAAAAATATAGTCTGATAGCCGGCGTATTCCGGTTTTGCCATTTTGTTTTTAGGATGATTTATAGGGTATTTTCCCATATAAATCCTGATCCCCGGATTTTTCAGGTTTTGCTTTTTGGCAGTTTCTTTTACATATTGAATATATCCTTCCAGATCCTCTACAGAAAACCAGTACCAGCGCGAATCCGGCTCTCCGTTTCTGTATTTGGTAAGAATCATGTTGTTAGTCCGGGAATATTCATCATAAAGAACCCTGCCTTCACGGTAGCTTATCAATCTCTTTTTATAACTGTCACTTACAGGTTCCTTAGGCGGTTCGGAGCAGCGCGTGCAGCTTAACATACAAAAACTTAAGATAAGCACAGCAAAAAGTGGGCTCATTGTTTTTAATAAAGTAGGAGTTTTCATTTTTATGGTATTTAATTTTATAAAACAAAATTAGGTAACAGCTTAACTTTATAAAAGGGGGAAAACACTGTTTTTACAAATACTAAATTTACGATAATTTGTTTTGAAATTCAGGAGAATACGAATTATTTATTGATGATGTTTATCTTTAAAAAGAAATATTATAGGCCTTAAGTTTTATATTCAGCTAAACTTTCCTCCATACTTTATTTTTTACAAGAAAAAATCCTTACTTCTACAAAAAAAGGCTTCATAAACTGATTGTTTCATCTTTTTACTCCAAATAAATATGAAATCTTATCCACAGAAAACCAGAACATTACAATAAAATTCCTTCCTTTTTCCAAAATCCCATGCAAGATTTCCAAAAAACCGGATTTTACAGATGAGTACTCACTACAATTAATGTTTAATGTTAAAAAAATAATGAAATGAAGAATTTAATAGTACTTAAAGTTATTACCGCTGTTTTGGTCATCTCGGTTATCTTCTCCCTGTTCTCATGTATGAATGAGGACAGGATAGAAGTACCGCCGGTAAAATTGGAAGATGTCAGCGGCAATTATAAAGGAAGACTGATTACAGTACGGGGAGAACTCAGATCAGAGAAGATTGTGGATTTCAAAGTGAAAAAAGATACCCTTGCATTTCCGGAATTTCCTCTGAAAGAAATAGTAACAGCAGTTGTAAAAGATCCGGTAAAAGTGCAGGATGCCCTTACAGCAATGGGAAAAGTAAAATATAATCTTAATTATAAATCTGTTTTAAACGCAGAAAAAAACTGGGTAGAACTTACTTTCTCACCTAAAGATCTTGAACTTCAGATCCCGGTAGACGGAGTGAATAAAAAAACAGTTGTCACCATTACCGCAATGCAGAAAGGTTATTTTATAGGACTGGATCATACATTAAGGTTTGTCCTTGCGGCAGAAAAGATCACTGTAAATGGGACGGTATTGAGTCCGTTTGAGCCTGTTTACTATAATTTTCCTTACTGTATAAAAACGAATTGATATACATAATAATATAAACAATAGATTGTGGTTTGCCGGATGCAGTCTATTTTTGCTTTAAAATTTTAATCGGTGTTACACCGGATCTCAGCCATACATGGAAGAAAACAAGGAGCAGATTTTGATAAAGCGTCTTCTCACAAAAGAAGAAGCTGCCTGGAAAGAACTTTTCGGAAACTATTCCGGAAATCTTGCCGGGGTCTGTTCCCGTTATCTTTCGGGGAAAGATGATATTCATGATGTTCTTCAGAACAGCTTTATTAAAATGTTCCGCTCTATAGAAACATTTGAATACAGAGGAAATGGCTCATTGAAGGCCTGGATGATCCGCATTACCGTAAACGAGGCTTTAAAGCATATCAGACAGCATTCCGGCATAACAATCAATGATGACCTCACGGAGTTTCCGGATATTCCCAATGATGAAGAGCCTGATCTTGATGAAATTCCACAGGCAGCCATTATGAAAATGATAAGATCGCTTCCGGATGGTTACAGAACTGTTTTTAATCTGTTTGTATTTGAGAAAAAAAGCCATAAGGAAATTGCCGGGCTTTTAGGAATAGCAGAGAATTCTTCCGCCTCTCAGCTGCATAGGGCAAAAGGACTGCTGATCCGGAAAATTAAAGAATTTAAAATGTCAAAAAAAGCACAATATGAATAATCAGTGGCTGAATGATCTGCACAGGAAAATGGAAGACCACGAAGAGGATATTCCGGATGGGCTGTGGGAAGATATTAAAGATGAACTTTTTTCCGGAGAGGAAGAAAACGGAATTGCCGGAAGTATGCCGCTTGGAACGGATGATGAAAAAGACGGTAAACCTGTTTCTGCAGATAAAAGAAATTCTCTCTGGTTTCGTGTCGGAGGAATTGCGGCGGCAATTGTTATGCTGTTCTTTACGGGAAAGCTTTTACAGGAAATGAATTCAGATAAACCAGGGGTTAAAATAACAAAAAACTCCGAAAATGGTAAAATTAAAGATAGAGACAAAAATATCACAGAATCACTGAAAATAAATACAGAAGAACAATTCAATACAGAAGAAAGTAAAAAATATAGTATTCAGGAAAAAATATGGAAAGATAAAAACAGTATCAATACTGTTCTAGAAAATGTATTTAGCAGAAAAATAACTGATCACGGAAAAGCATTATCAAAATTCATAGAAAAAGAAACCGGCTTAGAGCTTTTAACCAAAAAAGAACTGCCTTTTTATAGTCCACCTTCAGTTAATGAGAATCCGCTGCCGGAAAAAGAACAGGAATCCCGGGAAATTTTTGACGGAAATGAAAATAATCTTCCGGAAAAATATGCTGCTCATGATAAACCTAAAGCTTTAGTTCAACAGCCTGAAAAATGGATGCTGAGTATGCTTACAGGAAATGTTTCCCCGAACTCTTCAGATCAGAAATTCCCAGGTTATACCTCTATGAGCGGAAGTCCCATGACTTTTAGTGATGTGTTAATCGCCAGTACGGAAACTGATCCCGTTACAGAAGTTCTGCTGGCTAACCAGAGCAAAGAAGTTGAAGCAAGAATAAGACATAAAGTTCCCGTAACATTTGGAGTATCCATGTATTATAACATTGGAAAAAAATGGGGAATAGGTACAGGAATTAATTATACCAAACTTACCTCTGAGCTTCACTCAGGAAGCAATTCAAATTATATAAAAGGAGACCAGAGTGTTCATTATATAGGCATTCCGGTGCAGGTAAACTACAATGTAGTTCAAAAAGGACGCTTTACAGGATACGTTACCGGGGGAATACTTGCAGAAAAAGCAGTGGCAGGAAAGCTTAAGACACAATATATAATAAATGATGAGGTACAGGAAACACAGGAAGAACGCATTGATGTTAAACCAGTGCAGTTTTCAGTGAATTCAGCAGTAGGGCTGCAGGTGAAAATTATTGATAAGATCGGTATATATGCAGAGCCGGGGATTGGCTATCATTTCAAAAATGAAAGTCAGCTCAATACCATTTATAAAGAAAAACCTTTAAACTTCAATATGAAATTCGGGATCAGGATTTTGTTAGACTGATACCCTTTTAATACCGCCCAACCATTAAATATTTATATATGAAACCCAAACTTATTTTTTTGGCTCTCCTTTTCATGCCCTTACTGAATATGAAAGCACAGTGCAATCCTACTATTACAAGCCCCAGGCTAGGCGTACAGTTTCCGGATAAAATACTGTTCTGCAATACCGAAACAGAAATACTTTCTACCCAAACATCCGGAACATACCAGTGGTACAAACAGGAATGGACCTGGCAAACGCCTAATACCAATCCCTGGACTGCAATTCCCGGGGCAACTTCACAAACATTCGCGATCAATGGAAATGACGATCAGCTTTATTATTTTAAAGTAGTAGTTACACAGGGAGACTGTACCGCAGAAAGTCCTGTTGTAATGGCAGACGGGTTTGTGTATGCACTTCCTGCAATGATCAGCACAATGACGCCCGGAACTTTTGAGATTGTAGGAGCAGGAGAGCTCAATGTATGTACAGGTGCTTCCGTAAAATTTGATGATGCCTTTCCGGATCTGTACGGAACCCATGTCTGGTACAGGTGTATTCCCGGCAGTCCACCCCCTTCTGCCGGGGATCCATGTATCATTAATGGAGTAACGGGAGATTCTTACATTGCTACACAATCGGGAGAATATGGATTTTATGCCTGTACTGCGTATTGTCCGGATCAGTGTGAATTTTTGGGAACCGGAAACTTTGTAAAAGTCAATTTCGGGAGCTGGGAATTCTGCAGCCTGGGAACAGATGAAACGAAACGTAAGGAGAATAGCCTGAAAGTGTACCCCAATCCTACGGCACAGTTCCTTTATATTGGAAAAGAATCCGATAAGGTTTATAAAGAAATTTCGATTATTGATATGTCCGGAAAAATGGTTCTGCAGAAAAAAGAACACCGTTTTAATGATGCTGTTGATGTAAGCAGGCTCGTTCCCGGAAATTATATCATTATTTCAAAAGATTCAGGAGGACATACCTATAAGAACAAATTCATAAAGAAATAAATGGTTTATATTCCTTAGTTAGTTTTTTTTAATCACTGATAAGCCGGTGCAGAAACATTCTGTATCGGCTTGTCTCTTTTACGAATAATTTCTTCTAAAGTATATTTTAAACCGGAAAATTGTCCATATAAAAACCGATTTTTTAAAATAAGATATTATTTATTTTTACCAAAAACACCAATCATGTTAGTTAAAATTTATGGAAGTGCCATCCACGGAGTAGCTGCGCAAACCATTACCATTGAAGTGAATGTAGACACCGGAGGAGTGGGGTATCATCTTGTAGGGCTTCCCGATAATGCCATCAAAGAAAGCAGTTACAGGATCTCTGCTGCACTGAAGAATGTGGGTTACAAAATTCCCGGTAAAAAAATCACCATTAATATGGCTCCTGCAGATCTCAGGAAAGAGGGAGCTGCTTACGATCTTTCCATTGCTATAGGCATTCTTGCCGCATCAGATCAGATCCGTGCCGAAAATATCTACGATTATGTTATTATGGGAGAGCTTTCCCTTGATGGAAGCCTGCAGCCGATAAAAGGGGTACTGCCTATAGCCATTCAGGCACGGGAAGAAGGCTTCAAAGGAATTATACTTCCCATGCAGAATACCCGGGAAGCTGCTATTGTGGACAATCTGGATGTATATGGAATAGAAAATATCAAAGAAGTCATTGATTTTTTTAACGAAGGAAAACCTATCGAAAAAGTTATACTGGACACGAGAAAAGAATTTCAGGAGAAAATAAATGATTTTCCGTTTGATTTTTCTGAAGTTAAAGGCCAGGAAACAGCAAAAAGAGCAATGGAAATAGCAGCGGCGGGAGGACATAACATCATTTTAATCGGACCACCCGGAAGCGGAAAAACCATGCTTGCCAAAAGAATACCCGGCATTCTTCCTCCTTTGACATTGAAAGAAGCCCTGGAAACAACAAAAATACATTCTGTAGCAGGTAAAATGGGAGCGGAAACTTCTCTCATGACTGTCAGGCCTTTCAGATCACCACATCACACCATTTCGGATGTGGCATTGGTAGGTGGGGGAAGTTATCCCCAGCCCGGAGAAATTTCACTTGCACACAATGGTGTTTTATTCCTTGATGAAATGCCGGAATTTAAAAGAACAGTTCTGGAAGTAATGAGGCAGCCTCTTGAAGACCGGGAAGTAACAATTTCCAGGGCCAGATTCACCGTAAATTATCCTGCCAGTTTTATGCTGGTTGCCTCTATGAACCCAAGTCCCAGCGGTTTTTTTCCGGATGATCCGGGGAATACTTCATCTGTTTATGAAATGCAGAGATACATGAATAAACTTTCCGGGCCTCTATTAGACAGGATTGATATTCATATCGAAGTACAGAAAGTTGAATTTGAACAGTTGGCAGAAAAAAGAAAAGGAGAGAAAAGTTCAGATATAAGGCAGCGTGTTTTGAAAGCACGCAGTATTCAGAATGAGCGATATAAAAAACTCAATATCAGTTATAATGCTCAGATAGGTCCTAAAGAAATTGAAGCGTTTTGCAGTTTGGATGAAACCTCTATGAACCTCATCAAAATGGCAATGGAAAAACTGAATCTTTCAGCAAGAGCCTATGACCGTATCCTGAAAGTTGCCAGAACCGCTGCTGATTTGGAAGGAACAGAAAATATTCTTTCCCATCATATTTCAGAAGCCATACAGTATAGAAGCCTGGACAGGGAATTTTGGAATGTATAATTCTGATAACTCTTAAAAAAAACAATTATTGAGTATAAAGCCGGAAAATAAAACCTATCGAAAGAATTATACTGGACATGAGAAAAGAATTTCAGGAAAAAATGAATGATTTTCCATTTGATTTTTCCGAAGTTAAAGGCCAGGAAACAGCAAAAAGAGCGATGGGATAGTTATGTAGAGCGGTCACAGGTTCCAGGGCGTGGCAGAAGTCGAACCCCAAAGACAGAAAATCATTAAAAATCTATTATAAAGGCTTAAAAAAGGGAAGAAATAAAAGAATATTTTTTTCAACTGTTAAAATCGGCTTCGTAAGAAAAGGTTTTAGACACCTTTTGGTGACTTTAATTAAAAATACTATTTTTGCTACGAAAAACACATTTTTATGAAAAAAATTATCACAACAGGCTTCGCCTTTTTTTGTGCATTATGTTCCGCACAAATTACCCTCACAAAAGATTTAAGTTTCGGAAATAATGGTATTGTACAATTAAGTACAGGCAATCCTTCCTCTTATCAACTATTTCATTACAATACACCAACATTTCAAGGTGATAAACTGTTTATTAATCAACCAGTTTATGATGCTACTCGAAAATTTTCCAGACTTAACCATAATGGGAGCTTAGATACAACATTTGGAACTAATGGAGAGGTTACTTTCCCAACAACCCCAACAACAGATTATCGTTTTCTTAGTTTTTATGCAGACGCAAATCAATTTTATTTGGATTCGGGAGAAAAATATTTTTCTAATGGATTGCAAGATACAGGATTTGGAAATATTAATACTCCTTTAGCCGACAATTATTTATCGCATTATAAAATAATTCTTCCAGATGGTAAAATAATATCAAGAAATCCACAAAATATAAAAAAATATCTACCAACAGGAGCTCCAGATACAACTTATGGAAATAATGGAGTTGTAGCTCTTGATCCATCATTAGAGTTTACTTTAGATAAACATGGAGATCTTAAACATTTTGATCAAAATTTTTTGTATGAAGTTGTGTACAGTTCTTATAATCAACTCCCATACATTAGAAAAATAAATATAGCCACAGGTAATTTAGATTTGTCTTATGGACAAAACGGCTATTCATATTTTTTTGGTACATTAACACTTCCCCAAATTTATTATGGAAGTTCATTTGTTCCTCAAAGCAATAATTTATTTATACATAATACCTATAATTCTACAGATGGGCAAATTACCCGTACTAACGCTGCTGGTATTTTAGATAGTAGTTTTGGAATAAATGGGGAAATAAACTATCCTGCTTCTCATATACTTAATGGGGATCAATATGAGATTACGGAAAATAGTCCTATCTTATATGAGGATTATGTTTTTTTGGTTTTTCATTTTGTTGATACAAATGGAGTAGAAAAATTTGAGTTTAGGGGGTATGATTATTCAGGGAATCCAATTACAATTAATAATAATCTTCACTATATATTTCAAGATCTTGATCCATTTGAACAATTAATTTTTCTAATTAAAGATAATTATTTATATGCCTTTTTTGACAACAAAATTTCTAGATATATTATTGGTGAATCAACACTTTCTACCCAGGAAAATGTGGAAACAAAAGAATTGTTTCAGTTTATAAACCCTTTTCACGATGAGTTGAATTTTAAAACTTCAGAAAAAATAAAATCTATAGAGATTTACGACGAAAGTGGACGCTTGGTTTTGAAGGGTAAAGATTCAGCAATAAATACTTCTACACTACAAAAAGGAGTTTACCTCATTACAATTACCACACAATCCAATAAATTAATTTCTAAAAAAGGAATTAAAAATTAGATTTTTGATAAATTGCAGAGGCTGTACTAAAAGTTTAGATGTAGCCATTATAAATGATAATGCAGGTATGATGTAAACTATTATCTCAGAACTCTTTTATTTAGAGTTCTGAGTTTAACTAAACTCCCTTTTTCCCGTTCAAAATCATTTCAATCATCCTGATCTTTCTGTTTTCTCTGGTTTCAGGTTTCTTGGCTTCTTCGATCCAGCGGATGTATTCTTTCCTGTGGGTATAGCTCATTTTATCAAACAAAGACTTTGCTTCAAGGTTTTCATTAAATACAACAGCAATATCATCAGCAATTTCTACGGTTCTTTCCTCTTTATCTTCAGTAAGATTTACAGAAACCTCATCCCCGAAACTTTTTCCCAGTTGCTTTCGTATGTTCTGGGTTAAACCTAAAATATGACAGTCGGATTTCATTTTAGAAAGGCTGCCGCGATATTCCACTTTATCGTCAAATATAGCTTTAATTTTTACCTGTCCTTTTTTACCAAACAATTCTTCCGCAGAAAAAGGAAACTCTACAAAAGCAGCATTCATGTCTCCGTTTTGCTTTATAATTCCGGTAAATTCTATTTTCTGTTTCATCATAAAGAATTAATATTCAAAAATAAAAAAACCGTGAACGTAAATTCACGGTTTTAAAAAATATATCAGAAAAGATTATTTTACTTTTTTTGTTTTCTTAGGCATTTGAGTAGTTCCTGAATTTTTAGTTTTTGTATCAGGAGGTGTGTTTTCTCCTCTTACAAGCTTTAATTCATCAACCAGTCTTCTTGCTCCTGCATATTTGTCGATAGTCCAGAGAACAAAACGCACATCTACGTTGATTGTTTTCTGCCAATCCTGTTCAAATACGATATCACCGCTTAATGCTTCGCTGTTTCCGTCGAACGCAATACCGATAAGGTTTCCGTCCCCGTCAATTACCGGAGAACCGGAGTTACCTCCTGTAATATCGTTGTTGGAAAGGAAGTTTACAGGCATATATCCTGCAGCATCAGCATACTGTCCGAAATCTTTAAGGTTATAAAGATCAATCACTCTCTGAGGAAGATCGAATTCTTCATCACCTTTCTTGTATTTTCCTACAAGACCTGTCATATCAGTATAATAGTTGTCAGTAACACCAAAGTAGTTTCTGTCATTTCTAACAGGAAGTTTATCTACAGTTCCGTAAGTTAATCTCATGGTAGAGTTAGCATCCGGATAGAATTTTTTCTCAGGCATAGCTTTCATTAATCCGGCTAAGAACAAACGGTTGTTCTTGCTGAAGTTATCATCAACCTTCGAATATTTCTCTGTCATCATTTTCTGATCGGTAACAATTCCGTTTGCGATTTTCCAGAGCGGATCGGCATCAAGTTTCAATGCGTCCGGGCTTAGTAAGAAATTCGTAGCAGAAGTCTTGTTCGCGAAAATTGAAGAGTAAGCTACATTAGAAAGCGTTTTGGAGTCTAATTCTAAAATAGTAGGAGATGCCACTTCTTTATTTTTTACTCTTGACTGGTAAAGTCCGGCCATAGAAGCAAGCATTTCTCCTTCAAGAGACGGGTTGAAGTTTTCATAAGCAGCTTTGATGGCAGCTTCAGTTTTAGCTTTCATTGCCAGTCTTCCCTGCATATCCTGTGCAGCATAAGCTTTAAGTACAGATCCTACCTGTAGGGCAAGAGTGATGTATTTTGCATTTCTTGAGAATTGTGTAGCATAGTTTCTTTCAACATTTCTGTCTGAAACCTGCTTGTAATATGCTCCGATATCTTCTAAAACACCATCATATTCAGCATTCCCAGGTAGTGCAGACCATTTTCTGTAAGTATCCTCAATCTTTTGTTTGTCAGAGATGGTTCCGTTTTTGTCTACGGCATCAATAGTTCCCTGTCTGTTTTTCCAGTAGTTTGCTACAGAAGCATATTGGGAAGCATAGTTAAGCTGAGTTGCTTTATCCTTGTCCATATACTTTTTCATAACGTCCATAGCCAGTTTGGAAGCTTCTACCCAAGCCGGATAGTCTTTGTTTACCATTTGCTGGATTCCGTAAGAAGTAAGGTAACGGTTTGTTCTTCCAGGGTACCCTAAGATCATAGAAAAATCCCCAGGCTTGATTCCTTTAAGAGAAACCGGAAGGAAGTGCTTAGGCTTCAACGGAACATTGCTTGGAGCGTATTCTGCAGGGTTGCCTGCTGCATCTCCGTATACTCTGAATACTGTGAAATCCGCAGTATGTCTTGGCCATTCCCAGTTATCTGTATCACCCCCGAATTTACCCAATGATGAAGGAGGTGCACCTACCAATCTGATATCTTTGTAATCCTGGTATACGAAATAGTAAAATTCGTTTCCGTTGAAGAAATCTTTTACCACTACAGTATATTTCCCGTTTTCAGAGTTTTCAGTCTGGATTGCTTTTGTTTCAGCATCAATAACTGCTTTTCTCTCTGCCCCGGTCATATTGTTATTTAGCTTGGAATTGATTCTCTGTGTAGCATCATCCATTCTAACTAAAAATCTTACATAAAGATCTTTTGCATTGAATTCATCTTTCTGCTTCATAGCCCAGAATCCGTTTTTCAGATAATCTTTTTCCGGAGTGGAAGCTGCTGCAACAGCACCGTAACCACAGTGGTGGTTGGTAAAGATAAGTCCTTTATCAGAAACAATTTCTCCGGTACAGAAGCCTCCGAAGCTCACAATAGCGTCTTTTAAGCTTGAGTTGTTTACCGAATAAATTTCTTCAGGTGTCAAATGCAGTCCTTCTTTTTGCATATCGACCCCGTTAAGTCTTTTGATGAGCATTAACAGCCACATCCCCTCATCCGCCCTCATCTGAGCAAAGCCAAGTAAGAAAGTGAACAGTAGAAATAGTCTTTTCATTTTATAAAAAATTTTTGTGTCGCTAATTTACTAATTTTTACGATATTCTGTTCCGGAATGGTATGAAAATGGGAGGATAAACCGTATGAAAAAAATACTCCTGTCTTTTTTTGCAATTTTACTTTTAGGAACCGTAATCAGATGTTCTTCGGTTCCGGAAAAAAATCCGGGACTTCAGAGACAATGGATGCTTGTTTCTTTTGATGCATTTTCTAAAGATGAGCTGATTAAAAATAAGGCAGAAATTAATCTCACTGGCAATATGGAGAAAGGGAAAATTAAGGGTAAAGCTAATATGGGATGTAACAGTATATTTTTTACTTCCGGGTTTAAAAATGGAGGAAAAATAAAGATTTCAGGAGTTGGGAGCACATTGAAAGCCTGTCAGAATATGGATCTGGAAAATGCTTTTATTCAAAAATTTGACAAAATGAATCATTATTCTGTAGATGGGCATTTTCTTACATTATCCGATAACAGCGGAAATTCTATGAAATTTGTAGCTGCAGATTGGGACTAAAAAATACATTCTGGAACGAAAATTTAAAGATGTAAATAAGTTATTGAATCTTGAAAAAATAAAAAGTCCGCGCTGGAGCGGACTTTCTGTTTGAAATCTGGTTTTGTTATCAGTTTTTTGGAATAGTCTTCTTTATTTCTTCCAGGGTTGCCGTATTAGGAAGACCTACAACGTTGCTATTTGTGTTCCTAGAATGTACTGTGCCGGTTCTGGTTGCCTGTCTGTTGGGAATTGAAGCTTTCAGTTCAGCTAAAGTTGCCGTATTGGGCAGTAATTTTCCCGAAGCATTATTTGAAGTAGAAGCTGGAGCTTTTGTGTCCTGTTTTTTTACTTCAAGCCCCTGTTCTGAGGCTAATGTGGTTACAGTCTGCTTTTGGGGAGCATTTTCCTGTGCTGATTTTGCAAGTTGAGCCTCCCTCTCTCTGAGCTGTTTTACAACCTGTGCCTGATCTTCAGATTCCGGAGTTTTCTTGTTTTCCTGAGCATAAACAGATATGCTTACTGCTAAAAACGCGATGATATATAGTGATTTCATGATGATTTATTTAATGTTTACCAATACTTTAATTGTACCAATAGAGTTTTGGTCGTAGTCCTGAAGCGCTTTGCCAATCACTTGCCCTATTTTCACTTTTTTAGGATTGGCTCTCATGGCTGTTCCCGCTTTTGATGAAGTAACTAAAAGGTCTCCTCTTTTAATTTTACCGCCTTCAAGGCAAACTTTTGTAGGGATGACTCCAATAACGCCCATCGGAACTTTTCCTGTAAGCTCAGAATCTATATTCTCTTCAGTGAGAAGCACGCCTGGTTTTGTTGCATAAACTCCGGCTACGAGGTTAGAATAAGGTTTGGAAGACTTTTCTACTGTACGGTCTGAATCTGTTGAGATAATTAAAATATCTCCAGGCTCATATTCCGAAGTATTTCCTTCTACGTCAAAGGCTTCTGCAACGTCTGCACCACTGGTTTGGGTTCCGCCATTAAAGAAACCTCTTCCTGCTTTATTAATACGGGCTACGTTTACTGAAGCACTCTGAAATACTGAAATATTACCTGATGGCCCCTGATGGTTAATAAGCAGTGTAGAGCCTGTACCGGTAGTCGTTACATGTACTACAGGCTGCCCGTTGGCATTATTAAAGTTGGCAAATCTACCGGCTTTACCAGTCCCAAAATTAGGAATAAAGCCTGAGACCGCATTACCGGTTCCATCACATGATGCTTCAATACCATCACCACTACCTCCGGCATTGGCGGTAATACCATTTCCATTGCCTTCTGTAAGGGCCAGTAGGGCTGGCCCGTTGCCGCTGGCATTAGAGGAATAGAATAATCCTCCGTATCCTCCTGTACCAGATGAAAGACCAAACACCCCTGCAGTACCGAAGTTGGCAAACATAGAATTCACCTCACCCTTTACGGCAGGCGAAGTACCGGTAGTACGGTTAACTATGAAGTTACCTGCGGTACCGTTACCAATAGTTTTTACAGATATTACATCGCTTGTATTGTCTTCATTGAAAATCTCGAATCTGCCTGCGCGTCCGGTTGCAAAAGAAGGTACCCATGCATACAGGGCATTTCCTGCTCCGTCAATATTGGTTTCAACTCCGTTTCCGTCCTTACCGGCATTGGCAGTGATGGCATTTCCGTTTCCATCAGTTAAAGCAATTAATGCTGCTCCGTTTCCAGTAGGGTTTGATGCATAGAATAATCCTGCCCGTCCTCCTGTTCCTGATGAAATCCCAAAAATACCTGCTGCACCAAAATTTCCGAAAATAGTATTTACTTCACCTCTTACTGCTGCTCCCACACTATTTGTGTTGTCAACAAGGAAAGATGCTGCATTGCCCTGAGTGTTATCCGGAATATTTCCGTTACCGTTAGTCTCTACCTCAAATACATTATTGATCTCATTGGAGGCATTAAAATTTTCAAAACGTCCTGCACGTCCTTTGCTGTTATTTAATCCTACCTGGCCCAGAACACCTACGGCTGTTCCGGTTGTATTGGTGGCAACAAAGCCTCTTACACCATAACCGCCACCATCATTTCTCCCTACTACAGCTCCGGCAATATCACTGGTGGTTCTGCCCACTACTGCTTCACCAGCTCCGCTATTGTCACCAATAATACCTGCAGATGTCTGTGCAGAGGCAATCCCGTGTACAGCAAATCCGCTGCCTGTTGAGCTGAAAACACCTGCACCATTTCCGGAAGAAGAAACATTAATAACTGTTCCGTTTCCGACTGTATTGGCATTGAGGACATTATTACTGTTGGCATTATTGAAAATAGACATGCTTGCTGCAATTCCATTATTACTGGTAGCCGTAAGACCTGTTCCTGTATTGCTGTTTGCATAAACCCCGGTTCCGTTTGCAGATGAATTTCCATAAACTCCGAGGCCGTTAGGAGTAACCCCATAAACACCCCATCCGCTCCCGTTCTGGCTTCCCCAGGCGCCAATACCTAGGCCACCGGTTCCATTATTGATACCGCGAACGGCACTGGAAAATCCGCCCGGAGCTGTATTATTTACAATTCCGCGAACTGAGGCAATGCTGGAAGTAGTTGTATTGTTAACTCCTTCTACAGAAGTTCCGTCCCCGTCATTAATCAGAGAAAATAATGTAGAAGCATTGTTTACTGTGTTGGTATAAGGAACAACGAAGCTTCCGCCGGTTCCGCCTGCAGATTTGGCATACATGGCATAAGGAACACTTAGCAATTGGCTTGTTCCTGTTATAGTATAATTAGTCCCTCCGGCAGGGTCGGTTTCAGTTTTTAGATAGTAACTTCCTGTTGGCCAATTTATGGTGGAGAAAGTTCCTGAAAGGACGGTTCCTGTTCCTATTTCCATGCTGATCAGTCCATTAGGGTTTGTATTTCCGGTTAGCCTTTCAGAATAAACCAGTGTTCCGGCTGGTGAACCCTGGAGTATACTTACTCTAATAGCTATACTTTGGTTGGCCAGTAGTTGGCCGGATCCGTTTCTTATGATAGCCTGGTAGCTCATTTTTTCCGGGGCCTGTGCGTGCCCCATAAAGAGGCCCAGCATAATTCCCAGTGATAGTAATATTTTTTTCATGGCGTTATTTTTTTATGACTTTAAATGTTTTTAGATTTTCCCCATTCTGGTTAACGCGGATGATATAGACCGCTGACGGAAGAGAAGAAAGATTAAGTTCGGACTTTGGCTGTGAGATCATGTCTTTTTTGATCAGTTTGCCCTGAGCGTCGAACAATTGATATTCCGATCCTTTATACGGAACATCAGAGAAATCTATATACAGATAATCTCTGGTAGGATTCGGATAAAGTAAAATGCCTTCCTGCTTTGATGTGGTTTCGCTGGCAGAGAGTGTTGTAATTTCATAGCCTTGCTGTAGGCCTTCCAGTATTTCGGAATTTACTCCTTTGTACAGATAGGCTACCTGGCCTACACTGTAAGAAACCGAGCCGTTGCCTGCTGATGCATTCGTTCCCGTGGTCAGAATTGCCGACTGAGCATTCAGAAGGCTGACGGAAAAGGTAAACAGAATGAGAAAGAAGCAGTGAATAGATGTTCTTTTCATGTAAAATAATTTTGTGGTTATTAATTGGTTATACAAACTTTCGGGCGAAAATTTGTGAACACTAAATTACCACATATCGAAACCGGATTGAAGGAAAATAGACTAACGTCAAAAAAAATCGACCAACGACATTTTATTGCAAAAATGTTGGTATTCAATGATTAAGGGTCAAGAAAAGAAAGATTTCCTTTGTAGGTTCTGCCTATGGGAAGCTTGATCTTATGGATCAGTTCTATTTCATGCCGGTTTTTTCCGCGGATGAAGTGGCGGGGAACGGCATAGCTTCGGTGTATCCTTATAAAAGAGCCGAAAAAGCTTTTATGAAGAAGATTTCCCAGGGAATCCAGGATACAGTGTTTTTTTTCATGTGTAACAAGCCGTGTATAATCTTTTAAAGCTTCAAGATAAAGAATATCAGTGAGCCTGACCTGGGAGATATTGCCGTTTTCTTTTATTTTAAGACAGTTTTCGCCAAGAAGTGCGTCTAAACATTCACATTTCTCCTTCATTTCAAAAAAACTGAAGACTTTTTCCATAGAATACTGGAGGCGTTCAGGTTTAAGGGGTTTTGCGATAAAGTCCAGTACATCAAGTTCAAAAGCATCTGCAGCCAGTTCAGTATGAGAACTTATGAAAATACAGACCGGTATTTTTTGAGCTAGTTTCCTGAATTCCAATCCGTTTATTCCGCTTAGATCAGTCTCGCAAATAAGCAGGTCTATCGGAAATTCCAGGTAAGGGATAGCCTTTTCCGCCGAGTTAAAAGACGCAATAATTTCTATATTGTCATATTGTCTGATATGATGCTGAAGAACCAGCCTGTCCAGTTCATCCCCATCAATAATCATACATTTAATATGGGAATTCATGATCTTGGTGTTAGTTTTTTGCAGAATTTACAATTTTAATTGTTTATTATTTGAAAATCTGCTTTATAAAGATATTGATTTTTTACAAATGAACAGTATTGTAAACTTAAATTAACATTAAAATACCTCCGGATTAAAAAATGATTTTGTTTTTTTTCCTGAAAATTGGTATCTTGTGAAAATCACAAACATAGACAGAAATTAATGCTAGAAAAGAAACAACATAATTACGAAAAAGCAGTTTTAGTAGGGGTTATTACCCAGAATCAGGATGAAGATAAGCTTACGGAATATATGGATGAACTGGAGTTTTTAGCTTTTACAGCAGGCGCAACAGTTCAAAAACGATTTACTCAGAAATTAACCCAGCCGGATTCCAAAACCTTTATCGGAAGCGGAAAAGCGCAGGAAATAAAAGAATATGTAAAGGAACACGAGATCGGAACCATTATTTTTGATGATGAACTATCTCCTTCCCAGCTTAAAAACCTCGAAAGAGAAATAGAGGTAAAAATCCTGGACAGAACCAATCTTATCCTTGATATTTTTGCCCAGAGAGCCCAGACCTCTTATGCAAGAACACAGGTTGAACTGGCTCAGTATCAATATCTTTTGCCCCGTCTTACGAGGATGTGGACCCACCTTGAACGTCAGAAAGGGGGAATCGGGATGAGAGGGCCCGGAGAAACAGAGATTGAAACTGACCGTCGTATCATCCGGGACAGAATTTCCCTGTTAAAAGAAAAGCTGAAAACCATCGATAAACAGATGGCTACCCAACGTAACAACCGTGGAAAAGTAGTACGTGCTGCTTTGGTAGGCTACACCAACGTAGGAAAATCTACGCTGATGAATGCACTTTCCAAGTCTGAAGTTTTTGCAGAGAATAAATTGTTTGCAACCTTAGATACTACCGTGAGAAAAGTAGTTATTGGAAATTTACCGTTTTTACTTACGGATACTGTAGGATTTATCAGAAAACTTCCAACGCAGCTTGTAGAATCTTTTAAATCTACGCTGGATGAGGTTCGTGAAGCAGATCTACTGATTCATGTGGCGGATATTTCCCATGAAAGCTTTGAAGACCAGGTAGAATCTGTTAACCAGACATTAATGGAGATCAATGCCCATCAGAAACCAATGATCATGGTTTTTAACAAGATTGATGATTTCAGCTACGACAGAAAAGATGAAGATGATCTTACTCCGGCTACAAAAAAGAATATTTCCCTGGAAGAATGGAAAAAAACCTGGATGGCCAAATCCAAGTACCCGACTGTTTTCATTTCTGCCTTAACAAAAGAAAATTTCCCGGAAATGAAGAAAATGATCTATGATGAGGTAATGAAGATCCATATCTCCAGATTCCCGTACAATGATTTCCTTTTCGAGTATTTCGACAACGATGAGGAAGAAGAAAACAACGATTAATGAAATATCACTTTTTCCTGTTATTGGTTTTATTTTCGGTTTTTGGGTTCAGCCAGAAATCTAAGATTGATTTAAAAAACATTGAGAAAAGCCTTAAAAATTCAGATTCTCCTTACAATTACGAGAAACTGATCTTTAAATACAAAGGATATCCAAAATCCCTGGACAGTATTGAAGCTCAATACCTTTACTATGGAAGAAATTTCAGGGATGATAAGGTTTCAACGCTTGATGACGGTTTCAAAGGGCTGGCAGATGCTTTTAAACAAGGTAATTTTGAAGCATGCATCAAACTGGGCAAAGTTCTTTATGATAAAGACCCTACCAACCTGGATATTCTTCTCATCCTTCTCAGGGCCTATGATTCCCAGAAAGACGGAACCAATTTCATGCATCATCTGAACCAGTTCCGTTTACTTACTGAAAGAATAAAAAATTCCGGGGACGGAACCTCCGAGAAAACAGCCTATCTGGTGAATTCCGTCGGGGACGAGTATATTCTCCTGAACATCCTGAATATCGGGAAAGATTACACAAGAGGATCAAAACCCACCAAAGACGGCATGTTTGATATCTGGGAAAAAGAAGGGCGTAAGCTGTACATTAAAATACTTTATTTAAACCTATAAGATTAATTAAAAAAAACACTTAGTGGAGTTATATTATTCATTTTCAGCCTTAATAGTATTAGCATCGATTTTTGCCTATCTTAACTACAGATTTCTGAAACTTCCGAGTACCATCGGAATCATGGTAATTGCCATTGTAGTTTCCATTTTTCTGGTAATGTTTGGAGAAACGGTGCTCCCAAGAACTTTTGGACATCTTAACAAGCTGATGAACAGTATAGACTTCACTGAAGTTCTGATGGGCGCCATGCTTAATTTCCTTCTCTTTGCGGGTGGAATCCATATCAATATCAACGATCTCAAGGAGCAGTTCCGGCCTGTGCTTGTATTTTCAACAGCAGGGGTTGTTATTTCTACATTTATAGTGGGATTCGGGATGTTTTACCTGCTGCCTTTCCTGGGAATTCAGCTTCCGTTTATCTATTGTCTGGTTTTTGGAGCGCTTATTTCGCCTACCGATCCGGTTGCTGTTCTGAGTATCCTGAAACAGGCCAATGTTTCCAAATCACTGGAAACGAAAGTAGCCGGGGAATCTCTTTTCAATGACGGTATGGCTGTAGTGGTTTTTACAGTTGTGATGCAGCTTGCTATCGGGAAAGAAGTAGATCTGGGTGTTGAAAGCATCGGATTGCTTTTAATGAAAGAAGCCGGTGGAGGAATCCTGCTTGGTGTTCTGCTCGGATGGATAACTTCCAGGCTGATGCGCGAGGTAGATGATTATATTATTTCCGTTCTGGTAACCCTTTCTGTGGTAATGGGAGGCTATCTTATCGCAAGACAGCTGCATATTTCCGGACCGCTGACGATGGTTGCTGCAGGGTTATTCATGGGGAATTTCAATGTAAGATTTAAAATGAAATCCATTACCCAGGATTACCTCATCAAATTCTGGGAATTAATTGACGAAATCCTGAATGCCGTATTATTCCTTTTCATCGGATTTGAACTCCTGATGATCAAAGACCTGAAGCACTTCATGGTTCCCGGTTTACTGGCAATTGCAGTAGTTTTAATTGCCCGTTTTATTTCCATATGGGTCCCTACGAAATTCATGTCCTTAAGAACAAGATTCAGCCCGCAGACGGTGAAAGTGCTGGTTTGGGGAGGAATCCGCGGAGGGGTTTCTATTGCATTGGCGATGTCTATCCCTAAAAGTGAATACAGTGAAATTATTCTGAGTATAACCTACTGTGTAGTTGTATTCTCTATTATTGTTCAGGGACTTACCATTGCCAAGGTAGCCAATCCCAATGCGATTGCCAAAGAAGAAAAAGAGCAGGAGAGTATTGTGGACGAGCATGCTTAAAATGCCATCATAATTGGTTAAAAAAATCATTAAACTTCATAAAATAACACATCTGCATGAGCACTATAATTAAAGAAATACAAGAAGCACTGGCGGTACTTTCTATCCCTGAAAAAGCAGAGTTCTTTCCGAGATTTTTCAAAACGGGAAAAGGGGAATATGGAGAAGGAGACCTGTTCTTAGGTGTTAAAGTTCCGGACCAGAGGTCTGTAGCCAAAGAATATTATTCAAAAATAAGCCTGCAGGATTTAAGTACGCTGCTATCTTCAAAATACCACGAACACAGGCTTACCGCGCTTTTCATGCTGATCTCTAAATTCGAAAAAACGAAGGATAAAGCTGTAAAAGAAGAGATCATTCAGTTTTATCTGGATCATCTTCCACATGTGAATAACTGGGATCTGGTAGATTCAAGCTGTTATAAAATCTTAGGCAGGTATGCTTTCGAGAACGGAAAAGAGGAACTGCTGAGAAATCTTTCGGATTCTGAAGAAATGTGGCACAAAAGAATTGCTGTGGTAGGAACGATGCATTATGTGAAAAAAGGATCTTTTGAACTCACCAAGGAATTCGTGATC
This sequence comes from Chryseobacterium shigense, assembly GCF_014207845.1. Classification (NCBI taxonomy): domain Bacteria; kingdom Pseudomonadati; phylum Bacteroidota; class Flavobacteriia; order Flavobacteriales; family Weeksellaceae; genus Chryseobacterium; species Chryseobacterium shigense. The sequence continues at coordinate 536,337 of NZ_JACHLC010000002.1, forward strand.
AAAAACCTGAAGCATACCCACGATCTGATGCATAAAGCAAACGGATGGCTGCTTCGTGAAATGGGGGAGAAGAATGAAACGGAACTGGTTAATTTTCTGAACAAGCATTATCAGGAAATGCCGAGAACAAGCCTGAGATATGCCATTGAAAAGCTCGATGAGGAAGTGAGACAGGATTACCTGAAGGGCAGGATTTGATAAAAAACAGGATTTTATTCGCTAAATAACTCAAAGCGTAGGGTATTTTAAGGCGGGAATTGAGTAATTTTGTCTTTCTTAAAAACTCAATTATGAAAAACCTTCTGAAACTGCTTGTCATGCTTTTTCCGTTACTGTTACTGACCAGCTGTTTTGATATTTTGGATAAAGTCAATGTCAAGGCTGATGGAAGCGGTGAATACACGATTATTCTTAATGCCAGTAAAAGTAAAACGAGGCTGGCTTCCATCTCTAAAATGGAGACCATTAACGGAAAAAAAGTCCCTAAGAAAGCTGAAATCGAGAATAAAATCAATGAAGCGGCAAAAATTTTCAAAGCAACTCCGGGAATCAGTAATGTAAAAACTTCCATGGATTTTGATAACTATATCATCAAACTGAGCTGTAATTTTAAAAGAATTGAAAATATCAATGCCGGACTGGAGCAGCTGAAAGCTAAAAATATCCTCGGGAAAATGGTTCCTACACAAATTTACAGTCAGAATCTTGAGAAAAAACTATTGACAAGAAACAAAGTCAATACTTTCAAAGCCGATTACGACAAAATGGGAAAGGCAGATAAAGAGATCTTTAACAATGCAAGATATACGTCCATCATGCAGTTTGAAAACACTGTAAAATCCCAGACCAACAGCTCTTATGCGCTGGCTCCGAACAGAAAGGCCATGAAGCTGGAAGCAGATATTTTAGACCTTATTTTTCAGAGAAAACAATTACAAAACACTATATTATTTCAATAATTCTACACTTAACCATGAAATCTATATCATTAAAAACGCAAACAATTATTTTCGTATTTTTTGGTTTTATGCTCACTTTTGCACAAAGAAGCATGAAGCTTCCTGCCGATGCCGTATTTTATATGGAAATCAACGGGAAGCAGCTCAACCAGAAGATCAACTGGCAGAAACTTAACCCTTTATTGCATGAACTGAGCAAAAACAGCAAAGAAAAACCTTCGTGGAATGATTATTCAAAGACGGGGATTAAATATGATGCCACACAGTATCATTATGCCAGCTTTAATGATTCTATACAAACCTATACCACCCATTTCATTGTAGATAATAAAGAGAAATTCCAGGAATTCATCAATTCTACCAAGAAAAAAGGGCTGGAAATCTCTAAAAAGAAGAACTATTCTTACGTTGACATCAATGATAATGTTTTTGTTGCCTGGAACAATGACCGTGCTGTTTTGAGTATGGTGAACTATACCAAACCCTATAAAGATATCTGGTCTGATGATGTTGTAATAGATAGTGCTGTGGCGGTGGCTGACAGTGCTGCCGTAGTTGTGGACAGTGCTTACATAGAACCGGAAAAGCCTTTCGACTACAAAGAAGAAATAATCAGTCTGAAAGAGGATATTAAATATCTGAAAGACAATGTCAGGGAAAGTAATAAAGAGATTGCCAGAATTCAGAAAGACATCAAATACCTGGAAAAGAATCACAAATATCCTAAGGAAAATGTAGATACCCAGCATCCGGGAGGTGAAAAAGAAATGTATCCAGAAGAGGAGGAGAATTGGGGGGACGCGGAGACTGAAATAGATTCAGCCTACCAGAAGGAGCTGGATTCCATGAAGATTGAGAATTTCAAGATCGTAAAGAAAATTGCAGAAGACCGTTTTGACCAGTATTTCAGTTCAAATTTGGAGATTGAAGTTTCGAAGGTTATGCTCAGCTTCAGGGATCCCAATGCTGATGCATATGTCTACACAGATTATGGAAGAATGGTAAATGACGGGATCTACGGAAAGATGATGAAGCGTTTTGAATTCGGACAGTTTTTTAGAAATGCATATAACTCGAATTCATATTACAACCTGTACTTTGATAAGGATAAAGTAAAGCTGGTCAATAATTATCAGCATAATAATCCGAACATTCAGAAAACGGTTGAATCTGTTTACAAAGGAAAGAAAAACAAAAAGCTTGCAGCGCTCATCAATGATAAAAGTGTTGGTTATTATGTAGTTAACCTGAATGGAGCAAAATGTTTTGACATGATGTATGACCTGCTTCAGGATTCCGGAGATGGTGAATATAAAAAAGAAATGGAGCTGATGATGGAAACCATGAAAATTGTCCTGGATGAAGAAGCTATCACCAAAGTTGCACCAGGAAACGGAATTTTTGTCCTTAATGAGCTAAAGTCCAAAAAAGTAGATTACACGGATTACGAATATGATGATGATTACAACGAAAAAGAAGTAAAGAAAACCAAAGATATAGCGGTTCCTGATTTTACATTTGCTTTTGCAACAGAGAATGAAGGGTACTGGAACCGTGTTTTTAATGCATTATCTGCCAATAAACATTTAGCCAAGAAATTTTCAAAAAAAGGAGACATCTACTCTTTCAAAAATGAAAAAGGAGATGGGTATATGGATGAACTTTATTTCATTGTAAAAGACGGCATTGTTTATCTTACCAGCTCTACGGAAAACCTTATACCACATGGCCAGTCCGATGTTTCCAAGCAATGGGCAAAAGATTCATCCAGATATCCGCTGTCCGGAAGACTGGATGTTCAGAAGCTTCTGATAGGTCTGGATAAAGAATTTAAAACACCTTCAGAAAGAAAATCCCTGGACCTGTTCAGAAAAAATGTAGGGGAAATGTATTACAAAACAGAAGTAAAAGGAAACAGCATTGAAACAGAAATAGATTATAAGATCAGGAATTCTTCGGAAAACAGTTTAATGTATTTCTTTGATCTGTTCGATGAAATTTATAAAATTAATGAAGCCGATAAAAAGCCTCAGATACTTTAAATGAAAAGAAAGAAACTTATTGTCCCGTTAATTCTTTTGCTCGCAGCAGCGTTCTATTTTGTATTTCTTTATAAAAACAAAACATTAAAGTTTGTTCCTGAGAATGCAGATGTCGTTGTTTTAATCGATGTGAAAAAATTAACGGGACAGTATATTTCAAGCTTAATAAGCCATCCTTCAAAATGGTCGGAAAGCAAAACAAAAGATAAAAAGAAGATTTCTTTAAAAAATTCAGGAATCAGAATCCCGGATTTCTTACAGATCTTCCACCTTAAAGACACTAAGTTTTCAGAATGGTACAGTGTAGTTGAGCTTAAAGATCCGCAAAAATTCTCAGCTTTCTTAAAAAGCAATCAATTTATCAGCAAAGGAAAAAATGTATTCCAAAAAGATCAGATTTTCATTAAAATAGAAGGTGAAAACTGCATTCTGGGAACCTCAGCTTTAGCTTTTGATCAATTAAACCAACAACTGCTGCAATCTCCGGGAAAAAATACATTCAGTGCAGACCGGTTAATCAATAATTCTTTGGGAAGCATTTCTTTTATTTCAGGTCAGAAAACCCGGAATTTTTCTATTGAATTAAAAGATGACCGGCTTGAAATAAAAAATACACCGCAAACAGCAAATTATACCCAGCTTATTTCTAATGCCGGCAAGGAAAATCATTTTTTTGAAGCAGAACTGGATGCAGCCAACATAAAAAACTACGCCCATTTTTTTGATAAAAGCTTTGCAGACTCATCACAGGTCAGCCATTTTAAAGCAACCATTGAATTAGAACAGGTAAATGACACCATCATCAGTTATGAGTACGATGACAATTTTAATGAGATTGAGAAAAAGACTTATCAGAAAATTGTTCAGCCCAGGTATATAATTAACCTTAAAAGCCAGACTCCGGAAAAAACATGGACTTATTTCCAGCATAAAAAATGGATCAATGCACAGGATCAGTTTACCGCGATTCCGTTTCAGCCTAACCGTATAGACAGAAATAATGGAGGGTTTATTGTGAAATCTACCACGAACCCAATTGCCCGATCAATAAACCAGGAACAGAACTATATCTTCATCAAGAATGATCTGCTGTTTTCTTATTTAAGTATTTTTACCCCGGAGGAAAAAAGAATTCTTTCTGAGATAGACTATATATTTTACGGGAACAGCGGAGACAATTACCTGGTAAAGATTCAGGCCAGAAAAGGTATATTGCCTTTAATTTTAAGATGGTAAATCTTCAATTCTAAATTAAGTAGTAATGAATTTTGATGTTGCTTTACTGAAAACATTCACCCATTATTTTTTACACCTGGTTTTCCCGGTTTTCATTGCCCTTCTCTTTTTTCGGGAGAACTGGAAAAAGGCTTACTTTATTATGCTGGCAACCATGCTGGTAGATCTGGATCATCTTTTTGCCAATCCTGTTTTTGATCCGTCAAGAAATAGTATTGGTTTTCATGTTTTTCATTCCTATTATGCCATTGCGGTGTATTTTTTGCTGCTCTTTTTTAAAGGAAATATCAGAATTATAGCTATTGGTCTTTTGTTTCATATGCTGACGGATTTTCTGGATTTTAACCTGTGGATACATTAAGTTGCCAAAGGCGGAAAAACGGACTGGAGTAATATCGCCTCTGAGAAGATAAAAATGATGTGATTGTTTTTCCGGTCCCAATAACTTCCCTCTTCCAACTTCCTGCTTTCTTACTAAAGGTAATTCAGATTAAAATGTGATTAATATTTTCTTTTGATATTTCAAATTCCATAGATTTTTTGTATTTTGTAGACACTTTATGAAATTAAAAGAACTTTTACATTATACCTATATTTTTCCTGTTCTTGCGGTTGGGTATTACTTTTCCGGATTAATGGGGACAGGAGTTTTCTATGATGTTATTGCAGGTTTACTGCTTACCGGAAGTGTCCTTTCCGCGGTACATCATGCAGAAGTAGTTGCACATAAAGTAGGGGAGCCTTTCGGAACCATTATTCTTGCGCTTTGTATCACTATTATTGAAGTTGCACTCATCATCTCACTGATGGTAGCCGGCGGAGATCAGGCGATCACTCTGGCCAGAGATACCGTTTTTGCCGCCGTAATGATCATTCTTAACGGAATTTTGGGGATTTGTATCCTGGTAGGGGGAGTAAAATACCATGAGCAATTCTTTGCAAGGACTTCTGCAACTACTTATCTCGTAAGTATTGTTTCCATTCTCGTGCTTACCCTTGTTCTTCCCAATTTTACTTCAAGTGTCAATGGTCCTTTCTATAATGAAGCTCAACTTATTTTCATTTCCATCGCCTGCCTTGTCATCTATGGCGTTTTCCTGATGGTGCAGACAGTACGCCACAGAAGCTATTTTATTGTTCCTGATGAGCATCCGGAAGAGCATTATATTCCTTCACTGAAAAAAACACTGATAAGCTTCGGATTTCTGGTGGTATGTCTGGTCATTGTTGTATTAATGGCAAAAGGTCTTTCCGGAACCATAGAAGGTATGGTACAGAGCATAGGAGCTCCAAAGTCTTTGGTAGGGGTAATTATTGCAGGTGTTGTTCTTCTTCCTGAAGGTGTGGCCGCTATACGTGCGGCAAGAAACAATCAGATACAGTCCAGCTTGAATCTGGCATTAGGATCTGCGCTGGCAAGTATTGGTCTTACGATCCCGGCAGTATCTACCGTTTGTATTGTTTATGATATTCCGTTGGTACTGGGGCTTGATAAAAAAGATATTATCCTTCTGTCCCTGTCCGTGTTTATTGTAATGCTGTCCTTAAGCCGCGGAAAAACAAATATTCTTTACGGAACTGTTTTATTGGTCAATCTTGCAGCTTATATTTTTACTGTAATCGTCCCGTAAACCCGCATCCCGATAACTTGAAACCCAATTAAAGCCTTCTCGCAAGCTCCATTTTAAAAGCCATCAGCTTGGCAATGTTTTCCGATTTGTAAACAGCCATGTCAGCATTTTCACCGACAAAATTTTCTTCAATTGTAGTTCTCCAGAGCTCGAGCCAGCGGTCAAAATGTTTCTGTTCCATTGCCTGGATCTCATTGATAGGAAAATGCACACCCATAGGATTTCCTTTATAGCTCATCTGTCCAAAAACAATTGATTCCCAGAACGAGTACATTTTAGGAAGATGCTTGTCCCAGTCTACTTTGGCTATATCATTAAAGAAAAAGCCAATTGTTTCATCTTTAACTACTTTCGAGTAAAATGAGTTGACAAGATGCTCAATATCCTCTCTTGATTCCAATTTTTTCATATTTCAAATGTACTGCAAAATCAAATTGAAAATTCAATCGGCGACGTGATAAATTTCATAATCAAAACTTATTTGTAATCAAAAGTGTAGATAATCTGATATATCACGTATAAATTGGAAAAGTCCAATATTTCAGCACATTCCTGCCATTCCGAAAACACTGAAGTACTTAATAATTTTTGAAAAATACATTAATCAGCAAAGCCGATTTATGCACAATAATACGACGAGTTTTGTCGCTTTCAGTCTATATTTTTGTTTCAATAAATTTCTTGCAAGAGTTTATACTGCTAATTATTAACATTTAAAAACAAATTATGATTTACACAAATGATTTCTTTAGTATAGGAAGTACTTTTCCTAGTGATGATTTTGTTCAATTAGTTGACAGTAATACTTTGGAAAATGTCAATTATATAAAAACAACAACCTGGATTGATGGAACTTCAATGGATGATAGTAAAAAAGATTCTGCTATTTATAGAAAGAAAGGCACGGAATATTATGTTCGTGATGTTATTTTTAGAGAAAACACTATCAACGTAAAATGGTTTGGCGCGAAAGGGAATCTTAACAAAGAAGATGTAGGTGATGATGATACAGCTGCTTTTTTAGAAGCGATAAAAACGGCAACGAAAATATTTCCTACAAGACATGATAGCAATGCTCAATTTGGAGGATTCACATTATATATCCCTAACGGAAAATATAAATTAACTGAAACTTTAGTACTTCCTCATAATACTACCCTATTGGGGGAAAGCAAAAAAGGGGTAATTATTCATCAACAAAACCCTAAAGCAAATGTTACCAACATTACGGGGAGAGATCCAATTACTCAGGTTGTATCTATGTCCGAATCTGTTATTATCAAAAATATTACATTTTCTCAAGGTGGTATTGTTTTGCAGGGCGCAAGTGATTCAATTATTGATGATGTTACCGTAACAAGGCTTTGGGGAGAAGTAACAGATTCTTATGGCAATATATCTAGTACTGGTTTAAGTATAAAACTACCTGTAAATTTAAAAATCTCAAATTTTATCGTTAAAAATTCTTCAGGAGTTGGGATTTTATATGAAGATTCCGCTGGAACTGGCCCAAGTACGACAGTCACTTTTAATAACATCTGGGTCAAAGGATGTAAAACAGGAATGTTAATTAATGGTTTGTTAACAGGCTCTCATGGTATTTTAACCTCTTGGATAAACAATTCTATTTTTGAATATAATGAGACTGGAGTTGAAATAAAAGGGATTACCAGAAATTTATCTTTTAGGGATATTCATTTCGAACAAAATAAAAAATATGCTTTGATAGCATCTGAAAGTGCATCATTCTCCTTAGAAAATATTTGGGCTGACGGATTAACCGCAGGCATGGCTAATACTAACGACTTTTTAATTAAATACAATGCTGGTTTAACTTCAAATAATATTGTACACTTAAAAAACCTTTTCATAGAATCCGGAATGCTAGTTGAAGATAATTATGAAGGCACTGTGTATGTAGATGGTTTTGTAAATGATTTTAAATATTACGATCAGAATATTAAAATTTATAAAACATTTGATGATATTGGACCTAATTATAAAAGACCGATTGCTCCAATATCCGGTTACCAGTTTTATAATTCCGGTCATAGCAAACCAGAATTCTTTGATGGCGGCTCATGGAGAAATGCTGATGGAATGAATGCAGATCTGAAGAGATACGGAACAACCTCGGAAAGACCTTCAAATAATTTAGATTATGGATTTACCTACTTTGATTTAACCATAGATAAACCAATCTATTGGCAAGGAACAAAATGGGTAAAAGCAGATGGAACTAATGCTTAATTAAAAATCACAGCCCTGTCAATTGACAGGGCTGTGATTGTATAGATATTTTACAAAAAGTAAATAAAGTTGCTACTTTAGATGTAAATTCCAGTGATATTGACCATCTCCATTTTTGAAAAATACATGAGTAGGCGAACCGACTTATGCGCAATTAATTAAAACTCTGCTTCTGTACTTGCTATTCCAGAGATTGACCAGGATAAAAATTTTTATCCATTGTAAATCCTTTAATAGTCGGAAAAAACATTTATTTCTTTCCTTTTTGAGAATCTTCATATCCTTTATAATAAATACTGAGTTCTTCGCTGTCTTTAGAATTGGATTTCGGCCTTACTTTATCGCAAGATTTTGATAAATTTCATGAAAACAATATTTTATCTTTGCATTGTAAAAAAGAGGAATTGGTAAAATCAGATCTGCTTATTTACAGTCTGCATTAACAAAAAACAAATGATATAGAATGGCAAAAGGCTTCAGACAGAAGATCCGTCAGAAAAATACCGAAAACAGTGGCTTTGGAAGCAATGCATCCGGAAGGTTCATCAATAAGGACGGGCTTCCCAATGTAAAACGGAGAGGAGTAAACGTATTCAACAGGCTGAGCTGGTACCATACCATGCTGAACCTCTCTACATTTCGGTTCTTATCCTATCTCGTGATTGCTTATATTCTTGTAAACCTGGGATTTGCCTTGATCTATTATCTGATTGGGGTAGAACATCTTACCGGAATTGATAAAAGTGATCCGCTAAATGAATTCATTGACGTATTTTTCTTCAGTTCCCAGACCTTTACAACGGTAGGTTATGGAAGAATTGCCCCTGTAGGTTTTACAGCCAGTCTTGTGGCTACTTTTGAAGCTTTTCTGGGATTGCTTACCTTTGCCATAGCAACCGGGCTTTTTTACGGGAGATTCTCAAGACCAAGAGCTTACCTCAGATTTTCAGATATTGCCGTGATCGCTCCCTTTAAAGAATCAAGAGCCTTGATGTTCAGGCTGGCTCCTTATAAAAACAATGCTTTAACGGATGCTGAAGTGATTGTTTCAACAGCTATTGAAGTGATTGAAAATGGAGTTCCGAAAAGCAATTTCTATTCTTTAAAGACCCATTTAAGTAAGATTAATACCCTTGCGCTGAACTGGACGGTTGTTCATGAGATTAAGGAAGACTCCCCTTTCTACGGTTTTTCTGAAGAAGATTTTAAAAATACGGATATTGAAATCATTGTTCAGGTCCGGGCATTTGATGAAGTGTTTTCCAATACAGTGGTTCAAAGGTCTTCTTACATTTCGGCAGAAATTGTTTACGGGGCAAAATTTACCCTGATGTATTATCCGGACAATAACGATCTTACAACGATTCTGGATCTTGATAAAATTAATGGATATGAAAAAGCAGATCTTCCGGCTATAGCTGAAGATAAGAAATAAATGAATTTGGATCTCTATAAAAAACAGGCTTTACAGAAGCAGAAGGAACATAAGAAATTTCTGGACGGATTGAAAAAGAAACCGCCCAAAAACCTTGATTATGTGGTTCAGGAAACCCATGATGAAGTTTTTGATGAAATAGACTGCCTGCAATGCGCGAATTGCTGTAAAACCACCGGGCCTTTATATACTGAAAAAGACATCGAACGTATTGCCAAACACTTACGGATGAAACAGGCTGATTTTGAAGCCAAATTTTTAAGAACAGATGAAGATAACGATAAAGTACTTCAGAATCTTCCGTGTTTTTTTCTGAATAACGACAATACCTGTTCTATTTATGAAGTAAGACCGAAAGCCTGCCGGGAATATCCTCATACAGACCGCAAAAAGATCTACCAGATCAATAATTTAATGTTGAAAAACACAGTTATATGCCCGGCTGCATTTGAATTTGTAGAAAGAATGATGAAAAATATTTCAAAGTAAACCCCTGTTGTAAAATGTCTTAAATAATTATAAAGTACGTTAAATAAGACCATTGCACATAATTTAATAAAAAGAGTGGCGTTTAAATTAAACAATCATTTAAAATATTACATTATGAAAAAATTAGTTTTTACAGCAGCATTTACATTAGTCGGCGTAATTGCAGTATCGGCCCAGACTCAGACACAGAAGCCAACCGATACGACTACTAATAACCAGACCACTCAAACTCAACAACAGAATACAAGCACTACAGCTGATGTCAGTGCTCAACAACAAAATACCACAGCAACTGCTGCAGTAGATGCAGCGGCTCCGGCTGCAACAGTGGATGCCGCAGCAGCAGCGAGTGCTGAACCTGCTACAGATGCTGTAAAGCCTGGAGAAGCAACAAAAGAAGAAAGAAAAGCTAAGAAAAAAGCAAAGTCCTCAAAGTAAATATTGAACAAAGTAGAAAGGAAATCCTGAAACATAACGTTTCAGGATTTTTTCTGATCTATCTCGCTAATTCTGAATTGCACAATCTTCTGAACCAATTCCACAGGAATATCCTGATCTATAGGAAACTGAACGGCTCCTTTTGAAAATTTATAATTCTTTTCCCGGAAATCTTTTTCAAAAATCCTGATCCCTTCAGCACCGGGATAAAAGCCTATGTGGTTTTTATAACCGGCAAAATATACCAAAGGCTTTCCTTTATACCTGAATGCCGGCATCTGATAGCCAATATATTCTTCCAGATCCGGAATTTCGGCATGAATGGCCTCTCTTAATTCAATAAGTTTCTGCTGGATTTCATCAGGAAACAACAGAATATATTCATTACTGTTTTTGAAGGTGTTTTTCATCTTATAAAAATAAAAAAAGCACTGCATTTATGCAGCGCTTTTTCCTTTCACTTTTTACTTTTTTCCCCATTATCCCGGGAACAGGCTATATCAAAAAAGGCTGGGAATTTCCCAACCTTTGTTTATTTTTTATACTACTCCCTGAGCCAGCATTGCTTCTGCAACTTTCACAAAACCGGCAATATTTGCCCCTTTCACGTAGTTTACATAACCATCTTCGTCTTTTCCGTAGTCTCTACAAGCTTTGTGGATTCCGATCATGATTTCTTTCAATCTTGCATCAACTTCTTCAGAAGTCCAGTTAAGACGGATAGAGTTCTGTGTCATCTCAAGACCTGAAGTAGCAACACCTCCTGCGTTGGAAGCCTTACCTGGCGAGAATAATACTTTATTGTCTAAGAAATAATTGATTGCGTCTAGTGTAGAAGGCATATTAGCTGCTTCAGTAACACATATACATCCGTTTTCTACCAAAACTTTAGCATCTTCAAGATCTAATTCATTCTGGGTTGCAGAAGGGAATGCTACGTCACATTTTACACTCCAAGGACGTTTTCCTGCGTGGAATTCTGCAGAAGGATATTTTTTAGCATAATCTTCAGCTCTGTTGTTTCCTGAAGATCTTAATTCTAATAAATAATCAATCTTTTCACCGCTGATACCGTCTTTATCATAGATATATCCATCAGGTCCGGATACTGTTACAACCTTGGCACCAAGCTCAGTTGCCTTTTTGATAACTCCCCATGCCACGTTTCCGAAGCCTGATACTGTTACCGTTTTATCTTTGAAATCCTGTCCGATTGTTTTAAGCATCTGCTCTGCGAAGTATACTACACCATATCCTGTAGCTTCAGGACGGATTAATGAACCTCCGTATGCAAGACCTTTTCCTGTAAGTACTCCGGTAAATTCGTTTCTGATTTTTTTGTATTGTCCGAAAAGATATCCGATTTCTCTTGCTCCTACACCAATATCACCTGCAGGTACATCTGTTTCAGGACCTACGTGCTTGCATAATTCAGTCATGAAAGCCTGGCAGAAACGCATTACTTCCATATCAGATTTTCCTTGAGGATCGAAATCCGAACCTCCTTTACCTCCACCCATCGGAAGAGTTGTCAGTGAATTTTTAAATACCTGCTCGAAAGCCAGGAATTTAAGAACTGAAAGGTTTACAGTAGGATGGAAACGGATTCCTCCTTTGTATGGACCGATCGCAGAGTTCATCTGGATTCTGAATCCTCTGTTTACCTGGATCTCTCCTTTATCATCAACCCATGGAACCCTGAAAATGATAATTCTTTCAGCTTCAGCCATTCTTTCCAGAAGCTTCATTCCTGTATATTCCTTTTTGGTCATAATAAACGGAATTACAGTTACAGCTACTTCTTTTACGGCTTGTAAAAATTCTGGTTCGTTAGGATTTTTTGCTTCAATCTTGGCAATAAACTCCTGGATTTTCTGGTCAATATTATATTGTTCCATATATTAGGGTTGAATATTATTGTCAACAAATTTAATTTTTTTTTCAAGATTCACAATACTGTATTTCAACATTGTTAAAAATTAAATAATAATGTTTCGAAATATTATTAAATTGATAATTTATGATTAAATTTTATTAAAAATTAAAAGTTAAGTCTCAAATGATGCAATATTAAGAAATCGTTAATTCTCAGATTGCCATAAATTGTCTCCCGGAAAATGATTTTACTTTCCCCAAAAGCTCCAATTCTAAAATTATGGGAAGAATTTTATAAGAAGGGGTGGAAATCATCTCTGCAAGATCATCCAGGGCCACTTGTGGATTGGCTTTGATAGACTGATATACGGCCTCCTGACCGTCAGTGAGTTGTATACTGGTTTCACTGAAAGGGAAGAGTTCTCCGATTTTTTGCTTTGAAGGATTAAGCGCTAGTAAGTCTATAAGATCTTTAATGGTGGAAATAGCCGTTGCTTTATTCTGGAAAATCAGCTGGTTGCATCCCTGACTGTATGGATCTGTTATTTTCCCCGGAAGGGCGAACACTTCACGGTTATAGTCGTTGGCAAAGTGTGCCGTACTTATTGAACCTCCGCCAAAACCGGTTTCTACAACTATTGTGGATGGAGAAATTCCTGCAATAATCCTGTTTCTCTGAATAAAATTTTCCCGGTCCGGCTTCCGGGATGAATTAAATTCTGTGAGTAATGCTCCTCCTTCCTGAAGTATGTTTTCTGCCAGTTTTTTATTTTTGGAAGGATATAATGTATGAAATCCGTGCGCAAGTATGGCAACTGTAGGGATGTTTTGCTGAATAGATTGTTCATGGACTTCTTTATCTACTCCTAAAGCTAATCCGCTGACAGATATGTATTGGGAAGCTCTGGTGGTTTCAAAGAATTCTCCGATGAACCTCTTGCCGTAAGAAGTCATATTCCGGGTTCCTACGATGCTTACTTTCTGCAAACTGTCATCAAAATTACCTTTTTGGTATAAAATGGCGGGAGCATCATCGCATTCATTAAGAAGACCGGGAAGTTCTTTAAGATGTCTTAACCTGATCCGGATATTATTCTTTTCACAGAAATGTATTTCTTTTTCCGCAAATTCCAGATATGTTTCGTTACCGATATCAGCAACAGTTTTTTTGCCTATCCCGTCTGTTTGAGTGTATTCTTTTTTTGCTTTTTTCCAGGCTTCTTCAGCACTTCCGAAAGTCTTTACCAGTTTGTGAAAATTAATATCGCCTATGAGGTTACATTCACGCAGGGCAATTGCATAGAGGGATTCTTCAGGGATCATGTGTGTTTTTTACCAAATGTAATGAAATAAGTTTTTATTTTCTTCTTAATTCATCCAAACGGTCCCAGATGTCGTCATTTTTTTTATGGGGCATTTCCAGGAAGTCATCAGGGTGGTTTTCTTTGTATGCCTGCCATAGTTTGTCATCTTTTTCACTATAATAATTGGGGAATTCCCAGATGTATTTCTTTTTTCGTTCACCTACATTTTTAAAAGCAAAAGCAATAATACTTCCTACAACAGCTCCGGAAAGGTGGGCCTGCCATGAGATTTTGCTTGGCTCCTGAAGATTGTAGAATAATTCTTCGGGAAACATTCCCCAGACCAAACTTCCGTAATATAAAACAACCAGAAGCGATATGGTGAGCAGTTTCATATTCCATTTGAAAACTCCACTGAAGAACAGGAAGAATGCAAGAACATAAACTACTCCGCTGGCTCCAATGGTGCAGGTGTACATATAATCTCCGGTGAGTATATCGATTGGTGGTAAAAGCCATACCAAAAATCCTGTAGCCAGCCAGCCGATAATAAATACCTTATTGGCAACCAGGGGATAAAACTGGTATAAGAGAAACAGGAGAACTGTTATTGGGATGGAGTTACTGATGATATGATCCATATTTCCATGCAGAAGGGGAGAAGTAATGACTCCCAATAAGCCTTCCGGTAACAGAGGTATAATAGCCCCAAAACAACTTTGAAAAAAGCCCTGCGTCTGCAGAAAGTAGCCGGACCACATTGCTGAAAGCATCAGCAGAGGGATTATAACAGCTCTTTTGGAAATTATATTTTTAAACATGTGGATGTTACGTCAAATCAAAAGCCAATGATAAATTTCGGAAAATTTGTCGATGTATTGGAAGAAAGGGTATTCATTTTAAGACAAAAGGTATCAATTTTCAGTTTTGAAACTTAATATTTTGAAATTGAATGTATTAAAGTGGCCTGTTTTGTTATAGTGAAGAACATTAAGTCTTTTTAAAGCTTTTTTATAGGTTAATATTCGCGTTAAAAAAATTATATTAATATTTTTGTAATGAAAATCGTGTAAATAATGAAGAAGTTTTTATTGATTCTTTCCTTTTTTATGGGGATTTATGCAAGTGCACAAGAAGAATTGAAAAAAGATTCAGTAATCGTAGATACGGTAAAATATTGGTCGGTATTGGGGAAAAATACTCTGATGATCAATCAGGCTGCCTTTTCAAACTGGGTAGGCGGCGGGGCCAACAATGTAGGCTGGCTTGCCGGAATAAATTACAATCTTACTTATGAAAAAGATAATGATCTCTGGGAGAATATCATTATTCTGGATTATGGGCAGAATGATACCAAAGGGCTTGGAGTCAGGAAAACTCAGGACGGGATCAATGTTTCTACCAATTACGGGCGGAAGTTTTCCAAAAGCTGGTATTTCTCTCTTGGCGCCGGTTTGCAGTCACAATTCACTACCGGATATGAAGACGGAAACAATCCGGCAGCTAAAAAGATCTCTAATTTTATGGCTCCGGGTTATCTGAACCTCGGTATGGGTATTACGTACAGGCCTAATGATAACCTGACTGTAACCATGCGTCCTACCAACGCAAGATGGACTTTTGTACTAGATGAAGACCTGCAGCTTGCAGGAAATTACGGTTTGAAAAATGATGGGGATACTTCCCTTATACAGTTCGGTTTCCTGGGAACGGCTTTATATAAGGTAAAACTGATGGAGAATGTTCATATCACCAACACAGCTTCGGTATTTTCCAATTATCTGGACCATCCGGAAAGATTGGTTCTTGCTTATGGAGCTATTTTAAACTTTAAAGTCAATAAATTTATATCATCTAATGTTACTGTAGATCTGCTTTATGATCATAACCAGATCCAGAAAACTCAGCTTAAGCAGACACTTGGGATAGGATTCGCCTACACCCTGAATAATGGTGTAAAGCGTTCTGACCGCAAAGACAACCAATGGTGGATTAAAAAATAGTGGTTTTTTTGTGGAAGACTGTGAAGCTTTAAGTTGAGATAAGTTCATTCCGTCTGTTTTATATGTATTTTTCAGTCTTTTAATGTATTGAATAACAATTTAGTATTTCAAAAGCAGGTGATTAGTTTTTTAACAAAAATTATATGTATATTTTTGTAGCAAAAATCCTTACTTATGAAAAAACTTTTATTGGCCGCTTCCATTTCTTTTGGAATTGGTGCAATGGCTCAGGAGGCCAACACTGATGCTGCTAAAACAGATACCGTAAAAGCATGGTCTATCCAGGGACAGAATACATTAATGCTTAATCAGGCTGCTTTCTCAAATTGGGTTGGTGGTGGAGCTAACAACGTAGGCTGGCTTGCCGGTGTCAATTATAACCTTACCTATGAAAAAGGGAAAGATCTCTGGGAAAACATCATTATTCTGGGATACGGGCAGAACAATACAAAAGGCATCGGGACAAGAAAAACGCAGGACGTTATCAACCTGTCTACTAATTATGGACGCGAATTTGCTAAGAACTGGTACCTTTCAGGCGGAATGAGCCTTCAGACACAGTTCGCCGGTGGTTATGAAGACGGAAACAATCCGGATGCAAAAAAGATCTCCAATTTTATGGCTCCGGGATACCTTAATATAGGTGCCGGTGTCACTTACCGTCCTAATGACAATTTCACGATGACGCTTCGTCCTGCCAATGCAAGATGGACTTTTGTACTGGATGAAGACCTTCAGACAGCGGGAACATACGGTCTTAAAAATGACGGCGATTCTTCCCTGTTCCAGTTCGGTTTCCTTGGTACGGCTATCTATAAGATCAAGATCATGGAAAACATCAACCTGACGAATACGGCTTCGGTATTTTCAAACTACCTTGATCATCCGGACCATTTGGTACTGGGATATAGCGGAATTCTTAATATGAAAATCAATAAGTTTATTTCAACTAATATTACTCTTGACTTGTTGTACGATCATAATCAGATCCAAAAGACACAGCTTAAACAGACTTTAGGTGTAGGATTTGCTTACAACATTGATAACGGAAGAAAACGTTCTGATAAGAAAGATAATCAGTCCTGGATGAAATAATTCCGGCCGGAATAAAAAATAAAAAGCACTTCAGATTGAAGTGCTTTTTTGGTATCAATTTATATTAGTCTTAAAATTCTATATCAACCTGAAGCTTTTCAGCTAAAAGTTTTGAGATTTTTTCTTTAAGCGGTTCAATATCAATGTTCTGCATGGCATCATTGGCAAAAGCATACAGAAGTAAGGCCTGAGCTTCTTTTTGGGAGATTCCTCTTGCTCTTAAATAAAACAACGCATCTTCATTCAGCTGGCCAACTGTACAGCCGTGGGAACATTTTACATCATCAGCAAAGATTTCCAATTGAGGCTTAGTGTCAATAGTAGCTCCTTCACTCAGCAATACATTGTTGTTCTGCTGATAAGCATTGGTTTTCTGAGCAATTTTATTTACAAAAACCTTTCCGTTGAAAACTCCGTGGGCATTTCCATCAAAAATACCTTTATAATTCTGGTAACTTTCACAGTTCGGGAAATTGTGATGAACAGCCGTATGGTGATCTACAAGCTGGTCTTTTCCAATAATGGTAATTCCGTTCATAAACGAGTTGATATTGCTTCCGTTATGAATGAAATCCAGATTGTTTCTTACCAGCTTTCCTCCGAAAGAGAAGGTATTTACAGTCGTTAAGCTGTCTTTTTCCTGTCTTGCGAAAGTACTGTCGATAAGATATGACGTATTGTTGTCATTCTGAAGTTTATGCCAGTCTGCTTTAGCGTTGGGATAGGTAAAGATTTCAGTCACAGAGTTTGTCAGTACATAAGTGCTGTCAAAATTGTGGTGGCTTTCTATTACTTCCACTTTAGCGCCTTCTTCTACAATCAGTAAATTTCTTGTGTTGTAGAAAGTGTTTTCTTCCTGATTCTGAGAGATGTAGAAGATGTGAATCGGTTTTTCGATCACTACATTTTTCGGAACTTTAAGAAAGAAACCGTATTTGCAGTAAGCAAGGTTTAAGTTCGTGAAAGCAGTATCTTTAGAAGCAATGGTATTGAAATACTTCTCGAATACTTCTTTATGCTTCTCATCATTCAAAGCATAGTTGAATGAAAGAAATTCTACATTTTCGATAGAAACTTTTGAAAGTTCTTTATGAAGTTTACCATTCACAAAAACAATCCAGTCGAAATTTTCTTCACCCAGATGAAGCTGATCCAGCTGCTCTTTAGTGATATTATGACCTTCTTTAGGGAAAAAATTGTAGTTTTTCTCCGTAATTTCTTTTATGCTGGTATATTTATATTCTTCGTCTTTTTTGGTTGGAAAACCTATGTTTTCGAACTTTTGAAGAGCAGATTTTCTTTCTCCATCCAGAAACCTGTGACGAAGACTCTCCAAAAATTCACCGTGATTGTCAATAATCTGATCGTATAAAGCCATTACTGATATTTCGGCCATCACACCTTATTTTATATATTTAAAAATAATAATTTACCGCGGGTTTTCCGCATGTTCAGAAAGGATTGATAAAATTCCTCCCGAAAATATTTCTTCTTAGTTAAGAAGCCAGTCGTACCCTTTTTCTTCCAGTTCCAGGGCAAGAGATTTATCACCGGTTTTGATGATTTTCCCGTTAGCCAGAACGTGAACAAAGTCAGGCTGGATATAGTTAAGCAATCTCTGATAATGGGTAATCAGAAGAACTGCATTTCCTTCATTTTTAAAAGCATTTACGCCGTCTGCAACAATTCTCAATGCATCGATGTCCAATCCTGAATCTGTTTCATCAAGAATGGCCAGTTTTGGGTTCAGCATCATCATCTGGAAGATCTCGTTTCTTTTCTTTTCACCTCCGGAGAAACCTTCGTTCAGTGATCTTGAAAGGAAATCTTTTTTAATACCTAATTTCTCAGATTTTTCACGGATAAGAGCAAGCATTTCTTTTGCCGGCATTTCCTCAAGCCCGTTTGCTTTTCTTGTTTCGTTTAGAGCAGCTTTGATGAAGTTGGTTACAGAAACTCCCGGAATTTCTACCGGATACTGGAAAGAAAGGAATATTCCCTTGTGTGCTCTTTCTTCAGGAGCATCCTCGATGATGTTCTCTCCACCGAAAATGATTTCTCCGTCTGTAACTTCATAGTCTTCTTTTCCTGCAATTACGGAAGAAAGGGTAGATTTTCCGGCTCCGTTCGGTCCCATGATGGCATGAACTTCACCCGGCTTTATTTCCAGATTGATACCTTTTAAAATTTCTGCGCCATCTTCAATTTTGGCGTGTAGGTTTTTTATTTCTAACATTTTTATTTGCTAAACAAATTATTTTTGAATTCTATATACTAAACTTTCAGGCTGACCGGGAACGTCATTAAGTGTCCCGATTTGCGTCATGCCTGCCTTTTCCAAAACTTTAACAGAAGCTATATTATCAGGGCGGACAACTCCAAATATTTCTTCTTTATCAAGACTGGTAAATCCGAAATCTATAGCCTTTTTCGTAAACTCTGTTGCATATCCTTTTCCCCATGCTTCCACTGCAAAACGATAGCCAAGATTGAGTTTTTCATCCTCTCCATATTTTTTATAGCTCAAGCCTCCGAAACCCACAATGTTTTCATTTTCTTTCGCTATAATGGTCCATGCCCCGAAATGGTGCTGATCCCAGTGTTCCTGCATTCTTCTGAATGTATCTTCAGCCTTTTCAAAGCTCATCGGGCCACTTGGGTTGTACAGATTCGTCTCCGGATCTTTATTAATTTCAAAAAACCTTTCGAAATCTTCTTGTTCAGTTCTTCTTAAAATTAATCTTTCCGTGACTTCCATACATAAAATTATCCTACTGAACCTTCCAGGGAAATTTCCAGTAATTTCTGAGCTTCAATAGCAAACTCCATAGGAAGCTTATTCAGTACTTCCTTGCTGAATCCGTTAACAATCAATGCAATAGCTCTTTCTGTGTCAATTCCTCTCTGGTTACAGTAGAAGATCTGATCTTCCCCGATTTTAGAGGTAGTAGCCTCATGCTCAAGTTGTGCGGTAGGATCTTTGATCTCAATATAAGGGAAAGTGTGTGCACCACACTCATTACCCATCAACAGGGAATCGCATTGGGAAAAGTTTCTTGCTCCTTTGGCAGAAGGCATTACTTTTACCTGTCCTCTATATGAATTCTGGGATTTCCCTGCAGAAATACCTTTTGAAATAATCGTTGATTTCGTATTTTTCCCGATATGGATCATCTTTGTTCCGGTATCGGCATACTGGTGATTGTTGGTTACAGCGATAGAGTAGAACTCTCCGATTGCACCGTCACCTTTTAATATACATGAAGGATATTTCCATGTTACGGCAGAACCGGTTTCAACCTGCGTCCATGAAATTTTTGCATTTTTTTCGCAAAGCCCTCTTTTCGTTACAAAGTTGAATACTCCTCCTTTTCCTTCTTCATTTCCAGGATACCAGTTCTGAACGGTGGAGTACTTGATCTCTGCGTTATCCATGGCAATCAGTTCCACCACTGCCGCGTGAAGCTGGTTTTCATCCCTTGATGGTGCTGTACATCCCTCAAGATAAGACACATAACTTCCTTCATCGGCAATTACAAGCGTTCTTTCAAATTGTCCTGTTCCTGCCTGGTTGATACGGAAATAGGTTGAAAGTTCCATCGGGCATCTTACTCCTTTTGGAATATAGCAGAAACTTCCGTCAGAAAATACTGCGGAATTCAGTGCTGAATAAAAATTATCTCCTCTTGGAACTACTTTTCCTAAATATTTTCGTACTAAATCAGGATGGTTTTTAATTGCTTCAGAAATGGAGCAGAAAATAATTCCTTTTTCCATTAAAGTATCCTGAAACGTAGTCTTTACAGAAACTGAATCTATTACAATATCTACCGCAACTCCGGAAAGTCTTTTCTGTTCTTCGATATTGATTCCCAGTTTTTCGAAAGTTTTTAACAGCTCAGGATCTACCTGGTCTAAACTTTCCAGTTCAGGCTTTGCTTTTGGAGCCGCATAATAACGGATTGCCTGGAAATCGGGTTTTTCATATTTAATGTTGGCCCATGTAGGTTCTGTCATTTTAAGCCAGATCCTGAAAGATTCCAGACGCCATTCTGTCATCCATTCAGGCTCTTCTTTTTTAGCAGAGATTGCACGGACGATATCTTCATTTAACCCGGTAGGAAAGTCTTCATAGTCTATCTTCGTTTCCCATCCGAATTCGTATTTTTTATTTTCTAGATCGACTCTTAAATCGTCTTCAGTATATTTACTCATTGTTTTTTAATTTCAGATATTAGACTTCAGATCTCAGAAACAGGTCTGATATCTGGTATCTAATGTCTTTTCTATAAAGAAAAACTCTCTCCACAACCACACGTTCTGGATGCATTAGGATTGTTGAAAACAAACCCCTTCCCGTTTAAACCTCCTGAATACTCAAGAGTTGTTCCTGCTAAGTAAAGGATAGATTTTTTATCGACAACAATTTTTACATTATTGTCCTCAAAAAGCTGATCAGTATCTGTTTTTTGGTTGTCAAACTTTAAAACATATTCTAAACCAGAGCATCCTCCGCTTTTTACCCCCACTCTTATATAATCTTCAGCAGGGTTAAAGCCTTCTTCCGTCATCAACTGGATGGCTTTTGCCTTTGCTTGGTCTGATACTTTTATCATTGTATTTATTTAGAATGATTTAATGATGCAAAAATACGAACTAATTTCCGCAATCTCAAATTGATGGTGTCTATTTTCATGATTTTACATGCTGACCGGAATCCGGATGTTAAAAATTAGCCAATATTATCTTAAGAAATAAGATGATTCTGTTTTTGATTTAACTTTGAATCATATTTTTTATCCTAATGAAACAACCACAAGGCGTAATAATGAAGAAAAAATTGATTGTCTTTTTTTCGTTGCTTTTAGTAACTGTTACCTACGGACAAACCGTGAGGTATATTTATGACACTGCGGTGAATCCGGACTCTATCAATCTGGTGAGTTTGAAGCATGAAAGAACGTTTCTGGATGTGAAAGGAATTAAATCTTTATTTATCAGTGAGAATAAACTGATAAAAGATTCTTTATTCACAGCTTTCAGGGCGGAATATAAGGAAGACCATAAAAAAAGAGATAAGGATTTTAAAAGCCTGAACGCAAAGAAAGAACTTGAACCTTCCTTTTTTGAAAATTATATTGTTAAAGATATTCCCGGGCAGAAAGTTTATTATTATGATAAAGTGGCCGGCAGGGAGATTTTTTATCAGGAAGACAGACCTCTGAAATGGGAAATAACCGATATTAAAGAAAATCAGAACGGTTATCCTGCACAAAAAGCAGTTGCAAATTTTGGAGGAAGGATCTGGACAGCCTGGTTTACCAAAGATATTAATATTTCTGACGGCCCGTATAAATTTTCCGGACTTCCGGGACTGATTGTGAAACTGGAAGATGAGAACGGGGACTATAAATTCGATCTTGTTAAAAAGATCAAAATTCAGAATGCTTTTGAAAAACCGGCTGATCCCAATGCAAAACAAAGCACCAGGATCGCTTTTAACGGAGATAAAGCAGCATTGATGCTTGAAGCGGGTAAAAACAGAAGACTGCCGGAAGGTTATGAAAAAGGAGACAAAAATTTTGGAGGTAGCGGACATGATGGTATGAGAGGCGGCGGAATGGGTGAAGGCAGAATGGGTGGTGGAAAGATGGGCGGAGGAAGAGGCATGCACCCGGGCGGAAATAATGATAATGGAACTTTTTCCATGCCTGCCGTTGGTTTGGGGAGCAGCCCTTTAAGAAATAATGAAAGTCAAAATCCAATTGAATTAAAATAAAATCCAGAAATGAAAAAAATAGGAATTCTTGCTTTAGCGTTGTTTATGCAGCATATTTCTGCACAAAGCAACCGTTTTGTTTACCAGGTTACGATGAAACCAGATGCAGAAAATAAAAGCGATATTAAAACTGAAAATGCATATTTAGATATTTCCGCTGAAAAATCTCTTTTTTATTCTGAAAACAGGTATAAAAGGGACTCTATCCTGCAGAAAGCTTTCCAGGGCGGAGGAGGAAGAGGCTCTATTAACAGGGAGCAGATGGAAGGGGTAAGAACCAATATCAACTATTCTGTTGAAAAAGATAAAACCAGTCAGAAAATGCTTTTTAAGGACAGAATCGGAAGAGATATCTATTCTTATGAAGAAGACCGTCCTTTAAACTGGAAAATGTCTTCTGAAACAACCAAGATAGGAGATTATAAAGTTCAGAAGGCCACAACGGATTTTGCAGGAAGACAATGGACCGCATGGTTTACAACGGATCTTCCTTATCAGGACGGCCCATATAAATTCGGAGGTCTTCCGGGACTCATCGTTAAAGTGGAAGATGATAAGGGAGATTATTCTTTTGACCTGATGAAGAATTATAAAATCCCTGAAATTGCTGCTTTGAACCAATTTGGAAATACATTAAAAGTAAAAAGAGGTGATTACCTGAAACAGCAGGAAAAATTTAAAACAGATCCTATGTCATTCATGCAGAATAGTGGCGGCGGGGGAGGTGGCGGTTTCCCTTCAGCACCAAGGTCCAATGGCGGCGGAAGAGGAGGAAACCAGAATCCCGGAGATATGAGGAAGAGAATGGAAGAACGTGTAAAAGAGGAAGCTAAGAAAAACAGCAACCCGATTGAACTGCAATAAAAAAATAAACCCTGAAGAATTTCTTCAGGGTTTTAAATATTATAAAAAGAGTTTATCTCAAAAGTTGGTTGAAAGTATCTCCCTGCTTAATATCTCCTGTATTGTAACCTTTCATAAACCATTCTTTACGCTGGGCAGATGAGCCGTGGGTAAAGCTTTCCTGGTTTACATAACCCTGGGATCTTTTCTGGATATTGTCATCACCTACTGCTTCCGCAGCTTCTATAGCAGACTCGATGTCGCCAGGCTCTAAAATGTGTTCTCTGCTGTCAGTTTGTTTAGCCCAAACCCCTGCATAGAAATCTGCCTGTAGTTCTGTCGCTACGGAAACTCTGTTCAGATCAGCTTCAGAATATCTTCCGCTTCTTCTTAAGGCATCTACTTTCTGGGTGGTTCCTAAAAGAGTCTGTACGTGGTGCCCCATTTCATGAGCCATTACATAAGCAATGGAAAATTCTGTAACCTGTGCACCAAATCGCTGCTGTAATTCTTTAAAGAAGCTCATATCCATATACACCTTTTGATCTGCGGGACAGTAAAATGGCCCCATAGCAGCTTCCGCAGTTCCGCAGCCGGATTGTGTGGTGCTTTCAAATAAAACAACTATAGCAGGACGGTACTGCATACCGTTTTCAGCAAAAATCTTGGTCCAGGTCTGCTCATTTTCGGCAGTAACCATTTCTACAAATTCACGGATTTTAAGCTCATTGGCATTTAATTCTCTCTGTTCTGTAGGAGTGGAGCTTCCGCCTCCCGAAGAAAGTAAAGATGAAGGGTCGCCCCCTAAAAAGAATATAATTGCAGCAATGATCAGGGTTCCCAATCCACCGCCTACAATAGCGCCTCCGCCTCCGCCAGATCCACGTCTGTCGTCTACGTTTTCGCTTCTATCGTCTGTCCATTTCATAATAATTTTTTTTGCTTTGTAAATTTAAAATAATATCATTACTAAATTGCTACTTTTGTGAAAAATTACTATTTACGTGAAAAAAATTAAACTTTGCCTTTTATCAGTTGGAATATTGGCATTTACAGCCTGTAAAAAAGAAAAAGAAGATGAAGTAAAAAGTGTAGATAAGAATGGTTCTATTGAAACAGAACTTTCCGTTGAGCATCTTGATACTGCCGATGTTCTTACTACAAAACATAAGATCTGGAAAAATAAAAAGCTTTTTAAAGAGATCGTTAAAAAAGATACTATTCCGAGTTTGGGAGATACTCTTGTAGGAGGAGAAGACAGTGATGGCATAGATCATATTGCCAAGACTAAAAAAGACTATGAATTTTTTATAACGGTTCAATAATGAAAAAGTCAGGTTCTATAAAATTACTATTTGTAACAGGGATATTGGCTGCCTGTTCCCAGGAAAAACCTAAAAATCAAAGCGAAAAGAAAGTCTATATGAGATCTGATACTACAGCTTCTTATACGAGATCGCATGGTTTTATGACGGGGCTTCTCCTGTATCATGCATTCAGGCCGTACGGAGCATACAGTTATGGATCTTACCAGAAAGCTGGTTATTACAGTGATGCGATAAGTTCCAAATCCAATATAGGAAGAAATAATTTCAAAGGAAATGTAGTAAGAGGCCAGCTGGGAAAAAGCGGTTTCAGTGCATCATCATAAAATATGGAAAGAATTCAGTCACAGTTCAGGAAAAACTGGCAGCATAAACTTGAAAATCTGGGCTTCGGATATCATTCTCTTGACGGGCTTTATTGGGATGAAAGCCATTATTACCAGTTCAGCACAGAAGAAATTGATAAGATAGAAAGCGCCACTGCAGAACTCTGGCAGATGTGCCTGGAAGCGGTAGATTATGTTATAGAGAAAAACCTTTGGGATAAGTTCAGTATTCCTGAATGGTTCCGCAATTACATCATCACAAGCTGGGAAGAAGATCATCCTTCTGTTTACGGAAGATTTGACTTTGGTTTTGACGGTAAGAATCTGAAATTACTGGAATTTAATGCCGATACCCCAACTTCGCTGTATGAAGGTTCAGTGATCCAGTGGTACTGGCTTCAGGAGATGTTTCCGCACAAAGATCAGTTTAATTCAATTCATGAAAAACTGTTGGGCTGTTGGAAGCATCTTAAAAACTATATGAACCCGCATCATATTTATTTTGCCTCCCTTACCAATATTGAAGATGTTACGAATGTGGAATATATGCGTGACTGTGCTTCCCAGGCGGGTTTTGATACGGAATTCATTCCTGTTCAGGATATCGGCTGGGCTGAAGATATCTCTGAATTCATTGCCGGTGACCGTTCCATTATGGAATATATTTTCAAGCTTTATCCTTATGAATGGATTCTTGCAGACGGTTTTGGAGAAAAGCTGGTGAAAAACGGTTTCAGATCGCAATGGATTGAACCTGCGTGGAAAATTTTACTTTCATCAAAAGCTATTCTTCCTGTTCTTTGGGAAATGTATCCCAACCATCCGTACCTTTTAGAATCTTATTTTGAACCGAAACATCTGAAGGATTTCGCTAAAAAACCAATTTATTCGAGAGAAGGAGCCAATGTAATCCTTCATAAAAATAATGTTCCGGTTGAAGAAAATGATGGAGTATACGGGAAAGAAGGCTTTATTTACCAGCAGTTATTTGATCTTCCCAATTTTAATGGCAATTATCCGGTAATTGGCAGCTGGGTAATAGGGCAGGAGCCTGCCGGCATTGGCATCAGGGAAAGTGTTCACCTCATCACCAATAACCAGAGCCGTTTTGTTCCGCACCTTATCGGTTAAGCTTCTTTTCTTTAAGCCAGAATGAAGTTGACTGATAAACTGAAATAACGTCGTTGACCAGTTTCTGCTCAGGATTCTTCACCTGTTTTTCATCATAATACAGCTTAAATTCAGGAGCGAGGCTGCTGGATTCTAACTGTAAAGAGTATTGCTTTACTTTTTTTACCGGAGAAATGATCGTTAAATATCCATTTTTTATCAGGCCAAGATCCTGGTAAGTTGCAATATAGGCTTTCGGCTGGAATTCTTTTTTGAAGACATCCTGACCGAGAAATTTAGACTGATAGCTGAAATTCAGCAGACCGAAAAGGGTCGGCATAACGTCTATTTGGGACATCAGCTTATCAAACTTCTGAGGTTCTATAAAACCTTCTGAGAAAATCATCGCTGGAATCCTATATTTATCCATAGGAAGTTCGGTTTTTCCTGCGCTGGATGCACAATGGTCGGCAATAATTACGAAGACCGTATTTTTATACCAGTCCTGCTTTTTAGCCATTGCAAAGAATTTTCTGAGTGAATAATCAGTATATTTTACGCCTCCGTCACGGGATTTTGCTGTTCCGGGAATGTCTATTCTTCCATCAGGATAGGTGAAAGGCCTGTGGTTGGAAACCGTCATCCAGTGATTGAAAAACGGCTTTCCTGATTTAGCCTCTGCATTCATGGTCTGAATTGCTTTCTTAGCCATATCTTCATCAGCAACGCCCCAAACATTGGCAAAGGTGATTTCTTCAGGTTTAAAGTTATTCCTGTCAACAATATCATAACCGTTTCCTGCGAAGAAGTCCTGCATATTATCAAAATAGCTGTATCCTCCGTACAGAAATTTTACATCATATCCTTTGGATTTGAATACGCTTCCGGTAGTGAATTTATTTTTATTGTCGTCCCTTTTAATGATACTTTCACCTGCGGTAGGAGGAATGCAGAGTGTAAGTGCTTCAAGCCCTCTCACAGTTCTGTTTCCGGTAGCATACAGATTGGTGAACATCATTGAACGGTCTGCCAGACTGTCAAGAAAAGGAGTGATCTTTTTAGTACCACCATAATGCTCCATGAAATCGGCAGATAAACTTTCAATAGAAATCAGAACTACATTTTTCTTAAGCTCCGGTTGCTCTGAAACCACATTTCTTGGCAGTGCCGGGTCTGAATATTGGCTCAAAAAATTCTTTTCAGCTTCCTGCTGGCTAATCTGAGGGTAAAATTTGAAATAATCCAGCTCATTGTGGGTAAAGGCCCAATAGAACTTCGGAAGGCCGTTGCTTTCAATTTCATCGGCAAAAACATTGTCTGACCTGACTTCCATCAATGAAGATACTCCTAAAAGGCTTAGGCTTACCAGAACAATAAAAGTTCCCAGCAATACCATTTTCTGTTTAAAATTCGGAAGATCCAGCAGTTCGTCTTTTGTCTTTTTATAGGTCAACCATGTAATGGCTAACGTAACGATAAGGATGGCAGAAAATAAAGGGATAACCGGATAACTTTCCATAATGTTTCCGATGACCTCATTGGTATATATCAGGTAATCTACAGCAATGAAATTATAGCGTACCCCGAACTCATTATAGAAAAAATATTCGCTTACAGCATTAAAGATAATAAGAAGAACATACAACAGCAATGTAATGAAGTATAATACATTGCGGATTTTGATCCTTTTTGAAGGAAGGAAAAGCATCAGTCCGAAGAGCAGGGTTTTGATTCCTACAAAAGCTAAGGCTATTTCGGAAACAGATCCTCCATACTGATTAAAAATATTATTCGGAATGAGTAAGATGTAAAGAAAAAACAAAACCAATGCTCCAAAAATAATATACCCGTAAGGCTTTTTATATTTAGAATCGGACAGAAATAAAAAATAAACAGCTAGTAATGTACTGGCTAGAGTGAAAACAAAAATATCGTTCAACAAGCCGATGGATAAAACCTTTACAACGTCAAAAAATCCAAAACTGGCCGTTGTGATAGGGTGGAATAAAAATATGATCCGTACAATGAACGAAATGATAAGGTAGAAGATCCCTAAATATAAGAAAGGTTTTATTTTATTCGGAAACATGCACGTTATGTATAAGTTAATTTTTCGCAAAGATAGTTGTTGTATACAACTTTTGGAGTAAAAAAATAAAAATATGATATTTCTTATAACTTTTTTGAATTATCCTTGAATAATTAACGTATTATGTAATGATATAAATTGGCGGGAAATGGGTTATGAAAGCCGGATCAATAAAAAAGGACTATTAAAAAAAATAGTCCCTGTATACTGTTAAGATGTATTAATTGGTTAAGAGTGCCCGAAACCGATACTTCCCTTTTTACCGGAAAGATTCTTTTTAAAATCAATCATTCTTAAGGCTGTTACGGCTGCTTCTACTCCTTTATTCCCCAAATCTCCGCCACTTCTGGCAATAGACTGTTCCTTATTGTCGTCTGTAAGTACGCAGAAAATAGTTGGAGTATCTGTTAGGATATTACAGTCTTTGATTCCCTGTGCTACTGCTGAGCAAACATAGTCAAAATGAGGGGTTTCGCCGCGGATCACACATCCTATAGCAATTACTGCATCATATTTCTTTTCTTTGCATAGCTGCATGCTGGCATAGTTCAGCTCAAAAGCCCCAGGAACAGGGAAAAGTTTAATGTTTTCTGGTTTTACGCCTTCTTTTTCAAGAATTTCCAATGCTGCATCACGAAGATTGTAAGTTACAAAATCATTCCACTCAGAAAAAACAATGCCGATAGAAAAATCTTCGGCATTGGTTATATGAAGTGGCTTGTAATCGGAAAGATTAACTGTTGCCATTTTTTAAAAATATTTAGTCATTTCAATATAAGAATCAGACATTCCGTTGTCGTAGTCCTGATATTTCTCGTCAATTGCAGAGAAGTATTTTTTAGCTTCTGCATTCTTTTTTAATCCTAATGCTACAATACCTGCTTTTCTTGTGAAATAGTAAGTTGTATAAGGATCATCGGAAGCTGTTGATGCTTTGTCTAATAAAGATAAAGCTTCGTCGTTTTGGTTAAGACCGGATTTCGCATCTGCCATAGCGCCATATTTCAGTGCCATCAACGTTTTATTGTCAGATGAAAACTTGTCTAAAAGATCATAAGCTTCCTGGAATTTTCCTTCTTTGAATTTTAGCAGTCCTGCATTGTAAGCCGCAAGCTCACCTACCTTCGTTCCGGAATACTCGTTATATGTTCCTAAAAAACCTGGGTTTGCTGCAGATTTTCCACCTAAAGCTTCTTTATCTTTACCTTCCGTCTGGTTTTTCTGAGCAGAAAGGAAGCCTTTTACAGCCTCAACGTTTTTAGGAGCTACTACAAACTGCTTGTAAGCAAAGAATCCTAAAACCCCTAAAACCAATACCCCGAATATAATACCCAATTGCTTTGAATATTTTTCAAGGAATCTTTCAGTGTTTAAAGCCTCTCTGTCAAGGTCTTTAAAGAACTCAACCGTTTCTTTACCTTCTTGCTCGTTCTGAGCATTCTTTCCCAATTTTGCCATAAATTCTTAAAAATTGAAATGCAAATTTAATTGTTTCTGAATGATTTACAAAATACTTTGAAGTATTATTGTGAAAATGTTGTGAATTGTTAAATGTTAGTGGTAAAAATGCTTCGGCTCCGCTCAGCATGATATCTCTAATACTATTATTTTACAGTTTTAAAGCAGGTATCGTGCTGAGCGGAGCCGAAGCATTTTTATATTATTCCGTTAGGATTAAAATTCTAAGATGTGATAGATTTCGGCATTGAATTTTTTCAGCTTTTCATCACCGTTTAATCCCTTCAATGCGGTTAAGAAACTGAACTGTGCTACCGTTGCTCCTTGTTTTTCCACAAGTTTGGCTGTAGCCTCTGTAGTTCCGCCAGTTGCCAGAAGATCATCATGGATCAGTATTCTTTGGCCTTTTTTAATCTGTCCTTCACGGGTTTCTATTTCTGCGCTTCCGTATTCAAGGTCATATTTTTCTGAAACAACCGGAGGCGGAAGTTTCCCTTTTTTACGAACCAGGATAAAAGGAACTTCCAGTGCTACTGCAATGGCAATTCCGAAGAGATAACCGCGGCTTTCAATCCCGCATACGGCATCTACTTTTCCTTTGCTGAAAGCTACAAGGTCTGCAATAACTTCCTCATAAAGTTTCGGGTCCAGGAAAATAGGTGAAATATCTTTAAACTGGATTCCCGGGATAGGAAAATCAGGAAAGTTTTCAATGGTTTCTTCCAGTTTTTTGATCAGTTCTTGTGAAGCCATTATGGGTTTATTTTATAGCTGGAAATTTTCCAGTCTCCATTTACATTTTTAAGTCCGAAAGTTACCTTTAAAGAAGTTGTTTTCCCGTTCTTATCCGTTACATCATAGGTTGCATTTACGCTTGCTCCGTTGGCTGTTGTACCATTGGTGGTAATGTTTTTTACGCTTACGTTTTTCACAGACCCAAAACCTGAAGTAGGATTGGAGAATGATTCATAGCTTCCCCAGTTAGGGTTACTTGAAGTGTCATATGCTGCTTTAAGATTTTGAGAGCTTACGCTGCTTAAAAATTTGCTTACCGTATTTTTAGGATCTGCTGCCGGTTGTTTTGGAGCGGCAGGCGTAGCGGTTGTTACATTTGGATCTGCAGGTGTGGTTGGTGTCGTTGCAGGGTTACTAGGATCAATTACTGCATTCGGATCCTGTGTTACGGTTGTAGAATCTGTTTTTGGTACAGCAGGAACTTTTAAAGCCGATGGGTTAACATCAAGCCCGATCTTGGACATTTTGAATGTTTTTGCTGTGGTTTTTACCGAAACGGTAATATCTATTTTGCCATCTACCACTTTTGCTGCCGGAATTGAAGAGAATTTTAAATTGAATCCTTTAAAATTATTATCCTGCATAAGGTTTTTGGCGGTTGAAAGTTTTACACCGTTACTGAATACTTCTAAAATAGCTTCTAAACCTGCTCCGGTAAATGAAACAGGGTTTCCTGCAGCATCCACAAGTCTTGGAATTACCTGGATTGCCGTAGGTGCTCCGGTTCCGTCATCGCCGGTAGGTCTGGTGATAATGCTCAGTGAACTTGCTTTTACATCATTGGCATCAGTTTCTTTCGCTTTATCGTCCCCGAAGATATTCATTTCTCCAAGAGAAGGCGGAGAGGTGCTGGCCCATTCAATTCCGTTTTTCTGGGCAACTCCGTCGGCCATTGTAAGGATTTCAGGAACTTTTTTCCCGTCAATGAGCTTTCCGAGAGCTTTAAGTTCTTCCACATCACCATCTGCCTCTACCCCGAATGTCTTCAGGATATAAAGCGCTTCATTGAATTTGATCTGTTTAATTGTTGAAAGGCTTGCCGTCATGTCATTAATGCTTGACTGCAGCGTTTTAGTATTCGTAGCATCTACATGATCTTTCTTGCATGCCGTAAAGAGCAACAGACTGAAAATAAGTAGAAAAGAAAACTTTTTCATTTTTATTTGGTTTGTTGCAAATTTAATAAAACCTTTATTAATAGTAAGTTTTTATTTTTCTTTTGTTCGTTTTTAAATTATTTTTCTGTTGTAAAGGAATAATGTTGAGTTTTTTTAGCCCTGATCCAAAACTTAGTTTTTGGTTTTGTTTTGCTGCTCTTGCAGGTCATCTTTGAAAAATGAGCTGAAGATGGTCTGCATATTCGGGAAAGAAGATTCCTGCCAGTATTGGGTTTTATAATTGCTGATATCTTTATCGAACTTCACGTTGTCTATATCATTGTCATTACTGAAGCTGAGTTCCGTAGGATAGAAATTATTGTAAAGGATAATCTGGTTGTAATGGGATTCGCTTTTATGTTTGAGCTTTACAAATGCGACTTCATTGTATTCAAGAAAATCTCTCAGTGTTTTTCCCGATCCTTTTTCAAAAGACATATTAAGGATTGTCCTGATATCAAAGAATCTGTATCCGAATAAAGAAAATTCTTTCTCCTGAAGAGCGGCCCCGGATACTTCAATCTGATCGTTACGGTCACCTTTTAGTTCTTTAATGGTATTTCTTTTAGTTTTGTATTCTTCGGGATTTCCTACGTTTTTCAGTTTGGGAAGCTGTAAAGAATTGCCATAATCCCATGTTGAGGTTTCTTTTTTTTCATTTTTAGAATCGAGTCTGAAAACCCTGTATTGCTCAACATTTGTACTTTTCAGCTTTTTGGTTTTATTGTCGAAAATATAGGTAACGATTCCGTCTGCGTAGCTGTTTAGTTTATTGTTTACAGTTACATATGCGTTAAAGTTGCCTTTGATAACAATATATTTTGCAGGCTTTGTATTCCTGATAACCACTGTTTCTATTTCCTTGACCTGATCGTTAAGTTTAATAACATCCTGATTAATTT
Organism: Chryseobacterium shigense; assembly: GCF_014207845.1. Lineage (NCBI taxonomy): Bacteria > Pseudomonadati > Bacteroidota > Flavobacteriia > Flavobacteriales > Weeksellaceae > Chryseobacterium > Chryseobacterium shigense. Next base: position 568,878 of record NZ_JACHLC010000002.1, read on the forward strand.
CCGAATAGGAGAGGAGAGCTACAGGAAAGTTGTTGTAAACGATTTGAAATTTTTCCTGGGAAGGAGGTATTGCCTGTTTATCAATTTTGCCGTCAATATCAGAAAAAGCAAGAATACTTCCATCTTTTCCGAAGACTGAAACTTTAGGCAGAGGTCTATCCGTATGTTCTGAAATGAAAGTAATGGTTTGTGCCTGCATGAGGCTAAACAGAAAAATGAATAAGATGCAGATCTGAAAACTTCTTTTCATAATGATATTTTGTTTTGTCGGTTTTACGGAAATAATTGCACAATCTTTATTATGAAGACACACAAAATTTAAAATGGTTGCCTGAGGAGTTTAAAATATTCACTTATTTGCATAAAAAAAGACCGATCATATGATCAGTCTTTTTTATTTTATCTCTGTTACAAGTCCTTAGAAAGGATACTCATAAATTTCAGATTCATGTAAGAATGGGTTACCTGTAGGAATCAGTTTTAATTTAGATAAAGCTGTTAATACAGTGAACATAAATAATCCTACAACAAACAGAACAGCTCCAAGGATTAAGATGAATACTTCAGGAGTTTTCCAGTAAGGTCCTACCGTTCCAGGCATTACCATGTTGAAGTAGTCTAAAAGGTGACCTAGGATAACTACTACAGCCATTGTTGTTACTACTTTGTAGTTTCTCTTGATGCTGCTGCTTACTAATACCAATAGAGGTAATAAGAAGTTAATGATCAGCATTGGTAAGAATGTAGGGCTATAGTGCTGGAATCTTCCGAAGAAGTAGTTTACCTCTTCCGGAACGTTTGCATACCAGTAAAGCATGAACTGAGCAAACCATGTATACGTCCAAAGCATACTTGTAGCGAAAAGGAATACTCCTAAATCGTGTAAGTGGTTGTCATTGAACTGAGGCAAGAACCCGTTTTTCTTCAGGTAAACACTTAGAAGAATAATCACGGCAATACCACTTGAAAGGCAGCTAACCATTGAATACCAGATATACATTGTAGAATACCAGTGAGGGTCAATAGACATTAACCAGTCCCAAGCCCATGCAGCAGAAGCAAATCCGAAGAATGCAATATATCCTACCGCCCATCTGTAAAGCATCTGATAATCTACTTTAGATTTAGTTTCGTCTACCAATTTAGACTGAGCTTTCAGTTTCCACGCAAAGAAAGAAGCTCCTAATACATAGATGAAAGTTCTGATAGCATAGAAAGGGATGTTCAGGAATCTTTTCTTTTCGAATAGGATTACATCGAAATGAGCAGAGTTAGGGTCTGTCAGATCCGGATCCATCCAATGGAAAAGGTGTCCCTGGTGGAAGATATTCAGTAGCATTAAAATGATCAAAATAGCTCCTCCGTATGGAATATAAGAAGCAATAGCTTCCATTACTCTTGTAATAATAATTGGCCAACCTGCATGTGCAGCGTGCTGTATAGAATAAAAGAACAATACGCAGCAGCTAACTCCGAAGAAAAATACCGCTACAAAATGTATTGCCGCCAAAGGCTGGTTATGAACCTGTAGGGTTGCATGCTCCAGGTGAGCCGTGTGATCCTGGGGTCCTACCATTTCACTTGAATGGGTAGGTGCAGTATGACCGGAAGCATGAACGGCTTCCATCATGTGCTCTATTTTCTCAGTAGAAATTCCTTTATTCATAAAGAAACCGATAGCAAATAGAACTAAACCTACAACAAGAAGGATTAAAGAAGTTGATTTTAATTTTGGTGAAAAACTATACATTTCTTTTCTTATTTTTTAGTTTCAGTAGTAGTTTCTGGTTTTGCTTCAGTTGTAGCTGCCGCCACTGCTGGTGCTGCCGCTGCTTTTTTGAAAGCACTCATCACATACATTGCAACTCTCCATCTGTCTCCAGCGTTAAGTTGTCCCGCATAAGATCCCATTGCATTTCTACCGTTAGTTAATACATAATGAACAGATCCTACAGTAATTTCTCTGTCAGCATAGTTTGGTACACCGGAGAAAGCTCCTGTCTGAACAATTGGTCCCTGTCCATCTCCCCCTACACCGTGACAAGCAGCACAGGTTTTATCGAATAACATTTTTCCTCTTTCAATATCTTTAGCTGCATTAGCCGGATTTAAAGGGGAAGCTGTAATGCCTTTTGATGCATCGTAACCAGCGTTATATTCATCTACATTTTTAGGAAGTAGGCTTTCTTCGAAGATTCCGTCTTTATTTTGAGGAACTGATCCTTCTACGGGAGTAAGACCTGTTGCAAAACTATTTTTAACGAAAGCAGGGATTTCATTTTCATGATCTGAGTACGCATCCTGAGCTTTCATCAACGGATCATAAGCTACGGGAAAGTACATATCAGGAAAATATACTAATGGTGTATTTTCTTTTGGTCCGCAAGAATTAAGTAAAACCGTTGTTAAACCTAAAACAGCTGTAATTTTTAGTACATTCTTTTTCATTTTAAGCGTCTTTAACAGTTATTTCTTCAACTCCGGTTTCAATCAGCAACTGTTTTACAGACTCTACGTCATCAGTTACAAATTCCATCATGAATTTATCATCAGTAGTTCTAGGGTCCGGATTCTGAGCTGGAGCTCCCGGATACATTTTATTTCTTACCAAGAAAGTTAATGACATCATGTGAGCGGCACAGAATACCATCAATTCGAACATGGGAACTACGAATGCAGGCATGTTGTGTGCCCAGTCAAATGCAGGTTTACCACCAATGTTCTGAGGCCAGTCGTGATTCATCACATACCATGTTACAGTAGCACCAATGGTAACTCCATAAAGAGCATAGAAGAATGCGGCATCAGAAATTCTGGTTTTCTTTAACCCTAAAGCTTTATCAAGTCCGTGAACCGGGAATGGAGTATAAACTTCGTTTATAGCGATCCCTTTATCGTTGAATGCTTTAACGCCGTTCATTAAATCGTCGTCGTCAGCATAAAGTCCGTATACAATTTTAGTGGTGCTCATCTCCTTCTTTTGCTTTATAAGTTTCACCTGAAATTTTCAGAATCGATTTTAATTCAGCCTGTGCAATTACAGGGAATGTTCTTGCGTATAATAAGAATAATACAGAGAAGAATCCGATTGTTCCTAAGTATACACCCACATCAATGATGGTTGGTTTAAACATAGTCCAAGATCCAGGTAAGTAATCTCTTGAAAGGTTGATAACGATGATATCGAAACGCTCAAACCACATACCGATGTTGATGATCAATGCAACGATGAAAGTCCAGATAATATTCGTTCTTAGTCTCTTGAACCAGAATGAAGCAGGAATAACAAGGTTACAGATAATCAGTGACCAGAATGCCCACCAGTAAGGTCCTACAGCAGCACCCGGAGAAAGATATGTAAAGTCTTCAAATCTTGAACCGGAGTACCATCCGATGAAGTATTCAGTAGCATAAGCTACAGTTACCATACCACCTGTAAGGATGATTACAATGTTCATAATTTCAATATGATACATGGTGATGTATTCTTCAAGGTGACAAACTTTTCTTGCTACAAGCAATAGGGTCTGTACCATTGCGAATCCAGAGAAGATCGCACCGGCAACGAAGTAAGGAGGGTAGATTGTAGAGTGCCATCCTTTAATAACCGAAGTTGCGAAGTCAAAAGATACCGTAGTGTGTACCGAGAATACAAGTGGTGTTGCCAAACCTGCAAGAACCAAAGAAAGTTCTTCGAATCTCTGCCAGTGTTTTGCTTTTCCACCCCATCCGAATGCAAGGAATGTATAAATTTTTCTCGTCCAAGGCGTTTTAGCTCTGTCTCTGATCATTGCAAAGTCAGGGATTAGTCCCATGAACCAGAATACTGTTGATACTGAGAAATACGTAGAGATTGCAAATACGTCCCAAAGTAGAGGAGAGTTGAAGTTCCCCCAAAGAGAACCGAACTGGTTTGGAAGAGGGAATACCCAATATCCTACCCAAACTCTACCCATGTGGATTACAGGGAAGATTGCTGCCTGTACAACCGCAAAGATCGTCATCGCCTCTGCAGATCTGTTTACAGACATTCTCCAACGCTGTCTAAATAATAATAATACTGCGGAGATTAGGGTCCCGGCGTGACCGATACCTACCCACCATACGAAGTTGGTAATATCCCAACCCCAGTTAATAGTTCTGTTAAGCCCCCATGCTCCAATACCTGTTCCGATAGTATAAGCGATACAGCCAAATCCGTAGATGAATAGAACTAAGGCTGCGTATAGTGAAATCCACCATAATTTACCTGCTCTTTCTTCGATAGGTCGTGCAATATCTTCTGTGATATCGTGATAAGTTTTGTGACCAATAATTAGAGGTTCCCTTATCGGAGCTTCGTAATGTCCTGACATTTTTTACCTATTTATTATTTAAACTTTATTTTTCTACTCTGTTTCTTACTTTAGTGTGATAGAACACGTTTGGTTTTGTTCCGATCTCTTCAAGTAAATAATATCTTCTGTTGCTGGAGTATAGTTCTCTCACTTCAGATTCTTTGTCATTCATGTCTCCGAATGTCATTGCTCCGGTAGAACAGGCAGCAGCACAGGCACAAGAGTTCTTGAACTCGTTATCTGTTACTTTTCTGTTCTCTCTCTTAGCTGCTAAAATAGTAGCCTGAGTTTCCTGGATACACATTGAACATTTCTCCATAACCCCTCTGGTTCTTACAACTACGTCAGGGTTAAGTACCATTCTTCCTAAATCATTGTTCATGTTGAAATCGAACTTATCATTCAGGTTATAAGTAAACCAGTTGAAACGTCTTACCTTGTACGGACAGTTGTTTGCACAGTATCTTGTCCCGATACATCTGTTGTAAGCCATGTGGTTCTGACCTTGTTTACCGTGTGAAGTAGCCGCTACAGGACATACAGTTTCACATGGAGCGTGGTTACAGTGCTGGCACATTACCGGCTGGAAGATTACGTCCGGATTGTCTGCTGGGTGGTTTAATGCACCTCCGTCTCCGAATGCAGTACCGTATAATTCTGGTACAGCCATTCCTTCTTTTAATCCTTCGTATACTTCTACTTTCTGTCTTGAAGAATAGTAACGGTCAATTCTTAACCAATACATATCTCTGGACATTCTGATTTCTTGTTTACCTACAACCGGAACGTTGTTTTCTGCCTGGCAGGCAATGATACAAGCCCCACAACCTGTACAAGAGTTCAAGTCGATTGAAAGGTTGAAGTGTGGTCCGTCCGTATCATCGAAAGCGTCCCAAAGGTCGATCTTTCTTGCAGGAAGGGCTCCACTGATGGTGTGATATTCCAAAGGCTTGTTCCATCCTTTGTGCTCATCATCAAATGCAACGTTTAAGAATTCTGCCAAAGGAACTTCTTTAGCGATTTCATAACGTCCCATTAGTGTATTTTGTAGCTGAATACCTGCGAATTCGTGATCTTCTCCTGTTTTTTCAATTTTAGCTCCTGAAACAGTTAAGTTGGAACCGTCAAACAGCGGATAAGCATTTACTCCGGTATCAGCAGTAGCTCCTGAATCTTTTTTACCGTATCCAAGCGCAAGACCTACAGATCCTTCTGCCTGTCCCGGCTGGATGAATACAGGAACATCTTTTATTGTTACTCCGTTTACAGTAAGGTTTACAATAGAACCATCCAGCTGCATTCTTGCGTTAAGATCGTTATCGATTGCAAACTTCTCTGCGTCTTTTGGAGAAATTGTCAGATAGTTATCCCAAGACATTCTTGTGATAGGGTCCGGTAATTCCTGAAGCCAAGGATTGTTAGCCTGAGTACCGTCACCCATTGAAGGCTTGGTGTATAATACCAGCTCCAGTTCAGAAGGTTTGAAGCTTCCTAATTCAGCAACAGCCTGAGCTGCATTACCTCCAGCATATGCCAATGAAGTTGCATTGCTTGAAGTAGTGAATCCGTTATATAGAGCTTTGTTGAAAGAAGTACCTCCTAAGACAGAAGCTGCACTTGCTTTCAGATAGTCATAATAATTGTTGGCAGCATTGTTTTTTCCGTTCTTCCAAACCAATAGGGATTCTTCAATCTGTCTTGATTTGTAGATTTTCTGGATCGTAGGCTGCATTAATGAATATACTCCAGTCTGAGGTTCAATATCACCCCAGGATTCTAGCCAGTTAGCAACTGGAATTACAGCATGTGCTGCTTTGTACATTTCATTTTTCTTGTCAGCAACAGCAACTACACATTTAACTTTTTTAGATGCCAGTGCCTTTTTGAAATCTTCTCCTTTTGGATGAGAGTAGATAGGATCTACGTTATTTGCGATCAATACGCCAACCTGACCTGCATTTACCCATCCTAAGAATTCCTGGTATCTTGCTTTATCAAATTCTTTAAGGAAGTTTGCTTTACCTGTGAAAGCAACTGAACCTAATTTTTGGTTGATTAAGTGTGCTAAAACCTGTGCTCCTTTAGAACCGTCAGCTAAAACAACAGCTTTGCTGCCTTTTGCTTTAAGTTCGGCTGCAATTTCAGAAGCAGTTTTATCTGAAGTACCACCACCTACGATGGCGTTGTAAACTTCAACTAAAGTTTTGTTTACTGCACTTGGTTTTAATCTGTATCTTGAGTCGGCATTAGCACCTGTTAATGACATGTTTGATTCCACCTGAATGTGTCTCAACATGCTTGCTCCAGGCTTTCTTGCTGCTGCATAAGAAGTTTCTAAGCTTGCTGCATTGTAATCTCCTAAGAAATCAGCCTGGAAAGAAACTACCAATTCTGAACCTTTAAGATCATAAACCGGTAATGCTCTCTGCCCAAATACTTCCTGAGCTGCATCTAACGCTGCAGAGTGAGGATAGGCGTCATATGTTACAAGTTCAGCAGTCGGATATTTAGCTTTGAACTCTGCAAATAACTTTTTGAAAGTAGGGGAAGGTAAAGAATGTGATAAAAGCACAATCTTTTTACCTGCTGTATTTGCATCTGCCAGACCGTTAAGAATAAAACTATCTACTTTGTCGAAAGTTTCGTCTTTTCCGTCCAGTTTAGGCTGCTTTACTTTATCATTGTCATAAAGAGAAAGTACACTTGCCTGAGCTCTTGCGTTAGTTTTTCCTAAATCACCTGCTGCCGGGTTCGGATCTATTTTGATAGGTCTTCCTTCACGGGTCTTTACTAAAACGCTTGCGAAGTCGAATCCGTCAAAATATGTTGAAGCGTAATAATTCGGAACCCCCGGAATAATGTCATGCGGTTTTACCACATAAGGAATCGTTTTGATTACCGGTGCTTCACAGGCAGCTAATGTTACTGCTGCTGTAGAGAATCCTAATAGTTTTAGGAAATCTCTTCTTGAAGTACTGGATTCGTTCTGTTCAGCATCTCCAAGGAAATCTTCTACCGGAATTTCTTCCTGAAACTCTTTCTGAGCCAGCTTATTGTTCAAAGCCGGATCTTTAAGTTCATGAATACTTCTAAATTGTATTTTGTTTGAAGCCATTTATACTTCTAATTTTTTAGTTATTAATAATGACATTTACCACACTCAAGACCTCCAATTGCATCTACAGTGATCTTACCGCCATCCTGAGGATATTGTTTTTTCAACTTGTCATGTAGATTCTTGAAGTATTCTTTATTATAACCGTTGTTCATATCAACCTCAGTAGTTCTGTGGCACTCGATACACCATCCCATAGTGAAGTCATTAGCCATCTGAACAACATTCATTGTATCAATTTTTCCGTGACAAGCTTTACATACAACATCAATTTTGTTGTTAGGATTCTTTTTGTTGAAAGAATTGATGATTGCCTGCTCACCTGCTACTACGTGCTGAGAGTGGTTGAAGTACACGAAGTCCGGCATATTGTGGATTCTGGTCCATTCAACAGGCTGTGTTTTTCCAGTGTACTGCTGTTTTGCAGGATCCCAGCCTGTAGCAGCATAGATCTTCTGGATTTCACCGTCGTAGAATGCTTTATCTTTTCCTGGCTCCATGTAGTGGTCTGCATTGTACTCAGAAATGGTTCTGTGACAGTTCATACAAACATTCATTGATGGAATTTCAGATACTTTTCCGTATTTGGCACTGGAGTGACATAACTGACAGTCAATTTTCTGCTCTCCAGCGTGAATTTTGTGTGAGAAGTAGATTGGTTGTTCCGGCTTATATCCTTTGTAAACCCCGATCCACATGATCCAGTTCCAAACTCCATAAGTTGCCAGAAGGGCAAGAACAGCCAATAGTCCTTTACCTACGTAATGGTATTTCTCGTAAATTTCACTGAAAGATTTAACTCTTGTTTCGTTTAGTCCGGCTAAGTCTTCAGACTGGCCTAATTTAACCAATTGTCTCAGTTTAATTAAGATCCAAACTAATAAACCTGCGATAGCAATAAGTGAAATAATTACAACGCTAGTTGTTGTGTTGTTTGCCGGTGCTGCTGATGTTGCTCCTGCTCCTGCAGCTGCTTTGTCATCAGTTTTTGCTGGCTCGGGAGCCGGAGGATTAGTGGTAAAAGCTAAAATGTCATCAATATCCTTGTCTGTAAGATTCGGAAACTGTAGCATTTCAGTTTTATTGAACTTCTCAAAAATCTCATTGGCGTATTTGTCCCCAGAAGCTCTTAGAGCTTTGTTGTCTTTGATCCACTTGTGAAGCCAATCTTTGTCTACTCCGCCTTCTGTCTTTACTCGTTCTACAACCCCTTTCAAAGGAGGTCCTATTACTTGTTTGTCCAGCGCGTGGCATGCAGTACAATTCGCTTTGAAAAGTTTTTCGCCGTTTTTAGGATCGCCGTCTTGCCCGTAAATTGAAGCACTGGTTGATAGCAATAAGCCTATCGCGATCAACGTTTGTTTATAATGCTTTCTCCAACTAATCATTTAAATTATCTTATGTTAGTAAAATATTGAACCAATCAATTCCGCAAAAATAATATTTTTAACAGGAATTTAACGGTATATGGAAAAGGGAAAATATCATTTAAGTTTAATTTGTATTGATTCTAAATAGTGTTGTTTGGTATAATTTTTTAATTTGTATAAATTTGCGGAAACAAGTTTAAATGAGAAATTTAATCAAAATATTTTCAATATTATCTTTATTTGGGTTTTATAGTGTTGAGGCCCAGCAGGTTGTTAAGAAGGATACTTTATCCGGAACGGAGTTGGTAATGACCATGGACCCCAAAGTAAGTGCTGCTTTGGAGGGAATCGAAGGTAAATGTTCCAGAACAACTGCGAATAATCCTGTAAGAGACAATAATACAGACAGCGGAATTGTTAGTGCTCCCAGGCCACCGAAGATTTATGTTCCGAGCAGAGAGCTTACCAATGCAGAGATCTGCCGTAAGAATCCAAGAATTTTAGGGTTTAAGATTCAGATTACAACGGTGAAAAGTAATGAGGAGGCTAATGAGGTGAAAGCTTATTTCAGAAAAAGGTTCCCTAACCTGAAAGTGGAAACGGATGCTTCTTTAAGACCTAATTACAAAATTTTGGCAGGAAGTTATTTTACAAAACAAAGTGCGGCTGCAGATTTATCAAGAATCAGAGAATATTTTAAATCAGCAATTGCTGTACAGTATAGAATTTTCTGTTCTGAAGCAAAGTAACATCATAACAGGGCATTAAAGTAAAAAGCTGAGAATTTTCTCAGCTTTTTTTATTGGTAGTAAGTTTCTAAGAACCGGAAGAAATCTGACATTCTGAAAAGGTTGTTGGTAAGCAGGAAAACAAATAATATGCCTGTTATAACCATCAGAATTGAGGTAATTACCGGTTTTGATCTGTACGCATAAAACAGCCACCCTAAAAGCAGCGGGTAGACAAAAACAAAATGCCCTCCGTAGATGTATGAAGTGTGAAGTCCGAATCTCATAATACAGTGTATCACAATGTCAATAAAGAATGAAATGGCAATAACCTGAACAAATTTATTTTTGAAATTCTTAATATAACTCCACAAAATAAGTGTTAATAATATTGCCACAAATGCATAGCAAAACGGGGATGAATAAGGCTCCATTAAAAGACCTTTGAAATGAAAACCTTTCATATTATGCTTATCCGCAGCCATAAAACTCGGGAATAAAATACTGCCTCCAAAAAAATAGGAAAGCATCATGTCCCAGTTAGGAATTGATTCTACATTGGAGAATCTTTCGTACTGCTGGTTGGTTTTTGAGAGTATATTTTCATACTTAAAATCAATCCGAAGCAGATAAAGAAATATAAAGCATGCTATGGCCAGTATCACACGGAAAGCTGCGTTTCCAAACTTTTTCCAGCTTCTGAATAGTCCTTTTTCAAATAACAGGGGAATAAAAACTTTGGCCAGATTGGTAATGGTAATACCGCCAATTGTAATTCCGGCAAGGGTAAGGGCAGATCCGGGTATTTTCTCATCTTTTCTGAGTTTTACAGCTGCATAATAATTGTAGATGCTGAGTAAAAGAAGGGTATAGGTGAAGTTTTCCGGAGTGAAAGACAGGAGAATTGCTGTTGAAAAGAATCCGAAAAACAAAACAAGCAGTAAACTAATCTTTAAAGGCAGTCTGATGATGTTCTTCAGATATTTGAAAATCTGCACAATACATAAACTTATTGCAATATTACTAAGCCATGCCAGGGTAAGCCGGAATGTGGCATCCATTTTTCCTCCTGAAACGAAAAGGGAAAATTCTCTGATCCAATTAAAGAAATAGTAAGCCAACGGATGTCTTTCGAAGCTTCCGCCGGTCATTACAATTGCTTTGTTGTCGAAACTGAAATAAGCATCCCAGGGAATCCTGCTGTCAAAAATAATGCGATAATGAAGAGCAATGTAGGTTCCTAATGTTCCATAGCAGAAGAGAAAGAGCATAAAAACTACCAGTTCTGTATATGAAGATGGAAATACCTGTTTTAAGAGGGTAATGATTTTTTTTCTGATCAAAGACACGTGTTAATTTTTTACAAAAATAGAATAAAAAAACTCATCGGATCTGATGAGTTTAAAGATTATGATTCTGTAATTATTATTTGACACTAAGAACTGCAGGATAATGTGGAACAGCCGGCAGTATCATCATAGATGTCCGGTCTTTTTGCTGAAAACTCAGGGTAGAGTTCTTCGTAAGGATTTTCTAAAGCATGAGTGAGTTTTTCCAGCATTCCGTTTTTTCCGGTATTTATTTCCTCAATGCATTGATAAAGGAGATAATTTCTCAGTGTGAATTTCGGATTCGAATGTTTCATAAGGGATAAAGATTCTTCTTTTGAAATGGTGTTGGATGATAATCTTTCTTCATATTTCTTTATAAAATCTTCCAGCTTTCCCGTTTTTTCATCATCCAGAGCGGAATAGGAAATGTTTTCGAACAGAGCTTTGATATCACTGGCTAGGTTTAACTTTTCCAGCTGATTGAAAAATAAGGTGTAATCCAGGTGAAGTTCCTGCATCAGGCCCTGCCAGCTAATGAAGAATTCCTCATCAGTTTCTCTAAGTTCATCGAATCCGAATTTTCTGCAGAGCATTTTATCGTGGGCTTCCCAGAAATAAGTTCCGTAATGATTCAGAGTATCTTCTAAGAATTTTTCGTCTTTAATTAACGGATGAAGGGCGTTGGCAAGCTGCCAGAGATTCCATTGTGAGATCTGGCCCTGTTTTCCAAAGGCATACCTTCTTCCCGGAAGATCAGTGGTATTCGGGGTGAAATTCAGGTCATATTCGTCCATCATCGAATAGGGTCCATAATCTATGGTTAAGCCTAAAACGGACATATTATCGGTATTCATAACCCCATGAACAAATCCTACCCTAAACCATTCGGTCATGAGGTCTGCTGTTCTGGTGCATATGTTTTCAAAGAAATCTTTGTATTTCTGAATGCCGTCTGAAATAATTTCCGGATAGTAATTGTCAATGGTAAAATCAACAAGATTCTGAAGGGTTTTGTATTCTCCCTGGGCAGATAGCAGCTCAAAATGCCCGAAGCGCAGGAAACTTTCAGCGGTTCTGATGACTACAGCACCTTTTTCCAGCTGTGGATTTCCGTTGTACATGATATCTCTTACCACATCTTCACCGGTAAAAGCAAGGCTTAAAGCTCTGGTGGTAGGAACTCCGAGGTGATACATGGCTTCACTCATCAGGTATTCGCGCACTGATGACCTCAATACGGCTCTTCCGTCTGCATGTCTTGAATATGGTGTTGCACCGGCGCCTTTCCATTGGATTTCTGTTTTTTTTCCATCTCTGCTTGTGATTTCCCCGGCAAGAATAGCTCTTCCGTCTCCAAGCTGTCCGGCCCAGTTTCCAAACTGGTGACCGGCATAGGCTGTTGCGTAGGTTTTTATATTTTCAGGAAGGTTGTTTCCTACGAGAAAGTTAAGGTCTTTTGCTTCATATTTTCCCAATCCGATCTCCTGGGACAGGCTCTCGTTAAAAGCAATCAGCTTTGGACTGTCAAAACCTGCCGGTTCTATCGTTGCAAATAAAACTTTGGGTGTGTTTCTCTGCATCGGGTTACCGGAATAATCTCCCGGAAATATATCGGTAAAAGGTTGTCTGATCTGTTCAATATTCATAGGCCAAAGGTATTAATTAAACGGGTCATTATAAAAAAAGACCTTCCAAATTATTGAAAGGTCTTGTGTATTTCTAAAAGAGAATTTATTTATTGAAATCTACCTCATCATTAGAATGAAGATTTTCATTAACGTTTTCTTCTTTTTTCTCTGTATTGTTTTTAGGTGTTGGTTCTACCGGTCTTGGATTTTTGATCTCATCGATAGTCTGAAGCCCGCCATCATCTCCATATCCTTCACCCAGGCCTTTCAGGTTCGAGCATCCGTCTTTCCAGTCTGATGGTCTGACGAACTTATCGTCAGGAGTAATTCCCAGAGATTTGTCCGCCCATACTTTCTTCATGAAGATAGCCCAGATCGGCAATGCCATTTTCGCACCCTGACCTTCACCGGTTCCGAAGAAGTGGGTTGCTCTGTCTTCCCATCCTACCCAGGCTCCTGTTGCCAGTTTTGGAGTAATTCCCATGAACCAACCGTCTGAGTTGTTCTGTGTGGTACCTGTTTTACCTGCAATTTCCACTGCTTTTGAAATTCCTTTTCTTCCCAGTTCTCCTGATGCGGTACCGAATTGTGCAACCCCTTTCATCAGTTCAATCATAGTGTAGGCGTACATCGGGTTCATTACTTCTTTTGGCTCTACATTTACTTCTTTGATCACTCTTCCGTTGGCGTCTTCAATCCTCCAGATCATTTCCGGTTTATTGTAGTTTCCATAGTTGGCGAAAGTACTGTAGGCTCCAAGCATTTCATAAATGGTAATGTCTGATGAACCTAAGGCAATGGTATTGTTTCTAGGAATGTCTTCTGTAACTCCTAAGTCTCTTGCAGTCTGGATAACGGCATCTACACCTGTCATTTCAATAAGACGTGCGGCTACCGGGTTTTGGGAGTGGGCTAATGCATCTTTTAAAGTCAGCATTCCTCCTCTTCCCGGAACATGCCATCCTTTATGGTCATAAGTTCCGTTAGAAACTGCAGAACAAGGGGTCATGCCAAGTTTCATAATAGCAGTAGCGTATACGAAAGGCTTGAAGGTAGATCCTACCTGTCTTTTACCCTGTTTGATGTGGTCATACTGGAAGTGCTGCCAGTCTATACCTCCTACCCATGCTTTGATCTCGCCACTTCCCGGAACCATAGACATTAGGCCTGCCTGTGCAATTTGCTTGTGATATCTGATGGAATCCCACGGTGACATTTCAACTTCTTCTTCGCCAGCCCATGTAAAACGGGAGGTTTTGATTGGCTTATGGAATTCCAGTAAAATAGAATCTTCGGAAACTCCGGCAGCCTTCAGTTGTTTGTAACGGCCGGTTCTCTTCATTGCCTGGGTCATTACGCTGTTTACCTGCTTATCCGTCAGATAGTAGAAAGGTCTGTTTTTTCTGCCTCTCTGCTCGGCATCAAATCTTTTTTGAAGGTCTGTTAAGTGTTCCTTGATAGCTTCTTCCGCATATTTCTGCATTTTTGAATCAAGGGTTACATATATTTTTAAACCGTCTTTGTATAGATTAAGTTTCTTGCCGGTCTCTTTTTCATAACCTTCAAGATATTTATCGATCTCCTTTCTTAGATAGAATTTATAATAGGCAGAGTAGTCATCATTAATATTCTTGATTGGATGATAATCTACTTGAACAGGAGTATTGATTGCTTTGTCATAGGTTGCCTGATCCAGGTAACCTGTTTCAAACATCTGTTGTAAAACAACATCTCTTCTTCGTTTTGCACGTTCCGGATTTCTCATCGGGTTGTTGGCAATCGGAGCTTCCAGCATAGCTACAAAAACTGCTGCTTCCGGAAGGGTAAGTTCGGAGGTTGTTTTATTGAAATAAATCTTGGAGGCCATTTCAATACCGTTCGCATTGTATGTAAAGTCGAACTTATTGAAATATAGCGTAATAATTTCTTCTTTGGTGTATCGCTTTTCCAGGCTTACCGCAACAGACCATTCTTTTAGTTTTTGAATAACCCTTTTGATTGGGTTTTTAGATGGTTCCTTGGTAAATAGCAGTTTAGCCAGCTGTTGGGTGATTGTGGAACCTCCACCTCTGTCTCCGCCGTATCGTACGGCTCTCAGAATGGACTTTAAATCAATCCCTGAATGTTCTTTAAAACGCTCATCTTCTTTTGCCTGTAAAGCATATATAAGATATGGAGGTAACTGTTTATAGGTAATTGGCTGTGTTTTTTCTTTCTCAAATTTCCCCAGTAAAACACCGTCCGATGAAATGATTTCAGAAGCTACATAGATATCAGGGTTTTCCAGTTCCTTTACATCCGGCATTTCTCCAAGAAATCCCTGGGAAACAGCAAAGAAAAGTCCGGAAATACCTAAAACTACCGCAATGAGGCCGATCCAAATGAATCTAACCCATTTTTTCCAGGAGGTATCTTTCTTTTTTTTGGGAGGAAGGGGGAAGGTTTTTCCCTTGTTTCCTGCATTTTGTCTGTTGTCTTCCATTTATGGTTACGGTTTAGCCGTTTCTACTTTTACTCCAACGTCTTCAATTCCCGGAAGGTTGTCATTTCTCATCGCCTGAATCAGGCTTATTACATATTTCCCCTTTCCCGGAAATTTATAGTTCAATTTATACTGAAATAATGTTTCCTTCGTATCACCAAAACCTGTACCAAGCCATTCTCCGTTTGGTTTTGCCAGTACATAGTTCAGGGTATCTGTTTCCTTCTTTTTGTTCTGGAGATTGGTGAAGTTTACAATAAATCTTATATTACTGTAAGGATAAGTATTGTTATTTCTTACGACAAATATAATATTTTTAGGATTCTGCGGATCTGAAACTTCAAGATTAAATTTTTGCTCACTTTTCTTATTCCATTTGTTGTTAACGGAATTCATAATGACATTCTCTCCTGAAGAGGACTGGCAGCTAAAGAAAAGGATAAGAGGTAATAATCCTGAAATTTTACGCATTTTTATCTTTTTTTGGAGGATATTTCTTTTTAAAATTCTTTTTGTTCGGGTTGTTTTGTTTTTTCTCAGGATCAGAAGAGGCATCAGAAATATCAGTTTTTTCCGTTTGTGCTTTTGGCTGCGGTTTAGGTTGTGGTTTTTGTTGCTGTCTCTGCTGATTTCCTGTATTGGCGTTAGGATTCTCAGATCTGTCCGGTCTTTCGGTTCTTTCAGGTCTGTTTTTCTTTGGTCCCTGTCCTTGCTGTCCCTGGGATTGTCCTCCGTTATTGTTTGGCCTGTTCTGGTTTCTGTTCCTGTTGTTGCCTCTGTTTTTCTTTTCGAATCTGTCTACATTATTTTCCTGAATCAGGTCGATCGTTTGAACAGGAAGGTCTGGCTGTTTAAGATCTTCTAAAGGAAGGATTTTTTCACCTCTTTTATTTTTGGCGATCAACTTTTTAACAAGGTCGATGTCAAAATCATACCATGCCATAGAGCTGTCTACATAAGCAAACCACATTTTCTTTTTGAAAACGTCTATTTTGATGCAGAATGCTCTTCCTTTTTCTGTATCCAAAGTTGTTGAAGAAGAAGGGAAGTTGCTTAATGCATCCAGATAACTGTCCAGTTCATAATTCAGACAGCATTTCAGTTTACCGCATTGTCCTGCCAGTTTTTGAGGATTAATACTTAACTGCTGATATCTGGCAACATTGGTATTAACAGATCTGAAATCCGTAAGCCAGGTTGAGCAGCACAGTTCTCTTCCGCATGATCCGATGCCTCCTACTTTGGCAGCCTCCTGTCTGAACCCGATCTGTTTCATATCGATCTTTGTTCTGAAAGCTCCGGCGTATTCTTTTATCAGCTGCCTGAAATCCACCCGGTTGTCAGCTGTGTAATAGAAGGTGATCTTAGAAGAATCGCCTTGGTATTCCACATCGGTAACCTTCATTTCAAGGCCTATCCTGTGAGCAATTTTTCTTGCTTCCAGCTTTACGCTGTCTTCTTTTTTTCGGGCTTCCTGCCAGACTTCAAGGTCTTTCTGGTTGGCCTGTCTGTATATTTTAAGGGTAGATTCTTCAGAAAATTTCTTCTTTTTCATCTGAATCTTTACTAATTCTCCGGTAAGGCTTACAACACCTACATCGTGTCCCGGGCTAGATTCTACTGTTACTATGCTACCTATATGTAAAGGAATATTATTTACATTTTTATAAAACGATTTTCTGTCATTTTTAAATCTGACTTCTACAAGATCGCACCTGTTCGATGCGGGATTGTTAATGTCAGAAAGCCAGTCAAAAACACTTAATTTATAACTATTACCACAGGTATTTACATTTTCACAGCCATTCGCGGTTTTTTTTGGTCCGCAGGAATGGGCAGAATCGCCGGATGTTTTGCATCCACAACTCATATAACTATTTTTTATAATCTTGCAAATTTATGTAAATTTATCTTTATGCAATTCTAAAATACTTAAATATTCAATATCGTTATTGTTTAACATTAAACATGGAATGCATATTATATATCAAAAGTTTATAAGTTGCTATTGTATATAGGTTTAGGCTAATATATTTTTAAAGTGTTATTTTAAACATAATTTTCTTTTAGGATATTGTTTAAAATATTAAGAAATATTAACAGGTGTATCCAAAATAATTTTATATTTGGGTTATATAATAATAGTCTATGAAAAAAATATTAGTATCAACTGCTTTATTGGCGGGTGTTTTATCTTACGCAGGAGGCTTCAGGGTATCTCTGCAGGGAGTAAAACAATTGGCAATGGCGCATACTAGTGCTCATGCCGAAGACGCAAGTGTGGCGTTCTTTAACCCGGCGGGTATGTCATTCATCCCTTCAAAACTGAGTATAGTAGCAGGAGGGTTCGGTGCAAGTAATAAAGTTACCTTTCAAAACTTGAATACTTTACAAAGTACAGAAACAGATAACCCTATTGGTACTCCGTTATATGCTGCGGTTGCTTATAAACCGATAGAAAATTTATCTATTGGTTTCAGTTTTACAACTCCGTTCGGAAGTACAATTGAGTGGCCAAGTGACTGGGAAGGAAAAGAAATGGTTCAGAAACTTGAACTTAAGAGCTTTTATTTTCAGCCTATGGTATCTGTGAAGCTGGCTCCATGGGTGTCATTCGGGGCAAGCTACATTTATGCAAAAGGAAAAGTAGACTGGGATAAAGCGGTAACACAGTTTGGCGGTGAGCTAAATATTAAAGACGAAAAGGCAAGCGGTAGCGGCTATGGATTCGGATTCTATTTCAGACCTGATCCAAAACTGGATGTAAGTATTGCTTACCGTTCACCTATAGATATGAAAGCTAAAAAAGGAACAGCTACATTCAAGTTCCCGTCTGCAGCTATTTATCCGTTATTAGGATTGGACCCAAGCACAGGGCAGGACAAATTTACAGCAACACTTCCTTTGGTAGAAGAATATACAATTGGTTTAACCTATAAAATAACTCCAAAATGGTTGGTTTCAGCTGACTTCAACTATCACGGATGGGAAAGATACAGCAAGCTGACTTTGGATTTTGCTAACGCCCCGGTTGGGAATCAGGCAGATCCTACGGTATTGGTAGCTCCTAAAAACTTCAGAAACTCCAAAACATTCAGATTAGGAACTCAGTATGCCTTCACAGATATGATCTTCGGACGTCTGGGAGCTTACTATGATGAATCTCCTTATACTGACGAAAACTTCATTCCGGAAACACCTTCATTCAATACCTATGTAGTTACCGGAGGTCTTGGCTTTAAACTAAAACAGTTTGGAGTTGATATAGCAGGAGGATATGCAATGCCTCAGGCCAGAGATGTGAAAAATGCGACTCTTGGCTTTAACGGACAGGCAAAAGCCAGAGCGTTTTACTTTGGTTTAGGTTTATCGTATAACCCTTTTTAATTGAAAGACTATGAAAAAAATTATAATATCAACACTTGCCGTTTCCGCACTTCTTTTTACAACAAGCTGTAATAATGATTTCGATACTGATGTAAAAGATATCCAGGTAACGAAAGGGGACGCAGATTTTTCCAAATATATTTCCCTGGGGAATTCCCTGACTTCCGGATACAGAGACGGAGCGCTTTACAGCAGCGGACAAAGTGAATCTTATCCAAGCATCATCGCAGCTCAGATGCAGCTTGCTGGTGGTGGAGCATTTAAACAGCCTTTAATGCCAAACGATGTAGGAGGATTTATCGGATTGCCTGGTTTTCCTGGTAAGCTGAACCTTCAGGTAACAGCCAGCGGAAGTCTTAGCCCTGTTGCAAGCAGTCCTGCTGCAGCATTAGATAATGTAACTGCCGGTGGCCCATACCAAAATATGGGAGTTCCCGGAGCAAAATCTTTCCATCTGGTTGCGCCAGGTTACGGAAGTGCTGCTAACCTTGCTATAGGAGCTGCCAATCCATATTTTGTGAGATTTGCCACTTCAACAACAACGAGTGTTTTAGAGGATGCAAAAGCTCAAAAAGCGACATTCTTCTCTCTTTGGATTGGCAATAATGATGTATTGTCTTATGCTACCAACGGAGGAACTAATTCTCAGACTGTGGGCGGCGTTACTACTTACACTCCTGCAGTTGTACAGACCAATAATGTAAACCCAACGACTTATAAGTCTAACGATATTTCTGACCCTAATCTTGTAGCAGGATCTATTAAAACTGTCTTGGATGGTCTTAAAAGTGTAGGAACAACAAAAGGAGTTATTGGAAATATTCCTTATGTTACAACCATTCCTTTTTTTACGACAGTTCCTTACAATCCTTTAACGCCAACAACTTTAGGAGCAAATTTAGCAACCCTTAATACAAGTTTGTACGGGCCGTTAAAACAGGCGCTTACTGCTTTTGGAGCTGGAAACAGAATTAATCTGCTTTCTTCTACTTCCGCAAATCCTGTTTTGATAAAAGATGTTTCTCTTACGGATCTGTCCGCGCAGCTTACCGCCGCACTTACACCTTCTTTAGGAGCACCTACCGCTGCCGCATTTGGACAAATCTTCGGCCAGGCAAGACAGGCTACATCAGAAGACTATATTCTTCTTACAACAAGTTCTCTAATTGGAACTACTGCACCTGGGGCACCGTCTCCTGTAAATGTTTACGGAATTTCGTATCCGCTGCAAAATCAGCATGTACTGACAAAAACAGAAGCGGGTTATGTAAAAACTGCTGTAGATGCCTATAATACTTCTATAAAATCACTTGCTGATTCTTATGGATTAGCTTTTGTAGATGGTAATACCAAAATGAGTGAGCTTAATGGAAA
The DNA here is from genome assembly GCF_014207845.1 of Chryseobacterium shigense. Classification (NCBI taxonomy): domain Bacteria; kingdom Pseudomonadati; phylum Bacteroidota; class Flavobacteriia; order Flavobacteriales; family Weeksellaceae; genus Chryseobacterium; species Chryseobacterium shigense. The sequence goes on from NZ_JACHLC010000002.1 coordinate 588,630, forward strand.
GTCAGGTATTATATATGATGGTGTAAGATACACTGCCAAATTCGTGACTGGAGGAGCTTTCTCTCTTGATGGTGTTCACCTTACAGGAAGAGGTTATGCAGTTATTGCCAACGAATTTATCAAATCTATCAATGCAAAATACCATTCTACCTTACCACAGGTAGATCCTAATAAATATTCAGGGGTAAAATTCCCGTAAGAATACAGGAAAATAAAAACTTAGAAACCACAAGAGCAATTCTTGTGGTTTTTTTTTAAATTTGCAAAATCTTTAAAAAGTAAAAATGGCAGATCAGTTAAGTTATCTATTTTGTACAAGAACCAGTAAGGACTTGGCAGAAAAAATTGCCCAATATTATGGGAAAGAGCTAGGAAAAATCAACTTTCAGGAGTTCAGCGACGGGGAATTCGAACCTGTTTTGGATGAGTCAGTAAGAGGAGGAAGAGTTTTCCTGATTGGATCTACCTTCCCGCCGGCAGACAATCTTCTAGAACTTCTATTGATGATTGACGCAGCGAAAAGAGCCTCCGCAAAGAGCATTACAGTTGTAATCCCTTATTTCGGACTTGCGAGACAGGACAGAAAAGACAAGCCGAGAGCCCCGATAGGTGCAAAGCTGGTTGCTAATCTGTTAACAGCTGCAGGAGCAACAAGAATAATGACAATGGACCTTCACGCGGATCAGATCCAGGGGTTCTTCGAAATTCCTGTAGATCACCTTTATGCGTCTACCATCTTTGTAGATCATATCAAATCTCTGAACTTAGATAATCTTACCATTGCTTCTCCGGATATGGGAGGTGCAAAAAGAGCGAAAAACTATGCCGGTCACTTAGGTGCGGAAGTAGTAATTGCTTACAAAGAGAGAAAAAAAGCAAACGTTGTGGAAGAAATGTTCCTTATAGGTGATGTAGTTGGTAAAAATGTAATTCTTATTGATGATATGATCGATACTGCAGGTACACTTTGCAAAGCTGCAGAGATCCTGATCGAAAAAGGAGCAAAATCAGTAAGAGCAATGGCAACTCACGGAGTGCTTTCCGGGAAGGCTTACGAGAATATTGAGAAGTCCAAATTACTGGAAGTTATTGTAACTGACTCAATTCCTGTTAAAAATAATTTGTCATCCAAAATAAAAGTGCTATCTTGCGCCCCGTTATTTGCAGACGTTATGAAGATGGTTCATGAGCATCAGTCAATTAGCAGCAAGTTTGTTATTTAATTGATTTTTAGCGGATTGCAAAATTAAACTGAAACAATTTTTTAAATTTTTATAAATGAAATCTATTACAATTCAAGGTACAAAAAGAGAAAGCGTGGGCAAAAAGTCTACAAAAGCTTTACGTGATGCTGAATTAGTTCCTTGTGTTGTTTATGGAGGTGAAGCACCTTTAAACTTCTCTGCTGAAGAGAAAGCTTTCAAAGGTTTAGTATACACTCCTGAAGCACACACGGTATCTATTGAGCTAGATGGGAAAACAATTCCTGCTGTTCTTCAGGATATTCAGTTCCACCCGATTACGGACAAAATTTTACACGTAGACTTCTATCAGTTATCTGACGATAAGCCGGTAGTTATGGAAGTTCCTGTAAGAATCATTGGACGTTCTAAAGGTGTTGTAGCTGGTGGTGTTTTACGTCAGTCTTTCAGAAAGCTAAAAGTAAAAGCTATTCCTGCAAACTTACCGGATGAAATCGTTGTTGATGTTACTCCGTTAAGAATCGGGAACAAACTTTATGTTGGAAGCATCAAAGCTGAAGGTTATACTTTCGTTCACCCTGACAATGCAGTTGTAGTAGCTGTTAAGATGTCTAGAAATGCAATGAAAGGTGGTGCAGCAGCAGCTGAAGATGATGAAGATGAAGAAGTTGCAACTGAAGAAGGAGCAGCTCCGGCAGCAGAAGAAACTACTGCAGCAGAATAATATTTGCTTATTCAAAAACAATATAGAACCTGTCAATTTATTGGCAGGTTTTTTTATTGTTTGGCAAAAGTGCAAGACAGCTGAGAGATAAAATACCTTTAGAGTAAATTTGTGAAAACTTTAAAGACTAAACCTGTTGGTTTTATTAAACTGAATAATGAATTTACTCCCGGCCTTTTGCCATTTTGCCTTTCTGCTTTCTTTGCCAATAAATTTTATTCTCAGAAAAAAGACGTAAATTTGAAGTGTTCTAAATAAGAGCCATCTAATTTAAAAATTTAATAAATGTTTGACATTCAACAAATAAGAAGTCAGTTTACTATATTAAACCGCGAAGTGAATGGTAAACCTTTGGTTTACTTAGATAATGCAGCAACATCTCAGAAGCCGGATTCTGTTTTAAAAATCTGGAATGATTACTATACACAGCTTAATGCCAATGTTCACAGAGGAATCCATACATTAAGCCAGTTAGCTACGGAAGAAATGGAGCTTTCAAGAAGGAAAATCCAGAAATTCATTAATGCTGAACATGACTTTGAAGTTATATTTACAAAGGGAACTACAGAAGGCCTGAACCTCATCGCTTACATTTTAACGCAGAAGCTTAAAAAAGATGATGAGATCATCATTTCCTATCTGGAGCATCACTCCAATATCGTTCCGTGGCAATTGCTTTGTGAAAGAACCGGGGCTAAACTTAGAGTAATCCCTATCGATGAAAATGGTATTCTTCAACTTAACTATCTGGATGAATTTTTGAGCGAAAAAACGAAAGTTGTTTCTGTAAACCAGGTTTCCAATGCATTGGGAATTGTAAATCCAATAGAAGAGATCATTGCCAAAACAAGAAAAAACTCCGATGCTTATATTGTGATTGATGGTGCACAGTCTGCCCCTCACTTCGAAATTGATGTACAGAAGATGGATTGTGATTTCTTTGTGTTTTCGGGGCATAAAATGTACGCCCCAATGGGAACCGGGATCCTTTACGGAAAACAGGAGATCCTGGAAGAACTTCCGCCTTTTCATGGAGGAGGGGAAATGATTGCAACCTGCTCTTTTGACGGAACTACCTATGCCGGACTACCTTTTAAATATGAGGCAGGAACCCCTAATGTTGGAGGTAATATCGCATTAGGTGCAGCTGTTGATTTTATTGATAGAATTGGAAGACAAAACATTCAGAATCATGAGAATGCATTACTGGAATATGCACAGAGAAAGCTTTTAGAGCTGGATAATATAAAGATCTATGGCGAAAAGGCAAAAAGGACAGGTGTAGTATCCTTTAATCTGGAAGGAGTGGGAATATCTTCCGATGTAGGGATGATCCTTGATAAAATGGGTGTTGCTGTAAGAACAGGGCATCACTGTACACAGCCTATTATGGATTTTTTCAATATAGCAGGAACCGTAAGAGCCAGCTTTGCGGTTTACAATACCTTTGAAGAAATCGACAAGCTTGTAGAAGGAGTTAAAAAAGCTCAGAAAATGCTTGGATAAAATATAAAAAGCAGTTGATAATCAACTGCTTTTTTATTGACGGGTAAATTGTTTAAAGAAATTTATAAATAATAGAATTTTCCAATCTTTGAAATAGCAATTTTTGTGGTACATTGTTCTTATTCTTGATTTAATTTTGCAGGGTCTAAATTTAATTTTATGGAATTAATTGAAAAACTGAACTGGAGATTTGCCACCAAAGCAATGAACGGTCTGAAAGTACCACAGGAAAAAGTGGATAAAATATTGGAAGCTGCAAGACTGGCACCTACATCCAGCGGGCTTCAGCCTTTTGAGATCATCGTGATCACCAATCAGGAAGTAAAGGAACAGATTAAGCCTCATGCATGGAACCAGCCGCAGATTACGGACTGCTCGCACCTTTTGGTATTTGCCGCATGGGATAACTATACGGAAGAAAGGATCAACAAAATGTTTGATCTTACCAACGAAATCAGAGGCTTTAAAAATGAAGGCTGGGAAAATTACAGGCAAATGCTGTTAAGTACTTATCCGCAAAGATCTGCTGAAGAAAACTTCACCCATGCCGCAAAACAGGCTTATATTTCTTTCGGAGCTGCGATAATTGCAGCGGCTTTTGAAGAAGTGGATTCTACACCAATGGAAGGTTTCTCTCCTGAAGCGGTAGATGAAGTTTTAAACCTGAAAGAAAAAGGCCTGAAAAGCGTACTGTTGTTGCCGATTGGTTACAGGGATGCTTCAACCGACTGGCTGGTTAACCTTACGAAAGTGAGAAAGCCGAAAGAAGCTTTTATTACCGAAGTGAATTAATTACTAATTTTTTCTCATAGAAAATCCCTTTCAATTGTTTTTGAAAGGGATTTTATTTTTATAAAATGAATTTTAAATATTCGGTTTCCAGTCTACAACCGCTCTGATGAACGCTTCTGCATTTTCCACAGGAATATTCGGTAAAATTCCGTGCCCGAGATTGGCAATGTATCTGTCTTTTCCAAAACGGTTAATCATCTCAGTTACCATCTTTTTAATGGTTTCAGGGGTGGAGTGTAATCTTGCAGGATCAAAATTCCCCTGAAGCGTCATCGTATGGTTGGTTAATGTTCTTGCAAATTCAGGAGTGATGGTCCAGTCAACACCCAGAGCAGAAGCCTTGGACATCGTCATATCTTCAAGGGCAAACCAGCATCCTTTTCCAAATACCACCACATGGGTAAGAGGGCTCAACGCCTCAACAATCTGGTTGATATACTGCCATGAGAATTCCTGATAATCCGTAGGAGAAAGCATTCCTCCCCAGGAATCAAAAACCTGAACGGCAGAAACGCCTTTTTCAACTTTTCTTTTTAAATAAGCAATTGTAGTATCTGTAATCTTCTGAAGAAGTAAATGAGCGGCTTCCGGTTGCTGGAAACAGAATGATTTCGCAATATCAAAAGCTTTGCTTCCTTTTCCTTCCACACAATAGCAAAGGATCGTCCAGGGAGAGCCCGCAAAACCAATCAGCGGAATTTCATTATCTAATTTCTGAAGAGTAAGTTCAATAGCATCAAAAACGTAACCCAATGTGTCATTTACATCAGGAACTTCAATATTCTGAACCTGTTCCGTTGTTCTGATAGGGTTGTCCAGCCACGGGCCAACTGATTCTTTCATTTTGAAATCAATTCCCATTGCCTGGGGAACTACTAAAATATCAGAAAACAGGATTGCAGCATCCAGGGGAAACCTTCTGATCGGCTGTATGGTGATCTCGGCAGCTAGCTCAGGAGTCTGGCATCTTGTAAAGAAATCATATTTATCTCTGAGAGCAATGAATTCAGGAAGGTATCTTCCGGCCTGTCTCATCATCCATACGGGGGGCCTTTCTACAGTTTCTCCGCGAAGTGCTTTTAAATATAAGTCGTTTTTAATCATAATTTATTTAAACTAATAGAACCGTTACCGGCACTCATTATTTTTACCAGCCAGGCTTGCAGCTGTTTATAGTTTCTTTTTTATCAGTCTGAAAATAGAAGCCAGGTTATTTTCTTCTGATGTGAAGATTTCTCCTGCAGTGTACTTTCTAAGTTCTCCCGATGTAGTTTCTCCGATTGAAAAAATCTTTATTCCTTCCAAAGGATTGAGTTTTGCAAAACTACGAACTCCGCTTGGACTAAAAAAAACTGCAGCATGATATTTTTCAGGTACGGAAGGGTAAAGCTCTTCCGTTGTATAAATTGTGATCTTTTTGTAGCTGATGTTCTGTAAAGGAAGATTCTTATCCAGCACGTCAATGGCAAGATTACCACAGAAATGGAGAAACTTTTCGTCCTGGCAGTTTCCGATGATAAACCTTGAAAGTACTTCGGCATTCTTCAGCACCTTAAATGTTCCGAAACCGTATTTTCTCAGTTCACGCTTTGTTTTTTCGCCGATGCAGTATATTTTGTTGTAGTTTCTTGCAGTAAAATCCTCGTTGGGTTTAAATTGATTCTCAAAGAATGAGCGTACTCCGTTGACACTTGTGAAGATCAGGGAATAGTTTTTTAAATCAAACGGAACAGTTCTTATAGGTTCTGTTCTGATTACCTCAACGCATTCAGCCGAGATATCCGATCCTAATTCTTTGGATAATAATTCGGCAGCTATGATTTTGGTAAACAGGATTTTCATTACATTAAGGTTTGTCTTTTAAGTGCAGATCGGTAACTAACAGTCTTACCTTTTTCATAAAATCTTTTCCGGGATCATCTTTTATGGTGAAATAATTCGGATCCGTTTCTTTCCAAAGCTTAGAACCCCTGAATACACCATATTCTGAATGTCCTATCAGGTATTCTATTTTATACTTTTTAGTTAATTGCCTTACCAGCTGAGCATTTGCCAAAACCTGGTTTTCTGTCAGAGGCTGGCTTTTGCTTCCTATATTTTCAATACCAATAGCACAGTAATTAAGTCCTATGGTATGTCTTGCGAACATATCGGATTCCATAAGCTGGTAAATGGTGCCGTCCCTGTCTACAATAAACTGGGAAGATACATTTAAAGTACTCTGCTTCTTCAAAACATTTCTGGCCGATTCCAGATACGTTTTATTGAAATATCTATAATTGGTTTCAACAGTTCCTCCCGCGGTATAATGCAGTACAATTATTTTGGGTGAAATAGCAGGTGTATTTTGCACGATATTGTAATGATCTTTAAGGTACTCTAAACTTAGACGCACTCTCTCCTTTGAGTAATCAATGGGTTTGTTGATGGTTTTAAATTCGTTAGTCTGAGCTTCTGTATAGCATGATACCAATATAAATAAAGCATAGATAAGGTTTTTCATAAGCAGCTTATTTCCGGTATTGATAATGTCCTGTAATGGTATATGTAAAAAGACAGTCTTCTAAAACCTGTCCGCCTCCTATATTATGAACGATCAGGAACCTCTTTCCGTCAGCAGATTTCTTATTGACAACAATCCCGATATGGGTAAGGTTTCCGGGTAAAATCCAGGTAACAATATCTCCGGGAATATAAAGTTCAGGATTGGTTTCAGTAGATTTTATTTTTCCGAATTTAGAAAAGAAAACGGCAAGATTCGGAACCCTTCTGTGGTCAATATTGGTGTCAGGTTTTTTTAATCCCCATGTTTTCGGGTATTTTGAAAAGTTTTTTCCCATGTCCTCATGAACTTCTTTCTGAAGATCTATGCCAAGCTTCCTGTATGCCCTGATAATAACATCCGTGCAGACTCCTTTGTCAGCAGGGATATCTCCGTTAGGATATTTAATCACGAAATAAGCAGGATCATACCTTATTGTATTATCTATCAGGCTCAAAGCGGAATTGGATAGCTGAAGTGCAAATTTATCCTGTGCATTTGCAGCAAATACACAAAAAAGGAATACAAATAAAAAAAAGGATTTTTTCATTGCTCTGCATTGGGTATGTAAAGATACAAATCTGCCTGGGATTTCTTAATAGGAGTTTTTGATCTCGGTCATCAGCTCTTTTCCTCCGTTTTCAAGAACTATTTTTGCGAATTTTTTTCCAAAGTTCTCGTTTTCATTGTATTCGAAGTTCTCATCGGTGGCAATACAGTTTTTACCATCCAGAGAACAAAGTGCAGCTTTGAAACGGACCTGGTTTTCGATGATCTCTGCAAAAGCTCCGATTGGGGCAGTGCATCCGCCTTCCAGTGTGCTCAGGAAATTTCTTTCGATCTCTACACAGATCTGTGTTTTCTTATGATTGATCTGGCTTAGAATTTCATTGATTTCCGGTTTGTCAGAATGTCCGGCAACGGCAATTACTCCCTGAGAGGCAGCCGGAATCATTAACGGAAGCATTTCATAATCAATGTCCATTTTCATTCTCTTGATTCCTGCCAGAGATAGGATCGTGGCATCAAAATCCCCTTCTTCCAGTTTCTGCAGACGAGTCTGGATATTTCCACGGATATCTGAGAATTCAGCGTGAGGATAATTCTTTAGCCAGAATGCCCTTCTTCTCAGGCTGGATGTAGCCAGCTTCAGCTCGTGGAATTCCTTATTTCGTGCAGATTCTTTTCTTATCAATACGTCCTGTGGAAAATCTCTTTCCAGATAGGCAATGATCTCAATATTTTGTGGAAGCTGTGTGGGTACATCTTTTAAAGAGTGTACAGCGATATCAATTTCGTCATTCAGTAAAGCTACATCAAGGTCTCTTGTAAAAACCCCGGTGATCCCCAAAGAATAAAGCGGTTGATTTAAGTTCTTATCGCCGGAAGAGACAATAGGAACAATTTCCGTTAAATAATTACGGTTTTGAAGGTTCCTCGCAACCTCTCTTGCCTGCCAAAGTGCCAGTGCGGAATTTCGTGTCCCGATTCTAATGCTTTTCATTGAATTCGTTGTTTGGTTGTTCAACTAATATTTCGTGCATTAATTTACTAATTTCTTCGGCTTTCAAAGGGTTGTCTATGATAAATTTTGCAAAACGGTTGGTAATTTTCTGGATCATTTTATCAGAAAGCTCCATGTCCGTGATGTTTATGTATTTATTTTTCTTATAAAAATTATGCATTTCATTACGTTCCATATTTTTCAGGACCGCTTTGAAATGGTGGATATTGGGTGCCAGCTTTCTCTTTTTTTCCCATTCCAGGAAGTCTTTCATCAGTTCTTTGATGATTTTTTCAGCTTTTGGAATTTCTTTTTCCCTTTGCTGAATTGTTTCCTGAATTTGTTTCGAAAGCTCATCTACATCAATAAGGGTTACATTTTCATTCTCGGTAACGTTCTTTTCAACGTTATGAGGAATAGAAAGATCAATCACCAGTGTTTCCTTTCCGTTCGGGAAGTGGGATTTGTTAATGATAGGATGTTTTGCCCCGGTTGCCACAATCAGGATGTCGGTGTTTTTTAATTCCTGGTCAACATCAGAATAATCAACATGAGGAATACTGTATTTCTGGGAAATTTTCTCAGCCTTCTCCTGTGTTCTGTTGGCTATTTTAATTTTCGGCTGATACACATGTTTTACCAGGTTTTCAACCGTATTTTGTCCGATCTCGCCTACACCTAAAAGAAGAATGTTCTTTTCAGTGATTCTTTTCTGGTTATTCAGAATATAATGAACAGCAGCATAAGACACGGAAGCGGCTCCATTGGAAATTCCGGTTTCATTCTTGATCCTTTTTGAAATCTGGATCGCGGCATTAATTGCTCTTTCCAGATACGGATTAGAATTCTGTCTCTCTTTTTTAAAACGGCTGTATGCTTTTTTGATCTGTCCGATGATCTCAAAGTCTCCAATGATCTGGCTTTCAAGTCCTGCTGCTACTCTGAACAGATGGGCAAGGGCTTCTTCCTTGGTAAGAATATTGGCAAACTGGAGAAAGTCCGTAAGCTGTACACCAATGGTTTTGCAGTACTCTTCCGCTACCAGGAGATAATTGGGAGAAGTAGTATAGATCTCGGTTCTGTTACACGTAGAAACCACAAATGCATCCCCTAAATCCACACTGTGGATCCGGCTGACAAAATTTTTGATGTTCTCATCAAAGAATGCAAATTTCCCTCTTGTTTCTACATCAGCCTTCTCGTAGCTGATGGAAAGCACAGCGAAATTAGACGTCTGATGAATGTTGGAATACTGTAACATAAGCAGTCGCAAATTTACGGATTTTTTAATTAACCATCCGCTGATAATGTATATGATAATTATCGTAAAAAACTATAGTAAAGTGTTCATTTTGATTTTTAGATTTTAAAAAAATATTGGAAGGTATAAATGTGAAAAATCTAACAGAAATAAAGAAAAATTTACAGATAATTATACTTGAATTCTCTTTCTTTTTTATTCTTTGGCTGTTTTATCTTTCAGTAAATCCGATTTTTTGCCTCATCCCGTTAATTTAGTTTAAATCAGGCTCCATAAATGATTAAATCAAAAGTTAATAAACAATTGTGAATTTTAATAAAATTTTAACCAAATTATGTGTACGTTAAGTTTCTTTAGTAGTGTTAAATTCATATCTTTGTAAACTTAAAATCAGAAGAAAAATATGAGTTTATTCGATATGTTTACGCAAGAAATTGCGATAGACCTTGGTACTGCCAATACCCTTATTATCCACAATAACAAAATTGTTATAGATCAGCCGTCAATTGTTGCAATTGAACGTTCTACGGGTAGACCTATTGCGGTCGGTGAGCAGGCTAAGCACATGCAGGGTAAAACTCACGAAGATATCAAGACCATCCGTCCGCTGAAAGATGGGGTAATTGCAGATTTCCACGCTTCTGAACATATGATTAAGGAATTTATCAAAAAAATTCCCGGGATCAAGGGCAGGTTTATTCAGCCGGCATTAAGAATCGTTATCTGTATCCCTTCCGGTATTACGGAAGTTGAAAAAAGAGCAGTAAGAGATTCTGCTCAGAAAGTAAATGCAAAAGAAGTAAGGTTGATTTATGAACCAATGGCAGCTGCAATAGGAGTTGGTATTGATGTTCAGAAACCTGAAGGAAATATGATTATCGACATAGGCGGAGGTACCACAGAAATTGCTGTTGTAGCGTTAGGAGGAATTGTATGTGATAAATCTGTGAAAATTGCAGGTGATGTATTTACTAATGATATTGCGTATTATCTGAGAACTCACCATAACCTTTATATTGGAGAAAGAACTGCTGAAAGAATCAAAATTGAAGTAGGTTCTGCAGTGGAAGATCTTGATGTTGATATTGAAGATATCCCGGTACAGGGTAGAGACCTTATCACAGGAAAGCCAAAAGAGATCATGGTAGGATATAAGGAAATTGCACGTGCATTAGACAAGTCTATCATTAGAATTGAAGATGCCGTAATGGAAACACTTTCTCTTACTCCACCGGAACTGGCTGCCGATATTTATAAAACAGGTATTTATCTTGCCGGAGGAGGTGCTTTATTGAGAGGCCTTGCGGATAGGCTGCACAAAAAAACCGGTCTTCCTGTATTTGTTGCAGAAGATCCGTTGAGAGCTGTAGTTCGCGGAACAGGTATTGCCCTTAAGAATATGGATAAGTTCAATTTCTTAATTAAATAATTCTAACCTTTTACGACTATATATCTGAATGGGATTTTTGCTGAGATTATTTTCGAAGAATGCTCTTTTTGTCTTCTTTATATTCCTGCAGATTGTTGCTCTGGTTCTGATATTCTCTAAAAATGCCATGCAGAAATCATGGATAGCCGGCCAATCCGCTGCGCTGAATTCATGGGTTTCAGGCTATATTGATGAAGGAGTTTCCTATCTGAAACTGAAACAGATCAATGAAGACCTTGTGGCGCAGAACAAGTCCCTGATGACTCAGCTGTATGGTAAGGAAGGAGCAAAAAATCCTGTATTCAGAAAAGTTCATGATACATTGGGAGGCGGTCAGATCTACACCTTTGTAGATGGTGAGATCGTATTCAACAGTATCAACAGAAGAAATAATTACTTTACCATCAACCGTGGCCGCAGAGACGGTGTTTTCCCTCAGATGGGGGTAATGGCGCCTAAAGGGATTGCGGGAATTGTAATTAACTCAACAGACAGTTACGCTTTGGTTCAGTCAGTATTAAGTGTAAATACAATCAGAATTAATGCTTCCCTTAAAAATTCCGGATATTTCGGAACATTAACATGGAATGGAGATAATTCCAGGGTGATGCACCTTGCAGATATTCCCAAATATGTTGCTTTGAAGATTGGTGACACCGTTGTAACAGACGGAAAATCAGCTATTTTCCCTAAAGGTGTAACGATTGGGACTATTGCAGGATATTCAGTAGATAATAAAACAGGTTTTTGGGATATTTCAGTAGAACTCAGTGAGAAAATGGGTGCTTTAAGCAAAGTATTCGTTGTGAAGAATCTTAAAAAAGCTGAAGTACAGAGAATTCAGGATACATTACAGGCCGTAATAAAAAAAGAAAATGATTAGCAGGACTTTATTTACCGATATATTGATCATGATCTTCCTGGTTGCATTACAGATTTTTGTACTGAACAGGATTACTATTTTCGGAAAATATACACCGGTTCTTTACCCGGTGTTTGTCATGTTTTATCCTTTCTTCAGAAATAAATTTCAATTTTTAGCTTTAAGCTTTTTAATAGGGCTTTCTGTAGACGGGTTCCTCAACACATGGGGAATCAATGCTTTTGCAACAACACTCATTGCGTATTTCAGAACATTGATCTTCAGAACTTCCACAGATACTTCCACCGATTTTTTCTCTTTTCAGTCCCTTCAGTGGGCGCAGTTTTTACTGTTCCTTTTTTCAAGTATCTTCCTGCACCAGCTTTTAGTGCAGTACATCGAATTCTTTAAATTTAGCCGTTTTTTCGAAATATTACTTAATGTAGTGATAACAAGTATAATTTCCTTTATATTTATAGTTATTTACGCATTAATATTTAAAATCAAACAAAAAGTTTGAACACACGTTATTTAAAAATCTTTTCTATCCTCGCAGTAATCGCTCTTATTTTTGTGGCGAGGCTTGCTTATTTACAGCTGTTTACAGACCGTTATGCATTAAATGCTGCGAATACATCCATTAAAATCGAATACGTTATCCCTCAGAGAGGAGTGGTTTTCGACAGGAACGGAAAAATCCTTGTAGGAAACCAGCCTGCTTACGAAATATCCTTTACCCAGGCCTTAATGAAGCCGGATTTTGATACCATTGGTTTTTGTAATCTGATGCAGATCAGCAAACCGGATTTTATAAAAAAGATTAATATTATCAAAAAAGAAAAATATTATTCAAAGCTGACTCCTATGACCTTTTTAAAGGACCTCAGCAGAGAAGATATTGCCAGGGTGCAGGAAATCATTTTCAAATATCCTGCATTCAGTATTGTTTCCAGGCCTCAGCGTCAGTATGAAGTGGGAACTTCCGGAAACCTTTTAGGATATACCAGTGAAGTAAACGAGAGAGAAATTAAAAAAGACTCAGCCTATTATCTTCCTGGCGATTTTATCGGGAAAACCGGTGTTGAAAAATCCTATGAAAAAGATCTTCGGGGTATAAAAGGAATGAAGTATATCCAGAAAGATATCAAACTTCGAAATATTGGATCTTATAAAAACGGATCACTGGACAAAGATGTTGTTACCGGTAAAGATATTACCCTGACAATTGATTATGATCTCCAAAGAATTGCAGAAGAAATGCTGGTCGACAAACATGGAGCAATTGTAGCAATAGACCCGAATAATGGAGAAATTCTGACTATGGCAACAGGCCCGGATATTGATCCGAATTTATTTACGGGACCATACAAATCAAAAAACCTTTACGCCTTATCAAAAGATACCCTATACGAGAATAAGCCAACCTTTGACAGATCTGTTCAGGCAGCTTATCCTCCGGGTTCCACCTTCAAACTGCTTACCGCTCTTGCAGGAATGCAGATGGGAGTAATGGATGAAAATACCGTTTTCCCTTGTGGAGGAGGCTTTTATTATAAAGGTTTAAGAATTAAAGGGCACGGCGGGGCAGATCCGCTTATTCCCGCCATCCAGGTTTCCAGCAACTGTTATTTCTCCCATGCATTTATCGCCATTATGAATAAATACCCGGGAGATCCTTCCAGAGGTGTAGATGAATGGAAAAAGATCATGAGCAGCTTCGGAGTAGGAGAATACCTGAATAATGATATTGCAGTAGGTTCGCCGGGAAGAATTCCTACAGGGAAATTCTACGAAAAAAGAAGCGGTAAAAAGAACTGGAGTACAGATTATACAATGAACGGTTCCATTTTTAACGGAATGGGGCAGGGAGATGTTTTGGTAACTCCTCTTCAGTTGGCAAACTATGTTGCAGCCATTGCCAATAAAGGCTGGTTCTATACTCCGCATATCGTTAAATCTATTGATGGCAAACCTAATCCTGATCCGAGATTTAAAACAAAGCATAAAACCCTTGTAGACCCTAAACATTTCGAGCCCGTGCTGAAAGGGATGGAAGCCGTGGTGTTAAGAGGTACAGCAAGAAGCTTGAAATCCAATGATTTTACCCAGCTTGCAAAAACCGGTACCGCACAGGTTCCCCAGGGAAAAGATAACTCTATCTTCGTGCTGATTGCTCCTGCGGACAAGCCAAGAATTGTGGTTGCGGCAGTAATGGAGCATGCAGGATTTGGGGCAACATGGGCAGGGCCAGCCTGTACCGTGATCGCTGAAAAATATATAACCGGTGACCTGAAGAGAGAAAACCTCTACAAAAAAATGACCGGAGCCAGCTTTATGCCGGAGTACAAAAGACAATGGATTGCAGATCTGAAGCGTAAAGGACTTTACAAAGACCCTAAAGCAGATTCAGCAACGCTGAAAAGAAAACAGGACAGCCTGAACTTTATCAAAGAGCAGAAAGCAAAACTGCAGAAAAAAATAGAAGAAGAAACAAAGAACAACGCTAAAAAAGTAAAGCCATGAAGTGGGCAGAAGGAATAGATAAACTAGGTCTTGGGCTGTATTTTATGCTTTGCATTTTTGCTATTGCAAATATTTACAGTGTTGATCAGAAATTAGGGGAAAAACAATTGATTTTCTTCTGTATCTCTTTATTTGTAGGACTGGTGATATTCGTTGGAAGAAGTAAATTCTTCGAAAATATGTCCGGTATTATTTATATTGGTGGAGTTTTGCTTCTGGTTGGGTTATTTCCGTTCGGGAAAGAGATTCTCGGTCAGAAAAACTGGTATAAATTCGGAAGCTTTACCATGCAGCCTGTTGAATTTGCCAAAATAGGAACAGCCCTGATGCTCGCCAATTATGTTTCCGGACCGGATTTTAATCTGAAAGTTAGAAAATCACTCTGGACAGCTTTAGCCATTATCGGGATTCCGGCAGTAGTTGTTCTGGCAATTCCTGATGTAGGTTCCATGCTTGTATTTATTGCATTCTTTATTGCTTTATACAGGGAAGGTTTAAGCGGTCTTTTATTTGGTGTGGGATTCGTCTTTGCGGCTGTTTTTCTGGTCTCTCTTGCCGTACCGCCATTGTATGTGGCATTAACGGTTGTTGTCATTGCCGGCGTTTTAATCGCTCTGAATTATCACAGAATGTCCTGGGATGTTATTTCTATTTCAGGAATTGCGGGATCAGTTCTTTTGCTTTGTGGTTTGGCTTTCGGTTCACCATATGTATTAGAGAAGCTTCCAAAACACCAGAGAGAAAGAATTGAGGTTCTTTACAAAGGAGAAAAAGCATTCAGAGATACCTCCGGTTACAATTTATTATATTCAAAAACAGCTATAGGATCAGGCGGACTTTTAGGAAAAGGATACCGTGAGGGGTCAGTGACACAGGGAAAATTCGTTCCAGAGCAGGAAACCGATTATATTTTCTGTACCGTAGGTGAAGAGTGGGGATTTTTAGGAAGTGCCATTCTTGTCTTATGTTACATGGTTTACATCGGAAGAATCTACTACCTCGCAGAACAGCAGAAATCTACATTTAACAGGGTATTTGGATATTGCTTTGCTTCCATCCTTATGATGCACTTTACCATCAATTTAGGGATGGTTATGGGGCTTTTTCCAACCGTAGGTATTCCGCTTCCTTATTTCAGTTACGGAGGAAGCTCGCTCCTTGCTTTTTCTATGATGACTTTTATTTTCTTTAAGCTGAATTATTCTGATAAGAATAGCCTGGTTTAATAAAAGCGGACCGCATCAAAAAATCTCAGTTTTAACCGGAGAAAATTCCATTTAAATCATAAAATAATATGAAAGAAGCATACACTGTGGATGGAAATTTTGAAAACACAGACTTTTCCCACCTCGCAAAAGGCGAATACGAGAACTGTACATTTAGGAATTGTAACTTTGAATATGCAGATCTCTCAGGTTTCAGCTTTACAGATTGCGAATTCCTGGGGTGCAATTTGAGTATGGTAAAACTGCTTAAAACAGCTTTCAGAAATACTGTTTTCAAGGAATGCAAGATGCTGGGCATACAGTTCAGCGAATGCAATCCGTTCGGGCTTTCCTTTACATTTGAAGAATGTTTGCTGAATAATTCAGTCTTTTACAAAACCTCAGCCAGGAAAACCCTCTTCAAAAATTCCAAATTAATTGAGACTGATTTTTCTGAATCTGATTTATCAGGTTCGGTATTTTCAGGCTGCGATCTTTCTGGTGCTGTTTTCGATCAGACAAACCTTGAAAAAGCAGATTTCAGGACTTCTTTCAGTTATTCTATAGACCCTTCGTTAAATAGGCTTAAAAAGGCCAGATTTTCAATCTCGGAAGTTTATGGATTGCTTTATAAGCTGGATATCGAAATCGACAGGGGTTAGAAGCCGGAAATTTGTGGTGAAAAATAAAAAAACCATCAGATTCCTGATGGCTTCATTATTTAAATCAATTATTTAAAATTAAAAATTTGTCGCTGCGGATGGAGTAGAAGCTGCTAAATTGTTGTAAGCTTCTCCGTTTTCGTTGATCACTCTTTTGGCAAACCTGAATTTCGGTCCCCAGTAAGAATCATTCAGCGATGAGATCATTACCCCTTTAGAAGTGGCTGCATGGATGAATTTGATTTCACCTTCTTCAGTAACACTTTCTACGATACCTACGTGAGAGATTCTTCTTCCGTGAGAAAAGAAAATTAAATCTCCTTTCTGAAGCTCACTTTTATCAATACTTTCACCCTCTTGAGCCTGAGAAGCTGCTACTCTTGGTAAGCTAAGCCCTGCTGCTGCCCCGAATACGGAAAGAACGAAAGCTGAACAATCAATACCTCTTCTTGTCATTCCTCCGTATCTGTATGGAGTTCCAAGGTATGTTTCAGCTTCTGTTAGGATATTGTCGATCGTTTTATTGTATTTGACTGCCTTTGCAATCTCGGAATTTTTAATAGCTTTTTTCGCGTTGGCGATAGATGCTGCCTTTTCAGCCAGAAAAGAATCGATAAGTCTTTGCTTATCCTGCTCCATTTTCTTGTTGTCAATAGAAGCTAGTTTGGCATCTGTTTTGTATTCTTTAGCGTAAGTTGCTGGTTGTGAAACTACATAATTTGTAGCGCAAGATTGGATAGAAACTGTAGACACTAAAGCAACTAAATAAAACAAAACTCTTTTCTTCATATATATTTGATTATCCGTGTTAAAAGGAATATTTATTTTCAAAAGCATTACAAAAGTAGAGATTCCGAGTAAAAGACCCCTGATATGATTATTGTCAGGTTCTTTATTTAACACATTTTAACATATTATTTAAGTATGTTAAAGAAAAACAAACCGCAACCGCCTATTTTTGGTGAGTGTGCGGTTTTTTTTATTAAGATTCTTTAACATAATGAGTGGTTTTTCCTTTGTTAATGGGATTTCGTTATTTAAAACTCCACTTTTCACTGCTGTTAATAAAACAAAAAAACTCCCCGGAAAACCGGAGAGCTTAACTAATATGGAACTTTACAGATGTTATTTTGTAAATAACATTTCTCTATATTTAGTCATTGGCCAAAGTTCATCATCAACCATCATCTCAAGATCATCAGAAGCTTCTCTGATTCCTTCAAATAACGGAATTACTTTGCTGCAGTAAGCTTCTGCCTGCTTTTGACTATCTGATACAGCCTTGGCTGCTTCTCTTGCTTTGATAAGACCTTCAACACCTAATTTGATCTTGGAAACATTTTCAGAAATATTGGTGATCAGGCTCATTTGTTCTTTCGCCAATGTTTTGAATTCTTTATCCCCGAATATTTCTTTAAGACCTTTTACGTTCTCGATCAGTCTGTTCTGGTAATTTAAAGCAGAAGGAATGATGTGGTTTCTTGCGATATCGCTTAAAACTCTTGCTTCAATATCTATAACAGTTGAATATTTTTCTAATTTGATCTCATTTCTTGCCTCTACTTCTCTGTGGGTAAATACTCCGATTTCTTCATAAAGATCAAGGAATTTTTTATCCATTTCCTGCTTAAGGGCTTCAGGAGTGGTTTTTAAGTTATTCAAACCTCTCTTTTTGGCTTCTTTAGCCCAGTCGTCAGAATATCCGTCACCTTCAAACATAATGTTTTTACACTGCTTGATGTATTCTCTCAATACATTGAAGATTGCTTCATCTTTCTTAAGACCGGTTTCAATTAAAGCATCAACTTCTTTTTTGAAGTCGTTTAATTGTTTTGCAGCAATCGTGTTCATTACAGTCATGGATTCTGCACAGTTTGCAGAAGAACCTACCGCTCTGATCTCGAATTTATTTCCTGTAAATGCAAATGGAGAAGTTCTGTTTCTGTCGGTATTATCCAGAAGAATTTCAGGAATTTTTCCAACCACATTCAGTTTAAGATCTGTTTTTTCGTCCGGAGAAAGTTTTCCTTCAGTTACTTTTTCCAGCTCTTCCAATACTCTGAACAACTGGCTTCCGATGAATACGGAAATAATTGCCGGAGGAGCTTCATTGGCACCCAGTCTGTGGTCATTGCTTGCAGAGGCGATGCTTGCTCTTAAAAGATCGGCATATTCATAAACAGCTTTAATGGTGTTCACGAAGAACGTTAAAAACTGTAGGTTTTTCTTAGGATTTTTCCCGGGGCTTAATAGGTTTTCCCCTGTATCTGTTGCTAGAGACCAGTTGTTATGCTTTCCGCTTCCGTTTACTCCCGCGAACGGTTTTTCATGGAATAAAATATGGAAATGGTGTTTGTGAGCAATTCTCGCCATGATGTCCATCAACAAAGAGTTGTGGTCTACGGCAACGTTTACTTCTTCAAACATCGGAGCAAGCTCGAACTGGTTAGGGGCTACCTCATTATGTCTTGTTGTTACAGGAATTCCCAGCTTCATGCATTCAATTTCCAGCTCTTTCATGAAGTTCATTACCCTTGTAGGAATGGAACCGAAATAATGGTCGTCCAATTGCTGTCCTTTTGCGGGAGAATGTCCCAACAAAGTTTTACCTGTTAATACAAGATCCGGGCGGGATTGGTATAATGCTGAATCAACTAAGAAATATTCCTGCTCCCAACCTAAAGTAGGGGTTACTTTTGTTACGTTTTTGTCAAAATACTGCATTACATTGGTTGCAGCTTCATCTACAGCATTCAAAGCTCTTAAAAGAGGTGCTTTATAATCTAAAGTTTCTCCTGTGTAAGAAATGAAGATAGAAGGAATACACAGGGTAGTTCCCATAATGAATGCAGGGGAAGTAGGGTCCCATGCTGTATAACCTCTCGCTTCAAAAGTGTTTCTGATACCACCGTTCGGGAAAGAAGAGGCATCCGGCTCCTGTTGGATCAATAAGTTTCCGCTGAATCTCTCGATTGCTCTTCCTCCTTCAATTGGAGTGAAGAAAGAATCATGCTTTTCTGCGGTAGTTCCTGTCAATGGCTGAAACCAGTGAGTGTAATGCGTTACTCCTTTACTCATTGCCCAGTCTTTCATGGCTACAGCCACCTGGTCTGCAATGTGTCTTTGGATTTTAGTTCCTTTTTTCATTGCATCCAAAATAGACTGGAATGCTTCTTTTGTTAGATATTCTCTCATGGTTTCTTCTGAGAAAACATTCTGACAGAATAATTCTGACAGTTTTCCGGGAACCTCAACGGAATTATCTCTTCTGAAGTCCTTAAATGGTAAAGTTTCTAACGCTTTGAATCTTAAAGTTGACATAATAAGGTTAATTTTTACAGGGCAAATTTACAAAAAAAATGAATTGAAAATGTTTTACCCCTTAAAATTTTAGGGGTGTTTTGAAAAATATTTAAAATCAAACAGGGGTTTAGCGTTTTTGATAGGGGACTGACTGATGTTGTAAGCTAATACTTCAGCCCTATCATAGCCTTATGAATGCGTAATGCAATGTTGTAACACTACAAATCTAAAGATATAAATTTAAACTGCTTGTTAAAAGATACTTAAAATAAGTTGAGCGGAGATTTTGTATATTTGTGTGAAATTTATTTTATGACAAATTCTAGAGCTAGAGAAACAACGGAAGCAATTGAAAGATTGTATATTTCTATGAGACACCTCTTTTACAGAGGTTTTTTTAAACCTGCCGGTGTTTCTGGGGAAAGTATCAGAAGTTTGTTAAAGACGATCAATCCAGAGATTTATGGTACCATGAATATTCCCAACAAAATGGAATTGGATGGTTTGATGTATGTTTTAGACAGACTTCCGGAGGGAATTGAAGAATGTGCTTTTATTCATCTTACATCAGATGAGGGGTTTGATAAAGGAAGTTTCGAACCCATTGTACCTAAAAAGAGAAGAAGAAACTGCTACAGAATAGACGAACACCAGATGAATATTGAAGTTCTGTTGGGACGTTCGGAAATCTACGACATTCTTACTCACTTAACATTCTTATTTATAGAAGCGGATAAAGTGAGAAACCTTGCTTTCATTCAGGATGAAAACTGGAAACCGACACGTGCTTTCAAAATTATTGAAGAAGTAGTAAAAGGTGAAAAGAAATTCAGCAGAAAAGAAAAAGAAGTTGCCCTTATTCATTTATCTTCATTAATAGGAAGAACCTTTGAAGAAACCCTGAATGCTTACAACTCTTTCGGAGATGATAACAATCCTGACCGTTTATTCAAAATCATCTACAACTTAGGAAAAGTAAGTCTGGAAGATGCAAAACAGACGAGAGAAAGAGAAATTCATTTCAGTGCTATATTAAAGGAAAGAGTAGGGCATCACTATTTTGGTGAAAAATGGGCCAACAAAGTGAAAGAGGTTTTATTTGAAAACGATCTTCACATGAGACCGCTGCACATTATTTCTGCCAATATGCACTCGGTAAAAAATATGCTGTACGGAAATGATGCACTAAAGAAAAAAGACCACAAAGAAGTAGATTATAAGCTTTACGGAGATATTTCCGACAAAAAAGAGCTTCGCGACAAAGTTTCCAAATATGCTTTGGAAGAAGGATTAATCTATATTAATGATAAGAGCGGAAGTAACATTGATGTTCAGATCATTGATTTAAGCAAAACAGACCTTAAAAACACTCCGTTCAGCGGTATAAAATACAACGGAGATGATGTGATCATGGTTTTCGACTATGCTTTCGGAGAGCAGGCTTATGAGGTAATGGATGAATTATTGAGACCTTATGAGCATCAAGGAGAAGTCTATATGATGAAGGTAAAATCTGTCTCCATTATGGGGAAAGCAGGAATTCTTGCCGGAGGAAAAGGAGATATCATGATCCCTACTTCCCATATCTTTGAAGGAACCGCAGATAATTATCCTTTTGAAAATGCCTTAAAGCTGGATGATTTTAAAGATGATGAACTGAAAGCATTTGAAGGTCCGATGATTACCGTATTGGGAACTTCGCTTCAGAACAGGGATATCCTTTCCTATTTCATGAATACCTCATGGAAGGCAATTGGTCTTGAAATGGAAGGGGCGCATTACCAGAAAGCAATTCAGGTAGCTTCCAAGATCAGGCATCACATTTCACCGGATCTGTTTGTTTGCTACGCCTACTATGCTTCGGATAATCCTCTGGAAACAGGAAGTACGCTTTCTTCGGGAGGGCTTGGGCTTACGGGGGTAAAACCTACTTATTTTATCACTTTAAGAATCCTTGAAAAAATCTTGCAAAGCGGAAAAAAAGAAATTCCGGCTAAAAAATAACTTGATTTTAAATCATATTGAAACCTCAGATGTTTTTGCATTTGAGGTTTTTACTTTTATCAAACCACAAATTTCACAATCTTTTCACGAATGTCACTAATTTTATTTGTGTTTAAAATTGTGTCCCCATTAGTGTTATTTGTGGTTTGAAAAAATCTACGAGAGAAAAAATAATTATCTTTAAGAAAATTAAAAACAATGAGCACCGTTTCACAATTAGCCAAAAGATTCAGAGAAGTAATACTGGACGGTTTATGGATCGCCAATACCAATTTTAAAGCACAGCTGTCGGACATTACCTGGGAACAGGCAACAACACGGGTTGGCTCTTTAAATACCATCGCAATGCTTACTTTTCACATCAATTATTATATTGCAGGATTGGCCAATGTTTTTGAGGGTGGGAATCTGGAAATCAGGGACAGGTACAGCTTCGATCTTCCGTCCATTCAATCAGCGGAACAATGGGAAGAATTATTGAATAAACTTTGGAGCAATTCAGAAAAATTCGCAACCTTATTAGAACAAATGCCGGATTCTAAAATGGATGAGGTTTTTGTAGAGGAAAAATACGGAACTTATCTCAGGAATATCGATGGAATGATTGAGCACAGCTATTATCATTTAGGACAAATTACCCTGATTAAAAAACTGTTGGCTAATCAATAATGTAAAAACAATGAGAAACTGTTTCCTTTTCATACTGATGCTGCCTTTTTTCTGCTTCTCTCAATTCAGAATTCCAAAAGGGTTCTCTGAATTTACCGAAAGTCCTTCCAATGGTAAGGAAATGAAGAGAATTGTTGCAGATTTTGATAAAGATAAAAAAGATGATGTTATCACTGTAATTAACCAATCGGAATATGAATTGCATTCTGCCAAAAAATATCTGATCATTTACCTCTCTTCAAAAAACAAAACCTTCTCTATTGATTTTGATCTGTTCAATGGCGTATTTGTTATACCGTTACAATATAAAAATGATGTTCTTGAATTTCTTGTTTACCAGGAAGGAACCGGGGTTTACGGACACGGCTTAAAACTGAGATTTAATCAGAAAGTGAAAGATATTCAGCTTATTGGCTATGATTACAGTTACAGAACTCCCGGCGGGCATTGTAATAAGACCTATAATTTACTCACAGGTGATTATAATGTAACAAATGACTTTTACAATATGAAAACAGGCAAAACAGAAGTTGAAAGTTTCAAAGGAAATAAAAAACAGCCCAAACATATTTTCATTAAAAATTTTTCCAGTCAATTATTTGAAAATTTAAGTTCAGTCGGAAAAGAATTTGAATTGGAATAAAAATATCTCATAAATTCAGCCATCATATCTTTTTAAAAAAATTGCGTTATCTGAAAAATCTGCGAGAGAAAAAATCTCAAAGAAATCTTTTTAACAATAAGAATTAAAATCCATCTAAACTTATAATTAATCACCAAACCCTTTAAAATAACTCCACATTTGAGGGTTTTGCATAAATTACCTACCTTTAAAAAAAATAAATTTTAAATGAAAAAATCGGCTGCAATCCTTTTTGCGTTTATCATTTCACAATTTCAGGCTCAGCAGGGAGCTTATTATCAGCAGGCTGCAAAATATAAGATGGACATTGATGTTAATGCTGAAAAATTTACCTACCAGGGAAACCAGACTCTGGAATATACCAACAACTCACCCGATGAGTTGAATGTAGTGTATTTTCATCTGTACTGGAATGCTTTTAAGCCTAATTCAATGATGGATCAGAGAGTTGCCGGTCAGGGGAAAAACGGAGATTACAG
This sequence comes from Chryseobacterium shigense, assembly GCF_014207845.1. Lineage (NCBI taxonomy): Bacteria > Pseudomonadati > Bacteroidota > Flavobacteriia > Flavobacteriales > Weeksellaceae > Chryseobacterium > Chryseobacterium shigense. Next base: position 611,940 of record NZ_JACHLC010000002.1, read on the forward strand.
ACTGCAGAAAGACGGAGTTTCAAGGTTAGCATCTATTCCCAAAGATCAGGAAGGAGCCCAAAATATCCATTGGATCAAACAAAACGGAAAAGATCTGAAATTTGAGATCCAGGAAACCATTATGAAAGTATATCTGGCAGAACCGATTAAGCCAAATTCTACAACAACCTTTACGATGGACTGGGATGCCGTAATACCTCAGCAGATCAGACGAAGCGGAAGAAACAACAGGGAAGGGGTTGATATGACCATGACCCAATGGTATCCGAAGATTGCAGAGTACGATTATGACGGCTGGGCAACATTTGATTATATCGGAAGAGAATTCCATGCACCGTTTTCAGATTTTGATGTAACGATTAAAATCAACAAAGATTATGTAGTTGGAGCCGGAGGAATTCTTGAAAACCCGGCAGAAGTGAAAGGTTATGATACAAATGCCAAGATTATAGCAGATAAAAGTAAAAAAGCGGTCTGGAAATGGAAAGCTAGCAATATGTTGGACTTTGCCTGGAGCGCAGACCGGGATTATGTTATAAAAAGCTTTGATGTTCCGGAAGGACCAAAAGTATTCCTTGTTTACCAGCAAAATGACAAAACAAAAGTTTGGGAAGAAGCCCAGCCTTATGTTACCAAATATTTCCAGCTGATGAACAGTCATTTCGGAAAATATGTATATCCTACCTATGCATTTATCCAGGGTGGTGATGGCGGTATGGAATACGGAATGTGTACTATGATCCTTGGTGAAGCCAAAGATATTAAAGGTTTAATGGGATTAATGGCTCATGAAGGTGCGCACTCATGGTATCAGCAGATGCTGGCCACCAATGAATCCATGCGTCCGTGGATGGATGAAGGATTTACCAGCTACGCAGAGAATTATGTAATGTATCATCTGTTTCCCGAAGAGCTTCCGAATCCTTTTGCCAATACAGTAAATGCTTACAGGAATTTCATTAAAAAAGGTATTGAAGAGCCTGCCGTATGGTTAGGAGATCACCACGATAACGGAACTTCTTATACCTATGCTTCTTATGTAAAAGGAGAATTATACCTTGTAGAATTAGGCTACATCATGGGTGAGCAGAACCTCGCCGAAACCTTAAAACAATATTACGACCAATGGCATATGAAGCACCCGTCCGACAGAGATTTCCTTCACATTGCCCAGAAAGTTTCAGGAATGGATCTGAAATGGTTTCAGAATTATTGGATCAACACCACAAAAACAATTGATTACGGTATTAAAGATGTAAAGTATGATGCAAAATCTACAATGGTTACTTTGGTCAATAACGGGCAGGTTCCCATGCCAATTGATTTCAACGTAATGACGGCAGATAAAAAGATTCTTACCTACCAGATTCCTTTAAGTATGACCCATACATGGAAGGAAAAGGATGTCTACGGAGAATTTAAGACCATGCCTTACTGGCCGTGGACCCAAAAAGAATATACCCTGACGATTCCTTATACAAAAGCACAATTATCTGTTTTAGGAATAGATTTCAGCCAGAGAATTGCTGATGTAAATATGGATGATAATATTGTTGAGGTAAAACAATAAACCCCATAAAATAAAAAGACAATCCCACAGAATTTTCTGTGGGATTTTTATTGGTATTAACGCTGTATGTTTACCAGTTGCCTGTTTCTCTATTTTATTCCAAACTGCTGTACCATCCAGTGATTCGGATGATTCTTTACAAGATCATTTCTTAAAACCTCATTTTTTGTATTGAGGTAGCTGTATACTTTTAAGGGAACAGAATCCGGATATTCTTTTAGTCCCTCAGCTAAAGTGGTCTTAGCATCCTCTTTTTTCCCCGCACCGTCCAACGCTTCAGCTTTGTAGATAAAAATAATAGCAGGTACCTTTCCATAAATTTCGCGGGTTTCATTCTCGAGGAGTGTCATAGCTTCAGTCTGAAATTCCGAATCAGGTTTTTTGCCTGCCATGGAAGTGCGGCTGATGTGCTGCTGATACATCAGGAAGAGCATCAGGATGTGGAGGTTCTTCGTATCGGGATTTGAAGCGGTCTTTTCAATTCTCTGAACTGTTTCGGGAGTGAGCTCATCATTGTCTGCCTGAAGGTTTTTATTGTAAAATTCATCCAGGATATCATAAACAGCCCTGTCATTCCCATCAATTTTTGATTCCTGTTTGAGTTTCAGGAAGATGTCTTTTACCTGATTTCCCGTCTGAGCAAAGATGTTCAGGCTGATACAGAAGAAGATAGCTAAAATCAGTTTTTTCATGGAAACAGGATAAAATATTTCTGTTTTTAAAGGTAATTAATTGTTTTTAAAATAGAATAAAGTTAAGCTCAAAAATAATAAATGGAATGCTGATACAGACTTCAATTCACTTCCCGGAATTTTCTTTAAATTAGTCAGATATTGTTCATTTTTGAGGATAAAACCTTATTTTTACAACTGTTTTTTAACCCCAGAATAGCTTAAAAAATAAATGAATTCAATTGTAATCAACGTAGGGAACAGCAACATCAGATTCGGACTTTTTAATGGAGATAACTGTGATATTTCATGGGTAATCAATACAAAACCATACAGAACAGTAGATGAACTGTATGTTCAGATTCTTATGCTTTATCAGACCTACAAAGTAGAACCGGAAGACATCAGCAAAGTTATAATAGGATCGGTGGTGCCACAGCTTACCAAAGTTATGAGTTCGGCGATTAAAAAGATCCATGGAATCCAGCCTGTGATTGTAGACAGATCTACGCCATCAGGAGTTCAGGCCAAATCCAAGCAGATGGGAACTGATATTTATGCGAATCTTGTGGCTGCCCATAATCTTTATCCCAACCAAAAAAAGATTATCATCGATTTTGGAACGGCACTTACTGCGAGTTGTGTAACAGAAACGGGAGAAACATTGGGTGTAATTATTGCGCCGGGCATCGTGACATCTTTGAATTCCCTGATCAGTCAGACTGCGCAGCTTCCTGATATTGAGCTTAAAAAACCTAAATCCGTATTGGGGCTGGATACAGTAACCTGCATGCAAAGCGGTATGGTATATGGATTTCTTGGAATGGTGGAAGGTTTCATAGACCGAATCAATGATGAGGTGAATGACGATTGTTTTGTGGTGGCAACAGGCGGTGTTTCCCATGTTTATAAACCTCTTACAGAAAAGATTCATGTAATGGACAGGCTGCACACACTGAAAGGACTTTATTTTTTAGGAAAAGATTTATAGGCATAAGATTCAATTTGTCATGAGAGAATTAACAGAATTCCCGATCATAGAAACAGAAAGACTGATTCTCTCACAGCTTGAAGAGAAAGATATTCCTTTTGTTATTGAATACCTTCAGGATAAAGTTTTCTCCGATCTTACTTCCAATATACCTCATCCTTACACCATAGAGCATGCAGAATTCTGGCTGAAAATATCGAAGGAATCTTTTGAAAATAATACAGGATATACTTTTGCAGTCCGTAATAAAGAAAAACAGATTATAGGAGCTATTGGCCTTCATGACCGTGGAGACGACAAAGCTGAACTGGGCTATTGGCTGGGAAAACCCTTCTGGAATAATGGATATATTACGGAAGCTTCTGCTGCCCTGGTTGCTTTTGGTTTTAAAGAATTACAGCTCAATAAAATCTATGCAACCTATTTTTTACACAATCCGGCATCCGGAAGAATCATGGAAAAAATCGGAATGGAAAAGGAAGCATTGTTAAAACAGCATCTTAAAAAAGATAACGAATACTTTGATGTTCTGATGTATTCTGTTCTAAAAAACAAATAATGATTTAACTTTTCACGGAAGAAGGCATCAAAAACCTAAATACCTCCATGAAAACCACCTTTAATTTTTTGGCTTTACTTATAAGCATCTCCTTTTTTTCTCAAACCAAACTCATTGCTTTTAAAAGTCATAGCGGACATTTGGAAAACTTTAATACGGCAGTTTCAGAAAATCTTTTTGATACCAATACTTCAAATCTTGGCGTAATTCCGCAGAAATTTGTGAAAGATGCCAAACTGGATTCCGTAATTATCCTCAATGAAGAAGAAAGTATTCTGGTGACCAGCTCGGCGCATAAAAGAGTACTGAAAGGAGCAACCAGGGAATGGCGGCCGGGAAGGGAAACTGTATATAATCACGGACTTTTTTCAAAGAAAAATATTGACAGCGTAAAAACGGTTCTGAAAAGAGATTACCACTTTGTTAATGATATGGATAGTGTAGTTTTTATGGAATATGACAAAGAAAGTAAATCGTATAAAAAGTTCAGACCTTCCACAGCAAAACCGGAAAAAGAAAGATCAGGAAAAACAAAAGGAGGACTTCTGCTAGGCATTTTGATGATTTCAGGAGCTTCAGGTTTTTACAGCTGGAAACGGAATAAGAAAAACAATGGGAAATAGATTTTTGCCCGGTGCGGGAATTTTTTTCCTGTTTTTTATGCTGTTTTTCCCATTGGACTTTCTTGGTGATTCTCAGAAAAAAATATCACTGTTTGTATTTGGAAATCTTACAGAAAGGATTTCAAAAGACATATTTAACACAAATAATGCAAGAATAGATTTCTCTTCCGACAGTATTTCTATGTTTGTTCTGGCGATAGTGCTGCTGATAATCTCACTTTTAATGGCTTTATTATTAAACAGGAGATATTCCCGGCAAATTCTCTTTTTTTCTAAAGAAATTGTAATTATATATCTGGCTGTAGTACTGATGAAGTATGGATTTGATAAGGTTTTTAAGACCCAGTTTTACCTCCCTGAGCCTAATATCCTGTATTCCCGGTTTGGAAACCTGGATAAAGACATCTTGTTCTGGAGCACAATGGGAACCTCCCGTTTTTACTCAATATCTACCGGAATTCTGGAGCTTTTAGCTGCCTTGATGATCCTTTTCCGTAAAACACGGGTATTGGGATTATTGGTTTCTATTGGTATCCTGATCAATATTTTATTTATCAATCTCGGGTTTGATATTTCGGTTAAATCTTTCTCCCTGATTCTTTTACTAATGGCCGTTTTTGCACTAAAAGATGAATGGCTTCAACTGTACCGGTTTTTAGTTTTAAAACAGAAAATACAGTTGGAAGAAGAAACAGAGCCGGGCACAAAAGTTCTTCCATTATGGATTTCTTTTAAGACGGCTTTTGTTGGATTATCATTAGCTGCCATACTTTTTCCTTACGTTAATGACGGGAATTATAATGATGATCTCGTAAAAAGACCCTTTCTTCACGGAGCTTTTAAAAATAGGGGTGAAAATTCAGACATCCGGTATATTTTCTTTCATAGAAAGAATTATATGATTTTGATGGATAAGGATGAGAAAATGACGGACTTTCATTATAATCAAGGCTCAAAAGATCAGCTTATTCTTGAAGATTACAGTGGCAGAAGGATGAATGTCCGTTTTTTTTACAAGAAAAAAGACAGTCTTCTTACACTCAGTTTTGGAAAATATGTGATAAACGCCAAAGAATTAAATTGGAAAAAAATGAATGCGCTGCGTCCTCTTTTCCATATTGCAATAGAAAGCCGGAAATAAAATTATCTTTTGTTTTTAAAAAACTCTTTAACAATAGATGAGCATTCATGTTCCATTATTCCTGTTACCATTTCTGTTTTAGGATGTAGAGATAGGTGCTTGTTAATAAACCCTCTCTGTTCATCTCTGGCCCCAATTACAACTTTAGAGATCTGTGACCATGAAAGGGCTCCCGAGCACATTACACAGGGCTCCATAGTTACGTAAAGCGTACAGTTAATAAGATATTTGCCTCCCAGAAAATTCGCGGCAGAGGTAATAGCCTGCATTTCTGCATGGGCAGTTACATCATTCAGTGTTTCTGTAAGATTGTGGGCTCTTGCGATGACACGGTTATTGGAAACAATTATACATCCAATGGGAACCTCATCCTTTTCCAGTGCGGCTTCTGCTTCCTGCAGCGCCATTTTCATGTAGTATTCGTCTGTAAACATTCTTAATCTTCAATTGTTAAAGTTAAAGGCAGTTTGAGATGATATCTTACGGGGTCTCCTTTTACAACAGCCGGAGAAAATTTTTCAGAAATGGAATACAGCGCAATTTCAGCCTGCCTGTTGAAGGTAAAATTGTCTCCCTGAGCATGTACATTACTGATGCTGCCATCTTTTTCAACAATAAAACCCACATTTGCTTTTACCGTTTTTGTTTCGGTATAAACCCCACCGGTATAAAAAAGATTGGCAACTTCCTGTCTCAAAATATTGAACCCACCGGGGTATTCAGCGGATCTTTCGCTGTCTGAAGTTTTAGTTATGCTATTTGTATTGTTTTCGGTTTTTTTTAGAAATTGAAGGTCTTCAAGGTTTCTTACCTTTAAAAGTGCTCCTATCATGGCTACATTTTCAATGCTGTCCATCTTTTTCATGAAGAAAAGGAAGTCATTTTTTATTCCGACTTTTTTAACGATATTGGGCTCGGCATCAAATTTCTTTTTAAACTCTGTGTTCAGCATGCTTCTATGATGGTTATAATAATTTTTAACCTGCCGGAATTCCTCCTTCTGCTGCGAAAAACAGAAAGAGAAAAGAAGAGAGCATATGCAAAGGAATAAAGCTTTCAAAAGAGTATATTTATGTAAATATAATTAAAAAATATGAGCTTTTTATCCTTTGAAATCAGCTTTCCAAATAGCGGTTCAAAGATTCCTGAAGATGGGTGCGGATATCATCAACTAAACATTTCGGTTCCAGAACGGTTACTTCTTTACCATAAGAAAGAATTTCCTGCATAAAATCGTAAGTAGGGTGGAGAAAAAACTCAAAATAGATCTCTTCCGGTGTTTCCTTGGTTTCTTTCTGAGACTGGTGAAGCGGAAAGCTTCTGATATATTCTCCCTGATGTCTGCTGCATTTCATGACAATTTTCTGCGGATTCTGTTCTGCGAGATTCATGACACCGAAAGCATTTTTAAAATGTTCTCTAAAGTTATAGTTGTATTTTTCCCGGAACTTGTTTTTGCTTACATCCAGATAGTTCACTCTGTCCAGCCCGAATGATTTCAGGGTTTTGTCTTTGGTGTCTATGGCGATCAGGTACCATCTGTCCTTCGATTCTTTTAAAGCCAGCGGATGTACTTTGCGTGAGGTCATGATCTTATTTTTGTAGTTGTAGTGCTCAAAACTCACAACTCTCTTGTTACGGATCGCAAAGAAAAGATCATAGAAATGCTCTATTCCGGTTGGTTTTCTGCTTTCAAAAAAGATAAAATCTGAAAAATCCGGATGAAGATTTAAAGCGTTGCTGACCTGGAAAGATTCCAGAAGCTTCTGGTTATATTCATCCACTTCCATGATCGGGCGGCTTTCAATATAGTATCTGTTATCACCCTTTTTCTTATTGTGAATGGAAAGGTTAAAAAGATCGGAAATTTCACGGATATCCCTCTGCAGCGTACGGATAGAATAACTCTTGATCCCCGCATCCTGGAATTCAAATGAGTTTAAAAGATAGTCCTCCAGCTGGGTATAGGTAGCCGGAGAACTTTCTAATCTTTTGATAATTAAGGCATATCTTGTCAGATAAAAATCTTTTTTCATTCGTCTGTATTTTATGTGCAGCAACGCTGCGTTTCATGGTAAAATTTTATAAGACAAATATATATGCTTAATGCGACAAAATGTGTCGTGTTTTATTTTTTCTTTTTAAGTTTTAACGCAATTTTTAAATCTTCAGTCCCTTTAATTGTTTCATCACTATACACAACAATTTTCACTTTTTTGCCTTGGGTTCGCGGATAATCTTCCAACATTACAAATTCCCGTTTACAGCTTCTACAGGTTTTGAAAATAAAAAACCGCTCAAGAAATTGAGCGGTTTAAATTTAAAAAGAAATATTATTCTTTACTCTTCTTATACTTTCATTAACTAAAGCTGTAAAATCCCAGCCATTGGGTTTTAATAACGGCTCTGATCCTCCTTTTGCAAGAAAAGGCATTAAGAGATAAACTTTAGGATCTTCATTAGTTTCGTCCAAAAGAATTACACTATACATACTATCTAATACATCAAATGCAAAAAAAGCTTTATTTAAAGTTTGCCCGGCCATTTCCATATCTTCCTTGGCATATTCTTGAAGTTTTATAATCCCATCAATGTCATCAAATCCAAAATTATTAAAATCTCCGGCTAAAAATAAAAACTCTCTAAATGCTTTTGGAAACTCTTTATTATTATTGAATTTTTGTTCAATTTGTTTAATTTTATCTAAAGAAAATCCTCTATTTACAAAATTTCTTAATTGATGATTTTCTTTTACTTGAGTCAAATATTGTATATTCATTTTATTTTTAATTTATCTTTTAACATTCTTGTACCCTCAATACTTTCGTCCGAAAATACTATAATTTTCACTTTTTTGCCTTGGGTTCGTAGATAATCTTCCAGCATAACAAATTCCCGTTTACAGCTTCCGCAGGTTTTGAAGATGTTCCTGGTTTCTATTACAAATTCATCTCCTTTATTCATATGGTTTTTCAGGAAGTTGAAAATGTACTTGATCTCGCTGTCGTATTTTCTTGGTCTGTTTGCAAAATCGACCGCTCCGTCTACAAATTTCTCGAAATTTTCCCAATCGTCCAATACATTTATTGTATTAGGCGGCAATTCAGGAGGGTCACCAAAACTTCCCAGCCATTTATCCTTATCTCCTGAAACTGAAAATTCTTCTACTTCTTCTATTAGTTTACCTTTTTTCTTTATAGTGGTTTTAAATTCGGCTTGGTTAAAACCTCTTTTCAACGCAGGGAATTCTTCTAAATATTTGAAGTAAAGTTTTTTAAGGTTATTTGGAAAGAGGAGTTTAGTTTCAATTTTTTGTTTCCAAAGTTGCTCTACTAAATCCATATTGTGGAATTTATTTCTTGTTTGCAGATATTTTTGTAATTCTTTCCATTTTGCCTGATTAAAATTTTTTCTAACATTCTTAAGTTTCTCAAATACATCTTCTATTAATTTCGTTAATGCTCCTTCTTTTCTCAGAAAGCTTATAACTTCTTGAAATCCCTTGATTATATCTTGTATGGTCTTAACAACAAATTTTGCAAATGTTCTTACTATTTTTGCTGTTCCTTTTATGAGGGCCCAGCCCAAGCGAAATATTCCTAAAATGAGCTCTGTTATTGCATTGGCAATAGCTGCTATACTTAAGCTTCCCCCACTTATTATTGTTCCAACAATGATTTCAATGATCAATGATATAATAAAGCCATAAGCATATCCAACAAAATAACCACAAGCTACTGGATCAAAAGTAAGACTAACTTCTTTTAATTTTTTATAAATAGATTTTGCAATTTCTGTAAAATCAATATCTTTGATAGACTGAATCACTTCATCAAACTGTTCCAAAAGAGTAGGGAGATATTTTTCAATATTCTGAGCAAAATCTTTACCCAACGTGATGCCGTCATAAATCATTTTTACCATTGCAAACAAGCCGGATACCGCATCTACAAGGCCATTCCATATGCCACAAAGTAAAGCGTTGTATACTTTTGTTCCATATTTCAGAATTTTCATATCTGATATGCTTTCCAAATTGGAAGCTACATTATGCATAATATAGTAAGCATCTAAATAAGCTTTATATAAGATCTCCAAAAAGCCTTTGGGCTGGTCATTATACTTAAAATCCTTTTTGATATTCAATAATAGCTTTACAAAATTGTTTTGCTCTGTAAGCATTGTTTTTAAGTGCCGACTTATCTCCGTAAAGTTTACTGTTCCGGAAACATCTTTTCCGGATGAAAGAAGAGGATTGTACTTATAATTTTCATCAATTTCTCCATTTTCCAGTCTTGCTGGTTTGGGCTGCCATCTGTTTTCCTCAAGTCTTGCTTTTTCAATAAATACTATAATTTCTTCAAGAACGGCACTGGTTGCTGCTCTCAAAGCATCATTGGTCAGAATACCAAGACTGGGGTGAATAAAAGAAATTCCACTGGAAAAAAAAGAAGCTACTTTGAAGTATGTTTTGGCGGCATTGATGCGAAAATCCTCAATATAGCCATTCGTTAAAAGACCTTTGATCTGATCGTCTGTTAATTCCGGGACTACAGCTCTGACCTCTTTGTAAATTTCTGTATTATCATATACATCATATGCCAGTCTTTTTTTTGAATTTAGGAAAGATAATACTTCCTCTGAGATTTTCATTGCTCCATAAGTTCCACTAACATTGTCTTTAGAGTTATCTTCTACGAAAATCAATATTTCTCTGCCTCTGGGCCTTGAAATTTCAAAGCATTCTTTAAGTTTTGTGGCTTCTGTAGAAGAAAATATAATGACCTTAAATGCAAAATTTTTTACATCTTTTACTCCATAATAATAAAAATCTTTTACAGTAGTTTTAATTACAGATGTTAAATCGCTTCTGTTATCAGGAATGTATGTAAAAGTGCCTTCAACAGGAGTGTCTCCATCAGGATAATATTTATTCTGTATATCTTCAGCAGACTGATTAAACAGTTTTACAGTAGCCAACGGGCTCACATTACTCATTCCTCTGATATTTTCACCCATTGTAAATGGGTTTTTTAAGGAAGGAAATGCAGGAACAACGAATTTGTTATCTACCGATAGAGCCTCGTTGCCGATATCAAACACATCTTTATATTCTGTATTTTTCATTTTAATAATTTTAAAGATTAATAAAAAAGGCAGAGTTTTTCACTCTGCCCATAAAATATGCTTCAACAGAATTATTGTAGTGCCTGCTTTAAATCAGATAAAGGAAGTGATGCAATAATTTCTTTAGGATTATCATCTGTAGTCAGTTCAAGGAATCCGTTGTTTAATTCAATATTATCTATGAACTTATCGTCTCCGGAATTCAGTTGTGAATCAACAATAGAGAATTCAGTTTCAGTCACAACATCTGAAGGAACTTCAAATTCTTCAGGGTTTTCTTTCGTAAACGGAAGTGCTGTAAGGGTTTTCAAACCTGCAGAATCCTCTTGTAGAATGTTTAAGGAAGTTGGAAGGGTAGTGATCCATGGTTTTCCTTGTTTCATGCCTACCGGCTCACGCATTTCATCTACTATACTTAGATACATAGGATCTCCGATTACCGGTACTTCACCTCCGTTCCAGATTTTTCCTGTAGACATAAAGAACTGTACAGCATCTTCAAATCCTGGTTTTACCGTAACAATTACTCTGGCCATACCTGCCTGTAGGAAGCTTCTGAATAATGGATCTGTATTTTGTGAAAGATACATCTCCTGCCATCTTTTTCTTTCTCCCCAATAATATGGATAGAAAGTATAATCCATGATACTCCATTCGAAAGCCTGTTCCATAAATTTGGCTAATGATGTATATTGTTCAAGTTCTTCACCAAGAATTACTTCAAAGTTGCTCATTTTATCACCTACAGTAAATGCTTTTCCTAAAGGAGCAATATAATTTTGCAGAAGATAGGCAATACAGTTATGTTTCAGAATTACTGATTCCATATCACGGTAGAAATTGGCAAGACCGTCTTTTTTCTCATTGGCTGCTTCAGATTCCTCTTTTGCTTTGTCATCCAGCTCCTTCTGCTTGACAAGGAAGTCAGCATAGGCTTCTTCATATGCTTTAATGATCGCATCAAAGTTTTCTTTTTTCCATGACTCAATGAATTCGTCAGAAAGCGTACAATATTTTGTCACTTTAAAAGAAGCAATATCAATATAATAAATATAAAAAGTAAGGGTAAATGTTCCTGTAGTATTGGCAGGAAAGCTTCTGTCTCCCTCATGATCAGTTAATTCACCGGTATTATTAATTTTGATCTTCCCTTTTTTACGTTTTTCTTTGTAAGAATAATGAACATTATAATGGGTACATTTATAATTTTGAGGAACTGACATTGCGACATTTCTCATTTCCCAGTCAGAAGCCCCTGAAGTATCGTCATGATACTGATCTTCAGTGATATTAGCCTGAGGCATCGATGTTAAAGTAACTCCATAGATTTCGGCCCAGTGCTGAAGCTGCTCTTTTGTTGCTGTTTTGAAATCCGGCATTTTCCATTCGCCATCTGCTTTTCTTGGATCAACCGGAGCTTTCAGCGTATCCGCTTTTACAGCTGGAGTTGCGAGGTTATGAAGTCTTGCAGGTTCAGGGATCATAAATTCAAACATGGTACGTTTACCATAGTTATAGATCTGATTTTTCATCTTTTTATCTACCCATCTGTATACACCAACTACATGTTTGTTTCCGTTTCTGTTATCAAAGCCATGAGCATTGTTTTCTTCAAACTCTTCAATAATTTTTTCAATTCTTTCTTCAGCTACTTTGGTCAGAATTCTTTCTGTGGCCTTTTCTGTAATTTCCTGGGATTTTTCCATAGCCTGTCTGGTGCTGTTCTCTTTAGAATTATGAGCTGCAAAGCTTCCTCCTACTTCAAAAGATTTTCCCATTCCACCATATCTGAAATGTGCTTCAGTATTGATATCCTGCTGTATAACGTTGGCTACTTCAGACTGCATATCATTTCTTGTCGTCGTCGTTGTATCGCTTAGTGTTTCTCTTTCTGTAGACTTTGATGTTGTGGTTTGGATTTCACTTCTTCTGAGCCTTCTTGTAGATTTTTGTTTAAACTCCTTAGCCATTACGTTTTCTATATGCGTAACTTCTCCGGGGATATAGGCATGTGTTGATTGTACGACTTTAAGGTAATCTGCAATACCAAGTCTTTTTACACCAAAGTGTTTAGGGATAAAGGTTCCGGGTTGAGGATTGGTAGTTCCTCCAGGATTTTCACCCCCTTCGCCAGGATTTTCACCTCCGGGGTTTTCTCCTCCTTCACCATCGTCCACCATCGTTTTGAATGAGAATTTTCCGGTATATTCCTGATTTCGTGCAATATCGTGTTCAACTACAGTATGTTCTCCATTCTTAAAGTATAAATTGATTTTTATTCTTGTTATACTTTTCATGAAATTTACAGTAGGAGGAAAAACTACTTTTCCATCAACAATATCAATAGCTGGAACGCTTACGTTTTGCTGTCCGTCTCCTGAGATTTCCATAATGGCAGAAGAGAGGGCTAAAGAATCACTATCGGTATTATAGTAGAAGATAATGGCATTGCTATAGGTAAAAAGTGCTTTTACGGACATTACCTTTAAATAATAAGTTCCCGAAATTTCTACGTAAGTGACCTTATTGGCTACAGGTACTAAAACACTTCCTATTTTTGCGTACTCTTGTTGCTGAATCGGTGAATTGGTAAATAATTCCTGAGTTTTAGACGATGTCAGTTCATCAAGGACTTCAAAGACTTCAATGAATGTGTCATATTCTTCAGTAATTGTAACAGGGACTTTATCAATAAGGATTTCTTTATCAGATACAAATTCAATCTTTGTAAGATCCAATTCCCCTTCTACATCATTGCCATTGTTTACAAGTGCAAAATTTTTAATGAATACTTCAAATAAATCTTCAGAAAGCTTTGCTTTAAGATCCTCAAAGTTAAGTTCATTTTTATATTCAAATTTGAATTCAGGAACACTCAGTCTTTCCAAAGCATCATATAATGCATCAATTTCTTCCTGATTGAGTCCTTCTTTATCGATCTGAGCATTGATTTTTTCAAGCATTGCATTATAAGCATCAATACCTTCCTGATTGGCACTAAGATATTGTTTGTTGGCCGTATCATATGCTTTTGCTCTAATTGTATAGAACAGTTTCTGCATTTTTTCAAGTTCGGACCTTAGCTGTACCAACCGGTCTCTTTCAAAGTTGAGAAGTGATAGGTCGGAAATTTTCTGTCCATCCACTTTAAGCTGTTGTTTAACTGCTGATGGAAGAACTGTTTCTTTTGTCACTCCACTTCCAGTCTGGGACATATTCGCCCTTAAAGATGCAGCTGGAGTTTGCCCTTCGCCTTCTAATCCATCTCCTAATAACTTCATGGGTAATACTACTCTGGCATCAAGCGCTTTAGCTTTTAAATCTGTACCATTAATTTTTGTTAGTTCTGGTGTAACCGGCAAATCTGCAACATATCCAAAGTGTAGAGCCTTTAAAATATGAACCAACGCTTCTTTTACGTAAAAATTCTCTTGAGTAACGGTTTGATAAATTAAATTATCCCATATCTGTCCAACTTTACTTTGGATGGAGCTGTTATTATATAAGCTTTTGGCTGTATTTTCATCATCGGTAGAAATAGTTTCTCTTTTAGCAATTTTTCTTCCGATATTAAGTGCCTCAGAAAGAGGGCCTTCCTCAATTTCTACTTCGCTTTGATAACCAGTGGTATTGAATTCTTTTGCTTTACGTTCCAGGGCTTGAAATTTAACGAGCGCTGAATCTCCAGGGTTGATTACTGAATCAAAGGCACTTGCTAATTCGGAAGGTTTTTGGACGAAGCCTAAATTCTGTTTTTTAGTTTCTGTTAATTGTGGGTTTCTCAAACTCACAAATCTGAAAAGTGTCTGGGACGTATTGTTTGTTGGTGCTATGCTATCTGTTTCTTTATAGTTAATAATACCTTCTCCTACTAAGGATCCTCCTACAGTAAATGCAGTTTTTGTTGGTGTATTGTTTGTTGCCATTTTAATATTTTGTTTTTTAATGATTTATTTTTTTGTGTATTCTAGGGTTAGGGTAAATGAGTTAATGACAGAATAATCATAATCAGGCTCACCCAACAGTTCAATTGTAGCTTTATCTCTTTCTACGGTGATGTAGATTTTTGTTCGCCATTGGTTACCTGCAAACGCTGTATCCAGGGCGTACCATTCTGTAAACATCTCGTTGGAAATAATGGTTTCAAGATCAGGGAATTCAGATCTGAGATCAATTTCTCCGGTTCTCGGGATTTGGTCTAAATACAGGGTTTTTTTGTAAACAGGTTTACCATTGATCCATGTTCCGCCTGTTAATTCTTCTTCACGGGTATAGGAATGCTGCTTGTCTGCATATTTCTTTTGAATAAAAGAGTTGTCATCATAATTATTACCAAAATAAACATTACTTGTTATACCTTTTGAATCAGCAAAACTTGATGTAAAATTCAACTCTCTCGCCTGAGAAATACTTAAGACAAAGGTATCTGATCCAGAACCTCCGGTACCTGTAAATCCAAAACCACCATCTTCTAGTGCAAATCTAGAGTTATAAGAAGGGCTAACGTAATTAATAAAGCTAACGCTCTCATTTAAGTGAAGATCTCCCGTTATAGGTTGGCCCGTTACGGTTCCTGTTCTAGGTATAAATCCTGAAGCGTCAACCATTCCGGATAGCTTATCCCATCCTGGGGTGCCGGTATTATTCAAATTATCAACCCAAACATAGTTTTCACCTGTATCAAGTACATTCCACACGTCACCTATCGTTTGCCCGGTTGTGGGTAAAGTTGCAAAATTCGCAACAGATCCCTGGACACGATAAGTCCTGCTTAATAATGAATTAATTTGAGTCTGGTTATAGTAATTGTTGAATACCCAGCCGCGTTGAACATAATCGTTATTACTTGTAGGGTTGTATAATTTTGCTGCTGTTATTCCTGTTGTAGGAATTATGGTGATATCATCGGCATTTGAAGCGGGTGATCCGATTTGTAAATATCCGGCATTCATTCTCACCCAACGGTCTACAAAATCCCCGGTAATTAAAGCTCTGTTTAACTGACCTTGCTGGAAACTTCCGAAATTTCCTTCAGCAGTATTTGAATATCCCGTTAATGTTTGATTACCATGGATAATTAATTTATTACCGATTGCTCCATCATTGAATCCTGCTCCTGTACCAATTAAAACATTATTATTACCTGTAACACCTGACCCGGCTGAGGCTCCAATCATAATGTTTTTATCACCTAAATTTGATTGGTTATTGGCTTTCCAGCCTATCAACGTATTAAGATTACCTGTAGTATTGGCGTAACCCGTTCCTACTCCTAAAAAAGTATTTTTAAATCCTGTGGTGGTTTTATTTCCTGATTCATCACCAATCATTGTGTTTTGGTTTCCTGTGGTTGCGTTCTCACCTGCTGCCGTGCCAATGAATACATTATATTCACCTGTCGTTAATTTGGAACCACTTAATACGCCCACTGCTGTATTCCATTTACCAGTTGTTAATTCAGAAAAAGAATAAGATCCGAATGCTATATTATTTCCGCCTGTGGTCACTTTTGGCAAAGCATTATAACCAATAGACATATTGTAATAGCCGGTCTGAGACGGGTTAATATTACCAAAGTAATGAGAATAAAGCGTTTTATTAAAATTCAATTCTCCCGCCCGGCCTGCACTGGCATTAAAAACAATAGCTTTTGTGGACGAATTATCCCTGTCTATAACTGATTGTAATGTGTCGTTTCCAGTAAAATTGGGTTTATCAATCAGATCATTATAGCTACCTGAAATACCTGCTTTATGTATTTTTACTTTTTCGGCGCCTTCCTGAACCAGTGAAACACTTCCATCTGCATTTACAGTTGGAATAATACTGAATTCCGAAAGATCAATATGAAAGACTGAGCCGTCATTTTGGGTAATTGTGATAATGTTTTGAGAGGTATTATACTGTGTATCCTGAATACCGATGTTGTTGGTTGCCAATCCGCCTAAATCTACGGATTTACTTTGCTGAACACCATTTTCGCCTGTGTAAAATACCGTGAGAATATTTCCGTTCAATTCAGGGCTCTGAATGGATGTTTGGGTTTCGATTTTGTCTTTCCAAAGCTGGGCATCTTGTGCTGTCAGGTTGGAAGCATCTACATCTGCTTTTTGAGAAAAATCGTAATCTAGTTTATCGGACGGGATTTTTTCATTTTTGTGCCAGTAGGATTCCTGCCATTCCCAGAACTGCTCCTGGACAGGAATATCTCCGTTCTCAAAAAATTGTTTTAGTTCTTGTTTTGTTTTCATTTTTTAAATTTTTGTTTAGCCCATCATATATCCTCCGGTTACTTCAACATTGGAATCAAAAGAGGATTGATAGTATCCTGTATTTTCACTCAAAGTGACGTTGGATAACTGATTGTTGATAAAGGCAAATTGATTAATATAATAAACAGTATCAGGAATGTTTACTGATGTTAGGTTGTTGTTTCTGAATGCGTTATAATCAATGATTTGTACGTTTTCAGGGATATCTACAGAGGTCAAAAGGTTATCTGCAAAAACAGATTCCTTAATAGCAGTAATACTTTTCGGAATTTTTATAGATGTTAACCTGTTGTTTTGAAATGCAAATGACTGAATACTTGCCACATTGTCCGGGATCTCTACTGATGTCAGTCTGTTATTCTGAAAAGAAGCATAGTCAATATTGTTTACATTTTCAGGAATCTTTATGAATTCCAGATGATTATCTGCGAAAACAAGACGGGGAATGTTTGTCAGATTATCAGGAAGATTTACTGATGTTAACTGGTTGTTCCTGAATGCACTGTCTCTGATGACCGTTACATTTTCCGGAATGCTTACCGAAGAAAGGAGATTATCTGCAAAAACAAATTGGTTAATAGTTTTGATGCTATCAGGAATATTTACAGACCCCAGTTTGTTGTTTTGGAAAGCACCGGCTCCAATGGATGTTACATAGCCGGAAATATCTATTGAAACTAATTGATTGCTTTGAAATGCGTAGTCTCCAATACTGGTAACACTTTTAGGAATTTCTATTGATTTTAACTGATTATATTGAAAAGTTGATGCTTCAATCTGGGTAATCGTATCAGGAATATGTGCTGAGGTGAGCTGGTTGCTGATAAAAGCTCCCGCTCCAATATGTGTAATGTTTTTAGGAATGTCTATTGAGGTCAGCTGATTATCACCGAAAGTCGCGGGCTTAATCTCCGTCATATTTTCAGAGATATTTACCGAGCTTAACCTGTTACTTTGAAAAGCACTATCTCCAATATCAGTAATATTATTTGAGATGGTTACGGATTTCAGTAAATTACGGGAAAAGGCTCCTATTCCAATACTTTTAACGCTATCGGGAATGGATACTTCCGCGATAGACATGTTGTAAGCAAAATCGTTAGGAATATTCAAAGTGCCTGGCTTTATAAAAACTTTCTTTTCTAAATAAGATTCTAAAGAGGCGGTACCTTCTTCATTTGTATCGGCATAGATATGGTTAGGGTTGGGCAGGCCATTTTCTAACCCTGTAATTTTGTTCATTTCTATTTTCTCATTTTTGTGCCAGTAAGAGTCTTGCCAGCCCCAAAAATGCTCCTGCGTAGGCTTATCTCCGTCTTCGAAGTAGAGCCTTAATTCTTCTTTTGTTTTCATAGTATTGTTATAAATCTACATAGCGTAGTATTGTTGCTGTTTCCGGAATACCGGCATTACTTAAATCTAATCCATCGGGTGCGGATACGGTTTTAAGTGCAGGAATATAGAATGCGCTTTGTCCTACCGATTTTACTGATTTGGGAATATACAGATCGGTTAAATTTTTACATCCAAGAAGTTGGAATGACCCATCTGCAATAGTTTCTATACCATTTTCTAATACTAACTCTGATAGATCTGCAACAGTACTGTTGAATGCATGTGCTTCAATAACTTTGCATGATCCCGGAATTGTTAGAGTTCCTCTCAGGTACTGGGCACCAAAAGCATTGGCTCTGATTATCTCCAGAGACTGAGGAAATTGAATTTTTGTAACACGGTTTTGTAAGGTTAAGTTAAACCTGAAGCCTCCGATAATCTTAATGCCTTCCGGGAAAACTATAATAGAATCATTACCGGTAATTTCTGTATTATCAGTTGGAGAATATCTAAATTCCTGATAAGTGATTAAATCCAGGGCACTATTGCCAAGTTTTTCACTTTTATGCCAGTAAGAGTCCAGCCATTCCCCAAAATTTTCTTGTGTTGGCTTATCTCCGTTTTCGAAATAAAGCTTTAATTCTTCTTTTGTTTTCATCTTTTATCTTTATCTATAGGTGATTGTAGCTGTAGCAGGAATTCCTGCAATACTTAAGTCTAGGCCTGCCGGAGCAGAAACCGTTTTTAGCGACGGAATTGCAAATGAATTTTGTCCCACAGTTGTTACTGTACTGGGAATGTATAGATCTTCAACATAGGATGCTCCACGACAGTAAAATGCTTGTGACTCAATGGTTGTCAGACCTTCATTAAGAATGATTTCTTCTAATGCATCCGAACCATTAATGTTATTTCTTTGATCATAAAAAGCTTGTCCTTTAATGATTTTTAATGTCGAGGGGGTTTTGATACTCTTGATATTTTGTCCCAAAAAAGCACTGGATCCTATTTCTTCAAGTCCTTCATTAAAAATTACTTTTATGATTTGATATGACATTCCTGTAAACGTGAAGCCTGAATCAAGTATCTTTTTGGTACCTGCAGGAATAGTAAGTACTGCTGCTGAGCTAAGTAGTAATCCTTCCCCATTAAAAAATGGGACAATCTTCTCATAGTTTTCAATAGAGCTTTCAGGAATTTTTTCATCCTTGTGCCAATAAGATTCCAGCCATTCCCAGAAATTTTCCTGCATTGGCTTATCTCCGTTTTCGAATAAGAGTTTTAGTTCTTCTTTTGTTTTCATAATAAAAATTGTGTGATTTTGTTTTGATTAATTAATAGGTTATTTTTGAAGAGTATAGCTCTTCAGATTGACCTTTTTCAGTGGTTGCAGGCCAGATTTCCACGTTACAAATTACTTTTTCATAGTTTTTACAGATTTTTAGACATAGTTCTGGCTGTCCGGCATTTTGTGAATGATGAATTCAAAGGTGTTTTTGAATAATTATAGGGTGTTGTCGGGTATTGTGATTGGGTGTTTCAAAGGTAATTCCGGGCAGCGTCAGAACTTGTCGTGTTACAATTTATTTAGTATATATCTTCTTCAGGAACTGCATCCTCGAAATCTTCCCTGAAAAAACTTTCAATGTCATTGAGGTAATTCTCATAGTCCATCTCTGCATTTTCGATATCGCTCCATTCAATAGTATAGAGATCTTCATCAAAAAGTATGTCCGGGTTGTGATCTGGTGTTTCCATGTGTTGTGTTTTAAGGTTGAGGTTGTGTTTTGAACATATTTCTGGCTGTCCAGCATTGATAAATGTTGAATTCAAAGGCTTTTTAAAATTTTAATGATTGTTTTTTTTGTGTCTTTATTTATACTCCAAAAGTAGCAGGAGAAGACGACAAAACTTGACGTGTTTAAAAAACTTTTTATAAATTTTTAATATTATCTTTTAAGCTTATATTAAGTATTTATAAGGTGAAAAGCTTATATTTTATTTTTGATCAGTTTCTGTACAATCTGGTTCAGGGTTTCCCTGTTGTCATCAATATAGCTCAATCCTGCCTGGATCAGGTTTTCAATATTGGATCTTTTTACATTGTCCATCGCGGGAGAAGCATTTTTCAATGAAGGATTCAGCCGGTAATAGTTTTTCTGGTTTCGAAGTCCCAAAGTCTGAAACATCTGGCACAGCTGGTAATCTACAGTTTCTGCATTGGCAGACATCAGTATATCAATAATCGGGTTTACCCAGCCTATTTTCCCGGATTTTTCAAGTTTTTTAAATGAATAAGGTTTCGCCTCAATACCTGTTCCGATAGATACAATAATCATATCATTTACGCCGGGATTATTAGCTTTCTGATGATTTTTCAATACTTCCGCAAAAGGAATTTTTCTGGCTTCTGCGTAAGCACATAAAGCAGGATTGTTGGCAAACATACCGCCATCAATCAGGCTGAAAATCTGCCCGTACATCGATTTGATCTGTACCGGACTGAAATAAGTAGGAGCTGCCGATGTGGCCCTGCAGATATCTTTTACATAAAAATTATCTGTGCTGAGGTTGGCTTCCCAGGAATTGAAAAGCTTTGCTCTTCTGTTTTCTATGTCATAACTGGTTATTAAACATGGTTTTATAAATTCTTTAAGTTCTAAAGTTCCAAAAAAGTCATTCAAATTTTTTTCAAGAGCTTCCTGGGAAATTTTTTCATTAAGAAGGCCAAACGGATTGACCAGTTTTTCCCAAAAAGAAACCTGAAAGATGTCTCCCCCTTTTTCAGCGTATAATTCCAATCCTTTCTGGATAGAATATTTCGCTTTCCGGTGTTCATCGGGACACAGAATAATAGAAGCAATCAGTCCGCCTGTACTGCTTCCCGCAACCAGATCAAAATAATCACCGAGTTTTGCCCCCGGATTATCATGATGCTGAAGCTGCTCTTCTATGTAGCGGAGAATAATGCAGGTGATGATACCTCTTATTCCGCCCCCGTCCAAAGAAAGAATGGTTGTCTTTTTCATGTGATGTTTTGTTGGTTTTTAAAAGAAAACTTAAAGTCCTGAGACAACTGAAACCAACTTTCTGCCTTTAAAAACAGATGCTGGTTTCAGTATTGAGATCTCAGTTAACTAACATTTTCTTATAAAACAAAGGTAGGCCGGAGAAGCGACAGAACTTGTCGTATTATAATTATTTTCAAATAAAAGAGAATTAAAAAAGAATATAATTCTGCTTGTCTCTTGGCATTTTGGAAAATGTTCTCCAGCTCGTTTTTACCAGCCCTTTTTTAGTCTGAATGTTCTTTTTTTCGAAGTGGGGAAGGTCCTTGAAGGTTTTCCAGTTTCCACCCCAGTCCCAGCCATGTTTTGCGAAAATCTTCACACATTCGTACCAGTCGGCTACCTTATCATTATCCCAGTCTTTTACTGTGTCCCAGCTTGCAGTTTTTCCATCGACCATCAGGCAGATATCAACAGCAAGTCCGTAATTGTGGATGCTCTGTCCGGCCTTGGCATTGGTTACTTTTTTTCCTGCAGTGATTCTTCCTATGGCATATAATTTTTCCTGCTCTTCAAAAGATCTCAGGCCCTGTGTAATTCTTACTTTAGCCTTTCCGGTGAGGGCTTCATCGCATTCTTTGATAATTTGTTTTACTTCATCCCTTACAGAAGGGTGAAGCTTGTTTATTCTTTCTGACGTTACTTTATCCATGATTCCATTATTATTTATTTTGTAAAGCAAAAGTATAAGGTGAGGGCGACGGAACTTGACGTGTTTAATTAAAATATGTTCCTGAGATAAAACTTTCACATAATCTGATGAATAAAGGCAATGACCAGGGAATTCCATTAATCATTAAAATTAAGTTCAAATACGATCAGAAAAATTAATACAAGAAAAGCAGATTGACTGTATATTTGTAAAAAAACAGCTCATAAAAAGTTAAAAATTTAATGAAGCTGTCATAAAAAACACAATATTTCAATGCATAGTAATTTACCTTTTTTCCTGGCAATGATAGCTGCTATCGTTTTGCTGAATATGTGGGCGACCAAACTGAAAATCGCTTATCCCATTCTGTTGGTGGTATTTGGTTTGCTGGTAAGCCTTGTACCCGGACTTCCTGTTGTAAAGGTAGATCCGGATCTTATTTTCTTTATATTTTTACCGCCTTTACTTTTTGAAGCATCCTGGGCGATTTCCTTTAAAGAAATGAAAAGATGGTGGCGTATTATAGGCAGCTTTGCATTTTTGGTTGTCTTTTTTACAGCGCTTTCTGTTGCAGTGGCAGCCAATTATTTTATTCCCGGATTTACAATCGCACTTGGATTTTTACTTGGAGGAATTGTCTCTCCACCGGATGCTATAAGTACCGGAGCTATTATGAAATTTGTAAAGATCCCCAAAACCACTTCGGCCATTCTGGAAGGGGAAAGTTTACTGAATGATGCTTCATCGCTTATTATTTTCCGTTTTGCATTGATAGCGGTAGGAACCGGACAGTTTGTGTGGCAGGAAGCTTCACTGAGCTTTTTATGGATGGTTATAGGAGGGGCAGGAATAGGGCTGGCTGTCGGGTGGATTTTTGTTCAGGCACACAAAAGGCTGCCTACAGATGCTTCTTCGGATATTGCCTTAACATTTATAGAGCCTTACCTCATGTACTGGATTGCAGAACAGCTTCACAGTTCCGGTGTACTTGCCGTAGTATCCGGTGGTTTATATATGTCTACAAGACGCTTGATATTTTTGAACAGTGCCAGTAGAATAAAAGGGCACAGCGTATGGGAGAGTGTTGTATTCATATTAAACGGTATCGTTTTCTTACTCATAGGTCTTGAACTTCCTGAAATTGTCGGGGGGCTCCGTTCCGAAGGAATTCCTTTAGGTACGGCCGTTAAATACGGTGTTATGGTAACAGTTGTTCTTATTCTGGCCAGGATAATAAGTGCTTATGCTGCTATGCTGGCTACACTGGTTTTTAGGCCGGGTGTTGCTCCGCGGGCATCCACAAGAAGGAGAACTCTCATGATGCCTCTTTTTCTCGGATGGACAGGAATGCGGGGTGTAGTGTCTCTGGCTGCAGCTTTGGCTATCCCCGTTACACTTGACAACGGAATACCTTTTCCTAACAGGAACCTGATACTGTTCATCACCTTTGTTGTTATCCTGCTTACTTTACTGGTTCAGGGGCTTACGCTTCCTTATTTCATCAATAAAGGGCATGCATTTCAGGATTTTATGAATGAAGAAGAGGAAGAACAGACAAGGCTGAAAATAAAACACGAACTGAGACAGCATATTTATCATTTCCTGAAAACAAAACATGAAAACGAACTGCAGGGGCATTCCGGTATAGAAAGGATGCTGCAGCACTGGGAGGAAAAAAACAAGGTGAATGATGAAGGCTGGATGAATGAAAAGAACAAGGTAATTTTCGTTGAAATGCTCGAAAGCCAGAGACAGTATCTTTCTGAGCTTAATAAAGATATATCCATTAATGAGGAGGTCATCCGTCAGCATTTATACCAGATTGATCTGGAGGAAGAACGTTTAAAGATGATCTGATACAGCTCAATTGGGGCTAGCAAGTTATTGCGGTAATGCGACAAAACATGACGTGTTTAAAATAAATTAACTATATCATATTCAATGTGTTAAATATGATGTTAATTTTATGATAAGAAAGAATATTTACCTTTAAAAATGATAATTTTGTATTAAAATATCATCTTTCTGTCATGTATGCTTTAGTAGACTGCAATAACTTTTTTGTTTCCTGCGAGAGAACCCTGGATCAGTCTCTTGAGGGAAAACCTGTTGTGGTACTTTCCAATAATGACGGATGTGTTGTCTCCAGAAGCAAGGAAGCTAAAGACCTGGGTATTCCTATGGCAGCTCCGGCTTTCAAATATAAAGAACTCTTCAAACAGCATGATGTAAAAAGCTTCTCTGCGAAATTTGAACTCTATAATTACAAAAGCCAGCAGGTAATTGATATTTCAAAGTCATACGTTATGGACTATGAAATTTACAGTATTGATGAGCTGTTTCTGGATCTTTCAGGCTTCAAATATGTAGACATTCATGAATACTGTTTTAAAATTAAAGATGACATCTATAATAAGGAGAATATTCCCGTAAGCATAGGAATTGCTCCCACCAAAACACTTTGTAAAGTGGCAAACAGGATCGTAAAAGATTTTCCGGAGCAGTTTAACGGAATTTATATCCTCGATACTCCTGAAAAAATTGAGAAAGCCTTAAAATGGCTCCCTATAGAAGATGTCTGGGGAATAGGGCGCAGACTTGCCGTAAAAATGCATGACAGCGGAGTTTACAAAGCCTGGGATCTTCTTCAGAAACCGGAAATGTGGGTTCGGAAAATTATGGGAATTCACGGGGTAAGAATGATTAATGAGCTGAAAGGAATCCGCCAGCTGGAATTGGATTCCCCATCTCCAAAAAAATCCATTGCGGTTACCAGAAGCTTTATGGAAATGCTTACCGCAAAAGAAGAGGTTCGGGAACGTGTGGAAACCTTTGGAATGTACTGTTCAGAAAGGCTCCGTAAACAAAATACATGTTGCAGGATGGTTACTGTTTTCGTTCAGACCAACCGTTTCAGAAAAGACCTGCCCGAATATAGAAATGCCATAACGCAGATTCTTCCCAATCCTACCAATTCCTCTATTTTAATAGGCAGGGTGGTGAATGAGCTTTTTGAAGCCATTTACAGGGACGGATTTCATTATAAAAAAGCAGGAGTTATCGTCAACGATTTTGTTCCTGAAGATGAAAGACTCATCAGTCTTTTTGAAGAAGATACCCAAAACCAGCATCTCCCGGTTATGAAAGCAATGGATGCGATGAATAAAAAATTCGGAAAAGATAAAGTACGTCTCGGAAGCATGAGCGGGGAAAATACATTCGGACGGGCCCAACTCTCTCCGGAATATGAGGCATTTTTAAAAAGCAATACACTTCCGGAAGCTAATTTCAGATTTCATTGATATTTAAAATTCTCAAGCTGCAGGAATAGCGGTTAACATACCGGATAAAATTGCTTCTGTATTGAAATCTATCTCTTCTGAAAAAAAGTTACATGCCCGTTTTTTTCAATCAGGTCAATTCCAAATTCATTTTTCGAGAGGTAAGAATTAATTGAATCGAGATAATAATAGTCTTTAAACAGTACAGATTTATATATTGAACCGTTAATTGTATGAAGCCTGAATTTATCCTTATCAATATCAATACATTGATGCATATAACTATAGGTTCCGTTTTCTATTTTAATTGGTTGATCTGGAGATAACTTTGTGAGTATCCTGTCTATTTTACTTGACAAATTGAATTTCATTACGGCCCAATTGTCTTTTAAGTTTCCCAGTACTGCGGGATTAAAGCTTCCGGTGTAAATTTTGTATTTGGATATAAAGAATGTTTTTGAAGGGTTTAAATACTTTTTTTCAGTCAGTATATTTTTCTTATAATCACTTAAATGGTACAGCAAAACTTCATACTCACCTTTATAGGATAGTACTCCGTTATTATACCTGACATCTCCGGGAAGTCCTTCAATTGAAAAAAACTCGAATAAGGGGTTGATTTCTTCTTCATTTCTTACAAGCAGATGATGTAAAGAATCCAAATTATGTTCTATATCCAGAATATTTCTTCCCAAAATAACATCTTCATACAATCCCGCACATTCATCAAACATACAGTTTTCATCAGATTGAAAAATAGCCTCAAAATAATCGCTTGTCCTATATAGCCTATTCATCGTCTGACTATTCTTAAATAGCGAAAAAAATCCGGACGGATATTCCGGTTTTGCAGATATATAATCGAAATTGTCTAAAATATCATCGGTAATGAAGTTCCTGATATTTCCTAAAACGATATCACAGTCGCAGTATCCCCAAAAATCATATCCCTCCGTATATTCTGCAAATATTTCTCCGAATGCAGGCCTGAAATCGCAGATTTTATAAGCTTTTTTAATATTGATGTCTAAATTTAATTTATCCGAAGCCAAACTATTGAAATCACTGAGACCGACTTTTTTTATAATAATATTGTCTGATTGCGTTAACCCGTCCAATTCATCACCAACAAATAAAAAATCTACACTTTTATTCATTATGCAAGAATTGTAAAACAGACTGAAATACCAAGGTAATTCACCAATGTATATTACGATTAATAAAATTTTTTGCATAATTGTTTTGATTAATTGTTTTCTGTATAAAAATATCTCATTAGCTCTGATACCCTAATAATTCCCGGATCTGGTAGAAGAAACGTTCTATAAGCCTTAAGTCCCGGGTTACGATTTCGGCATTTCCTTTAAGCTCTTTATCAAAAGGAAGGTTCTTATTATAAGATGTTTTTAAGCCTTTGGGAAGAACTACATCTACATAGTAGTAATAATTGCCTTTGTCGTCAACACTTGGGGCCAAAGCAACATGGAGGACTTTGCCCTCTACAATGCCATATTCCTGGAAACGGTAATTATCCAGTTTAATCAGAACTTTCTGTCCTTCTGTTACTTTCCCTGAATTTACTGCAGGAATAGACATCCTGCCCACCAGCTTCTCTTTGTTTCTGGGCAAAACAGAAAGAATAGCTTCCCCTGATTTCACAAACTGGTTTTCACCAAAAAACTGCTGAAAACTGGCAGTACCATCTGTAGAAGAAATTATAAGATAATTTTGTTCCCATTGCTTAAGCGATTTTCTTAACTGTTCAAACAGCTGAAGCGTTTTTGAGGAATAGGATATCTTATCTTTCTCCGTATTAATGGCGGCCCCGCTTTTTGTTTTATTGACATTGGAAATATTCTCCTCCATCTGGGATAAAGAGATGTTAATGTTCTCGAAATTCTGCTGAGCCTGAAGATATTTAATTTTTTCATTTTCAAGTTCCACAGCAGAGATTACTCCCTGGTTAAAAAGATCCTGGGAACGCTGATAGTTTTTCTTTGTAAGTTCATATTTGGCCTGCTCAAGACTTTTCTGTTGCTTTAAAGTAATAATCCTTGTTTTATACTCAGAAAGACTCTGATTGGCAGCCAGATTTTCGGGAGCATAAGGCTGAAGCCTTGTAAAAAGCTCCTCATCCTGGAAAGCACTGGCAAAACTGTTATAGTCGCCCTGAAGCTCACCTAATTTGAAATGAGAGGTGATATGAACCGGGAAGGATGCTAACCGGCCGGGAGTAATAGAATCCACCAGTTTTTTTAGTTCCAGAACATCTTTGTAATTAGCTGTGGATTGTATAACCATCAGGATATCATTTTTTTTGACTTCCTGATGGTCTCTGATAAGAATTTTTTCAATTTTTGAATTAGTTCTGGCTTCTATTTTTTCCGGAGGGTTTTGTGATGTAACGGTAATTGGAGCGGGAATAAATTCCGGATATTTAATAATATAGCTCATTATTAAAATAATTGCCAGTATAATGAGAATAACGGTATTTCCCCAGCGGATCATCCAGTGGGGAGGCTGCGTAAGAATGTCCTGAACACTTTCAGAGCGCAGTTCAATATTATCTAATATATCTTTAGTTTCCAAGTTCTAACTGATTTTTTACAAGTCTGTAATATTCACCTTTTAAGGCAACCAGCTCTGCGTGATTTCCTTCTTCAACTACTCTGCCTTTATCCAGAACAATAATCTTATCGGCATGCCTTACTGTGGAAAGCCTGTGAGCAATAACTACGGCTGTTTTTCCTTTAAAAAACTGCTCCAGATTCTCCATAATAACTTTTTCATTGTTCGCATCCAGAGCGGAGGTAGCTTCATCAAAGAAAATATACCCGGGAGATTTATATACAGCTCTTGCAATAAATAATCTTTGCTTTTGTCCGCCGCTTACACCTATTCCTTCATTACCGATCTGGGTATTGTAGCTGAGAGGCAGACTTTCTACAAAATCTTTTATATTGGCAATTTCCACGGCTTTTCTTAGTTTATTCTTATCAATATAATCTTCACCAATGGAAATATTGTTGGCAATCGTATCATTAAAAATATATCCTTCCTGCATTACCACGCCGCAATGATCTCTCCAGTATTTGGGAGAAACATTCTTTAAGCTGACATTTCCTATTTTGATGTCTCCTTCATTGGGTTCATAGAATTTCATCAGAAGTTTCAAAAGGGTGGTTTTTCCGCTTCCGCTGGCTCCTACAATGGCTGTTGTTTTCTGATAGGGGATGGTTAGTTCCAGATTTTCAAATACAAAAGAGTCTGAACCAATATACCTGAAAGACATATTATGTATTTCCAGATCTTTTTGAGGCACTTCGGAAACATACAGGTCATCTTTGTTTTCTTCATCATCCTTGTCATGGATCTCACCTAATCTTTCCAGTG
Organism: Chryseobacterium shigense; assembly: GCF_014207845.1. Classification (NCBI taxonomy): domain Bacteria; kingdom Pseudomonadati; phylum Bacteroidota; class Flavobacteriia; order Flavobacteriales; family Weeksellaceae; genus Chryseobacterium; species Chryseobacterium shigense. The sequence continues at coordinate 640,623 of NZ_JACHLC010000002.1, forward strand.
AAATTTTTGCATCCTGGGTTTGTTTGATAAAATCAATTAACTGCAATAGCGGGCTGTTTAACTGTCCAATGATATATTGTACGGAAAGCATCATTCCCAGGGTAAGATTTCCGGATAAAACGAGCTTTGCGGACAGAAAGCTTACCAGAATATCTTTCATCTGATTGATAAAGTTACCTCCTACAGACTGCCACTGCTCGATCGAAAGAGATTTGATCCTGAGCTTGAATAACTTAACCTGTAAAAACTCCCAATCCCAGCGTTTTTGTTTTTCTGCATTATGCATTTTGATTTCCTGCATCCCGTTGATCAGTTCAATAACCTTGCTTTGTTCCTGGGAAACCTGGGAGAATCTTTTATAATCAAGCTCTTTTCTCTTTTTCAGAAAGAAGCTGATCCAACCAATATACAGCACGGCACCCACCAGATAAACGATAAAGAGCCTGTAATCATAAAACAGCAGAACAATGCTGAAAATAATAAGGTTTACCAGTGAGAATAATGTATTCAGGGAGGAACTGGTAAGGAGCTGCTCTATTCTATGATGGTCATTGATTCTTTGCATGATATCTCCGGTCATTCTTGTATCAAAGAAGCTGATTGGCAGTTTCATCAGTTTGATAAAGAAATCAGAGATAATGGAAATATTGATTCTTGAAGAGAGATGGAGCAAGATCCAGCTCCGTATCACTTCAATTCCCATTCTTCCTATAAAAAGCATTATTTGAGCGAACAGAACAAGATAGATGAAATTCAGGTCCTGATTCTGTATCCCTACATCTACAATGCTCTGGGTAAGAAAAGGAAAGATAAGCGAGAGTAAACTTGCTGCCAAAAGCCCTACAGTGAGCTGTAAGACAAGAGATTTATATTTCAGGAGATATTTGGACAGGAAAGAAAAGCTTGCCTTACTTTCATGATCCTCAAATTCTGTCTGGAAAAATGCGGGAGTAGTTTCCAGAACCAATCCTATCCCTTCTTCTGTATCAGACTGGGCATTTTCGCCTATCCAGAATTTGATGAATTCCTCTTTGTTATAGGTAATTAATCCGTAACTGGGATCTGAAATGTATACTTTATTGGTTTTATCAATTTTATAAACAACAACGAAATGTACATTATTCCAGTGTACTATACAGGGTAAAGGCATTTCTTTTGCAAGGGTATCGAAATCTATCCGTACCCCCAATGAGCGGAAACCCAGGTTTTCTGCAGCATCGCTTAATCCCAATAAACTGCTGCCTTCCCGGGTGGTCTCGGAAAAGTTGCGGATATGCTGCAGTGAGATGGTCTTACCATAGTATCTGCTGATAATTCTAAGACAGGTAGGGCCACAATCTTTGCCATCCGGTTGTTTATAAAAGGGGAATTTTTTATTCAAGTTTATTGTGAAATTATAATATTAGTCCTGGCAGATGAGGTTTGCGATCCGAAATAAATCAGACTGAATAGACCACTATTAATTTGTTTTTTAAATAATAATTTAATCTTTCCTGGATCATTGTGATGAATTCATCTTTTAGTTCTGCGGCTTCATCATCCAGCATTTCAAGAATCTCTGATCTTAAGGAATAATATGTTTTTTCAACTTCTGCTTTATCAAGGATCAGCTGGTCTATTTCATCAATAGGGATAATTGTTTTCTCTTCATTTAATTCCCTTATCGTTAATATGGCCTGATCTTCTTCCTGTGAATAGATGCTTCCTTTTATTCGCTTGATATTGAAGTTTCTATCATTATTAAGGCATTCAAATAAAAACGGATGTAAGTTTATACATGTCAGATCCCTGTTAAAAAGATAAACTTCATCAAAAATTTCATTATAGGTATCCTGCCGGGCATCTTCCAGAAACCTTTCTCTTCTTTCTTTGTTTTCGAGATGAGAGAATGTGTAATTAACAGTACCCAGAAGCGGATATTCGTCAGGGAACATTTCATATATTTTACTGAAAAGTGAAGGATAGTTATTGATGAAAAATGTTTCCATAAGCTTACAGACAGAATAAATACGTTTGTAATGGCCCAGCAAATGAAGGTAGGTTCTTTTGAAAGGAACTTCATCAAAATTTCCAAACCCGATATAATCATTGTCCAAAGGTACTTCCTGAATTAAAAAAGCACTGTTTTTCTTTTCTTCAGTCATCATTTCGAATAATAGAACCTGCTCGAAAAAAATATTGAAGTTTCCACCGGAAATTCCCTGATGGAGGTCACTGTTTTTTGCAGCGAATTCAAAGGATTTCTGGGAATATCTGTTAATGAAATTAATGTCATTTCCTCCGAAAATACCCATATTACAGGCATAATTGTTTACTTTTGAAATGTATTTTTCCATTTCTGCCGGAATGAATTTCAAATGCGGGAAAATTTCGTCCCACATTTTACTGTAGTATTCGGTGGTTATTTCGAGATTTTGAGAAATCAGGCCTTCGCTCATAAGGTTATCAGGGAATGGTTCCCATATAAATACATCTCCGTCAACGTGCAGAAAAGGCTCATTCTGCAGCATGTATGCTTTGATTTTAGGCAGAGCCCAGAAATCACGATGAAATGTATTAAGCTCGTCCATAACGACATGAACTTTCTTATAGGGCAGACCCAATTTTGTTATCAAGAGGTCATATCCGTTTTTGTCCGTATATAGTTCTACATCATAAAATTTTGATAGCTGCAAACAGCTTAATGCCCAGCCAATAACATGAAATCTGGGATATAACCAGCCAAAGCTGTTCATTTGAAAATCCTGGGACGCTGTCCAAAAAGATTGTATAATTTTCATTATTAATTATGGGTATTTAATAATATTTGATAGTTCAACAGGGTTATTGTATTTTTTGATCAATGCTCTCTGTTTTTCGATTTCCTGTCTTTTATTGTCTTTTGTAATTTTGGTACCGTCATTTAAAAAAACAGCTTCATACTTATTAAAATCGACAGAGCCGTTATTGATGAAAATCAAAGGATCATAATAGTAATCTGTTTTTAATTTTTTATACCGGGCTTCATCAACTAAAATGGCCTGTTTAAAGGGGTACTGAAAGAAATCGATTTTTTGGGTTATGCTATATGATTCTGTTTTGATTAATTTAAAATGATAATTTTTTTCAGTGTCATATACCTCAAATATGAGTCCCGGTAATCCTCTGAATTTATATGGCCCTTCCGTTATCGGCGATTCAGGATAAAACCATGCAATCCATTCTCTTCCGCCCCATGTGCAGGTGGCCTGCTGCAATTCAAAATCGTCAGTTTTTTTCAAAATTTTGGATAGTGTCCACACTTGTCTGGGCTGGGTCTCACGTTTGATCACATCATTTCCTAAAAATTCATATTCAGTAAAATTTCCGGAATCATTATCCATTGTTAAAAGGTTTGTGAGCTTAGGAACGGATGATAAATTATTATTTGCTTTGTTTAAAGAATCCGAAACATAAAAATCTCTGTTATAATAAATTTTTTCAGTTTTATTCAGATCTGCATGATAAAATTCTTTTGTAAGAACAGTATCCTGGACTGTTTTCCTGTATTTTACCTCATAGATTACCCTTTTTGTCTGAGAATAAAGACCCGAAAATACGATCAGTGAAAGAAAAACAGATAAGTTTTTCATAAATTATAAATTATTGCTTTCTATTAAATCCGGAACAAAGCTTTCCAAATACTTCCGCTCCAAATTATCAGGATACTGGTACTGGTTAATATAAAAATTAGGAGTAAAAAACAGTCCTTTCTCAAAATTCTCATCTGAAATTTTCAGCAGATCCCGAAAGACAGTTTCCGGGTCATTTACTTTAACACTGTACTTTTCCAGCCATTTATTTATATTTTTTTCATGATACCATGATGATAGGGCATCTAAAAATGCTTTGTCTCCTTTGGTGATGTAAATATGATATAATTGAATGAAAAATTCTTTGGTAGAAGCGTCCGGTCTACCGGAAAAATTGAATCTTATATTAATTCCGATATCATTTGAATGTGAGTCATATATAGAATGCAGTATAGAATGGGCTTCTTTGCAAAAAGAGCAAAACGGACTTGTAATAGCTGTAATTACTACATTCGATTCCGGATTTCCCAAAAAAATACCTTTTGTACTAAATGTGTTTACAGTACTGTTTTTCAGAATACTTTCAAAGAAAGAATAATTCTTCACATACCTGGAATTGGTAATGTTTTCTTTTTCAGTACTTTTTAGTTTGGTCAAAGTTTTTTTAATTATTCTGTAGCCGCATACGGAGATAACAGCACTGATAATGATAATAATGAAGTCGCTGATTTGTAATCCTTCATAAGACAGTTTACTGTAGTATAAATTATATACGGTTAAAAACAATATTTCCAGATAGAGAACAGCTATAATGCTTAAACAAATAGGGCACCATTTTTTTTCAACCTTCCACTGGAAAAATATGGAATATAAAGTTAATGGAACTGAACAGTAAAGTAACATATTCATCATAGAGAAATATTCCGGAGCCCTGAAACTTAATAAGAGTATTCCCAATAACTGTGATGAAAAGAAATAGATACTCAGGTCACTGAATTTCAGGTTAATGATGTTTTTTTGAGAGTTGATGACCTGGCTGCAGTCCGCATTTTCCATAATAGAGCAAAACTGTTTTGAGAGTGAGGATTGGAAGCCCATTTCCGTTTTGATCGCCTCCACGGATAAGAATACTCCTAAGAATATAATGACTCCAAAAACAGCAGGTAATAATCCGGCTGTAATGTATAGGTAGGAAATGCATGCTACAATTCCCGTTAATAAATATATTTTATTATTTCTTTTAGCCGCTGAAACTTCCTTTACATTATCATCCTTCTCGATCAGAAGAACAACGTCTGACCATATTGCTTTAAGTTCCTGCAGGGTTATTTTCTGCATTTTGCCTTCATTGTCCGTATGAATATTATAATACTCCCCAAAATTAAGACAGTAATTTAAGATATGAAATTAGCAAAAAAAAGTTTAATTTTAACATCAAATAAGTTATGTCAACAAGGAG